>CAKVLP010000001.1 GCA_934757825.1 uncultured Clostridia bacterium | reverse complement strand
TGCGGGTCAGAACTTACCTGACAAGGAATTTCGCTACCTTAGGACCGTTATAGTTACGGCCGCCGTTCACTGGGGCATAAGTTCAATGCTTTGGAATAGATTTAACTCGTCTTCCGAACACTTCCCCTTAACCTTCCAGCACCGGGCAGGCGTCAGCTCCTATACTTCAGCTTGCGCTTTAGCAGAAACCTGTGTTTTTGGTAAACAGTTGCTTGGGCCTCTTCACTGCGGCCTATGTTGCCATAGGCACCCCTTCTCCCTAAGTTACGGGGTAATTTTGCCGAGTTCCTTAACAATGGTTATTCCGTTCGTCTTATATTACTCATACTGAGCACCTGTGTCGGTTTGCGGTACGGGCACCTTACATTTACTTAGCAGTTTTTCTCGCCAGTGTGAACTTGTGGACTTCGTTACTAAATTTCACTCCTCATCATCACCCAGCCTAACAACATGCGTACTTAACTACATGCTAGCCTCATGATTTAACCACGGATTTCCATCCCCGCGGATCCACTATCCTACTGTGTCACTGCATCGCTCTTAATCAATGTACGGCGGTACAGGAATATCTACCTGTTGTCCATCACCTACGGCTTTCGCCCTCGGCTTAGGTCCCGACTTACCCTGGGAGGACTGGCCTTCCCCAGGAAACCTTGCTCATTCGACGTTGGGGGTTCTCGCCCCAATCTCGCTACTCATGCCAGAATTCTCTCTTGTGTATAGTCCACGCTCCCTTACGGTTACGCTTCTGCCCAAATACACATTGCTCCTCTACCGATAGAAATAAATCTATCCCTAAACTTCGGTGTCATGTTTTAGCCCCGGTCATCTTCGGCGCACTACCACTCGATCAGTGAGCTATTACGCACTCTTTTAATGAATGGCTGCTTCTAAGCCAACATCCTGATTGTTTTAGCAGTTGCACATCCTTTACCACTTAACATGAACTTTGGGACCTTAGTTGTAGATCTGGGCTGTTTCCCTTTTGACAATGAAACTTATCTCACACTGTCTGACTCCTTGATATATAATATATGGTATTCGAAGTTTGATAAAGCTTGGTAGGCCGTGAAGCCCCCGCACTCATTCAGTGCTCTACCCCCATATATTTAAACTCAAAGGCTAGCCGTAAAGCTATTTCGAGGAGAACCAGCTATCTCCCGGTTCGATTGGAATTTCTCCGCTATCCACATGTCATCCCCGGATGTTTCAACAGACGTGGGTTCGGTCCTCCACAGGGTATTACCCCTGCTTCAACCTGCACATGGATAGGTCACCCGGTTTCGGGTCTACAGCATGCAACTAATTTTGCCCTATTCAGACTCGCTTTCGCTTCGGCTCCGTGACTTAATCACTTAACCTCGCTACATACCGTAACTCTCTGGCCCGTTCTACAAAAAGTACGAGGTCGCTATAACGCTTCCTCCGTTTGTAAACATATGGTTTCAGGTTCTTTTTCACTCCCCTCCCGGGGTTCTTTTCACCTTTCCCTCACGGTACTGGTACACTATCGGTCACTAGATCGTATTTAGCCTTACGAGATGGTCCTCGCTCGTTCACACCAAATTCCTCGTGCTCGGTGCTACTCTGGAACACTGCTCGTGATAACATTAACATTTCGATTACGGGGCTTTTACCCTGTGTCGCTCGCCTTTCCAAACATCTTCATCTATGTTTATGCATTTCACTTTATTGCAGGTCCTAACCCTTAACATATTGCTATGTTAAGTTTGGGCTCTTACCCGTTCGCTCGCCACTACTTAGGTAATCGTTAATTTACTTTCTTTTCCTCTGGGTACTTAGATGTTTCAGTTCCCCAGGTTCCCCTCATAACACTATGTATTCATGTTATGATACCACAAGATTAGTTGTGGTGTGTTTCCACATTCGGATATCTACGGATCATAAGATATTTGCTCTTCCCCGTAGCTTTTCGCAGCTTATCACGTCCTTCATCGGCGTCTAGTGCCAAGGCATCCACCATACGCTCTTTTTCGCTTGATCGTATTTTCGTCGATTCTTGGTTTAATATAAAAACGGTTTACAAATTATTTTTGTGAATTATTCGTATTACTCGTATTGTAAAACTTTTAAATAAATAAAAATTATATACTATACTCGTATTCGTTTTCTCAAATATATGATATTTGATTTACTAGAAAATATGTAGTTGTCAATGTACTTGCATATCAATCATTTTGTCTTCCTTGATTGAATGCAACGTTAGTTTACCACTTCTAAATACCCCCGTCAACACTTTTTTTTAGTTTTTTTAATTTTTTTTTGGCAATTTTTACCCCACCGCTCCGTGTGTTTCCAGAATGGCACTTTTTACACCCCAAAACCAGCCCAATTTTTGCAAATTTTTACTCCAATAATATAAAATTCAGCAGAAAATTCTTTCAAAAACTTTTAAAATTTTTCTTTTTTAACCTTAAAATCATCAAAAACCGCCACCCCTACTCTCCTTAAAAATCAAAAAACCGCTCTAAAACTTAAATTCATTTTAAAGCGGTTAATTTGAATTGAATACTATTTCATGTTTTCGTACTTAGATGGAATAAAGTGAGTAAGACTCCCCTCGTAGTACATATTAACCTCGTGCAACGCACGGGTGACAGCAACATACAAGTTTTGCTTGTCTTGAATGCGGCAGAAGTTTTCTTCGCTCACGTCTGGCACGATTACGGCATCAAACTCCAAACCTTTACTGAAATATGTTGTCGTAATGATTACTTTTGCATCAAACAACGCCTCATTGGTCTCTTCCAGTATAAGTGTTGCGTCTTTTACATACTTTGCCACAAGTTCGGCTTCCTTTTTGGTTTTGCATAGAATTGCTACTCTGCGGTTTTGTTTTAACTGGGCTTTAAGGTCGTCGTTAATCTTTTTAAACCTCTCTTCGGTAGACGCGCATTTCACAATCGCAGGTTGTTTGCCGTCTCTGACCATCGCCTGCTTTGGTTTTGGTGTGCCAAGAATTGCAAATCCCAAATCGACAATGTTGTTGGTGCTACGATAACTGGTATAAAGGTCGTAAAACTTTGCGGTCGGGAAATTGTATTTGAGTGCTTCTTTGTTGTCGCCAATTATCATAAGGTTTTGCTCGAAGTCGCCTACAATTGTAAAGTTGGCTTCCGGATAAAGCCTCTTGATAATCGCAAGGGTCGTCGCATCGTAGTCTTGCATTTCATCAATAAACAAGTGCTTTACATATTCTTCCTTTTCGCCACCAATAAGGTTCATCGCAAAATATGCTAGTCCTGATAGGTCTTCGTATGGAATAATATCATTAGGAAGTTCTTTGTATCCGTTTTTCTTTAAGAAATCGTTGTAAAGATCCTTAAAGTACGATTTTCTCATAACATCGTTGTAGATTTTACGAGCAATGGCGCGTTGTTTTGCTGGCGTGTCGAAGTAGTAATAAAAACTTGCTATCCTCTGCACCGTTAAAATCAAACTTCCGTCAATGTCTTCGGGGTGCTCTTTGCTTATGTAATACAAATCCTTAATTCTTTGCGGTGTGATTTCCTGCGTGTCAGCAAAAACTTCAACATCGCTTTTGCGTTTAGCGTTTTGCTCTTCGAGATACACATGGGTCAAATCGTAAAGCGTATCCCTAATGTGTTCGTTGTAGTCGCAAAGGTATTTTTTCATTTTAAGGAAGTATTCAAAGGAATATTTATCTTGAATTTCCTTATATCGCTTGTCATTGCAATTTAAGATTTCCTCAATAAGGTTTTCTTTTTTCTCAACCTTCAAAACTTTTGCAATTTTCATAAGGCTTCCCACAAGCGGTTTTGTCGCAACGTTTTCCTCTTCTAGTTCTGGCAACAATTGGCTTATGTATTTGCTAAATAGCAAGTTTGGCGAAATTATCATCGCGTTTTCGTTTTTAAGCTTTTCCTTGTTGGCGTATAGAAGGTACGCTATACGATGCATTGCAATAGACGTTTTGCCCGAACCTGCGATTCCGTTTATGACAACTGTGGCATTAACATCTTCCCTTATTATCCTGTCCTGCTCTTCTTGAATGGTCTGAACAATGTTTTTCATATAACTGGAAGCGTTTTCACTAAGCGCGTCCTGCAACGCTTGGTCGCTAACCTGCGAATCGGTGTCGATGTAAAACTTTAACTTGCCCTCGTTTATCCTAAACTGCCTTTTGGTTTTTAGGTCAACGTCGATTTGTCCTAGCGGTGCCATATAGTGCGCCTTGCCTAGGTTTGAATAGTAGTAAAGCGAACTTATTGGTGCACGCCAGTCAAGCACATAGTTTACACCGTGCTGATAAATATCTTTTAGCCCGATGTAAAACTCTTTGTCCCCTTGGTCATCGGTAAACACAATTTTGGAAAAGTAAGGATTATTTCGCTGTTTGCGATACCTAGCAATCCAGTTGTTGTTGTTTGCGATGTTAAGGTCGGTGTTGTTGATGATTTGCATCAAATTGTCCAACTCTTGTGGGTCAACCATATTGTTTGCCAAATAGTCTTGGGTGTCTTTAATGCTTTGTTTGTAGTCGTCATTGGACTTGTTCAAGTCGTCAATCAGACCGTCCATAACTTGCACCACACCCGCTAGATGATTACTTTCTGCCTCAAAAATGTTTTTCTTTGGTACGACGGAGTTTGTCGTTGAAGATTTGTCTTTTATCTCCATATAACCTCCATTATTAAATTTTTGAAAAACTCGCAAGTGGCACCAGTTTAGCACAAAATATTATATATGTCAATAATTTTTTTGAATAAACTTTATTATATAATATATTAACATTATATTGGAGATTTTTAATATTGTATAATTTAGTCGGATTTAAGCGTATAAAGATTACACTGATACAAGTAATAATAAAAAAATAACCCCGTAATTTTTGCGGGGCTATTTTTTACATACAATTCTTTTTGATTTCAGCGATGGCGTTTTTTTCGAGTCTACTTACTTGAGCTTGGCTTATGCCAATTTCTTCGCTAACTTCCATTTGCGTTTTTCCTACAAAGTAGCGCAAGTTTACAATTTCTTTTTCACGTTCGTCTAAGTGTTTTAATGCCTCCTTTAGATTAAGGTGCTCCACCCATTTTTCTTCACTTACTCGGTCGTCGCCCACTTGGTCCATAAGATAAATTGTGTCGTCGCCGTCGTTATACACTGGGTCGGAAAGGGAAACTGGATCGGATATGGCTTCCATTGCAATAGCCACTTCCCTCTCAGGTAGGTCGAGGTGTTTTGCGATTTGGTCGATAGTAGGTTCGTCCAAACAATCCCGCATAAGTTCTTCCCTAGCCTTTAATGTCTTGTATGCAATATCTCTTAGGCTTCGGCTTACTCTTATGCTATTCGTATCTCTTAAAAACCTTTTGATTTCACCTATTATCATCGGCACGGCGTAGGTCGAAAACTTAACACCCAAATTCATGTCAAAGTTGTCAATCGCCTTCATAAGCCCAACACAGCCCACCTGGAAGATGTCATCGATATTTTCCTTTCGCCCCTTAAACCTCTGTACAACACTAAGCACTAGCCTCATATTGCAAACCGCAAATTCATCTCGCGCCTCTTTGTCGCCCGCTTTAAGTCGTTCCATAAGTGCCAGTTGTTCTTTGCCCGATAATTTTGGCAAACTCGCCGTATTTATTCCGGTGATTTCCACTTTTCCACTCATACAAAAACACTCCTTGAAGTTGTTATGTATAGGTTAACCAAGTAAAATGTTTTTATACTGTCAGTTTTTGTCAGAAAGTGGCATAATCGTTAGCAAAAACTAGCGTGTTATAGCCAAATAGTGGAGTTTTGCATAGTACTTAAATTTTCATCATTTCTTTGCGAATTCTGCTTAAAATTTTCTTTTCCAGCCTGCTTATATAACTCTGGCTAATTCCAAGGTCGCTTGCGACCTCTTTTTGTGTCATCTCATCTTTGCCATTTAGCCCGTAACGCATAACCATTATTTCCTTCTCTCGCGGGTTAAGTTTATTTAAGATTTTCCATAAAAGTTGTTTTTCCACGCGATTATCTAGGTCGTCCTGTGGCACATACTTGTCATCGGAAATAAGGTCGGTTAGGTTTAGTTCGTTCCCTTCACTATCCACATTAAGTGGTTCGTCAATGCTTATTTCGCGCTTATATTTGCTTATTTTTCTTAAATACATTAGTATTTCATTTTCAATACACCTACTTGCATAGGTCGCTATTTTTATATTTTTATCTGGCTTAAATGAGTTGATTGCCTTAATTAGCCCCACACTTCCTATGCTTATAAGGTCCTCAATGTCCGCGTCAGAACTTTCAAATTTTTTGGCGATATACACCACAAGTCGCAAATTATGTTCAATAAGTTGTTGTTTCGCCCACTCTTCACGCGTCTCCATTTCAAGCAATATTTCCGCTTCCTCCTCATCAGTCAAAGCGCTTGGCAATGCTTCTCCCGAGCACAAATATTCCACAATATTTTCTTCGGTCAAAAACGGATTAAAAGATAAAAACTTTTTTAAAATATTAAATAATTTCAACTCCTTACCCCCTTAACATCTCACACCCAAGCAAGCACTCAAAATCACTGCTAAAACCCTGTTTACTAAGCCCTATTTTAATGTTTTGCATAGTAATGTTTTTTTCGTTGTTTTTTATGTTTATTTCGTCCACGTCCACCACAACAATTTCGTCCATTTCGCCCACCGTTTTCACTTGCAAATACTTTGGATTTACTACAATTTTTTCAATCGGATATTCCCTAAATTCTTTCAAAAACACCCTCATAGGCACCAAAATAACATTGTCGCCATCGCATTCAAGTTTGTTGCCCGTATCCAAAAAACCGCGCAAAAAATGAAGTTTGTCGTTAAGCTTTATAGTCACATCAAAGTACAAATTTTGCAATTTATTTTTACGTCTAAAATACTTAATAAGCCAAAAGAGTAAATAAAAGTATCCGCTTGCAAACAAGCAAAATAGGCTTACGGGGAACATATAACTATTAACGACCAACTGCCCATTTTTAAGCCCAATTCCAAACATTTCGTTTACTCCATAGCATACCCCTCCAAACAAGAATGTTATGGTGTAAAACACTATCGTCGTTAGGAAAAATTCCTTAAAATGGGCGTATTTTTTTAGCATTCCCACCATTATCACACCCACAGCAACTTTAATCAAAACCAAAATTCCAGCGTTTAACGATATAAGTGGCATAAAAACTGCGCAAGTTGTGCCAAACAAATCACTTAAAAAAATGTTTAGTTTTTTGTACTTTCCACCCGTTAAAAATCCCGAAAAAATGATGATAAGCATATTGATTATAAGGTTGTCAAGCAACAAATATTCGATATATATTTCCATACTAAAATTATATTTTTTGCTTGTATTTTTTTCAACTTTTCTAACGACAAAAAAAAGTAGGATTTACGCTTAATTTTTACTAAAATGTAGTTTTATTGGTTATTTATTTTTTATAGCACTTTCCAAACTTAAAATAAGATTGTAAAAAATATAACACCGCATTAAATTGAAAAAGTGCAAAAAACATACACAAAGGAATCCGCAAAAAAATATCCATTTTTTCCACATTTAAGTACTATGCAAACACAAAAAAATCGGCTATTTTCAGCCGATTTTTGTCGTTTTTTGTAATTTGGTATTATATATTTTAAAATCTGTTTTTCTTAATTTTCCTTAGGAATGGAGGAATGTCCTCGTCGTCAATTTCTTCCTCTTGTTCTTCCTCAACTGACTGTTCTGGCTCATCGTAAAGTTCTTCCACTCTATTCATCTCGCGATTTACATAATCGTTTGCCTTTTCAATGTCGCTAGATACGCTTCTAATAACTTCTTTTTTCATATCGTCTTGCAAGGTTGTTCCGCTAAATCCAGTAGCAATAACTGTGATTTCAACCTCATTTTCCATATCCTCTTCAATGCCAGAGCCGAAGATGATGTTACATGTAGGGTCAACAACCTCTTTTACAAGGTCAGCGGCTTCATAAACCTCTTCAAGAGTAAGGTCTAAGCCACCCTTGATATTAAGGATAATTCCTGTTGCGCCTTCAATTGTAGTTTCTAGAAGTGGACTACTAACTGCTTGTCTAACAGCCTCAATTGTGCGGTTTTCGCCTTTTCCACGCCCCAAGCCCATATGCGCAAGACCTTTGTTTTTCATAATTGTCTTAACATCGGCAAAGTCCAAGTTGATAAGGCTTGGTGTAACGATTAGGTCGCTTATGCCTTGAATACCTTGTCTTAGCACGTCATCGGCTGTTCTAAACGCCTCAACGATTGCTGTTCCCTTAGGAACGATTTTAAGCAGTTTTTCGTTTGGAATAACCACAAGTGTATCTACACAACTTTTTAGTTCTTTAATGCCTCTCTCCGCATTTTCCATACGACGGCGACCCTCAAAACTAAAAGGTTTTGTCACAACGGCGATAGTAAGAATGCCCATCTCTTTTGCAATATTTGCCACAACCGGAGCAGCACCAGTACCAGTTCCGCCACCCATACCAGCAGTTATAAACACAAGGTCTGTGCCTTCTAGCATTTCTTTCAAAACAGCCCTGCTTTCGTCGGCAGCCTTCGCACCAACGTCTGGGTCAGCACCAGCACCAAGCCCACGAGTAAGTTTTTCGCCGATTTGAATGCGGTGTTTTGCCCTACTCATAAGTAGTGCCTGCTTGTCTGTATTAACAGCAACAAATTCTGCGGAGTTAATGTTGGCGTTTACCATTCGGTTAACGGCGTTGTTTCCGCCACCGCCAATTCCTATAACTTTAATGTTGCAAATCTGACTAAAATTTTCGTAATCCATAGCAATTCTCCCTACACTTAATTATCTTCCATTTTTAGCGCCGTGTCAAGCAAACTAACAACACTTGCCAAATCTGGTTTTGCAAATTTTACCTGTTTTGGCTCCAAAATCTCGACTTTTCTGCCAAGTTTTTTGCCTAAATAATACTGAATGCCCTTTAGGTATGCTAGTCCGCCACCCGTCAAATACACACTTTCGTATTCTTTCACATCAAAATTGCTGTCTAATCTTTCCTTAACCGCGTCAATTATTTCGTCAATTTGTTTTAACGCTGAAATGTTTGCTTTCTCGGCAGTCACCTTGTCAAGTTTTCCGTTTTTAAACACTTCGTAGTAATCGAGCCCCGTAGGTCTAAGTGTAACCAACAACTGCTGTTTCACTTGCTCCGCAACCGAGAACGGCAAATCAAGTTTTTCGCTTATCTCGGCGGTAATTTGACCGCCACCTAGCGGGAATGTGTCGAGTTCAAACAACCCCTCTCCCACAGCGTACGATAGCGAGGTTGTAAGATATCCAACATCTAAAATAAGTACACCATCGTTTCGCTCCTCGCTTGGCACAAGCGACGTGGCTACAGCAAGAGCCGAACAAACATACTCAATGTCAACCACTCCCAATTCTTTCAAAATACCGTTAACCATATCGATAAATCGATTTTCAGCCAAAATAACACACGCATACGCTTTAAGCGTTTTCGCATACGCCCCAACAGGATTGTTTGTGCGATTCGTGCCGTCAAGTTCATAGCAAAGCGGAGAGACATTTATAATCGAATGGGTCTCATTATTAAGGTTTTTATCCATCGACAAAAACAAATCGTCCACTTTTTCTTGTGTAATCTTGGTGTGCTTGAAAAAGTTTTTTTCAATTCCTCTTGATGTCACCACGCAAAACTCCGCAGGAACTCCCACAAAAAGCCTTGTTACTGGGTGTTTCATCTCCGAATTTATCGCCTTTAACACAGCGGAAATATCGGCTTTAAGTTGGTTTGGTTCCAAAAACTCGCCGTCCATAAAACCCGCATAGTCTAGGTCACTGCTTGCTAAAATAGAAAGGTTGTTGTTTACAACCCTCTTGCCCACAAGCATCGTCAACTTCTTCGACCCAAAATCCAAAACAGCGCTCAATTTTTCTGCCATCTTAAAAAATCTCCTAGAAATACTTAATTTATTATATAAACAAACGGATTTTAAGTCAAATTATAATCGCTAAAAATAAAAATATGCTCCTCTCAAAAGAAAAGCATATTTTTTAAGCATATTCAGCAAAAACTTTGCCCGCAACTTCGTACACTGTCATCACACCGCTTTCCTTTTCCGGAGCGCTAAGTTGGTCGAATGTCGCAATAGCAAGTTCAAGTTTTTCAAGCAATTTTGAGGTTATTTTGTTAACCTTTACGGTCACACCCCTCATTTTGATTTCTAGGTTTTCATTGTATCCGGTCACGTCAATGTCAAGATATTGCACATTGTTTTTCACATAATCACTGCCGTTTTTGTTTATGCTAAGCGCCGAGGCGAAGTTTGTTAATACATTGTTTACAAAGCCCATTTCAGCAACTTTTGAAACCTCAAACGTCCCATCAGGAAACGTGAAATTTTTTACAGTAACAGGCGTTGTTCCGTTAAGGGTCGCGTCTGTTGCGCTTCTTAAAACCTTGCACTCGCCGTCCAAGATATAATGGCTATTGTCCTTTACTTTTATGGAAAATAATTCTTGCCTTTCGGAAGCGTGAACCACAAGTTGGTTCGGGAACTTTATTTCCAGCGAAACCACTTTTAGGTAGGGGTATTTCTCTTCCAAGGTTTGTTTTATGGAAGCCTTATCCACCAAAAATACGCTCTCACCTTTTTTCACGTCGCCTACAATTTCGGCGTCGGTGTGGTCAAACAAAACCTTAGTCGTGCTCCATTCAACCGAAACTTTGCGCACAGTAAAAACAGTGCTACACAAAACTGCAATTAGCACCAAAAAAGCAAAAACCGATAAAAGAATAACCAAGCGCTTATTTTTCATGATTTCTCCAAAATTACAATAGTAGTATAGCAAAAAATAAAGAAAACTCAAATAAAAAAGCAATCTAAGTTACAACAATTTATCCTTTCTTGTAATTTTTGCGCCAAGTTTTGATAAATCATTTTCAATTTTAAAGTAACCACGGTCTATGTGGTGCGCTTCCTCAACAGTGGTATATCCGTCCGCCGAAAGCCCCGCAAGCACCAGTCCCGCACCCCCTCTAAGGTCGCTCGCTATCACATTTGCGCCATACAACTTACTCACGCCTTTTACAATAGCAGTCTTGTCTTTAAGCGTAATGTCGGCACCCATTTTGATAAGTTCGGTGCACATTTTGTACCTTGTTTCAAATAAGTTTTCGCTTATAACACTTGTGCCTTTGCTTATGGTTTGAAGCGTTAGCGTTTGACTTTGCAAATCGGTCGGGAATCCCGGATACGGCATTGTGCTAATTTGCGGAATGCTTTTTAGTTTGCCCGCACGGCTCACCTTGGTTACGCCCTTTTTCTGCGATATTTTGAGCCCCGCCTGCCTTAGATTAGACACAAGCGCTTGATTATGTTCTAGTAAGGTGTTTTTAAGATAGATTGTTCCGCCCGCCATCGCGCACGCAATAATGTAAGTGCCTGTAATTATCCTATCCGGAATTGGCTGGAACTTTGTGCTGTTTAGTTTGTCAACACCTATCACCTCGATGGTCGACGTTCCAGCACCTCCGACACGCGCACCCATTTTGTTTAAGAAATTCTGCAAATCCACAATTTCCGGCTCTTTTGCAACATTTGTGATGGTGGTTTTGCCGTTTAGAAACACACTAGCCATCATTAGATTTTCGGTCGCCCCAACACTTGGGAAATCTAGGTGGATTGTGGTAGGCTTCATATTTTTGCCATCACAGATAATGTATCCGTGTTTTTCCTCAATTTTCACGCCAAGTTCTCTAAGCCCTTTTAGGTGCAAATCAATCGGCCTTATGCCAATGTTGCACCCGCCAGGATATGCCACTTTTGCCTTGCCAAACCGCGACAACAATGGTCCCAGCATAAAAATAGACGACCGCACCTTTTTGGTGTAACTTTCGTCCACAAAAAACTTGTCTGCGTCCTTCAAGTTTAAAAACAAATCTCCGTCAATGTCGGCATATTCCGCCCCTAAACTCGCAAGGATTTTTATCATATATTCAACATCTGTATAGTAGGCGCACTTATTTAGCACAACTTGCCCGTCGCACATTATGCTCCCAGCCAAAATTGGCAACAAAGAATTTTTGGCGGACGATATCTCACATTCGCCATACAGTTTTTCCCCTCCCTCAATATGTAATATATCCATACTCACCTCGAAAAAACCTTCATACTTTATTGTATGGATTATTCCCTTTATTTGTTACTTTTTGAACCTTTTGCATAGCACTTCAAAAACTCATATTTAATATATGCCAGCACCCACATTTTTTGTTACAACTGCACCCTTTTAAAACTTCAATATTTACATACAAAAAATAGGATAATTTCCTATCCTATTATAATTTCTACAAGTCAAATTTACTTAATTCTCTCTTTAAAATGTCGGTGGTTTCTTGTATCTTCTTAAAGTTTTCATAGTTCCGCAAATTCGATTTTGCGTAGTCAAAAATTTCACTTATATGTTTCGTTGGATTGCCAAACATCGCCTTTAACCACTCGTGCCTTGGCATAAGCCAAATATGCAAATGCCTGTTCGGTTTTTCTTCAAAAATAACATTATAAAACTCACAAACATTATGCTTTTTTAGCACTTTAATTGCCTCGTTTACAAGCGTAAACATCGCGTTTCGCTCGGCGTCGGAAAGTTCGGCAAGACTCTCCACGTGGCGTTTTGGAGTAACCACAAAAAAACCCACAATTGGAAGTTCCCAATCTTGCGAAAGCGTAAACATCTCGTTTTCAAAAGCCATTCCAGCCGGCAAAGAAAACTCGTGTTTTACATATGCACAACTCAAACACCCTTGTCCCTCTTTTATGTCGTTTCCCGCATAATCGACCATTTTTTTTAAACCCCTATTAACATCAAATATTTTTCTATTGAAATTATTTTAACACAAACCCCTGGCTTTTCACAAACAAAAAAGCCACCATATACTGGTGACTTTTGTTTGTGGGTTATTAAATGTCTTTGGCGTCAATTAGTTCTATTATGTTTACACAAACCTCTTCATACGGGTGATTGTCCTTAATAACCTTAACCGCAAGTTTTAAATCCTTTTCCTCGCACCTAAACTCCAACTTGTACTCTGGGGCGTACTCAATCTCGCCAACCGTGCCAAGATATGGACGAGCGCCATTCATCGGACGCCACGAGGAATTTATTTCGTACCACGACATACAGCAGTCGTAATTACCTACTCTGCCAAATCCATGCGAGTACAACCCATTTCTAACGTTATCCAAAGATTCCCTTGGTAAATATGTCTCAATTTTGTATTTCTTTCCCATATGATTATCTACTACTTCTCATGTCTTTTTTGTTTTTTAGATAATTTGTGCACTTCACAAAACAATCTATTTGGTCGGGATTAAGTATTTTTTTATTGGTCATTTCTGTAAGCTGTTGCATCGAAAACCATCTTACCTCTGTAAGTTCTTCTTTTTGAATTTTTAGTTTTTTAATATCTAAATCAATGTTTAAATAGTACATTTTAAAGCAATCTTTTCCGTCGCAGCCTTCCGAAAAAATCTCAAGCGGCATGCCAGTAATGTCAAAACCAAGTTCTTCCTTAACTTCGGTCACAATACCCTGCTCCGGTGTTTCGCCCGACTTTGGGTGTCCTCCAGTTACACCCCAATCTCCGCCTTTTCTTGGGACTCTTTTTTGCATCAAAAACTCGCCCTTTTTATTCTGCAAGCATATCATCACAACCATCGGATAATATCCCTTTGGGACCTCGTCACCTTTAAAATATGTTAAGCCTGTCAACTCACCATTTTTGTTGTATAAGTCTCTTTTTTCTCTCATTATTTCCTCTCCTAGTAAAATCATTATACCACATTTTTAACCACAAGACAATTATTTGACAGAGTTAAAAAAGCAGAGGCTAAGCTCTGCTCTTTTTTAGTTTTGGTTGTTTTAAATTGAGTTTTGTTTATTTTTATCTTAATCATAAGCAAATATGTTATCTCTTCCAGCCCCATGTATAAATGTCGCAGGCAAATGCTTCTGATAAAACCATGATTTATGTTTCGGATAATCCTCACATATAAAATCAGTCATCGCATAAAGTTCTTCACAAATATTTAATAACTCATCTTTATTCGCACCACTCTTCAACAACTCCTTAATTGATACGACTTTAACGTTATTACCTTGCATAATTTTTCTCCTTAATTAATTTTATCAACTTTTATCGCAAGAACTCCATATTTTGCTTCATCTACCACAGTGTAAAATTCGTGATATATATCAACAACCTCCTCAACACTTTCTTTTGAAAAACCCAGTTTGTCAAGTGGAAGAGTTTTTGCCATTTCTTTGAATGAATTAAAATATATTAAATCTTTAACTATTGTATCAATCTTTTCAATTAAATTTGGTTCTTTTTTGAAAACAATTATGTCTCCAACATCTATAAGTTGTCTTTTTTCGTCGTTCAACCTAATTTCATAAATTTTCTCCCCATCTTTAATCATATTGAAATATTTTTCTCTTAATTTCATATTATGAACCATAAATTATTCTCCTTTTTTTCTATTTAAATAATGTAACAAAAACCAAGCAAAAAGTCAAATGATTCAAATAGATTAAAAAAGCAGAGTCTAGCCTCTGCTCTTTTTTAATTTAGGTTGTTTTAGATAGAGTTTTGTTTATTTTTACTTCAACAAAATTTGTTCTGCTTTGCTTGCTCACATTTAAGATTATTCCAAACGCGCACAAAAACATTATTAAGCTTGTTCCACCTGCCGAGATAAATGGAAGTGGAATGCCAGTTGGCGGAATGGAGCCTGTCACAACGGCAACATTTATGAGCATCTGCGCACTCAAAACCGCAGTCACCCCAAACGCAAGATACGCACCGAGTCTGTCGGAAGCATTGCGTGCCACTTTAATCCCCTCGCGAATAAGTAGCAAATACACAAAGCAAAGCAAAACACAGCCCACAAAACCAAGTTCTTCTCCAACTATTGAGAAGATAAAGTCACTCTCGCTGAATGGCAAAAACAAAAACTTTTGCCTGCTATTAAATAGTCCTACTCCCCAAAGCCCGCCAGAGCCAAGCGAGTAAAGCGACTGGATAAGTTGGAACCCCTCTTCCTTTGGATTTGCCCAAGGATTTAAAAACGCAGTCAACCTTTGAAGTCTATATGGTTCAATTATAATAAGCACAGGCACCATAAGCAGTGCGGGAATTGCGATAAGCAGAAAATGTTTAAACTTTATACCTCCCACAAATAACATCGCAATCATAACCATTCCAACACATAACGTTACGCTCAAATTTGGTTCTAAGAGAATAAGTAGACATATACACCCGCCCGAAATAAGTACTGGGAGCATTCCCTTAAATGTTTTCATCTTGTCATAGTTTTTGCTCATATAACAAGCAGAAAAAATCACAAAACCAAACTTTGCAACCTCACTACTTTGAATTGTGAAAAATCCAAATCCAATCCAACGCCTTGCTCCATTTGACGTAACACCTATAAAAGGGACAAACACAAGCGCAAGCATTACAATCGACACGATGATAATCCAGTATCGAAACTTATAGTATTTGTGATAGTCAATTTTACTAAACACTATTAAGCCTAATACACCAATCACAAAACTAATAATTTGCTTCTTGACAAAGTAAAAAGCATCGCCATATTTCACGCTTGCACCATAACTGCTAGCACAATAAATCATTAAAAACCCAAACACGCAAAGCATTATAATGTATATGATAATTTTTACACTACTATTTTTTCTCATTGCCATTTACCAATTTTTTAACCAAATCTTTAAAAAATTCTCCACGTTTATCATACCCCTCAAATTCGTCGAAACTGGCACAAGCGGGCGACAATAACACAACATCTTCCGACTTTGTGACAGAAACAACATACTTAGTGGCATTTTCTAGTGTCTTTTGATAAATTGCTTGTTTGCCACACTTTTTGCAAGATTTTAAAATTTTCTTTCCAGCTTTACCAAAAGTAATTATTTTTTCTACACTTCTTGGGAGTTTTTCAATAAGCAAATCAAAATTAAAATCCTTATCTAACCCTCCTAATAAAAGTACAACATTTCCTTCAATTTGACTAAGCGCTTTAAGTGTCGAGTGCGGATTTGTGGCCTTGCTGTCGTCTATGTACGTTACGCCGTCTTTCTCCAAAAATGTTTCAAGTCTATGCGGTATCCTCTCTTCCACATCAATTTCATTAAGTACATTTAGGTTAACATCAAGTGAGTCTAGCGCACCAGCGGTCGCCAATATATTGTCGCCATATGTATAATTCAAAAGTACATCATTAAGTTCCAATACTTCTTCACCAGAATATGTAAGTTTGTTCCCCTTTAACTCAAAGCCAGCTTCACTATTAAACAAAACAACTTTTCCTATAAGGTCATCTTTAAAGCCTTTACATAATTCGTCTCCACCATTAAGCACAACAAAGTCGTTTACGTCAGAATTTTTGAAGATAGATTTTTTAATATTCACATAGTTTTCAAAACTGCCGTGTCTATCAATGTGGTCTTCAGCCAAGTTTAAAAACACAGTCACGTATGGCGCAAATTTATCAGTACTTTCAAGTTGGAACGAACTAACCTCACACACAATATAATCCAAGTCCTTTTTATACGCAGTGCTAAGAGGGTTACCAATGTTCCCATATTCATCAGTTTTATATCCCGCTTTTTGTAAAGCCAAATTTATAAGGTGCGTGGTTGTAGTTTTGCCATTAGTCCCAGTAACAGCAACAACCTCTGCACTTGTAAACCAAAACCCGAATTCAAGTTCGCCTATCACTTTTATGCCGAGACGTTCTGCAAGTTTTACGTATTTGTTGTTTATGCTTACCGCCGGCGAAATCACAATAAGGTCAAATTGTTTTAAGACTTTTGCCGACAACCTATACAAAAAATTGCCACCTTGAAGTTTTATTTTATTATCATAGATTTTGTACTTAACCTTAATATCTTTTAAAACATCCTCCACGGCTTTACCGCTTTTCCCGTAGCCGAAAATTAAAATATTGTTATAATCAAATTCCATTTCCCCTCCTTATATTAAAAAATGATTATTGATATCAACATCATTATGATAGATATTGCAACATAACAAAAAACAATTTTGGTCTCTTTAATTCCACATTGTTCAAAGTGATGATGAAGCGGTGCCATTTTAAACACTCTCTTTTTAGTCATTTTGTAGTAGCCCACCTGAATCACAACCGACGCCGTGTTGATAACTAGCATTATTCCGACAAAGAATATCATAAGATACAAGTTTGTAAAAGTTAACACGCTTGCTAAAAATCCGCCAAGTGCAAGCGAACCTGTATCCCCCATAAATATGCTCGCAGGATTAAAATTGTACACCAAATACCCAAGTAGCCCACCACACAATGCAAAGCATAATAGCACTAGGTTTTGATATTCCTCAATTGGCGCAGGAAATTCTATTCGAGTCATTACAGTCGTTAGTACTAGCGCTACACCCAAAACGTTTACAAGGCTCACACTGCCAGCCAGCCCGTCCAATCCATCAGTCAGATTTACACTGTTTGTCACAGCAACAAAAAACAAAATCACAAAAGGGATTATCCCCCAGCCCAAATTTAGAGTTTTTAGCCCAAACGGCAAAATAATTGCGTCACTGACCATTGAAGTATAATACACAAACAGCGCAATAATTATTGCAATACCAAACTGACCGATAAACTTTTGATACGCTTTAAGCCCCTCGTTGTGTTTTAGTTTTATTTTCAAAAAATCGTCCAAAAAACCAAGAAGTCCATATGAAAAAGTAACCAAAACCACAATTGCCGACAATCGCGAATTTTTATTGAAAACCACAAGAAAACACACCAAAAGCGACAGCAAAAATATTACACCACCCATTGTTGGCGTGCCCTGTTTGCTTTTATGCTTGTCAACATAACTTAGGATATTTTGGCCACATTTAAGTTTTGTCGCAAGCTTAATTACAAAAGGCGCGACTATCAGCGAAACAAAAAATCCTAAAATAAATACCCAATATTTACCCAACATTGTTCCTTTTTTGATATTCTTGTATCAATTTTATTTCCGAATATTCCACATCTCCATCGGTTGTCTTTTGAATAGTTTCCGCCCCTTTGCCAAGTAGCAACAACGTGTCGTTTTTATCAAGCAAACTCATAGCAAAATCAACCGCCTGCTTTCGATCCTCAATTTTTGCATAAAACTTATCAATGCCAATTTCCCTAAACATTTTGTTAAAATCCCTATCACTTAAATTATCCGACGTGATAATGGCAAAATCACTATACTTTTTGACAATATCCCCCATTTGTTTGCGTTTTTCAGCATTTGAATAACCCACACAGCCAAAAAGCGTAATAATTCTACCTTTTCTAAGGCTTTTTACAAGGCTTAGAACCTTATTAAACCCATCTGGCGTGTGCGCATAGTCCACAATAACTTTATTATTGTTATCAAAATCAAATACTTCCCACCTTCCGTCAACTTTTTTTAGGTTTTTTAATGTGTTTTGTATGATTCTTGTATCAATATTTAAAATTTTTGCCACTGCAATACTTG
Source organism: uncultured Clostridia bacterium (assembly GCA_934757825.1). Lineage (GTDB taxonomy): Bacteria > Bacillota > Clostridia > Christensenellales > UBA1242 > UBA11490. Next base: position 688,271 of record CAKVLP010000001.1, on the reverse strand, counting down.
CTAAAACATTGTACACGTTGTAGTCTCCCACAAATCCACTTACCACATCAAAGACATCATCAAACGCATTGCATACAAATCCGCATTTTCTTAGGGTCATATTGATGTCAATAGCAAAAACTTCTGCTGGGTTGAAAATACCATACGATATCATTTCTCTTTGTTTTAGCATTTTTTGTCCATATTCATCGTCAGAATTAACAATTACTTTCGCGTTTTTATTATTAAGGATATAGTTTATTTTTGTATTAGCGTAGTTTTCCATATCACCAAAAAAATCAAGATGTTCTGGAGTGATATTTGTGTACACCACAATGTCCGGATCTATGCCACTCACTTTGTCATAATAAATACTTTGCGCACTCACTTCCATTACACAATATTCCACTCCAAACATCACCATTTGATTGAAAATATAATGCAAGTCAATTGGGTCAGGAGTGGTCAAAAAATTTGGAAAACTAAACTCACCTATCATTACGCCATTAGTCCCTATAAGCCCAACTTTTTTGCCACTATCTTTTAAAATATTGTAGATAATTGTAGCGGTTGTTGTTTTGCCGTTGGTTCCGATAAGTTCTATTATTTTTAGTTTTTCATCGGATTTTCCATAAAAGTTTTTAGCCACGAGCGCCATAGTTTTTCTTACATTGTCCACAATGATTTGCGGCACACACACTTTCATTTCGCGCTCCACCACTACGGCAGAGCACCCCTTATCTATCGCCTCAGCCACAAAATCCTCGCCATTAAATTTATTGCCCTTTATTGCAAAAAACAACCCACCTTTTTCCATTTCTCGCGAATCAAATCCAAGATTTGTAACATTGACATTTTTAAAGTTAAGTAGTTTTTTAACCTCAATATCTTTAATCAATTTTGTAAGCTTCATTTAATATCTCCTTATTTAAGTCGTCAAAACAACAACTGAATTTTTGCACACCATTTCCCCTGCTGGCAGGAATTGTGAAACAACCTCACTTCCTTCGCCCTCCACCTCAACATACAAGCCCAAACTTTGCATTGTGTAAATTGCCTTGCTTATCTCCATTCCCACAACGTTTGGTAGCGTTATGTTTTTCTCAACTTTTTTCAAATCCTCTTCCAAATTCTCTGGCGGATACTGCTTGTATTCTATTATATTTTCGATTACTTGCTTAGCATAAGGCGTTGCAACAACACTTCCATAATAGCTACTGCCAGATGGCTCGTCCGCCAAAATTAAGATCACATAATCAGGGTTTGTCGCCGGAAAAGTTCCCACAAACGATGCGATATATTTCCCTGAAATACGGCCATTTTCGTACTTTTGCGTAGTACCTGTTTTGCCACCAACGTGATAGCCTGGAATAAATGCGTAAAACCCACTATATTGTTTTACAACCGCCTCCATCATACTTTGCATAGTACTGCTTACTTCTTTGGAAACTGTACGACGTATCTCAGTTGGCGAATTGTTGTACATAATTTCCCCTTCGGTGTCCGTTATGCTTTTCACAAAATATGGTTGCATTAGTTTTCCGCCATTCACTACGCTACAAATCCCCGAAATAAGCTGAATTGGACTCACGGCAATCGCTTGCCCAAACCCCATACGCGCCACATCGACCGTTTTTGCACTTTGCTTGTTCATAAGTATCCCCGTCGACTCGCCCATAAAATCTACGCCGAGCGTTTTTCCTAAGTTGTAGCAATTAAATCTATCGTACATTCGGTCTTTTCCAAGTCGTAGCGCAAGGTCAACAAACACCGCGTTGCAACTATTACACAACCCTTCCGTCAACGACTGACTGCCGTGCCCAACAAGTTTCCAGCACTTAATTTTCTCTCCGTCCACAATTCTGTAACCCGGGTCGTAAAACCTGTCGCTTAGATGCGCAACTCCCGTTTCAAGTGCGGACGCCATTGTCAAAACTTTGAATGTACTTCCCGGCTCGTACACGTCAACAATTGAAACGTTTCTCGACGCGTCAAGAAGAGTTTGAAGGTCGCTACGTGGCACGTTGTTTAGGTCGTAACTAGGTTTTGTGCTCATTGCGACAATTTCGCCCGTGTTTGGATTCATCACAATCCCAGTACAAGTTTTTGGCTTTTGCTCTGCCATAAGATTATTGAGCGAACTTTCCAAAAACCTTTGAATGTTTACATCAATCGTAAGATTTAGGTTGAGCCCGCTTACACTTGGAATAAATTTGCTTAGGCTGTTGTCAATTTTTCGCCCGTTAACATCACTTTCCTCCAACGCATAGCCGTTGGTGCCTTTAAGGTATTTGTCATAATATAGTTCCAGTCCGCTCTGTCCAACATTATCTATTGTAGTAAAGCCAAGCACTTGCGTCATAAGGTCGCCGTAAGGATAAAATCGCTTGTTGTTTTTCGAAAACACCACACCTTCAAGCGCTTCGGCAATAAGTTTTTTGCTAGTGGCCTCATCAACCTGCATTTTAATGCAAACTTCGCTCAGTTTTTTGTTGATAACCTTGTTGTAAATACGGTCATAATCCATATTAAGTGTTGACGAAAGGATTAGCGAAACGCCTTTTGCGTCATTTACGCTCCCTGGTCGCACATAAACATCGTAGGTCGAATAACTCACGGCAAGACTGTTGCCGTTGCAGTCTTTGATAACCCCACGTTCTGCCGTCAGAGGCAACGACCTGTACCACTGCTCAGATGCCTTGGCGTTTAACCAATCGGACTTAAAGAGTTGCAAGTACCCCAGCCTAACTATAATGGCTAAAAAAATAAAGGCTACAAGCACAAAAACTGCCAGTAACCTCTTTTGTAAAGAATATATTGAATTGTTAAGCAAATTCTAACCTCCGAAAATGCTCCCTATAAATCCGCAGAACCTGTCAAACCAATTGGATCTTACGCTCTCGGACGCCCCACTGCCAACAGTGATTTGGGTTGCATTTTCCGATGCCCCCTCGGCGTACCCCATAGAGTCAAGCTTAGCCTTGATTGCTTCGTCATCGGTAAGCTCGTCCAACTTTTTGGCTTTTTGTCCAGCCTGGTACTCTTGATAGATCGCATCATCTTGCAATAAGTTTATGCTGTTCTGCATGCGATTTATAACAACAAAGTTGTAAATAAATAGAAATAAAACAAGTGAAAAAACAAGTAATGTCGACACCAAAAACAACTTTGCACGTGCCGAAACTTTTTCGACATCACGCACATTTGCCTGAGTCACGGTGTCCGTGTCTTTGTCAAGCGTGATACTCTCAAATTCATTGCAAAGTTCATTAAACTTGTCCGCCGAATAATCGGTTTTAAATTTGTCGACCTGAGTGTCAATAGCGCTTTGTTCCACTTCATCGGTGGTTTCAGCCAACGACTTGTTGTTTAACATTAGTTTTTTGTAAGCCGACATAATCCTCATCTCCTTTTATAGTTTTTCTATTATCCTTAGTTTTGCGCAACTGCTTCGCGAATTTCGCTCTTGCTCCTCGTCGCTTGCCAAAATCGGTTTTTTATTAACAAGTCGCACAGTCGCTTTGTGCCCACAAATGCACGTAGGCAGGTGCTTGTCACATAGACAATCGGTCGAATATTCCTTGAAAACGTTTTTTACAATACGGTCTTCCAGCGAATGGAATGTTATTATCGCAAGTCGCCCGCCACTGTTTAGACTCTCTATCATATCGCGTATAACTTGTTCTAGCCCGCTAAGTTCGCCGTTAACTTCGATACGGATCGCTTGAAAAGTCTTTTTGCTCGCCCCGCTTCCCCAAAGTTTTCGCGGAATAGTCTTTTCCACAATCGCATTAAGTTCTTCGGTGGTTTCAATCGGTTTAAGCGCGCGCTCTTTCACGATGTTTCGCGCAATCGCACGCGAAAACTTCTCTTCGCCGTACTCAAAAATTACTTTTGCTAACCTCTCTTCGGAATACTCATTAACTACATCAAATGCGCTAAAATCCTGCGATTTGTCCATTCGCATATCAAGCGGGCCAGCGTGCTTAAAGGAAAATCCCCTTTCCGCCGTGTCAATTTGATAACTGCTCACGCCCAAATCAAGCAAAATCCCGTCAACCTTGTCAATTTTAAGGTCGTCTAGTATTTTCCTAAAATTCTTAAAATCGCTCTTTACAAAAGTCACAAAATCGTATTTTTGAAGTCGCTCTTTGCTAGACGAAAGCGCATCTTCATCTTTGTCGATTCCAATCAGTTTGCCACCCTTTATTTTGCTGGCGATAACACTGCTGTGTCCGGCACCACCCAAAGTGCCGTCAACATAAATCCCGTTAGGTTTTATGTTAAGCCCGTCAATGCACTCGTCCAGCAAAACAGGAACGTGGCTAAATATATTATGCTTTTCCATTTCTACTCTTTGCTTTTCCAATGCTAGGATCGATGTGTTTTACGTAGTCCTTTTCCTTGAAAACGGCCACCCCGCGCACCACGCCGTCCTCGTTGCTTCTAACGATTGGCATAGTCACAACATCTTTTTCCTCGTCTATATAAGACGCAATCCTCTGAGGGATTTGGATCCTATTTTGCACATCGACACGCGCATATGCTCTCGTAGCAAACAACTTACTTTGCTCTACCGAACTAAGTTCCGCAACCTGCTTCGACGACATAATGTCGGCAAGATCAACTCTGTCCCAAAGTTCAATGTATTTAAGTTTTGTCCCGTCTTGAAGCGTGTCTTCACAACACAAAACCACAAGCCCTTTCTCGCCGTTCTCATCAGTTTTAAGATTGAAAGGTTGAGTTCTAAGCCTGCGCCTGTCGTCAAAACTGTGACGCTCCGGTCCACTACGTATAATCATACTTGCATCTCCTTGTACACTCATAATTATACAATAGTTTAAAAAATCAACCAACCAAAATAATGTATTTTTATAAAAAAATTCAAAAATTTATGAATAAAAATTCATACACACCCCTCCGCATAATGAATATTAGCGGATAAATGTTGATTTTTATGCAATTTTGTGATATAATAACTATGTTAAAGACATTAGGAGGAAATATGTCAGATTTTATTTTGGACGCATATTTGCGCGAAAAATTGTTTTATATAGGTAAAACAGCAACTAGAAAAACATCGGTCGTATCCGAACAAAAGGGTCCACTTATTAAGGTTATCCCTCAGTTTTTGGACGATATGGATAAATTCCCAGAGACAGTTATGGGCTGGTATAAGGTTTTTAAACACTACTGTATGGGTCACATTAAAAGCACCCCACACATCAAAGGCGAAACACTAGCAGAAAAACTTGCTTTGTATGCTCGCAAAAACTCCGCTAAAAACGCGTTATCGCCAGAACAATTCGACAAAATGTTTGTGCTTAGAGGCGACGAGACCGACCCTGAGGTTATCGCACAAGGCATCGAGACACTTGCTTCTCAGATTAAAACGCTACCTGAAAACACTAAGAAAAAATTGTTTTCCCTAAAAGATATCGAACTTAAAGCAATCGCAGACGATACGGTTACACTTATGACCGACCACAAACAAGGTATTGACAACGTGGCTTCGTATTCCGATAGAATGAATAAAATTGACGAAGACTTTTTGTCAGCACACGTTCGCCCTACTTCTGAGGAATATGCTACTCTACAACTTATCGACGAAACAGAAGCAGAAATCGAAGAGAAATACAACCGTATTGCAGACACCAAAAAGAACGATAGAATATATATGGGCATAAGCGAAATTATGGACTCAATTCAATCGGTTAACACCGTCAAAATAGATAGAAAAGACACCGAACGCACCCCAGACTATCGCGAACACATAGAATACAAAAAAGTATCTACTTCCGACCTTTGCAACTACCCTATAAAATAGGTACTATTCAAAGACTACTAAAACCGTTAAATCTAGCGGTTTTTTTTGTTACACTTCCGCTCGCACCATAACCACTCGCTAAATTTGAATAAGGTTAATCTAATATAACTGAGTGTGTATAAAAACCATATAAAAAATAAAAAAAGGAGAATAAAATGGAAAATAAAAAGAACAAAAAGAAATTGTTCGCTATCATCGGCGCCTCAGCACTTGCTTTCATCCTTACTATCGCTCTTAGCGTTAGCATCACCCTTGCTTACTTCGGTGGTAAAGCTACAGGTAGTACGACAGTAACACTTGGCGGCAGTGTTTTCATCAATACTGATGCAGAGGGTGCAACACTTTCGATGACTGGTACAGCTGACGATGTTCTTCCAGGACAAACCATCAATGTAGGTGTTAGTGGTTCAATCAAATCTAGCACTTCACAAAAAGCAGCCGTAATTCTTTTAGTTGAGAAAAACGGTGAGGCTGATGTTGCAATCACAGGTTTTACAGGTTGGGCAAAATCTGCTAAATCGGCATCAATCACTACTGGTGAAACAACTAAAAAATACACAGTATATGTGTACGGTACAGATGCAAAACTTACACAAGTTGATGCTACAACCGCTGGTACAACAGTTGCACTTGCTGGTACTTATACAGTTCCTACAACATTGAAAAATGATGCTGCTGATACTGCAGTTGCTGCTGCACAAATCAACGCTATTATGGTAGCAGTTCAATATGGTACAACAGGTCCTGTTGAAGGTACTTGGGCTGACTTAGCATTTACTGATACTGTTATGCAAACAATTTTCGCTGATGTTGCTGGTTGCACATTTGCTTAATAGATTAAGTTAATAAAAAATACTAGACGGGTTTCGCCTAGTATTTTTTTGTCCTCTAAGGTTGTTTATTTGATTTTTGTGGGCAACAATCGGTTTTTATTAAAAGTACACTTAGTATAAAATCGCACTTTGCTGGTACCATATAAACTCCTCGAACATACACATCTCTATGGTTTGATACTAATACTAACAATAATATAAAAATATATAATATAATAATATCAATATATATTTATTTAAAAACAAAAAATACTAACTATTTATAAGTTAGTATTTTTTTAGTTTTTAAATTATATTACAAATAATTATTTTGTAACTTCTGTAACCATTGCAGATACATTGTCAAATGTTGGATTTGCAATTGGATTACCAGTAGTATCAAATGCAACGCCCTGCACTGCAACAAACGTTACAGTAATTTTGATAGCTTGATTAGCATTAGCATTTGTAAGCGCTGTACCACTTAGTACGAAAGAGCCTGCAAGAGTTTGGCTGCCTGCTTCAATTGCTTTAGGAGCAGTTCCATTCTCATCTGCAGCACCTGTATAATAGTAGTAACCATCGGTATGTTTCTTCCAACCAGCAAATGTGGCATTTGTAAGATCTACACCTTCGATTTTTGCTGTTGTTTCATCTACAGCCACTGTATCAATTTTTGCTGCAAGGAACGCACCATTTTCACCACAAGCAACTGTAGCGGTACCAGTAAAATCAATTTTTTGTCCTGGTAATGCTTTTTTAACTTGTGTTGTTGTAACTGTTGCAGTATCAACTGTTACTGCTGCATCCATAGTTACTGTAGCAGATCCTTCTTTTGTACCACCGAAGTAAGCAAGGGTGATGCTAACGCTAAGAGCGATAGTAAGGATGAAAGCAAGTGCTGAGGCGCCGATGATAGCGAACAATTTCTTTTTGTTCTTTTTATTTTCCATTTTATTCTCCTTTTTTTATTTTTTATATGGTTTTTATACTTGTATTATATAGAAAAAAACGAGGTTTGTAAAACAAATTTAGCACATTTTTAGAAAATTTGTAGAAAACTTTATATATATAGAAATATATATATAATTTGGTCGAATGTTGGTCTCGTTTTTCCTATGTTTACACTACTATTTTGCCCACTCTTATACGAATTATGTAATTTTTTGGGGAATTATATTACACGAAAATATTACACAAAAAAATCACTTGAAATACCCAAGTGATTTTTAATTTGTATTTTAATTTCCGTAAGCAGCATCTCCGGTTGTTGCATCAAAGATTCCTTTTGCATTTTTAACTGTTTTTGCAACAGCAGAAGTACCACCATTGTAGAAGTCTGCTTGAACTACACTATATTGAATAGTAACTTTAATTTCCTTAGATGTTGCACTACCTTTAACATCGTCGTTGTCAATACTAGATGGGACAGTCAATGTTAGGTTATATTTTAATGTTTGTTCAGCAGTAGATGTCTTAATAGTGTACATAGTAGCATCGCCAGACATAGTTGTAGTAGATTTATCTACCAAATACCAGTTGTTATCTGCATCTGTGCCAGAAGTCCATTTCATAAGTTTAGCAGCGGCAGCAGTTGAACCAACTGTAACATCAAATGAAGTAACCGTACTAGAACCAGTAGCAGCGATTCCGCCAAGATTCCAAGTAATGGTTGCTCTTAGTAAAGCGTCTGATGCGGGATTACCTGTAACGGCCGTACCTGTTGACTGATTGGAAGATTTAACCGAAACTTCACAAGACTGAGTAAGTGCTTGGCTAGGAGAAACGTACTTTCCACTGAAACTTGTCAAACCTTTTGAGTTAACCCAAAGAGCGGTTTTAAGTGTCATAGTAGCACTATCCTCTCTCGACTTACCACCAAAGTATGCCATTGTTACACCAAAGGTAGCCATAATGCATAGCAAAAATGCTGTTGCGATAACTGCAACGCTTATAATGCGTTTTTTCCTTTTCTTTTGTTTCTTTTTATCCATTTTTCACCCTTTAAAACTATTTTTTCCCATTTTTCTTAATTTAGTTTTAGCAGTAATTGTACTTATATTCATAGGTATAATACCAAAATCTATTTACTTTGTAAAACAAATTTGGCTAAAATTTTCAAAATTTCTACAAATTTTACTATCCTTATATATTTATATATAAAGGCCTTATACTTCGCTATCGAAAATCTTTTTGGCGTTTGCGATAGTTTTGTCTAGTGGTGTGCTACTACCCTCGTAGAAATCGGCTTGGATAGCCTTAAACTCTATGGTTGCGGTTGCAGTTTTACCACCCTTGTCGTTTGCGAATGTGGTAGCGACGTTAAATTGAAGTTTGAACATTAGCGACGCTGTGCCAGAGTTGGTGCTAAGCGGAACCACGTACATAAGCGAAGATGCGGTCACCGAAGTAGCCGAAGTGTCCGCCACAACGTACCAGTAATTGTCGGAGTGTTTTACAAGGCGCGCAACCTTGTTTGCGTCGGTCATACCAGACGCGGTAGCCGTCTTATACACATCAGCATAAGCGACGCCCACGCTAAGATAACTAGCCATATCGCCCGCGAAGTCCACCTTTAACCTCACAAGTGCGTTGGTTACAGCCTCAGGGTTATAGTTAGTAAGTTCGGTACCCGATTTAAGTGAAAGTTCGCATGTTGGCAAAATGTTGACGCCCGGGATCATATATTTGTCGAGGCTAATGTTTGTTTTTGTAGCGTCGTCGTCTATGTAAAGGGGCGATTTTAGGTACAGCGATGCGCTCATCGAATCGGAACTTCCGCCGAAGTACGCAAGGGTTATGCTAAACGTAATAACCATACACACCAAAAGTGCGCACGAAAAAAGCAAGACTAACTTTAGGTTTAGTCGTTTTTTCTGTTTAGTTGGTTTTCCATTTTCTTGCATTTTACCTTTTAGACCCTACTCCTTGTACTTATAATATTACTAAATATTCAAAACAAAGTAAAATAAAATCCGTCCGATTTTTAAATTTAGGTGTTACAAAATTTCCACAAGTTTGTTTCCCACTAGGTCGCAACTTGTAAGGAAGTAGTCGATGCCATTTTTGTGATATGTGAGGCTTTGGCGTTTGTCGTAACTATGCAAATGTCCAAAAACCGCCTTATTTACGCCGTATTTTTCCATAAGGCGCGTGAAGTCGCTATCCTCGTGGCGACTATTGAATGGCGGATAATGTGTAAGGCAGATGATTATATCGCCGTCCTGTCGCATATTAACCGCTTCTTTTAGGCTTAGTTCTAGGCGAATAACTTCGCGCTTGTATATTTTCTCGTCTTCTGGGGTTTTGTGGCTTATTTCGGGCACTACCCAGCCCCTAGAACCGCAAATAATCACGTTTCCAAACTTGATCGCGTCGTTTTGAATGGCGTACATTCCTTCGGGCAAGTGCGCTCTAAGGTCGGATATGCTCTTCCACCAGTAATCGTGATTGCCACGCAACAAAACCTTTTTCCCCTTAAACTGCGATATATATTTTAAGTCCGCAATCGCATCTTCTAAGTACATTGCCCACGAGATGTCGCCAGGGATTAGCACAATGTCGTCGTCGGTTACGAGCGAGTTCCAACTCGACTCGATATCTTGCAAGTAATTTTCCCAAACTGGCCCAAAAATATCCATAGGCTTGTTGCTATTGATGCTAAGATGCAAGTCGCTTATACTAAAAACTTTCAACTGTCAATTTCTCCTTATGCCCTAGTATACCACAAGGGCGAGGCAAAAAACAAACATTTTGTTTAATGTTGACTACTTACTGAGTGAGCCCCATATTAAGCCCACGACAACAATTTCACTTAGTCCTCAAATGCAGTTTTAGTGAAACAATTTCAAGGCGATGTGCATAGTATAAAGTATACAGGCTTATTAAATAAAGGAGGTCAAGAGGATTATGTCATTTTATTCGGGAGTACGACAAAATTGTTTTCCTGGTCCACTTACAGGCAATCCTTTAACTGGCTTGTGCGAAAAAACAGCAATACATACCACTAAAATCTTTGACGCCTGCATGCGACAGATTCAGGAAACCGATCTTACTATCACAACAACCGGTTACAACCCAGCAAATCCTACCCTTCCACTAGCTTTTGTTAGTGCGCAATGCGTGGGCGGGGACGTTACTATCAACAACCTTACCGTTGACCGTTTTGACGACAGACCTTGTTTTGCAAGAGTTACGGGCGATGTGGTTATACCAGTTATCATAACCTACACCGACGCAAACAACGTTACCGGCACTGCTCGTAGCACAATTATTGTTAATCAAGACGTTGTGTTATATGTTCCACAACCTTCAATCGTTCCTTTCAGAATTGAAGCGTTTGCTACCTGTATGGGCATTGACGGCGAATATGTGGGTCCTGATACTTTCACTATCGACTGTTGCATAGCAATTATCACAAAAGTTGTTGTTGATGCGGACATTTTAGTGCCTAGTTATGGCTATGTTAAAATTCCGCCTTGCCAAGAATTTACCCAAGACGTTTGCAGTGGATTCTTCGATTTACCGCTTTATCCAATGCAAAACCCTGTTGTGAATTAGCGCTTTTAAGCGTAATCAACATAAATTTTGGCTACAAAAAAGCACCGCAAAACGCGGTGCTTTTTATATTGACCTAATTATTTACGGTTGCTAAACAAGGCAAGCACTGGTGTAACAAGTCCCAAAGCCAAGATAACATAACAACCAAAAGATGGATACCAAATAATGTTGGAATTGGAAATGCTAACGCAGTAAAGAAGTGCCGAGATAAAACTCAAAGAAGCACAGATAATCACAAGCACTGCCGAGCCGATTACAAACCAATTGATAAGTTCGTGTTTAAAGAAGAACTGCAACACGATAGAAACCAACATAATTATAGCCAAAACCAAACTAATGATATACAAAACACGTGCGATAACTACAAGCGGGTCAGTAACCCCATTGAATGCGGAATAACTGTAAGCGTTTCGCACATCGCCCACCCTATAACCTAAGAAGTTCAAAAACAAAGGCAATATAAACAACGCGCTAAGCACGCACGCCACAATTTTTAGAACAAGTTGTTTAGTTTTCATACACATATCTCCTAAAATCATTAAAATGATATCAATTAAACGCTAGTATTGTCAAATTATTTTTCGACATTATTTTTTTTATTTGCAAGAAAATAGCAAACAAGGTTGAGAATGCCTATCACAAGCCCGCAAACAAGCATCAAAATCATACAGCCACCCACGTTGTAGTTAAGGGCGGAATTGCCGTCCGACTGGGTGTGCGACACGCAAAACACCAATGTTAGCACAAAGGTTAGAATGGCGCTCACCATAATAAAGATTGCAAAATAAAACCTTAAAACACCGCCATTTTCCTTGTTTATTGTAAGTTTTATGGTGTACACGATGTTGGCAAGAACAGCAAGAATTAGTACAAGCGCAAACAAAAAGGAAAAGGTAAGTACCACACTGCGCTGATTAAGATATTCAAAAATCGACACCTGATATGGTGCGTTGGTTTGCACGCCCTTGCTCACGATTGAATAACCGTCGAAAAAGGTGCTAAACATCATTGGGATTACCAAAAAAACCGCAAACATACTTAGTATGTTAATCAACTTTTTGTTGTCCATTCTCCCCCTCCTCTAACATTTTCTCAATTCGCGACAACACTTCCTCTTTATTATAGCCATCTTCACTACTTGTGCAAACCACGTTTGAAGTGCCCACGCCTAGACCGTTTGCAACCACCAACTTTGCCCGACTTAGTTGGGCTTTCGACAACTTGTCGCTTTTGGTCGCAATTATAAGCGTAGGAATATTGTAGTAATTTAAAAACTTAAACATTTGCTTATCTAGGTCGGTTGGTTCGTGCCTTACATCTACTAGCATACACACCACTTTTAGCCTCTCATTGTCCACCAAATATGGCTCTATTAAGCCTTGCCAGCCCTCTATTTCGCGCGCGCTTGCTTTGGCAAAGCCATATCCTGGAAGGTCTACAAAATAAAACGCCTCATTTACCTTAAAGTAATTTATAAGCCGTGTTCTGCCCGCCATACTGCTGGTTTTTGCAAGTTTTTTCTGTCCAACAAGCATATTTATAAGGCTACTTTTGCCCACATTGCTTCTGCCGACGAATGCTACTTGTGGCAAAGTATCGTTCATTATTAAATTGGAATCTGCCACGCTAGTAACAAATTTTGCCGACGATATTTTCATTATATTTTCTCCAAAAATAATATATCACAAAAGTGGGTTTTTACAAAATGATTTGTGGTTAGTTTTGTCATTAACTGCGCAATATTATTTATCGCTCACACTACTATGCAAAGTAGCAAAAAAGCACGGATTTTCCGTGCTTTATGAACATTTCTCATCACTCTCGTGGCAAGGAGTGTCGTCTGCTTTGACAGTTTCGACAATCAGTTTGTCGTCGTCCGCTTTAATGATAACTTTTTTAATCGACCTATCGGACGGAACCTTGTACATAGTGTCAAGCATATTTTCTTCGATTATCGTCCTTAATCCCCTCGCACCAGTGTTAAGCGTGATTGCCCTCTTTGCGATATATCTTATTGCGCTATTTTGGAAGTCCAAATCAACATTGTCCATTTTAAACAGCGTTTTGTATTGCTTAATAAGAGCATTTTTAGGTTCTTTCATTATTTTTACAAGCGCATTTTCGTCAAGTTCGTTTAATCCAACCACAATTGGAAGTCTGCCCACAAATTCTGGGATAAGACCGTATTTTATTAGGTCGTGTGGCTGAATTTGTTTTATAAACGCGCTAGCATTTTTCTCTTTTTTCACTTCGCCAGAGAAACCAAGAGAAGTGTTGTTGATACGGCTTTCAATTATTTTGTCTAGCCCAACGAAAGCACCGCCACATATAAACAAAATGTTGGAGGTATTTATCTGCAAACACTCTTGATGAGGGTGTTTTCTGCCACCCTGAGGCGGAACAGACGCGGTAGTATCTTCTATAATCTTCAACAACGCTTGCTGAACACCCTCTCCGCTCACGTCACGCGTAATACTTACATTTTCGCTTTTTTTGGTAATTTTATCAATCTCATCGATGTAGATAATCCCACGCTCAGCGCTTGCGATGTCGTAGTTTGCGTTTTGGATAAGTTTCAAAAGGATATTCTCAACATCTTCGCCCACATAACCCGCTTCGGTTAGTGTTGTCGCGTCTGCTTGTGCAAAAGGGACTTTTAGTATCTTTGCAAGTGTGCGGGCAATCATTGTTTTGCCGGTTCCGGTAGGGCCAATAAGCAAAACGTTGCTTTTATCAAGTTCGATGCCGTCTTCCTTAACGCTTGTTTTATTTAGGTTGTGGTTTATGCGCTTGTAGTGGTTGTACACCGCAACTGCCAAAACCTTTTTAGCGTCGTCCTGCCCCACAATGTATTCGTCTAGCATTTCCTTGATTTTCTCGGGCGATGGCAAATCGATTACTTCGGCGCCTTTTTGCATATTAAACATTTCCGAGCAAGTCTTAACACAATCGGAACAAATATACGATTTTCCGTCGGGGCTAACCACCATTTCCATTCCGTCGTGCGCTATTGTGCCACAAAATGAGCATTTTGTTTGATTTAAATTTTCACTCATATAAGTCTCCTTAACTTAAAAATGCTGGTTGCCCAGCACTTTTTTAGGTGCGTTTTTCAATAACCTTATCTACAATTCCGTATTTAACGGCTTCTTCCGCACTCATATAATTATCTCGGTCGATATCCTTTTCAACCTTGTCCACAGGTTGACCAGTATTTTCGCTCAAAAGTTTTATCATATTGTTTTTGATTTTTGTAATATGGTTTGCAGTGATTACAATGTCAGTAGCCTGACCTTGTGCTCCGCCAAGTGGCTGATGAATCATAACTTCGCTATTAGGCAAAATAAGCCTTTTGCCCTTAGCGCCACTTGATAGCAAAAACGATGCCATTGACGCAGCCATTCCGATGCAAATCGTGGACACGTCGCATTTAATAAAGTTCATAGTATCGTATATTGCCATTCCAGCAGTAACGCTTCCGCCCGGACTATTGATGTATAGGCTTATATCCTTGTTGGGGTCCTTAGCCTCCAAAAATATAAGTTGGGCAACAACTGTGTTTGCCATATCGTCGTTGATTTCGCCCGAAACAAACACAATTCTGTCTTCTAGCAAACGGCTATAAATATCATAACTACGCTCGCCCCTAGTTGTTTGGTCGATGACCATAGGAATTAACATAAGTATTCTCCTTAATCTGTCAATTATTTGTTGTTTTCAACCAAGAAAGTAAGCAATTTGTCCATCAAAATGTCGTTTTTGATGTAATTGATTCTCTCGTCAGTCAAAGTCTCTTTGTATTCCTTAATAGTTTTTTGAGCAGTTTTTGCCATTTCTTTAATCTTAGCATCAACTTCTTCTTTTGTTACATCAATCTTTTCGTTTTTCAAGATTTGTTGCATTGCCAAACGGATTTTTAGGCTCTTTTCAGCATCGCGTTTTCTCTCGGTTCTAAGTTCGTCAACTGTTTTGTTTAGATATTTGGCATAATCTTCAAGTTTTAAACCTTGATACATCAATCTATATTCCATATCTTGCATAATATGGTCAAGTTCGTGCTCTACAAGTTGGTCTGGCAAATCAACCTTAACTTCCTTAACGATAGCGTCGATAATTTTGTTTTCGGTCTCAATTTTTGCGTTTTCAACAGCGTGGTGTTCCATATGCTCTTTGATGTGGTTTTTGTATTCTTCCAAAGTCTCAAATTCGCTTACGTCGCTAGCAAATGCGTCGTCGATTGCAGGAAGTTCTTTTCTCTTAACAGCGTTTACAGTAACATCAAATTTTGCAGTTTTACCTTTAAGGTCTGGTGCTGGATAATCTTCTGGGAACTTAACGATAACGTCCTTTTTCTCGCCTGCTTTTAGGCCAACAAGTTGTTCCTCAAATGTGTCAATAAACTGTTTGCTTCCAATTTCCAACTCGTAGTTTTTAGCCTTGCCACCTTCGAATAGCACGCCATCAACCGAACCCTCAAAGTCGATATCAGCAGTGTCGCCCATTTCAACAGCGCCGTCTTTTTCAATCAAACGAGCGTGGTGCATCTGAACGTGTTCTAGTTCTGCCTTAACGTCTTTATCAGTAACTTTTTTAGGTGCAACGCTTATTCCAAAACCTGTGTATTTGCCAAGTGTAACTTCTGGCATTACAGGGATTTTAGCAAGGATAACAACACCCTTGTCGTCAAGTTTTTTAACGCTTAGGTCGGGAGCGTCAATAGGATCAAGATCCTTTTCCTTTTTTAAAACTGTGTCGTATGCTTTGCTGAATGCTTCGGTCAATGCTTCTTCGAAAAATACATTAGGACCATACATATCCTCAATTACTTTTCTAGGAACTTTGCCCTTTCTAAATCCGTCTACGCTATATTTATTTTTTGTGCGGTTGTACGCCTCATCAACTTCTGTTTTCCACTCTTCTGCTGTCAAACTTACTTCAAGTTCAACAATGTTTTTTGGTTTTTTTGCTAATTCGTATTTCATTTGTTTCTCCTTAAAAACTATTTCAGTCTGGCATAAGTATAACACAATTTGCTCTTCTAAGCAATTTGAAATGCCAAAAAATATCAATTTATTTATTGTGTAGCCAACAAAAAATGCCACTATGTGGCAAATTTTACATCATTTTCAGTGTCGAAAACGCAAAATATATAAGCATTACTCCAAATAGCAAAAATCCGCTTATGGAAATATATAGGTTGGCCCTACTTTCCTTTTCCAAAAAGGATTGTTTTTTCTTTTCAATTTTGTCGTCTTGGTCAACAAAGTCGGTCACACTCCCGCGCGACTTGTCCACCGCTTTTTTGCCGAGCAAAAACGCAACATACAAGCACGTTAACCCCGACACAATAAGCCCTACTGGAAGGAAAAAATCCACCAAAGTGGAAAGCCCAAGGGTCAAAAAACTAAGCCCAATTGCGACAATCAAAATCACATTAAATTTGTTAGAAAAAAACTTCTTCATATTTCCCCGTTAGATAAACACAATCACAACAATTGTAACAACTGCTGCAAGCCAAATAATCTTCTTAATTATACTGCGTTTGCTTAGCACATAACAAAGCGACGAAAACCCTACAAGTGCATACGCCACATACTCCGCAATTTTGTTGAAAATATTGCAAATATTTGGAGCAAAGTTTAGTTTTCCCAAAACCAAAGACACCGCAATAAGCACAATCGCGATGTACGCAAACATATTTGTAAGAGCCCTAAGCCCAACATTGTTTTTACCCATACTCAATCACCTCTATTATGATTATATCATATTTTTAGATTTTTTCAAAGCAAAGAGTCAATAAAGTCTTGCATATACGCAGGAATTGGCGCCGTAAACTTCATAACCTCGTTTGTTTTTGGGTGCCTCAAAATAAGTTTGTAGGCGTGCAACATCTGCCCATACTTGTACATTTTTTCGGTTTTGCTTCCATACAACTGGTCGCCCACAATTGGGTGATGAAGATACTCGCAGTGCACCCTTATCTGGTGCGTTCTGCCCGTTTTTAACTCAAACTCCACATAATCAAATTTGTTAAAATGATTTAGCACCCTATACTTGGTGCGCGCCAATTTCCCCTCATCGGAAACCGCCATTTTAAGCCTATTTTTCTTACTGCGGGCAATATTTGTAATCACTTCGCCGGTGTCGGATTTTAGATTTCCTTCCACCACCGCCCTATATATTCTGCGACACTCTTTGGTGGATATTTCTTTGCTAAGTTCTACGTGCGCAAAGTCGTTTTTGGCTACTACAATTAGCCCGCTTGTGTCTTTGTCGAGCCTATGCACAATCCCAGGTCTAACCACGCCGTTTATCCCGCTAAGGTCTTTAATGTTATATAACAACGCATTTACAAGTGTGCCAGAATAATTTTTAACCGCTGGGTGAACGACCATATTTTTAGGCTTATTTATAACAGCGAAATAATCGTCTTCGTACACAATGTCAAGGTCAATTTTCTCGGGCTTTATCTCTGTGGAAACTGGCTCTGGGAAGTTAATATCTATCACATCTCCGCTTTTTAGTTCAAAGCCCGCTTTTACGGACTTTCCATTAACCAGCACCTCTCCGCCCACAATCAAATTTTTCAAAAACGACCGCGTGTGTTCTGGGTATTTTTCATGCAAAAAGATGTCCAATCTTATTGGACTATCATCAAACGTTATTTGCATTTTTGCTCGCCCTCGCGTTTTTAATCGCAATCACAACAAAGTACACAGCGTAAATCACACAGCCAACCGTTATGCACACGTCCGCAAAGTTGCAGATTGGGAAATTGCCCAAAAAGTCAAAGGAAATAAAGTCTCTGACATAGTGAAGGAAAACTCTGTCTACAAGGTTGCCAAAAGCGCCCGCCAAAATTAGCCCGCACCCTACTGCCGAAAGAGGACTTTTGTCTTTGAAGCTATAATCTATTGCAACAAACGCGATTATAAACAAAGCCGAAAAGATTGCTAGCGCCAACGTGCTATTGCTAAACACACTAAATGCAGCACCCGTATTTTCGGTGTATGTAAAGGAAAGTAGCCCTTTGATAACAGTGATGTTTTCATATTCACCAGCCGAAAAACGCTCGCCAAACTTGTTTGCCATAACAGACTTCGTAATCAAATCCACAGCAACACACACAGCGATTATCGACAATTTTATTACAACACTAACCCAATTATTTTTTAAATACTCTTTGAATTTCATACCAGTATATTACAACATTTTCTCTAAAATTCAAAACATTTAACTGCATTGTTTTACTAAATTAAAGTAATTTAACTCAATTTCCGACAACAAATATTTACAAACGCTGGTTTCTTGCGTAGAAACAAGCAGTTTGTTAACTGCCAAATCAAGCGCGTCCTCTACTACGCTACAATAACTTGCAACCTTGTTAAGGTTTTCATTTTTGTATTCTAGATTTACAAGTGTAATGTGGTTTTTAATCTCTTTCACTTCGGTTTTTAGCGAGTTAAGAGCGCTACTTGCCCCGATGTTAGTAAGCCCGTTTCGGTCGATTGAGACATCAATTTCTGCCACTTTTGTTAGGATATTTTTAATACTATTCAAATCATTCAAAATCGCCTTTTTATCCGCATTATTTAGCCCTTTTAGTTTTAGCGATTTACTCTTAACTTTAAGGGTTATTACACTCGGGTCATATCTTAGTGTTCCTAAGTTTTCTTGCACTTTTTGAGCGTCCGAAAGGCTTAAATAGGTTCTGCCCACCACCATATATTTGCCGGTGTTGTATAGATACCCCGCTCCGCCCGAGTTTTCCACCCACACAGCACACGCTTGCGCCTCGTTTAGGTCGTCAAATTCGCCAAATGATAGCACATATAGTTCCACACCGCTTAGTTTTACTCTACCGCTACCAATACCGCCCATATTTCCGGTAAGCAAGTCCGCCATAAATCGCCCGACGAATAAAATAACCACGGCTATTAGTATCCACAATAAAACCCTTAAAAACGTCCTAAATTTAGAGGTTTTTTTGCGGTTTGCATAGTTCTTAGAAAAAGTTTTTGGCATACAAATTTGCTTTTCTCCTTTTGCGGATTTTATACTAATATAAATATATTTTTTAAGGTCGCGAAATATTGCAAATTTCTTACGATTTTGTAACCGCGTTTTGCTTAAATAAATATAAATATTTAATATAGGAGAAAAATATGTATATCAAACCTTTATACGACAGGGTTTTGGTTGTACCCTTTAAAGAAAACCACTCCACCCAAATTATAATGCCTAGCGACAACAAAAGCGAAAAAATGAAAGTTTTAGCGCTTGGCAAAGACACCACGGGCGAAGTAAAACTTGGCGACATCGTGCTTGTAAACAAATATGCAGGTGGCGAATTTGAGATTGAGGGCGAAAACTACACACTTATTAAGGAGTGTGACATTTTAGCAATTGTGGAGGGAAACAATGAGTAAGAACATTTTACACGGATTTGACGGAATTAAGAGGCTTGAAAGCGGAGTTGACAAACTAGCCAACGCGGTCAAAATAACACTTGGGCCAAAGGGACGAAATGTAGTGTTGGAGCGTAAATACTCCACCCCGCTCATCACAAACGACGGCGTAACAATCGCCAAAGAAATCGAACTAAGCGACCCGTTTGAAAATATGGGTGCAAATCTCGTAAAAGAAGTGAGCATCAAAACCAACGAACTTGCTGGCGACGGCACAACAACCGCGTGCGTGCTTGCGCAAAACATAATTAAGGAAGGCATCAAAAACTGCACCGCCGGGGCAAACCCAATTATCCTTAAAAAAGGCATTTTAAAAGCGACCGACAAAGTTGTGGAGACACTAAAAACTCAAAGCATTCCAGTAAATAGTAGCAAGGAAATATTTCAAATTGCATCAATTAGTGCTGGCGACGAAGAAATTGGCAGGCTTATTAGCGACGCGTTTGACCGCGTAGGAAAAGACGGCGTGATTACGGTCGAGGAAGGCAAAACCCTAAAAAGCGAGTTAAAAGTTGTGGAAGGAATGCAGTTTAAAAAGGGCTACGTTTCGCCATATATGGCAACCGACACCGAAAAAATGATAGCCACACTAAAAGACTCTTTTGTACTTATAACCGACAAAAAAATAAACAGCATTCAAGAAATTTTGCCTATTCTTGAAAAAACTTCTAGCCTTGCCCCACTACTAATAATCGCCGACGATTACGAAACCGAAGTCATCAACACGCTTGTAGTAAACAAATTACACGGCATTCTTAATGTGGTTGCAGTCAAGGCGCCAGCCTACGCCGACCGCAAAAAAGCGTTCCTAGAAGACATTGCAGTAATCACAGGTGGCAAAAATATATCAGACGAATTGAATCTAAACCTAAAAGACGTAACATTAGAAGACTTAGGGCGCGCAAATTTGGTCAAAGTAACCAAAGACAGCACAACAATTTCCGAAGGGAAAGGAAACAGCGAAGCAATCGCCGAACGAATTAAAGTGATTAAAGCACAAATCGCCCTTGCCGACAGCGATTTCGACAAGGAAGAATTATCCGATAGACTAGCAAAACTTACAGGCGGTGTAGCCGTGATATGCGTTGGAAGTGCAACCGAAGTGGAAATGCAGGAGAAAAAACTTAGAATTGAGGACGCAATTAGCGCGACAAAAAGCGCTGTTGAGGAAGGAATTGTTGCCGGAGGCGGAACAGCCCTTATCTCTTGTACAAACGCGCTCAAAAAGCATATTTATTCACTTAAAGGTGACGAAAGGACTGGCGCAGAGATAGTATTAAAATGCCTTACTGCCCCACTTTTACAAATTGCTGAAAACGCAGGTTTAGAAGGCGGTGTGATTGCATATAGCGTGTTAAAAGGTCAAAAGAAAAACAAAAACTTTGGCTACAATGCGCTAAACAACACCTATTGCGATATGATAAAAGAGGGAATTATCGACCCTACAAAAGTTACACGCTGTGCACTTCAAAATGCGTCAAGTGTGGCAAGCACACTTCTTACAACAAATTGTTTAATATGCGAAGATGTTGAAAAGAAATAATTGCATTTTTATTCATAATAATGATAAATTATACAACGCGCTAAATTTTTGAAAAACGATTTTACATACATAATTAGCCACACAAGGATACTAAACTTCCCTTTTCTATTTTGCAGAGCGTTTATAACTATTATAAGTTATTATAGCATATACTAAAATATATTAGATATAAAAAATACTGCGGGTGTCCGCAGTATTTTTTTAATTACCATATTTTAATTTATCAACATTAAACAAGTTTTGTGTAATTATAATTGTCCCAAGGGCTTTCCTCTACTGGTGGGAACACTTTAAAAGTAAGTGTTTTGCCAGTTGTTGGATGTGTAAATTTTAGATAATATGCCCAAAGAGCAAGTTTTTTGTTTGGAGTAGACTCGCCATATCTAGCATCTCCCACAAGTGGGCAACCGATATGCTTGAATTGCACCCTTATTTGGTGGCTTCTGCCTGTAAATAAGTTTACTTCCACTAGTGCCCTATCATTAACCGAGTCTAGCACTTTGTATTCAAGTTCGGCTAGTTTTGCGCCACTTGTAAGTTGTGGAACAACTGAAACTGTGTTTGTTTTAGGGTTTTTAAGCAAGTAGTTTACAAGTTTTCCTTGTTCTTTTTGAGGTACTTTTACAGTAACTGCAAGGTATTTTTTGGTCATTTCTTTATTTTTAACCTGTTCGCTTAGGCGTGTCGCAGATTTGCTTGTTTTTGCAAAAACCATAACGCCACCCGTAGGTCTATCAAGTCTATGAACCAACCCAACATACACATTGCCTGGCTTATTGTACTTTTCTTTAATGTAGTCTTTGACCATTGTTAGCATATCAAGGTCTTTTGACTCGTCCTCTTGTGTGGGAACATTTTGAGGTTTCAAAACAACAATTACGTGATTGTCCTCGTACAAAACATTCAATTTTTCCATAAAAACTACCTTCTGATTGCTACTTTTAGCATTTTGTCGTTAAGGTTAAATTCTTCGCTAAATTCGCCTTTCGTGCCAACTTTTACATCAAGAGCCAACACGTCTTGCTTTATCTGGTTTGCAAATTTAAGGATAATTTCTTCCGCGCTCTTATCTCCGCTAATTTCAATATAAATCCTATCGGTTACAACGTACCCCGACGATTTTCTTAAGTTTTGAACTTTGCTTACAAATTCGCGGTACACGCCCTCTTCCAAAAGTTCTTGGGTCAAATGTGTGTCAAGGATAACAGCAACATTGCCGTCGGTAGCCGACGCATAACCCTCTTTTTGACTTACGCTTATTAGCAAATCCTCTTTTGCAAATTCTACTTCTTCGCCGTCGATTGTGGTCTTAAATACTTCGCCACTCTCAACTGTTTTCACAACTTCCATTGCGTTGCAAGTTGTCAAGAATTCGCGGATTGCGTTAAGTTTTTTGCCATATTTAGGTCCAATTGTTTTTAGTTGTGGTTTTAAGGTGTAATTTACAAACTTAGACAAATCCTCGTGTTGCATAACTTTCTTAACATTCAACTCATCTTTCAAAATTTGAACAATATTTGCTGGCAAATTGGTCTTGTTGTTTGCGTCCGTCAAATACAACTCGCCAAGAGGTTGACGGTTTTTGATTCCCGACAAGTTTCTAGCGCTTCTGCCAAGTTCGGTGTATACTCTCGCTAAATTCATTTGCTCGTCAAGACGCTTATCTATCATCTTTTTATCTGCCACCGGATAATCACTCAAATGCACGCTCACTGGGGCGTTTTTGTCAAATCGGCGCACGATGTTTTGATAAATTGTTTCGCTCATAAATGGCGTAAATGGTGCCGATAATTTTGCGTAAGTAGACAACACTGTGTAAAGGGTCATATATGCCGATTTTTTGTCGTCGCTAAATCCCTCGCCCCAATATCTCTTTCTGCAAAGTCTTACGTACCAATTGGAAAGTTTGTCAACAAACTCTTCCATTGCTCTACTACTCTCGGTTACATGGAACTTATCAAGTTCGCTACAAACATATTCAATAAGTTTGTTTAGTTCGCTCAAAATCCACTTGTCCATAACCGACAATTCGCAATCTTTAAGCGAATATTTTGTAGGGTCAAAATTATCAATGTCAGCGTAAAGCACATAGAAAGCATAGGTATTCCAAAGTGTGCCAAAGTATTTTTTCTGGCTTTCGCTTACTGTGTTTTCGGTCAAAATTAAGTTGTTCCAAGGTTGGCTTCCAGTATAGAAAGTCCATCTTACTGGGTCGGCGCCCATCTTGCTAAGCATTTCCATAGGTGGAACATAGTTTCCGAGGCTCTTACTAAGTTTTCTGCCCTGCTCGTCCACAACCATTCCGTTAGCAATACAAGTCTCATATGGGCTCTTGTTAAATAGCGCTGTGGAAATTGCTTGAAGCGCATAAAACCAGCCACGAGTTTGGTCAATTCCCTCGGAAATAAACTGTGCTGGGAAACTCTCTTTAAATAATTCCCTATTTTCAAAAGGATAATGATGTTGGGCAAATGGCATACTTCCCGAATCAAACCAACAGTCGATAACTTCTGGCTCGCGGTGCATAGGCTTGCCACATTTTGGACAAATCATAGTAAGCGCATCAACATATGGCTTATGAAGTTCGATATCACCATCAACATGGCAAAGTTCTTTTAATTCAGCCTTGCTCCCCATAACGTGATAATGTCCACATTCACACATCCAAACTGGAAGCGGTGTACCCCAATATCTGTCACGGCTTAAACACCAGTCTATGTTGTTTTCAAGGAAATTGCCCATACGTCCGTTTTTAACGCTATCTGGCAACCAATTAACTGTGTTGTTATTTTTTACCATATCGTGTCTTAGCGCGGTGGTTTTCACAAACCAACTACTTCTTGCAAAGTAGATAAGTGGGCTGTGACAGCGCCAGCAATGTGGATAACTATGCACGTGTTTTTGGGATTTAAACACTTTTCCTACAGCACGCAAGTCTTCTACGATTTCGTCGTTTTTACTAAACACGTCCTCGCCAGCATATTTACCGCAATTTTCGGTGAATTTGCCATACTTATTAACCAATTGGATAAATGGAAGATTGTATTTTCTACCCACTTTTGAGTCGTCCTCACCAAATGCTGGGGCGATGTGAACAATTCCGGTACCGTCGGTCAATGTTACATAATCGTCGCAAGTAACGTAATAGCCCTTGCTAGCCTCCTTTTCGCCAACAAAGTCAAATAGCGGAACATATTTTTTAAACTCTAATGTTTTACCCTTAAAGGTGTCAAGGATCTCGTATTCCCCGTCCTTAAAATGCGCACCTACAAGTGCTTTTGCTAGGATATATTTTTCACCAAACGCGCTTAGTTTTACATAATCCTCGTTTGCATTTACGCAAAGTGCGATGTTGGAAGGAAGTGTCCAAGGAGTTGTTGTCCAAGCAAGGAAGTATGTGTCAGGCTCGTCCACGCTTTTAAATTTCGCAACAACTGTGGTGTCTTTGCGGTCTTCATATCCTTGCGCTAATTCGTGCGAACTAAGTGCCGTTCCGCAACGTGGGCAACTAGGCAAAATCTTATAGCCCTTGTAAAGTAGCCCTTTTTTGTCCATTTCTTTTAAAGCCCACCACACGCTCTCGATATAATTATCATAATAAGTCACATAGTAATCGTCTTCCATATTTACAAAATATCCAACACGGTCGGAAAACTCTTTCCAAATATCTACGTATTTCCAAACGTCGTCTTTACAGCGTTTTATAAACTTCTCCACGCCATATTCTTCGATTTGTTGTTTGCCAGAAATGCCCAGTTCTTTTTCCACCGAAAGTTCTACTGGAAGACCGTGAGTGTCCCAGCCACCCTTTCGAGGCACGAAAAATCCTTGCATTGATTTGTATCTTGTGAAAACGTCTTTTAGTGCTCTTGTCAAAACGTGACCGGAATGTGGAACGCCGTTTGCAGTTGGAGGTCCCTCATAAAAATTAAACCTCTTAGCGCCAATATTTCGCGACATACACTGCTTTTTTACGTCGTTTTCGCGCCAAAAATTAAGTACTTCTTGCTCCTCATTTGGAAAATTTAAATTTGCATCTACTTTTTTATACATTTGTTTTTTCTCCTTTTGTTTAATTTTTAGGACATATTAAAAACAAAAAAAACTTGTTTTTATGTGTTATAAGAAACACTTAAAAAACAAGCATTTAACCACTTATAACAATATGCCATCACATACGGTTTCGATAACGGGAAACGCCCGTAGCAAATTACTATTATTTCGTCTGCTCTGCTAAAAGGTGATATTTTGAAGGGTCTGCTACGGGTTTTCACCAGCCACCCGCTCTCTACAAAGCCTCGCCCGACAAAACGTGTCCTTTATCGTCGCATTTGATATTAAACTGATTTAATTATAATACCACATCTCAATGGTTGTCAAGTCTATTTGTAATCATCTAAAACTTTGTTGATTTCCAAAATGTCGGACACAACAATAATTCCGATTGGAACTTCTACTAGGCTTCCCCTAGGAGTAACAAGCACAACGGCAAGTTTTCTGTTTTCGGCAAACAAATTTAGCACCTTGTCTATTGTAACATTTTTGTCGACAATAGTGTAAAAAGTCTCCTCGCCTACGTGTTTCACGACGTCGCCTATTTTCATTGATAACAGACTTTTAATGTCCTCGCCATTTGCAAGGTGTTTGCCTATTTCTTGCGTGATTTTGCTAGAATTAGCAACCCCAACTAGCATTCCGTCGCTATACACTGGAAAACTGCTATAACCGGTTTTACTTATATAAATAATGGCTTGTTCTAGGCTGATTTTTGCGTCGACACACTTGACTTGTTTTACACAAGACGTGTTGATTGCAAGCGGTGGCGTGCAAATAAGTTTTGCGATGTGCTCGTAGTCGGCAACCACCTCATCAAAAGGCTCAGCGATAACATATTGATCGTTGGAATTGTGCACAATTGCGTTTCTAAGCATTCCATAACTTATTAGGTCGTCCTCATATTTTCTAACAATACTGTTGTTTCGGCTAGCGCGCCTAACCGCCTCGGAGTATGTGACCGATGTGCCAAAGTTGTTTTGAGCCCTTAACCCAGACTCTATTTTATTGTATGCGTTAATAAATCTGTACGCGTTTTGCGAACTATTAGTGCTTATCTTCATATAAATTTCCTTAAAGATTTTCTTTGCTGTCTAAATTTTATCACTTTTTAT
Organism: uncultured Clostridia bacterium; assembly: GCA_934757825.1. Taxonomy (GTDB): domain Bacteria; phylum Bacillota; class Clostridia; order Christensenellales; family UBA1242; genus UBA11490. The sequence continues at coordinate 661,914 of CAKVLP010000001.1, read as the reverse complement.
AGGTTTTTCCAACTTATTTTATGTATCATTTTCAAAATTGGCAATTACGATGTTTTGTAGAAAAATTTGTTTTTTTGACGCTTAACCCAATTGAAATTTGCAAAACAACAACATTTTCAGTTAAATTTTCATAAGCAAAACTTAAAACACTTGCAAATGCACGCAATATGGGTTATAATACAAAATACCGTACTAGGCGGGGAGCTAGTGGTGCCCTATTCCTGAAACCCACTATATGCAGGGCCGAATGCCATTCTAGGTGTAAGGTAGGATAATTTTAGAATATTTATCTGGATGTTGAATTTAAGGTCTTGTGCAACGTTTTGCTACGAACCATGTCAGGGTCGGAAGACAGCAGCATTAAATAGATTTAAGCGTGTGCCATAAGGTAGCTTTAAAGGAGTCTAGATACTTATTCGGATTACTCTTACCCCATCGAAAATGGATGTGCGGTTTTTTTGTGCACTTTTTTCTAATTAAAAGCATTAAATGGATTTATTAGCACATTTTAAGAACTTTTTTTAATTTTTTAAACCTTTAAAGAAAAAACACCTTAGTTTTAAGGTGTTATTTTTTATTCCATCTCTTTAAAGTCGGAAACAATTTTTCGCAAAAGCGTCTCATCTCTTCGTTTGTCATACCCGCCTGGGCTCCAAACCGAGAGCACATATCTATATACTCCTCCATTGACACATCGTCGACAAACTCGCCGTTTTCATAGCAATATTTGCAATATAACTCGTTTAAAGAGCCGTCTTTGTTTGTGCCCAATTGGTCTTTATTTACCATTGGCATTCCACAACTTTGGCATATTTTTTCCATAATTTCTCCTATTTATTTTCGCCCTCAATGTAATCCTTTTTAAGCATTGCCACCATTTTGTCTGGAAGCGCACCAAGAAGTTTTTTTCTAAGTTCACTAATATCGTATGCTGGCTCAATTTTAATTGGCACAGTTTTTAATTTAACCGTTTTTATAACCGCCACAACATTTTCGTCCATAATCTTAAACTGTTGTTTTACAGCGTTATCCCAAACAAGGTCAATCACTAGCACGGGTTCCATTGTTTTCCTAAAAAACACGCATATGTCCACGTATTTTGACAATATTGCATTGTAAGCAACCAAGTTTTTGGTTGGCGACACAATCTGATTTACACCTACTCTTGGAAACGCAATAAAATCTTTAGGAAGCGCCTTATGAATACACTCCAAAACTTTCATTTCTTCGGGCGTCACATATGTTTTATTAAGTTCCACCTCAGGTGCACCCTTGCCCAACTTTTGTGCCAAGTTTTTATCCGGATTCGTGCGTTTTCGCAAATTTATGTACACAATAAGCGCTATTGCGAAGCACACTACAAGTATCAATATTGGAATAATAGTGTCAAGTATTCCCTCTCCCAAAAATCTAATCATAAATTCTCTCCTACTTCCCTAGTATAGCACAAAAATTCACTTTTGCATAGTACTAAATATTTTCTATTTGCCAGTCGATTGGGGTTTTGCCGATAGACTTTAAAAAGTCGTTTGTTTTGCTAAAATGCTTACAGCCAAACCAACCACCTTGATTGGCAGACATTGGGCTTGGGTGCGACGCGGTCAAAACAAGATGTTGTGGCGCTATGTTTTTGCAAAGCGCTCTTGCGTTGGCGCCCCACAACAAAAACACCACTGGATCTTCTCTATGATTAAGTAGGTCAATTATTTTGCCAGTAATCTGTTCCCAGCCTTTTCCCTTGTGGCTATTTGGGTGCCCCGCTCTCACGGTCAAAACTGAGTTTAACATAAGCACTCCCTGTTTTGCCCATTTTGTAAGGTTTCCATTGTTTGGAATGTAAGTCCCAACATCGTCGTGAAGTTCCTTATAGATATTCCTTAAAGACGGCGGAATATCCACGTCCTTCTCAACCGAAAACGACAAACCGTGCGCTTGATTTACGCCGTGATATGGGTCTTGACCAATTATGACCACCTTAACATCTTTAAATGGCACAAGGTTAAGAGCATTAAACACATTCTCGGGTTTTGGATAAACTGTGGTCGTGTTGTACTCCTCATTTAACCATTTTGAGAAATCCGAAAACTTCTGACTATTTAGTTCGGCACTTAATAGGTTGTACCAATTTTTGGTTATTGGAAACATATATTTCCTCCTCTTCTTATGTGCTATGCAAAACTTGATTATTTGGCTTTATTTAGCGCTAGTTTGCATTTTCGTTTGGCTTATTGAAAAAGTCAAATGCTTTCATAATCTCTTCCAAATCTTCCTTAGGATTTAGCGCTTCTTCTAGGCTGAAACCCTCCTCTGGTTGAGCGGTTTTTTTGCTGAAAAAGTTTTTGCTATATGCACTACTTTCAAGTTCTTTTTCATCGTTTAAGTAGTTTTCGGCGCTCTTGCCGTCAAGTTTTGAACTTAGCAGTTTTAGCCTACTGCCGATGTTTTCTTTTTCGTCCTCTTTCTTTTTTTGCTCTGCTTTTTTCTTAGGTTTGTCGTTGATGATATAATCCATTTTGTTAAGCAAATTTTTTATGTAATTATCGCTATTCTCTTTTAGCTCTTGTTTGATATTCGAGTTTGCGATGTTATTGTTTTGAGCCATTACGCTTTCTAGCCCGCTTCTAAACTCGTCTATCATTTTAAGTACTCTCTCGTCTAAGTTTTGTCTGCCGTAATTCTTTTCAAGTTCGTCTATAAGTATCCCCCACCTCTCATACAAGATGTTTACTCTCTTTATTTCAAGGTCGTATAATTTTCTGGCGCTATTTTCAATCTGACCCGCCTTTTCAACTGCAAAATATAATGCTTGCGAAATCTGATTGTCTTTATTTTGATACGCTTCCAAACGGTTTTTTAACACTTCAAGTTCGTTGCGCATAGTAAAAACGCGGTCTTTTTGTTCCGCCAATTTTTCCTCGTATTTTAGGCTAAGATTGTTGATATAATTTTCAACTTGATCTATGTCGTAGCCTTTTTTGTCAATGTCAAACTTTACCATATACACCTCTCAACAAATTATATACAAAATTGATACAGAAAAATCCAAATACCAGCGATGTTGCATACACAATCAAAAACCACCAAACATTAAGCAGTCCAAACGATATTAGAAACAGCGGAGCGCCCAAAAACAAAAATGCAATTGATAGGCACGTGTGCCATAGACTTCTGTATGCCGACGCCATAAACGCACTAACCCAAAACGGAATTAACACATATGTTGGCCACAAACTGCTTGATAAATTAAGCGCGTTTGATAGGAGAAAATACACTCCCGTAAGTAACAAATATAGCGCAAACCACAAAAAATTCTCGCTTCGAAACAGCATAAATTTAATGGACAACGACACGCTTATCGTCCAAAGAAGCATTGGAAACCATAATGTAGAAATTCCAAATCGTGAGTCATATGCCCACACAAGGGCGAATGCCACCGCAAATATTAAGAAATTAAGAGTTACTAGGAGTCTGTAAATCGTTGTTTTTTTCATGTTTTCGACCATTTTTAATAAGTATGTAGCACATCCATACTACACCTATCAAAATTATGGCCAAACTTACAGCCTGAGATACTGGGAAATTTGTGCCAGGAATAAATAATATGTAACTATTAACCCTTAGCCCTTCAAGGAAAAATCTCACAATGCCGTAGAAAATCAAATACGACGACGCAACAATCCCTTTTAGTTTTACTTTTCTTATCAAAACAAGCAGAATTATGCACCCTATCACATTTAGGACACTCTCATAGAAGAATGTCGCAAGGTGCCAACTATCCATTCCGTTTTTAGTGATATGCACGCAAACTGGGAACCACTGCCAAGCCTTGTTTGTAACCTCAAATCCGTACACTTCTTGATTAACAAAGTTGCCCCAGCGCCCAATTGCTTGCGCAAGTATCAAACATGGCGCAGCCACGTCCATAGTGGCGACAATGTCTTTCTTCTTGATAAGACAGCATATCACAAGCCCTATTAGCCCGCCTATAATTCCGCCATAGATAGCCATTCCGCCGTTCCAAATAGCGCACATTTCCCAAAACGAACTAAACTCGTCTAGCGAACACAAAACATAGTATGTGCGCGCCCCGATAAGCGATAGCGGAAACACCCACAATATCAAATCGTAAGGAAAATCGCTATTTAAGCCCCGCTCCCCGCAGAGTTGGCACGCCATAACAAGCGCAACCAAAAATCCGGTGCCAATTATAACACCATACCAACTCACATCAGTCACAAACATATCCACGAGCAGTAACACTAAAAGCACGGCAAGCGCCACCGTGATAGTAAGTATAAAGTTTTTAAGTTTGAACTTAAAACCAAAGATATTTATTTTCTTATCGCCGAAGTTATCCATTGTATATTCTCCTAAATATTATTATATATTTTTAAGATATTTATTGCAAGCCAAATGCAACCCTCCTCGCGATTTTTTTTGTTCCAATTTGTAGAAATTATTATAAGGTGGACAACAGCATCAAAAAAATAAAAAAGCCGTAACAAACTTTACGACTTTTTTATTTAGCTAATATTTAAATTCGGTAAATTATCTTCCTTGTCTTCCAATTCTATCAACAGAATGTTTTACGTTAGCATCAATTTTGTTTCTCTCGTCTTCTTCGTAATTGACACCTTTTGTTTCTGCTTCAACGTGAGCATCTCTTGCAGCAGCGTCCATACCCATTGTTTTAGCATTGCTTCTCTTTTTACCAGTCAAATCTCTAATTGTAGCAATTGTGTTTTGGTTTTTCTGATCGATTTTATTCATTGTTTTTGCAATTCTGCTAGCAGACTTTCTTGTCTTAGCATTAAGTGCTTGAATTTCAGCATTCCTGGTTGCATCATCTGGCGCAGCAATGATATCATCTAATACATTGTTGCCAGAACCATCACGACCTAATACATCAGTCAATCTTTCCATTTGACGTTCGTATTTATCTCTTTGTTTGAAAGATTTCACAAAGTTCTTTTCAATATCGTAATTGTATATGAACTCTCTATATTTTGCACTTATTCCTCTTGCGATTCCAAATCCAGCTCCAATGCCAGCAAGCGAACCTGCTGTTGCTAGTACGTTTGCACCAAAGAAACTGAAAAATGCGAATGAGTTGATTGCAATTGCAGGAACAATAACAATCGCTGCAACCAACAATCCAGCAACTACTGGGTGCCTCAAAGCCCAACGACCAATTCTTGCGAAGAAACCGTGACTTCTAGTGTACTCCTCCGAGTTTGATGTAGTAAGAGGTGGAGTTATCGCATATGTTGCTTCTTTTTGATCAATCTTTCTGTCCAAAGCAGTAAGGTCTGCTCTTGTAATTATCCTTTGATCAACAAGTGTAGGATCTTCGGAAACATATGCCATACGAGATGCAAAGTCGTTAATAGGTGTAGCTGTTCCGTGACTATCAGGTTTTGTAACCCAAACAAGTTTTGTAACATCTCTTGGGTCAGTCGCCAAACTTCCTCTCTCCCCTTTAAAGAAGTCCTCAACATCATCAACAACATCGCCAGGATGTGCCTGTCTGAATGCGGCGTACTTATCAATAAGTTTATCTAGATCTGATGTATATACCTTAACACCATTTGTAATTGCAGCCTTATAAAGTCTTTCAGCCACAGGTTTAACAACACTTGATGTTGCATACGCATCGGAAACCGGTATGATTAAAGCACCACCAGTTGCCAATTTAGGTTCGGTTAAAGCCACCCTCAACTCATCAACGCTTGCAGGAAGTGCACGAGACCTAGAAGTATAGGTGTAACCCAATCTTCTATCGTTAGCCTCACCAAGCCTATTTGCGCAATCTGCTTCTGCAACATAATTAAGAGTGTCGTCAGTAGCACTTACCAAAATCTTGAAGTACTTTTCTCTCAATGTCTCATTTACAGCATGATCAGCATCAAGATTTTGTGTCAAGATCAAAAACTCATCTCTATATCCTGTAATCTTATCAGCGCCTGCATCAGTAACTCTATTTGTTGTTTTCAAGCAATCTGACAAAAGACTAACAACTGCGTCCTTATTTAAATCTCCCGTCGAAGGATCAACAAGAACTACACGATGAGCATCGCAAAATGCTTGAATCCTATTATTAAGCAATCTTGGATCCGATGACGATTTTTTTATTGACATTAAATCAGCAAGCAATCTTTGTAATTCTGCCTCACTCCAATATTCAAAACTTCTTCTAGCCATTTTTCATAGCCCCCTCAAATTTTATTTAGCCTATTATACTACATTATTATGCGCAAGTCAATAGGTAATTCACAAGTTTTTAAAGGACGTTTTCGTCATTTTTTTCCTAGCAAATTTATATAAAAACTCGGTAGAATTGTTCCCGCTAAAATAGTTCTTTTTAATCACTCCTAAGCCCCGAAAGAAAAGGAAGAGTAATTCAAAAATAGATTGAAAAATAACATTTAGCGAAATATAAAAAACGACTAGAATCACCCTAGTCGCTTTTTTAATATATAAATTAAAAACCGAATGTACCTATTACTATATTAAAAAACCCATAAAGATAAGTACGTAAAATAATCCTTAAATAAACCCAAGGCTAATTAACAAAGCGCTGTCAATTCTTTTCATTTTACTGCTATCAACCACTCCTATTTTGTCTTTCAATCTGCGCTTGTCGAGGGTTCGGAGTTGTTCAAGCAAAACAACCGAATTTTTTTGAAGCCCATAATCGGTTGTGAGTTCTATGTGAGTGGGAAGTTTTGCCTTGTTAATTTGGCTAGTCACGGCAGCAACAATAACTGTTGGCGAGTACTTATTGCCAACATTGTTTTGGACTATTAACACTGGTCTAACCCCGCCCTGCTCGCTTCCGACGACTGGACTAAGGTCGGCATAATACAACTCTCCTCTTTTAAACTCGCACATCACTCTAACCACTTTTCATAATTTTTTAAATCCTCATCTCCCAAGCTATCAAATAAGTCGTTCTCACTAAGTAATCGACTTCTCAAAAACGGCATATATGTTTCGTACGCCTTTTTTAACTCACTCTCACTTATAATATGCTCGCGGAGTTCTCTTTTGTTATTTTTAGAATTATTAACCATAGCATCAAGTTCTAAACCATAATTAGTTAAGTCGTCATTAAAATCGTTTTTTCTTCCCATAATTACCTCATCGCAGTTTAAAAAAATTCTAGTCATTTTAAACTAGAATTTATCGTTATTATTAAAATGTGTAAAAATCAACTTAATATGCAAATCGCCGTCGCCAAATTGTCAGTATGTGAAATGCTAATGTCAACAGCCTTAACCTTCAACTCAGTCAAAACCTTTTTAGCGTTTCCCATAAGGTTAAGATATGGTCTGCCATTTTCCTCGTGTTTCACTTCAACTTCAAGGAGCGAAATCCCATTTTTTACACCCACCCCAGTGGCTTTTAAAAACGCCTCTTTCGCACTAAAAATGCCCGCCATACGCGAAGAACTTTTTGCCACTTTTTTAATATACGTAATCTCATATCCTGTAAAAATCTTCTCCATTGGCAATTGCCTTTTTACATAATCGTCCATTCGTTTTGTCTCCAACACATCAATTCCTACTCTATTCATAATCCATTTCTCCTTTTTTAATTTTATTTATAGATTTTTTGATATTGTCATAATCATACCCTCTACTTGACAAAAAACGTATACATTTTGTCAAATTCTCGGTAGTTGGTGGTTTCGAACCTAGTTTTTTTAGCAATAATTTGTCTATTTGCTCTTCAATTGGTTCGTATTCAGTAAACTTTTCGTCAATTATCTTTTTGCTTATGCCTTTTTGCATAAGTTTTGTTTTTAGCATATTGGGGCCGTACTTTTTTTCATATGTCGATATGTACATATCAGCAAACTTTTCATCGTCCAACATTCCATATTCAAGCATCTTATCTATCACATAATCGACCACCATTTTGTCGTAGCCTTTCTTGTTTAGATAGTCGCGAATTTGTTTTGCTGTCTTGAACGCACTTTTTTGATAGTTTATGGCCTTATCAAATGCAAGATGTTTTTCACTTTCTACCACATAATTTTTTAAGGTTTCCTCTTCTATTTCAAGGCCCTTTTTTATTCCATATTTTACAGCCGTATCCAAGTACATACTTAGATAGTACTCATCGTCTACAAATATGCTAACCCTATCGTTGTGTTTTTTCTGCACCTCAACTTTACTTATTATTATTTTATCCATCTTAGCACCTTTCTATATCTCCACCCAAGTTTAGAATTATATTTTCCATATCCGTTTCCACTTTAATTTTAATTTTTACAACATCGGAGTATTCTATCCCCTCTACTATAAGCGGAAGCGAATTTAATTTTGAAAGAATTGACTTTGAATTATCAATATTACATTTAACTACAAAATTGGAATAGGATTTTAGTTCTACAATTTCCACCTTATCACACACCATAACTCCCGCACGAGTATATGCTCTTATTAGCCCTCCCGCGCCAAGTTTTATTCCGCCAAAATATCTAACGACCACCAACAAAATATTTTCGAGATTTTTCTTTTTTAGAAGTTCCAGTAGTGGCTTGCCCGCAGTCCCGTCTGGCTCGCCGTCGTCGGAGCACTTTTCCATATTAGGAGATGTAAGTAAACAAGCGTAGCAAACGTGAGTTGCGACCTTGTGCGCCTTTCTTAAATCCTCCAAGTGAGCCTTGACCTCGTCGGCGTTTGATACTGGATAAATGTATGCCAAAAACTCACTTTTTTTAATCTCATATACATCTTTTACTTCATTTTTTATGGTTTTCATATAATTATTATATCAAATTTGGAATTGGATAGCAAAAAAATAACGGCAACACTGCCGTTATTTTTCTTATTTTTATTTCAAGGATTTAAAGCATTTCATTCCTAGATATTTTGCCCTTTTCCCAAGTTCTTCTTCAATTCTTAGTAGTTGGTTGTATTTTGCAACCCTATCAGTTCTGCTTGGAGCACCGGTCTTAATTTGACCGCTATTGGTTGCAACTGCTACATCGGCAATTGTGGTGTCCTCTGTCTCTCCGCTTCTGTGCGAAACGATAGACGCATAGCCAGCCTCTTCTGCCATTTTCATAGCTTCCAAAGTCTCAGTAAGCGTGCCGATTTGGTTAAGTTTTATAAGGATTGCATTTGCTACGCCCATATCAATGCCTTTTTTCAACCTTTTAGGATTTGTAACAAACAAGTCGTCGCCAACCAATTGAATTTTATCGCCCAATTTTTCGGTTAGAAGTTTCCAAGTGTCCCAATCTTCCTCAGCAACACCGTCTTCTAGCGAGATAATTGGATATTTTTTCGCAAGGTTTTCCCAGTACTCAACAAGTTCTGCACCAGTGAAATATTGACCCGTTTTCCAGAAGAAGTATTCTCCATTTCTGCCTTGTTTGATTGCCTCATCATACATTTCGGTCGCAGCCGCGTCAATTGCAATAAAGAAATCTTTGCCAGGTTTGTATCCCGCTTTTTCAATAGCCTCAACAATCAACGCGAAAGCCTCTTCGTCGCTTTTTAGGTTTGGAGCAAATCCGCCCTCGTCGCCAACTGCGGTTGCATAACCCTTGGATTTTAAGGTTGCTTTTAAGTTATGGAACACCTCAGCGCACCATTTCAATGCTTCCTTAAACGACTTAGCGCCAACGGGCATTATCATACATTCTTGAATGTTGATGCTATTGTCTGCGTGTTTTCCGCCATTTATGATGTTCATCATAGGAACTGGCAAGGTTACGCCGTCCTGGTTTAGATATGTAAATAAAGATACGCCGTCCGCATTAGCGCCCGCCCTAGCGCACGCAAGCGAAACACCCAAAATTGCGTTTGCTCCAAGGCGTCCTTTGTTGTCGGTGCCGTCAAGTTTTATCATTGTCTCATCGATGTCTTCCTGGTCGTAAACATTTTTGCCAACAATCGCTTTTGCGATAATATCGTTAACATTGCTTACTGCCTTTTCAACCGATTTGCCTAGATAATTAGACTTATCGCCGTCTCTTAGTTCAACCGCCTCAAATGCGCCAGTTGATGCACCCGATGGAACATCTGCTCTGCCCATTGTGCCGTCTTCAAGTGTCACTTCCACCTCAACAGTAGGATTGCCACGGCTATCCAAAATTTGTCTAGCATGTACTTTTTCTATGTTCATAAAAATACTCCCTTCGTTATTGTCTATAACATAAATATAATATCACACCTAGCGTGTTATTGTAAAACAAAAAGCCCCAGCGAAACAAATCGCAAGGGCAAATTTTTAGTCTTTTTGTTTATTTTTTTTGTTTGTGCCTACATTTTCAACTTTTTCTCCCAGCACAACTGGAACGGGAAAAGTTTTGCAGAATATTTTAATAATATCGGAAAACCACATCACTATCGACATCGCTTCTACAAGTGCTGTCAACTGAACAAACAGATAAAACACATTGTTTCCGTCAAACCAACCTTGATACACGCCGTAGATAATTGCGCAAACGCAAAACGTAACGGTCATATACAACCCACGTTTGTATCTTCCTACATAAAAATTGTGCCCTCCAAACAATCCAAGCGCGATTGAAATAAGCAGTAGCCTAGTCCGGTTAATGTCTTTAGGAAGCGTCGACGACATCACAACCTTATCTTTTTCGCCCGTTTTTAAGCATTTTTTCGCCTTAACATTGCTGGCGGTTCTGATTTGGTCGTCGGTCACTTTGCAGTATGGGCAAAATTGTGTCTTTTTTAAATTGTATCCGCAAACAGGACATCTCATAATGTTCTCTCCTACTTAAGATTATATCAAATTAAGTTATATTTATCAACCAACCTTAACAAGTTTAACTTTTTTGTTTTGTAGATTGCTGTAGTTTTTGATTTTTTCATATGTGTTTTTAAAAAAATCCTCCCGATTAGGAGGATTTGATTTAATTTAATATGGATTATTTGTTATCAACATCGCGCATATAAGCAATCAAACGCATAACTTGTGTGCTATAACCCCACTCGTTGTCGTACCAAGCAACAAGTTTTACGAATGTTGGACTTAGCATAATTCCCGCACTTGCGTCAAAAATACTAGCACGAGAGTCACCAATGAAGTCGCTAGAAACAACTGCATCTTCGGTGTAACCCAAAACGCCTCTCATTTGTTTTTCAGCATATTTTTTCATAACAGCCTTAATTTCGTCGTAAGTTGTAGGTTTTTTAAGCCTAACTGTAAGGTCAACTACGCTCACGTCAAGAGTAGGAACTCTAAAACTCATACCTGTTAGTTTTCCGTTAAGTTCTGGGATAACCACGCCAACTGCTTTTGCGGCACCTGTGCTACTTGGGATAATATTTCCGCAAGCGGCTCTGCCACCGCGCCAATCTTTTTTGCTTGGGCCATCAACAGTCAACTGAGTCGCTGTAACCGAGTGAACAGTTGTCATAAGCCCCTCTTCGATGCCAAAGTTGTCGTTAATGACCTTAGCAAGAGGTGCAAGACAGTTTGTGGTGCAACTTGCGTTGCTCACAACTTTCATATCTTTTTTGTATTCTTTTTCGTTTACGCCATATACAAACATTGGGCAATTTTTGCCAGGGGCTGTGATAATAACCTTTTTAGCACCGCCTTGAAGATGACGCATAGCGTCCTCAGCCTTGGTGAATTTGCCAGTTGCTTCACAGATGTATTCAGCGCCAGCACCCTTCCAATCGATGTTTTCAGGGTTCATTTCAGCAAAAAATCTGATTTTTTTGCCGTTTACGATAAGATAATTGTCTCTTACTTGAACATCTCCGTCGAATGTTCCGTGTATGGTGTCGTGCACCAACATATATTTAGCGTATTCTAGATCGATAAATGGATCGTTAACTGCAACAACGTCAAGATCGTCTAATTTTGATGCAATTCTAACAAGTTGTCTGCCAATTCTACCGAAACCATTTATGCCAATTTTAGCGATTTTCATAAATTTTCACCTTCCTTATTGATTTAAAAAATTATAGCAAAATAATTTTTTTTTAACAATCAATTATTATATTGTTTACAAAAATTGGATAAAAAAACCATAATTTTTGCGCGTTAAAAATAAAAAGGCCATATGAGAAAACCCATATGGCTTAATTTACTAAAAATTGTAACGTTCCATTTTGTCTTGAAGTTCTTTAATGTCGGACATATCTTCCGAATCGCCAACTCTTAAAAGGAGTTCTTTCTTTGTGAAGAACACAAGGCTAAACAGCCCGAATATCACAAAGCCGACCCAGATAAACATTGTAAGAATCCAACGCATATTCCAGTTGAGTGCAATTGAAAGTATCCCAACAACGAGTGTTGATAGCGACAACGCGAAGAACACCGATGCAAGCGTAAGCGCAACCTTGTATTTTTTTGTCTTTTCAGCGTAATATTTACTATCTTTAATCTTGCTATCCACTTCCATTTTGATTACGTCCGTATTGTAACCAATAAAGGCGTCAAGCGTGCGAAGGTGCCTATTTTTCTCAGGTAGTTGGTTTATGGTTATAACAACGTCCTTATCAAGAAGTTGGATGTCGGTCTCTGCGCCAATATCTCTAAACACGCCCATAAGTTTTGTGCCAAGCCTGTAAATAAGGCTCTTAAACCACATCCATATTTTCTTAGGCGACGAATATACCTTTTTCAAATAAACAATTTTGTTGCCCGCTTTCCAACTGGTCAAAAACGCCTTAACCACGTCGGCGTTAACCGTTTCTTTGCCCGAATAAATCACGGTCGCATCATAATCCTCGCATTCTTTCATTGCAAGAGTGATAAGTTTGTGCTGATTAACATTGCGATTTACTTTAAAAGCCTTAACTTTTTTGTTTTCAATAAATGTGCTTCTCACAAGTGAAAACATATTGTTAAGTTTGTTGTTAAACGCGAAAATTATCTCAAAATTGATATCGCACTCCTTGCACGCTGTTTCAATTGCGTCAAATCTTTGCTTAATGTCGCAATCGGAAAGCACGGGGATAATAAAAGCAACTTTCATTGTCTACTCCTCATAAAATTATTTTTCTTAAATATATTATATAAAAACCGCGGAAAAAATACAACAATTTAGGGCTAGTTAAAATAAATTTTGTCGCATTCCGCAATTTGGGCAAAACTTAACGTTTTTATCAATAACCGAACCACAAGACATACACTTTTTAAACCTCTCGACTTCGGGTTTGACAGCGCCCTCCTCAACCTTGGGCTCCCCCTCAACCGGTTTGTTGGCAATTCCCGAAAAGGCGTCGTTAAGTGTGGTGCCATATATTTCGTTGATTTCGCTGTTTACTGACCTTCGTTTTTCAATTTCTTTGTTTAGTTTTTCTTCCAATTTTTCAGGAACTTGCATACTTATTAGCCTAACATTTTCAATGTCACACCCCAAATATGGCACAACGAAATTGTCGTTTAAAATATTATAAACCTCATCGTTTAGAGTGAGAATATCCAAAAAGCCTTTTCCGCATTCGGACAATTTGAAAACAACCTTGTTTCCAATCTCACAACCTAGTAACCCTAAAAAATCTTTATCCAGCACACACTGCCTTTCTAGTAGTAAAAAAGTCAAAAGTTTTTTAGCGTCAACAATCGTAACATCGCACGTCCCCTCGGCATACGCTTTAATACGCCCAAAGTGTTTGCTCCTAGCAATTAGCGGGTCACCCCCTTTAAAATGGACGTTTCTAATCTTGTTTTTGCTCACGAAATAGATGTCCGCCCTAAATTTTGTAGCGAACGTGCCATTTTTTGATGCTGAAAGCAAATGCAAACGTTTAAAAGTTGTGGGTAAATTCGTGGCGATAATGGAGTGTTTGCCCTCCGGCAAAACATCGGTCACCCTGTCATTGCATACAAAAACCGCCTCAAACCCTTCCTTTACTATGATATTTGCCCCGACGTACACCACTCTGTTTTTTTGAGAGTAAAAATGGAATGGCGTATCGCACAGCACCTCACTGCAATCAATGTTTTTGGAAAACATTTTTTGAATAGTTTTTACGATTCCCATATTTAATTATATCACGAGTAAAATAAAAAGACAAAAATTTTAGCATAAAAATACTATGCAAAAAATAGAATATAGTATATCAAAACGACATTATAGCCTGTTTTTTTGGAGGACAAGTATGATAAAAATAACCGAACTTATTTCCCTGCCGGTAATCAATCTGTACAACCTAAAAATTGAGGGATATATTGAAAAAGTTTGTATCGATGCAAACAAGAAAAAACCACTCTATCTTTTGGTGTACAGCGAGCAAATCGACGAGTACAAAGTGGTCGAGTTTAAAAATATTTACAAGATTTGTTGCGACGCGGTGTTTATAGCAAACTCCACCAAAATTACGCTATATGAAAACAAAGAACTTATCCTCGAAACGCTAGTGTGCCCGCTAAACTCACTCTGCTTTACATTCGACGGTGTAAAAATAGGCAAAATCGACGAAATATACATAGAAAATGGAACTTTGCATAGTATTGAAACTGGTGGCGAAAACCACCCTATTTGCGAAGTTGTTGGCTGGTCGGACGAACTTACACTTCTTAGCAGTCAAAAGGTAAATTTATGCAAGTTTAAAGAAAAAAACACTTTTCAATTTAACCTAAAAAATGAAGATGTGGTGGTGCAAATTCAAGACACTCCCACCCCAATCAGAGAGATTACTAACTACGACTTTTTACTAAAACGAAGAGTACAAAAAGAAATTAAAAACGACAACGGCGAAGTAATCGCGAGACCTGGCACGCTTATAACTTTTAATTTAATCAACAAACTTAAATATTATGGAAAGTTAAAAGAACTTACAGTTAATAGCAAATAAAAAATCACGGCAATCGCCGTGACTTTTTTTAATTAGGTTTTTTCTTGTTTTTAAGTTTTGACATATTGGCTTGAAGACTACTTAGATTTTTCTTTTTGTTGTCAACTTTTTGTTGTTTTTTATCCTCATCTAGATTTTCCAAGGTTTTGTTTATCTCGCCCATAAGGTCTGCCTCGTTTGCCTTTAACGACTCGTTTTCAGCCTTGATGTTGGAGTTAACTTTTTTCAAATCGTCATTCATTGCTTTTTCTTTTAATAGCAATCTTTCAGTCTCTTCAAGTTGTTTAAGTTTTCTAAGTAGTTCGCTTTCTTGTTCCGCCATTTTTTGTTGTTTTTCGTTGGCAATCTTCAACTCTTCCTCAGCAGTAGCGGTTCTGTCTCTAAGTTCTTCAATACTTGCTTTTTCAATTCCGCTTGCTTTTCTTGCCTTTTTGCCATCGATAACGCGTTGTCTAAATTCTGGGCTTGTTAGGTATTCTCTAACATTTTTGATAGCCTCAATTTCGGCTTGTTTTGTAGTTATGTCAAATTCCAAGTCACTAACCTTGCCGTTAAGCGAACTTATATTTGCTTCCTTTTCTTTAATCTCATTGTCAAGATCTTCAATCTGCTTTTTCATCTCGGCAATTTGTTCGTTTTGCTTATCGAAAATTGGCTTATTTTGCTCGGTTAGTTTTGTGTTGATAATTCCATAAATTTTGTTTGCATACGACTTGCCCTCTTCGGTCATAGCGCGTTGCAAATCTTGTTTTTTACGTTCAATTTCTTTTTTGTAAGCGTCGTTTTCGGCGTTAATTTCGGCTTGTTGTTTGTTAAACCTTATTGTCGCAATTTCGTAATCTTTTTCAAGTTGTTGCAATTTTTGTTGGTCTTCACGATAACGCTTTTTAATGTAGTTTGCCTCAATGTTAACGCTTGTGCTATTCAACTGCTCGTTAAGTTGTTTTAAGTTTTCCCTATACGCTTGCGCTTTTCTTTCAAATTCTTTTGTTACTTCATCAAAGTTTTTCTGATAACTTGCCATTTCGGTCTGTTTTGCGGCGATTTTTTCGTTCATATCGCGCTTAACATTGAAAAACTTTTCGCTTTCGGTCATAGCACGCTCAATAAGTAGCGAGTTTTCTAGACCCAATTCCTCAAAATTGTATTCCTCAAAAGGCAAGTTTTTAAGTTCCGCCTCTTCCTTCTCTTTCTGCTCTTCCATTGCTCTTTTTTCAAGATATTCTTGAAGTGCTGGAATACCATCGCGGATTTCTTTTCTTGTAAACAACACCTCGTAGTCGATATAACTTGGAAGTGTAGAACAAGCCTTGTTTATATATCTTTCAAAATCGTGGAACGCATTGTATGCGTCGGAAACAATTGCCGTGTGGCGCGCTTTTAGAATAATAACCACAACAGTGCCCAAAATATATGTCAAAAGTGGCAAAATAAATACAATGATCCACGCATAACTACTACTCATATAGTTTCCATCGAAACCAATTTTTGAACCTGGATCTTCTCTCCAATTTAGGAACACCAATCCAGCAACAAAAGCAAGGATAGAAATAATGGTTGTAAGCATATGCAAGATTTTCGATGTATTGTCGTGCGCACTCGACTTGATTGGTTGGTCAATACAAACCTCGGTGTTGATGTATTCGCTAGGCAATTTGTCGCGATTTAGCATATATTGTTGCCAAGCATAACGCATATTTTTTGGTGCTTTTTTGAAGCAGTTGTTAACATAAATCAAGTTGTCGTCGTTAATATGAGGGTTGCGCTTAAAATACTTGTTCATTTTGTTTAGATATCTTAAAATCTTAACCTCATATGTGTTGTTGGACACGATCAAGCAAATGAAAATGCTTAAAAACAACAACCCCACTGCCCCAAAAACAATATAGTCCATGGTGGTAAGGATTTTGCCAAGTTCTATTAAAAATCCCAAAATGGAATCAAAAATTTTTAAGTCCAATGCTCCTAAAAACGTATTCATAATCCACTCTCCTTAAAATATAACATACACAATTTGTTAGTTGTAGTATATCACAATTTGGAAAAACTTACTAATGATTATACATAATTATAATAATATTTTTTTTATAAAGTAAACTTAATTTTTAATCAAATCTATATTCCCCACAAATATGAATAGACCCTCAAACGAGTTTTCGCACAACCAACTCCACAACCCGTATAACCGATACAATTTAAAAAGTTTTATGTGCAATAAAATCGACCTCACCTCTATATTAAACAGCGTTAAATGCAAAATTTCTTATTGCACAAACACGACCTATCGTGATACAATGTGGTTATGAGGAACATTTAATGAGAAAATCGATATTTAAAAAATCAATTGCGAGCATATGTTTAGTGCTACTTGCGTTTGTAATTCTAACAGGTTGCAAACGAGAAGAAATGGACTACTCCACCCTAAAATACGCCACATTTGGCGACAGCATAACCTATGGAGGACTTGGCAAAGGGCGAGGC
Source organism: uncultured Clostridia bacterium (assembly GCA_934757825.1). GTDB lineage: Bacteria > Bacillota > Clostridia > Christensenellales > UBA1242 > UBA11490. The sequence continues at coordinate 644,638 of CAKVLP010000001.1, read as the reverse complement.
AGAATGGAAAAGCCTTACGCGACTCTTGTTGAGGAAACGCTAGGGCTAGCGGGCAGTTATAACTTAGCGGTCAGCGGAGCGTCCTATGTGTATGGCATCAAAGGCAGAACTTGCATCTATACTCAGATTGAAAATTTCGAAGAAACACCCGATATTATTAGCGTTATGGGCGGAGTAAACGACTTTACTTCGAGCGCCACGCTTGGCAAACTTGGCGACACCGAGTTGTACACAATTTACGGATCGGTGGACAAGTGTATTGTCACGTTGCAAGAGAAATTTCCTAACGCATTTATTTTCTTTATGACACCGCTTAAAAACTTACGCAAAACTGACAATAACAGCGCCGGCGTGCATATGACCGACGTCGCCGAAGCAATAAAAACGGTGTGCAAATCACACGACGTGCCAGTGCTTGATATGTATATGTTATGCGATTTCTCACTTGAAAACGATCCAGAGACCGATAAAATTCACCCTTCGCAAGAGTTTACCAGGGATTATATGGCTCCACTTATTTCGGAATTTATTAAAGATAATTACAAGAAAAAGGTCTAAGAAAACTTAGGTCTTTTTTATTTCACTTCAATAAGTTTGTTTAGTTCGAAACTATACAAATATTTTTTTGCCACCACTCTATGGTGTGCTTTTTCATAAGCCTTAGCATATAAATCAAGTTGGAGTTTGTACATCTGGGCTAGCGATTGTTCATCGTGAGTTTTGTTGGTCTTAAAGTCAACAATTATCACTTCACTGCTGTTTTCAATCACAAGGTCAATTACACCTTGCACAAGCACATTTACATCAGCACTCTTTCCCAAATCCGCATAGTTTACCCTCATCACAAACTGCGCTTCTTTTTCAATTTTTGCGTCGTTTTTCATAAGTGGTTTTATTGCGTTTATGGCGTTTAAAATTTTGTCCGATTTTACTTCGTTGTACGGCAAATCACCATCGTTAAGTTTTTTTATTAAACCACAAATTTCAGCTTCGTTTTCGGAATATTTAAGGTTTTGCATAATACTATGATATGCCGTGCCGAGCCTCATCGCTTTGTCGGAAGACGAAGTTTGCATAGTACTTAAATTCTTTAAATTTTCCACCTTATTTTCATAGTCCACTTCCTCTTTTAAAATGGACGTAACAGTGTTTTTTATTGCTACGTTTGTCTTAGGATAAGGATATTCGTACTTAAAATACGATCTCAGTTTTTCCGCAAGTTTTTCATCGCCTTTTTGCAAAATTATTGGTCGCGGGTCGGTGTGATTTTCGGTCAAATCGGCAGGCGAAATTATATTGAATCGGAACTCTCCCACACCCTTATTTACCACAACGCTTCCGCTATTTAAGCGCGACACATCGGTTCTGGAAAATGCTTTTAAGATAAAATCCAAATAGTTTTTTCCCGAGTAAATTCCGCTATCGTATTTGCTTTTTAGTTGGGTTAATTTTCCGCTCCCCACAACTATTAGTCGCGACTTTGCTCGTGTTAGCGCCACATACAAAAGTCGAATTTCCTCGTTTAGTTCGTCAAGTCTATTTTTAAACTTGCACGCGGTCGCAACTAGGCTCTCTTTTTTTATTCTAAACTTAGGGTCAAGCATCTTTACGCCCATACCAAGTTTGTCGTTTATGATAAGCGAATTAGTCTGGACATTTATCCTAAAACTCTTGCCCACTCCACCAAGTATCACCGCAGGAAACTCCAAACCCTTGCTTGCGTGTATGGTCATAATTTTTACGCTATTTGCCCCACCGGCGATGTCGAGTTGAACTTCTTCATCTTTTAATCCGTCCAGATAATCAAGACACTTGCGCAAATCGTGTTCGTATTCATCATTAGACAAAATATTTAAAAACTGTTTAATATTGTTTATTCTGACACTTCCGTCTTTAAAACTTGTGTAGTGTTCCATAACACCATATTTAACAAAAATTTGTTGCAAAAGTTCGGTTATGCTAAGACTATTTAAGTCAAATCTACACTCCTCCAAAAAGTCATAAAACTGTTTGATTTTACGCGAGATTATATCGTCAGTAGTGTCAACATAACTAGCCACAGCCTCGTAGAAATTTCCGTCTAGGTGCTTTGCTCGAATGTCGTGCAATTGTTGTTCGTTAAGACCGCAGAAAATGCTTTTTAGACACGTCGCCACCGCCAAATCGTCGTGGCCATTGTTTAAAACCTTTAAAAGCGAATAAACGACCAAAATTTCGTTGTTTTTGAAAAGTTGAGTTTTGTATGTGGCGTCACAAGGAATGTTGTGTTCTTTCAGTTTTTCAATTACACTCTGCGCAAGTTCGTTTTTGTAACGCAATAAAATTGCAATATCCGAAAACTTATATCCCTCACTCACAAGTTTTGCAACATCTTGCACAATAAGTTCCGCTTCTTTTGCCTCGCCCTCTTCTTCGGTGTTAAGCAGGTCAATATCCACAACACAAGTCTTATCGTCTTTCTCTCCCGCTTGTAGCCTCGACGAAGTTTTGTAATCAATTCCGATTGTTTCGCGAGTCATTAGCACATCGAAAACAAAATTGGCAAACTCCAAAATGTTAGGTTCACTTCTAAAATTATGGTTTAGGTTAACCACCTTTCCACCTTCGCACGCCGAAAAACGATTGTATTTCTCTATAAAGATTTCCGGCGATGACAATCTAAACTGATAAATCGACTGTTTTAGGTCGCCTATCATATTTACATTGTCGCTACTAAGTAACATTATGATCGCTTCTTGGACTTGGTTGATATCCTGATACTCGTCCACAAAAATGTAATGATATTTTTCTTTAAGTGCAGTCCTCACTTGGTCGTTTTGCAAAATTTGAAGAGTTTTGTGTTCCAAATCGGAAAAATCAAGCACGTTTCTTAACTTTTTAAGCCTCGAATACTCATCGTCTACTAGTTCTTTAAGCCTAAATAATTCGGAAATCACATTTTTAAGGCTTTTCAACTCACTTTTAGAATACTCCTTAAATGCGTCCTTGAATGTTTCAATAAACTTTTTAAACTCGCCGTAAACACCAGCAAGGTCATCGTTATAAACTTGCTCGTCCACATTTTTGTTGTTTACATTCGGCTTTTTAGTCAACGTTAGAGTTTTTGCACATATGCACATCTGCTCATAATTTGTACAATCCGCAATTTGACGGGTAATGTTTAAGTTGTAGTTTACAAAATCGCCATACTTTTTTATTAACTCGTCGCTCGCAATCAGCAATCTTTCAAAAGGTTTTTGATACTGCCCTGTTTCGTTTTTGAAATACTCAACCAAAAAGCGAGCCGACGATATGTCGTTAAGTTCTTTGTCGCAATCGTCCAAAACAGAGTTTTTCCAAGCGGAGTAATCAATTTTACTTAGGCAAAACTCATACACCTTAGTAACCAAAAACTTTATTTCGTTAGTGTTGCGCTTATTGTTGTAAAGCGTAAAGATTTCGTAAAAGTCTTTATCGTTTTCAGAAATCAACTTATTGAATACGTTGTCAAGCGCGGTGTTAAACAGATAGGTTTGCTCTTTGCCCGTAATTAACCCAAACGCGGGGTCAATATCGCCAGCATAAAAATAATTTGTCAATATTTTTTTGCAGACGCTATGTAATGTGCCGATGTCAGCGTTGTTAAGCGAGTCAATTTGGTCGGAGATGTAGTCCTTTTTTGTTTCGTCACTTTCTTCCGCAAGGCATTCAAGAAGTTTTGAGTAAAGCCTCTGTTTCATTTCGCTCGCTGCCGAATTGGTGTAAGTCACAACAAGGATATTTTTAAGGTCGGTCCCGTCAAGCATAAGACCAACAAGTTTTTGAATCATCGTAAATGTTTTACCAGAGCCGGCACTTGCAGAAACTAAGATGTTGCCTTTTTTAAGTTCTACAAATTCTCTCTGTGGGTCAGTAAGTTTTACACTACTCATTTTCCGCACCCCCTTTTAGGCTCTCTACATTCGGATAACCCTTATCCCCTCTCTCAACATTGCCATACAATTTATTGAAATTGCATAAGCCCAGATACTTGCAATATCTGCACTGCTCAGCCTCATGAATTGGAACAGGTTTTATAACTCCGCTTATAATCTTGGCAATCGTCTCGCTTACTTTGTCTAAAACAAACTTCGCAAGTTCTTTTATTTGCACTTCATCTAAACACATATTTTTATAATAGGTATTATTTTTTATTCCCGCCGATGTAGTCACAATGTCCAAAATCTTACTACTATATCCTTCTTCACTCACATTTTTATCAAAATTAAGTAAATTTTCAAGGCTTTTTTCCACTATTCCCTGCATTTTATATAGTTCCTCATACGATGTTGCAGAAAATTCGTTGGAAATTGGCAGATACAGCGCGCCAAGTGGCATTAAGTCTGGGTTTTTGTCAGAAAATAGGCTCAAATAGACAACAACTTGCATTTTATTGCCATAATATATGCCATTATAGTTTTTAAAGTCAACTTTTCCAGTCTTGTAGTCCAGTATTCTAAATCCATTTTTACAGTAGTCTATCCTATCAATAATCCCTGTCAAAAATAGTTTTTTGTCTCCGCTTACAAATACAGGTTTGTCCGAAACAAATTTAAGTTCGGTCTTGTTTGGTTTAAACGAACTTAAACCTGCCTGCTTTTGAAGCACATCAAATATTCTTTTCACTTCATCTTTTAGCGCAAGTATTACATAATTGTTTTTCTTGTTTTTAGCAAACTTATCATATTCGGGTTTATTTAAAATCTTATCCAATTGTGTGCAAGCCCAATCAACCGATTTGTCAGTATAAAACACTGCGTCTTTTAAAAACTCGTGAAGAATGTTTCCAATAATCATACTGTTAATTTCACTGGAATCATTTTCTTTTAACTTTAGTATGTAATCACAAAAATGCAAGTATGGGCAAGAATTGAATTTTTCAATTTCACTAATTCCGATTTTATCCGAATCAAATCTTACTTTAATGTCTGGAATATCATTATTAAAAGTTACGTTTTTCAAATACTCCCCATCAACAATCTCATTAAGAGTTTCCAAAATTCTTACATAACTCTCACTTTCATTGTAGTTGTCCCAATATTTTAAGTTCTCCACAAAATTTTTTGTGGCTGTTTTTTGATTGAAGTTGTTATACACAAAATTTTTCTCATTAAAACCAAACTGATTGTTTGCGATTTGATCTAGCAAATTCGACCCCGAAACCACACTTAATCCAAATAAGTTTTTCAAGTTCTCAACCACACTACTTGCATATGCGTCGCTTCCATCGGTTTTCGAAGGATAAGAAACAACAAGTTCGTCTTTTGCCAAAAACAAAGTTTCGAATACTCGATACTTCATTCGTTTGTTTATAACAGCGACACTTGGAGAAAGTCTAAACGATTTTGGCATATCGTCTATTTCCTTATCAGAGATTAGACCGCAGTCAACCACATACGCCGGAACACTTCCCTCGTTGGCACCAAGCATATATATAGTTTTCGTTTCGTCCATTACTCCCGCACTTATATCAGTCACAAAAACAGCGTCTGTGACCACAGGCGGAATTGTAATTGAAACATTATCCAAGTACAAATTTACAAATTGCAAAAACTCTTGTGCCGAGCAAACGTATTCTTCAATTGAATTAAATTCATCAAAAATCTTCACTATTTTCTCATACGCTTGTTGAAGCGCGCGATAATTGTATGTGTCACCCTTTTTATAATATTGTTCTTTAAGCTCTTCCAGTTTTGCCTCAAACTCAGAATCGAATATATAATTCCTTATTAAATCAACCCTCTCATTTATTGTCATCTGTTCGCTACTTTTTGTCACAAAGTCAGCACATCTTGACAATATCTCGGATAGTGAATTTTCATCACTTATTTTAAATAATGCGTGTCCCGACACATCAAATGCAACAATATAGTCTTCAAAATTGTCGACAGCGCTTCTATCCACACCAGTTAGCGGACTCTTCAAAAGACCAAGCAAGTTGTATTTATTTGGGCGTATTGCAAGCGAAATAAAATCCACCAGATATCTGGCGACTATTGTTTCTTTTAGTTTAATTGCTTCGTCTAAAAAATAGTTTACTCCATATTCCTCAAATGTTTTTATAAGTCTATCTTTGTATTGTTGTAAGTTGGAGACTGCAATAGCAAATTCGTTAAATTTTCTTTTTTCGTTAATGATTCTAAATTTAATTTCCTGCACGGTATTTTTGATTTCATCATCAATACTGTTGTAACTTACCAATCTCACAAAGCGATTATCGCCAGAAAATTTTGCAAGGTTATATCCGAACATTTCGTTTAGGATATGCTCCTTTTCTTTTGACAAAGTGGTCTCAGAATCCACAAAGTTAATTTGAATTCCGTGTTTCTTTGCCAAGTCGATAATGTTGTAGTAAATTACGTTAAGGTAAATATTAGCATTATGTTTTGTGTCTGATTTTTTTCCAAGCGTTGTCGCAATACTCACCGAATCACACGAAAGCATTAACTTTTCAATTATCGCATATGCTTGTTTTGTAAAGTCGTCAAAGCCAACAAAATACACGCAAGTGTCCTTAAAATCTTCTCGTGCTATGTTGTGAGCACAAAGTGACAATCTATTAAAACTATCGGTGTATTCCTTTTTTAAATATTCCTCATATTTTTCGTAAACAAATTTAATGTCATTAAGTTTGCCTGCAAGAAGTTTGTTTCCGCACTCTGTGATATCCGAGTATGGAACATTACAACTTTTAAACATACAAATTGTATCGAACAAAACACTTGCAAAACCCACCGCGTTGCAATCCTTGCCAAAACTTTTTAAGTTGGACGCGTACTCATTTAGAATTTTTTTAATTATCAAAACCCCGCCTTGTTTTGTAAGAATACGTTCGGTCTTATTGTTGACCTTATTGGCAAAACGGGAAAGTGTTGTCGTTGTGACGTCAAAAAAGGCTTCTTCTTCAAGCAAAGAAAAAAGTCGTTTTTCATAAAACAGCGATTTTTTGTCCGGAGTAATTATAATATGTTTTTTCTCACGGTCTCTGTTTTTAAGGTTTTTTATTAAGTTGTCCTCAGCCATTGAATTTAACGTGGCATAGTAAATAAATGTTTGCACTTTTTTTCACCTAATTATATTTTAGCAAATACTCACGCAAAATTCAATAAAATTTAACCAATCAGACTTGAAGTTTTAGTTGAGCAGTTAGTTCTTGATTTAGTTTTAGCAGTTGCTCAACTTGGTTTGTGCGCTTAGCAACTTTCGCATCTAACTCGCGTATTTTCCTCGCATCAGATTTAAGTTTTGATTCCACACTTTTTATTGCCGTATATTCCGCCGATTTCTTCATAAGGCGAAATAGCCCCATAAATATTTTCATAACCTCATCATCACTCAGTAGGTCGTCTGGTTTTTTATTAAACTTTAAAATTTTTACACTCTCTTTCATACTCCAATTATTAACTTTTTTATCATAATATAAACCTCATTTTTCATAGAATAAGTAAGAGGTTTTTTATGGAAAAAGTTGTTAAAATACACTGCACTGTGGACGCAAAAATTCTTATTAACGGAGAGGAAATTTCTAGCAATCCATTCAGTATCGTGTCAAATGAGGATTGTTATATCACATTTTTGCCGACCGACCGCGAAAAATATTTGCCACTATCGGTTGCACTAAACAAGGCAGAAAACAGCGAGCATCTTTTGGTCGTACCATTTGACACACACACCGAAATTACTTTTGACCCACCGACTATCCCAACAAAAACAAGCGAAACTTGCGTCCTAAGCAAAAAGTTTTGTGGGCTATATTTCACTGTTCACAACTCTCACAAAAGTTTTTTAAACATCGACGGGCTTAACTTTTCGCACAAAAGCGTTGTACCAACCCTATCGTATCTTGACTTTACGACGCACGATAGCGTTGTGGTTTTAACCGGTAAAACAGAAACCGAAACCTACATTTTAATTTTCAATGCAAAAACCAAAAAAGTAGTACTAGAGACACTTGTTTCAAGGGTTGAGCACAACAAAACGGGCGTGTCTGCGATAAAATTTCCGCCCACTTTGACCGGATATGGCATGGTGTACCAGTTTGAATACTCCTCCAAAAAACTTAGCAGTTATGGTGTTTACAAAAACGACACCCCGCTTGTTTCTGCCACTCCAAAACTCATTCCACTTGCATTTATTGAGGCGATAAAGTACGGGGATTATTCGCTTGCAAAACATTATCTTGACAACAGCATTGTTAGCAACGAGCACTTAAAATCATATTTTGGCGACATTAAAAAGGTTTGTCTTAACGGGCTAAGCAAGGATATAAATTACACTGTTCTAAGCGATACGTTTAAAAATTACACGTTTTCAGTTGAAAATGGCAAGATAACCGAAATAGAAGAAAATCCTTTAAATACCAATTAAAACATTTGTAATAATGCCACAATTAAAGTATAATATTTTAAGGAGAACACCGATGTTATACATTACTATTGGCATTATTATTTTTGTGTTGTTGGTTATTTTGTTTTCATCTCGTGCCCGCATAAAGAGCAACTACGAGAAACAGATGAGGATAGGAAACGAGCAAGGCATAACGGGCGCGCAGGTTGCTGTTTTTGCAAAGAATAAATATCATTTGGATATTAAGTTTAATCGCACAAAGCAGGATTTGTCCGACGCGTACTTTCCAAAACAACGCATTTTACTTATGAGTGACCGCGTGTGTGACACTCCGTCAATCGCGTCGGTTGCCATTGTATCGCACGAACTTGGCCACGCGCTTCAACACAAAGAAAAAAGTAAATTATTTAGGACAAACGAAGTTCTTAGCGCCATAACCCGCGTCACAAATAGATTTATAATTCCACTTATTATTGTCGGACTTATACTCTACACTATCAAGGTGCCAAACGAAACCCTAGGACTTATACTCGTTATAATCGCCGGCGCACTATTTCTATTGCACGCACTACTTAAACTCATCACTATCCCGCTTGAATTCGACGCCAGTCATCGCGCGGTTAAAATTATGACTGAATGCCAGCTTCTTTCCAAAAAAGAAATCACAAAAACAAAAAAACTACTAAACACCGCCGGGCAAACCTATATTCTAGCGTTGTTTGACGGTATATTTATATCACTAAGGAAATTAAAAGAATTATTTTTAAAATAGAGGAAAACAAATGTTACAATTTTTAGCAGAATATGGATACATAATATTTACAATTTTATTGTTGCCTACGTTTGGCTTTGCCATATACGCCCAAACACGCGTAACTAGGACATTTTCTACGTTTAGGCAAATAGAAAGTAGCGAAGGCAAAACCGCTCACGAAGTTGCAGAGCAAATGCTAAATGACGCCGGGATAACCGACCACAAAGTAAGGCAAATAAAGGGCGACTTGACCGACAACTTTAACCCAAAAACAAGGACAATTTCCCTATCGGAAAGCGTGTACGACAGCAAAAGCGTGGCGGCAATCGGCGTGGCGGCACATGAAGCAGGGCACGCCATACAATATAAAACAAAATACTTCCCTATCCGATTTAGGAATATGACAGTAAAATTATGCGCTTTCACATCAAGGATGCTTTTCCCACTCCTTATTATTGGGATTATACTTAATTCTTGGGCCTTACAAACCGCAGGTATTTTGCTTGTTTTATTTGCTATTGCAAGTTATGTTTTAAGTTTTATATTGAGCCTTATCACTCTTCCAATTGAGTTCAATGCAAGCAAAAGAGCCATAAAAATTCTTCAAACAAACAGCATTCTTACTCCCACTGAGACAGTTCAAGCAAAACAAGTGCTTGATGCTGCTGCCCTTACCTATGTGGCATCTGCACTCACTTCTTTGATACAATTCCTAAGGATATTATTCTATGCAGTAGGCTCCAAAAGTAAAAAATAAACTTAATTTAAACCAAAGATAAGGTTGTTCTATAAATATTGCCTTAAAATAATAATATAATTATTAACATAAAAAGAGCACTACAAAAGTAGTGCCTTTTTATGCTTTTTAGGTGTTTATTTTAATCTTTTAACATTTTAAATGTCTATTTTTTATATTTTAATTTGCCTTCTCTTTCAACCATTCCCTTATACAACTCGTATTTTTTAGGACACGGATTTATGTATTAAACCCTCACTTGCAAAAAGTGATGTGTTTATTCCGCAGGCTTATTTTTCTCCACTTTTAGGAGTTTTTGTTTGCGTCCACTAATAAATGCTGGTTCCAACATTGTAAACAAGAATCCCACAATAACGAACAAATAGAATGTAAATAGTCGCCAGAAAAGTAATGCCCAGAATGTTGAGCCGTCGGTGAACAACGTGCTAAACATTGCCACAAACGATACTTCTGCCGCTCCACTGCCACCAGGAAGCGGGATAAATGTTGTTGCATATTGACATAGTAATGCCATAAGCATAATTTGAACAGGGCTAATAGTGCCGAATGGATTGAATGTGCGGTAAATTAGATAACTTATAAACGCCTGAGCGATAAGCCCCAAAAAGTTAAATAAAATCTCGCCGATGATAAGCAGAGGTTTTTTAGCGCATAGTTTTATTGATTGCTGGTAATTATGGATAAATCGAAGAGACTTATAAAGCGACTTTTTGTAATCTTTTACAATTTTTATTTTGTGCAAAAATTTTAGTCCGCCCACAACAAAGATCGCGCACGCGCGCCTATTGAGCGAAACAAGCATTATAAACGAACAAATCAGTAGGTTTATAAGAACGCCCGCAAGCGCCAAATATCTAACAACTACGCCATATTGGAACAACTTACAAGGCATACAAATAACTACAACGCCAAGTAAAACAAAGGCGATTTCAAAAAACACATATTTGCCCACAATAATGCTTGTGGAGGTGTTCCCTTTGTGCCCCTTGCTGTTTATGTACGCAACCTGAGCAAACTGTCCGCCCGAGCCAAACGGCGTCAAACTGTCCCAGTACTTGCCTACAATTGTGGTCTTTAACGAAAGCCAAAAACTAAACTTTCCCGTAAGTCTTTTAAATAATAGACCATAACACATCGCTTCGAAAACATAAAAACACCCCATAACAATAAGCGAACATGTCAAATATCTGTAATAAGGATTTTCCTTAAAAAGTTCGCTAAGAGGTTTTGTTTCCTGGAAGCAAAACTGATATACAAGAATGCCAATCACAATAATTGCGTTGCACAACAAAAACAACCAAGTGGATTGTTTTTTCTTTTTCTCTCGGCGTTTTTTATCTGAAATATTAAGTTTTAATCCATGTTTTGGGGTAAGCACAAAAAAGTATGAGTGACCACTATACTTTTTGTACTTATCCACCCTCTTAACAATTGGGGATTCACGCTTTTCCATATTCTTCGTCTACTACTTCTTTCTTATGCTTTTTAGCATACAATTTGGCATTGTTTTCATCAATTTTTTCCAAATATTTGCCATAAACTTCTTGGATTTTAGTATCCCAATTTACGTAAAGAGTCTTAAAGCAATTGTCGCAAACTTTGTTGTACTGTTCCTCGTCAGCAAAGATGCTAGCAATTTTCTCCGCGAACTTCTCTACGTCGTTTTCACCCAAATACCCGTTAATACCATCAGCAACGTTTTCCGCAGTGACTGCGCCTTGCATAAATATTGCCGGCGTTCTCTGGCTAGCGGATTCAATCTGTACAATCGAACTGCAATCGTAAAGAGATGGGAATACAAACAAATGACACGCCTTGTAGATGTTGGCTAATTCGTTTCTGTTGTTTATGGCGCCTAGCATTTTCACGCAATCTTCCATATCCTTATCTGCGATGTATTTTTTAAGTTTTACTTCATCTTGCCCAGAGCCAACAAAATACATTTTAAAATTGCTTCCATATGTGGCCTTTAAGCGCTCCATAACATCAACAATAAAGTAAATGTTCTTAACGACATTTATCCTTCCCACAAACAAAAAGTTTCTCTCGTTTGGATTGATGCCATATTTAGCCAAGATGCTCTCGTCCACCGTTTCTAGTGGTTGCATTTCGGTCGCATTATTCATAACGATAGTTTTTGCTTTTAGTCCATATCCGTCAAAAACCTTAGCAACTTCGCTATTTACAGCCCACGCCTCATTACACTTATCGTAAACTCTTGTAACGCGTCTAACTAGCCATTTTACTATGGTTTTATTCTTAGTCGCTCTCTCGAAATCGCGCTTAAACTGGCTATGAAGCGACGCCACAACAGGGATTTTGTGCGTCCTTGCATATTTAAGCCCAGTTTTGCCGATTGAAAAAGGCGAATGAATGTGCACAATGTCAAGGTGCGATTTTCTAACCGCTTTTTTAAACTTTAAGTCAAAAATAGGCACGCCCAAATTGTAGTCCAATTTGAACACATCAATCGACTTACATCTTACAACTTTGTATGGAAAACGGCTATCGTCGTAGTCGCTTCTGCCCTTAATTGTAAAAACTGTTACGTTGGCGTATTTACTCAAAAGACGAGCGTAGTTGTCCACTACACTTACAACGCCATCTATCATTGGATAAAACGCATCAATAAAAATGCCAATATTTTTCTTTCGTTCCACTTATGTACTCCTAGTACTATATAAATATTACAAGTATAATTATAATATGTTTTGAGTTTTTTTGAAAGGAAAATAAGGCACTTTGTGTCAAAAGGTAAAAAAATGAAGGACTTATCGTCCTTCCATTATTATTCTGCTACAATATTCACCGTAATTTCGGCGGTAATATTAGTAAACAACTTTATTTTTACTGGATATTCTCCTAAGGTTTTAATCTGCTCAACCTCAATTTTTTTCTTGTCAATAGTATAGCCAATTTTTTCTAGGTTGTCAGCGATTTCTTTGTTTGTGACACTTCCAAAAATCTTGCCATTTGCGCCCGATTTAACCGCAATTGTAAGTTTTTTGCCTTTAAGTTCGCCCGCTAATGCTAGCGCTTTTTGTCTGCTCTGTTCCAAATGATACGCGCTTGCATCTTTTGCTTGTTTTGCCTCATTTAGAGCCATCGAACTGCCCACAATCGCGTAGCCGTTTGGAATTAAAAAGTTTTGGGCATATCCATCATTTACAGTTACAACGTCGCCCTTTTTGCCCTTGCCTTTAAGGTCTTTAAGTAATACAACTTTCATATACACCTCTCTTTTGATATTTTAAGTGTAATAAAAATATTAAAAAAAGTCAATAATATAACAAAAAATAAGGAATTATATTATGGATTTGAAATGTAGAAAACTTGATTGTGTCAACAACGACCGCTATTCTTGCACAAAAAAAGGCATAAACGTGTCCAAAGACACCGAGTGCAAGTCTTATGAAAAAGCAAAAGTACTAAAAGAGTGCCAAAAACAAGATGTTAGCCGTGATATGTTTGTGAAAAAGCCCGACATTCACCCTTACCGCCACAACAAAACTGTGGACATTGAGTGCAAAGCGCAATGTTTATTTAATCGCGAAGGCAAATGTTATGCCAACGGGGTCACTATTCAAAACACCGCACCCAAAGAGGCAGACTGCATAACATTTATAGAGCGATAAAAAAATCACCTAGATAGGTGATTTTTTTAAAACATTTTAAATCGGAATTATTTAAGCTCAACAGTTGCGCCAGCCTCTTTAAGCTTAGCTTCCATAGCCTTAGCGTCTTCTGTATGAACGTTCTCTTTGATTGTAGCAGGAGCGCCATCAACCATAGCCTTAGCTTCGCCAAGACCAAGACCTGTAATTTCTTTAACTGCTTTGATAACAGCAATTTTGTTTGGACCAACTTCCTTCAATACAACTGTGAATTCAGTCTTCTCTTCTGCTGCAGCAGGTGCATCAGCAGGAGCAGCAGCCATAGCCATAGGAGCAGCTGCGCTTACGCCAAACTCTTCTTCCAACATTTTTACTAATTCGCTAACTTCTAGTACAGTTAGACCTTTGATTTCATCTACAAATTTCTTTAAATCTGCCATTTTAAATTTCCTCCAAATAATACTTTTTTTAGTTTTGTTTTTCTGCTATTTGATTTAATGCCCTAGCGAAAGCAGAAATAGGGCCTTGAAGTGTACCAAGCAACATAGCAATAAGAACAGGTTTTGTAGGGATCTTAGCAAGAGCCTCAACTTGCGCCTTGTCCATAATCTCGCCATTAACAATGCCAAACTTCACTTCCATTTTGTTAAAGTCTTTTGAAGACTTGCAGAACAATTTTGCTGGGTTAACTTCGTCTTCACCAAATACAACGGCTGTTGTGCCTTCGAATTGTTTTTCGTCGAAATCTTTAACGCCAAGTTCCTTTAAAGCAAGCTTAAATAGATTGTTTTTGCAAACTCTGTACTTAACATTTTCTGCACGGAATGCTTTTCTCATTGTAGTGTCTTCCGAAACAGTAAGTCCACGATAGTCTACGAAAATCATCGATTTAGCGTCTTTAAAAGTTTCAACTAATTCAGCAACGATCTGCTTTTTGTTTTCTTTATTTGCGCTCACCTTATTTCTCCTTTTTAAAATGTTTTTGTAAACAAAAAATCCTTACGCCAAAAGCATAAGGATAGAAAAATCTAGTTTAATATCACTTTACTCCTCGGCAAGATTTACCTTTACACTTGCTGTCTTTGGCGTCAAATTATTTAATTTACGTGCCTATTGTAATACAACACGCCTTGCTTGTCAAGGGTTTTTGGGCAAATAAATATAAAAAAGCAAAATACATAAGATAATTTAATCAAAAATGTGTTTAGAAAATTTGACTAAAAATTGCACTTAACATATAATTAAATTAGGAGAAATGGAAAATGGACGAAGTTCGTTTGGAGGACTTGTGCATCGATTCAATGTGGCAAATTTTTTTCCTACAAGCAAATTATTACAACAAAAAAGCGACACTCATCAATTACTTGTACGGGGAAATTGTAAAACAATTTAAATTGCCAGAGGGCACACTAAGTCTGCAAGCAAAGACAATTTTGCTTGAAAACAACTTAATAAAACCTATGTCTGCGTGCAAACAAGCTAGTTTGAAGTGTATTACAGATAGCGACATTGCAAGTCAAAACTCGATTGAGGGGAATGCCCTAACTGAGAAAGGCTTTGCAAGATTATCAGTTTTGAGTAACATAAACGCAAGCGTGTACTACTCGCCTAAGGGCAACAAAAATATTTACCTCGCACTTGCCAATGCTTTAAAAAACTTTACCTTATCTGGCACACAGTTTGAGGGCAAGGGCGTATTCGAAGTAATTCTTAACTACCTTCAAAAGCACCCTGTGCTTCAAACAGCAACACCTAAGTCAATTGCAAACAGTTTTTTCACGCAAATTGAAATGCAGAGTTTTGTCAAAAACTTGACCCAAAGTTTTGATATATATGTAGACACTTTACTACTTAAATTTAAAACCGAATTAAAACAACAAAAATCCGACCTTAAATCAATTAACATAATAGATGATATTCGCAAGGAAGTGGACGCACAATTTAATATGTTCTCCACCAACTTCAATTCGGTTATCGCCTCCAATATTCCAGCCAAGTTATTAAAAAAATACGAGCAATAATGTCTCGTATTTTTTTGTTTTCATATCGCATTTTTTAGGACTATATTAGCCTAGTTTCTTTCACGCCTTCTGGGAAACCACAAGGCTGTGTACACTTAAATCCAGCCACACAACGTGCGCCTTTTGTATATGGTTCTAGTTTATCAATTTTGTTTTGCACACTTTTTAGTTGTGTATTATTGTCAACTTTGCCCACATTTTTGTCAGTAAGCATATGTTTTCTGTCACGAAGTGCTTGCAAATACTGTTTTAGCGTTTCGTTAGTTTGTTGGTTTATTTCAAGTTGTGCTTCGCCACATTTGCGCTCTTTCATTTTCAAAATGAAATTGTCAAGAGTTCCCATTTCGGTGATTTCCACAAGCATACCTTGTGGCAAAACAGTTGTCAGCGATTTACAATCCTCTACCCATTCCTTTGCTAAATCGTCGTCGGTGCGAATAATTGGTGGGATATAAAACTCAGGTTCTGGGAGTTCGGCAATTGAATAAGACAGCGACCTATGACGCTGTGCCTGAGCGTATTGTGCATATGAGCCTTTGTAAGTTGTGGCATACACGTCGCCATAATATGTTTCAACTGGCGCTTCGGTTATTAGTGACAACTTTCTGCCCTTATTATCGCGAAGGCTTGGGTCGATGTAATCGGTCTTATCTAGGGCATCGCAAAACTCTTTCATCGCTGGCTTTATAAGTCGCATAAAGGTGTTGTTTTCTTTCCTATCAATTTCGTCTCTGAAAAAGCCATATAAGTAATTTAGTTGACGATAACTAACAGTGTATTTCATTGATGTTGGTGTCAAAACCGATGTCAAATATCTTGCATTTTCTTGTGCAAGTTTTGTGATTTTTCTATCGTTAAAGCGTTCGGGATATTTAGCGCCATATGTATCCCTAATCTGTTTTGCATAAATCTCAATCCACTTGTCGTATAGCACTTGTTCTTGCTCGCTTAGCACCATCTTAGTGTAACGCGCCGACTTCTCACTTGTGGTGTACATTCTCTCGTTGTTAAGAAGCATTGCAAGCCCCTTAGGAATATCCTCGAAATAAAAACTTATTGATGTGTGGTCGTACACACTATGATGCCCACCGCCCTTTGTCTGAGCAATCCTTCTATCAGTTTTTTCAACTGGCTCATTTTGGATTGTGTCAAAATCGTACGCCATATAACATATGCCTGCCGAATGCCCACCAGCAATATCAAACTCTCTTTTGGTCGCTTGATAGCCAGACTTTGTTGAACCTATTACCGAAATTTTCATACCTTATCCTCCGTTTTTTTTGACTAAGTGTAGCACACAGTTACACTCTCGTCAACCAAGCAAATTTAAAATACAAAACTTTGTAAAAACGTACAATCTTTATTTTTGTGCATATTGACTAATTTTAACCATTTTTGACCACTTTGTTTTCGCTGTTAGTTTGACGCGTTTAGTTGTTTTGTTTTTACTATTGATTTTGATTTTTTATTGTTTCTGTTTTTCTTTCGCCTTTGGTTTTTATTCATTTTGGCGTCTATTCATTTTGGTTTTTGTGCTTCGCTACAAAAAAAAGATTGGTATAAAATCCAATCTTTTTTGTTATTAAACACCCTTATAATCAACTTTGATTCCAGGTCCCATAGTGCTACTAACAGATACACTCTTGATATAAGTACCTTTTGCAGCGGCTGGTTTTGCTTTAACAAGTGCTTCCATAACGGCTTTGAAGTTTTCAATCAACTTCTCGTTACCAAAACTTACTTTACCAACCATAACGTGAACGATGTTGTTTTTGTCTAGTCTGTATTCAACTTTACCAGCTTTAATCTCTTGGATAGCCTTTGCTACGTTTGTAGTAACGGTTCCACTCTTAGGGTTTGGCATTAAGCCCTTAGGACCTAAGATTTTAGCAACTCTACCTACGATAGGCATCATATCAGGAGTTGTTACGCAAACATCAAAATCAAGCCAGCCTTGTTGGATTTTAGCGATCATTTCCTCGCCACCAACAACGTCAGCACCAGCCTTTTCAGCGGCGTCAGCGTTGTCGCCCTTAGCAAGAACAAACACTTTCACTTTTTTACCAGTACCATGAGGTAGTACAACTACGCCTCTAACTTGTTGATCAGCATTTCTGCCATCTACGCCAAGACGAACGTGAAGTTCAACTGTTTCGTCAAACTTAGCCTTAGCTGTTTGCTCTACAAGATTGAACGCCTCTTCTACTTCGTATGCGGTAGATCTGTTTACAAGTTTGGCACTTTCTACATATCTTTTACCTTTATTCATAAATTCCTCCTTGTGGTTTTAACAAGTATCTTCTACTCTCCCACTTATTTTTTTAATTATTCTACTACTTTTACGCCCATACTTCTGCAAGTACCTTCAATCATGCTCATAGCACTTTCGATAGAACTAGCATTTAGGTCTGGCATTTTTAATTCTGCGATTTCTCTAATTTGAGCCTTAGTGATTGTTGCAACTTTTTGTTTGATAGAGTTTGCAGCGCCACTTTCAATTCCACAAGCCTTTTTAATCAAAACTGCTGCTGGTGGAGTTTTTAGCACAAACGAGAAAGACCTATCAGCATAGATTGTAATCACAACTGGAATAACTAAACCTTCTTGACTAGCCGTTTTTTCGTTAAACTCTTTGGTGAACGCAGGAATATTGATTCCGTGAGGACCAAGAGACGAACCAACTGGTGGGCCAGCCGTAGCCTTACCGGCATTAAGTTGTAGTTTAACAACTGCATTTACTTTTTTCTTTGGATCTGCTGCCATATATATCCTCCTGCCAAAATAACATTGGCGTTTGTGGTATTTACAAAGTGCATAATAGATTTACACTTCTCCCACGGGTTGCCACAGGGACAACCATATATAATTCATAGCGAAACCGCTAAAAATTATCAAAATTAGTCAACTTTTCTAACTTGTTCTAGACTTAGATCAACAGGTGTTTCCCTGCCAAACATTTCTACAATAACGCGACACTTGTTTGCCACAGCGTCAACAGACACAACAGTACCAACAAAGCCGTTCAAAGCGCCTTCAAGCACCTCAACCTTGTCGTTTTCTTGTAGGTCGGTAGCCACAACAGCAACTCTTTCAAGACGCATTTTGTGGATTTCTTCTTCGGTCAAAGGAAGAGGTCTTCCCTTAGGACCTACGAAACCAGTGATGCCTCTAGTACGAGTAATTGCGTGCCAAATGTCGTCGCCATAAATCATCTTAACGATGATGTAACCTGGCATAAGTTTGCGCGAAACAACTTGACGCTTGCCGTTTTTTTCCTCAACAACATCTTCCATAGGGATAATGATGTCAAAGATACGTTTTTGTAAAGCGTATTTATCAATAACAATTTCCAAGTTTTCCTTAGCCACATTTTCATAACCAGAATATGTGTGCAAAACATACCATTTTGCTTCTTCTCTAAGACGAGCCATCTCCTCATCGACAGCTGGGGTCGCTTCTGCTTGCACTGTTTCAGGTTTTGTTTCTAGAATTTCATTTTCGTCCATCTAAAATCCCCCCTTTTTAATATGCAAACAAAGTAAACAACCAGCCAAGCAATCTATCTACACCAAACAACAAAAGTGTGCAAATTGCAACAACCCCGATAACCATACCGGTTTGTTTTACAGTTTTGCCAAAAGAAGGCCACGAAACCTTTTTGATTTCGCTAAGGCTTTCCTTCATCTTTTTGCCCAAACCGCCTTTTTTAGCGTCTTTGGATTTTTTGTTTGATTTCTTAGTATTTGCCTTGTCTTGTTTTTTACCCTTTGAAGTTTTTTCTGTGTCTGGTTCGATAACCTCAACCTCTGTTATTTGTTCTTTTTCTTTTTTTGCCATTATCTGACTCCTTCAAAAAAATTAAGACTATTTGCTCTCTTTATGAACAGTATGTTTCTTGCAAGCTGGACAGTACTTAGTTAGTTCAATTCTTTCTGGGTTGTTCTTTTTGTTTTTCTCACTGCTGTAATTTTTGCGTTTGCATTCTGTGCAAGCAAGACCAACATTTATTCTATTACCTTTCTTCATAATTTCCTCCACAAAATAAATGCCTATTAGCGTACATATAATAACACTTAGGTGGCACTATTGTCAATGCAAATTTTCATAAAAAATAGAGCCCAATTAAGAAACTCTATTTAATATTTTAAATTCTAAGTATATTATAATATAAATCAATATAAATTGCAAGCACTTTTTTAGAACTTTTTTGTAGTAATTTGACGCCTGCGTTCCGCCTAAACAAGGTCGTCATTTTTGAATTTGTACACACCAAATGTGATTAAAATCACGCTAATTGCTGTCCAAATAGCAAAAACCAAACCCTTTTTAAACACACCCGCAAAACCGTCAACCAAGATAGTTCCGTTAAGGGTAGAAAGCGGTGTCAAAAACCCTAGCCCATCGGTAGAACCATCAGGAACCGCATTCATAAGACTGCAAAGTAGATATAATATCACAAGCACGATTATGCCCGTAACCATATTGTATCGACGTTTTCCAATAAGCGCCAAAGCAAATGTTAGCACCGAGATTTGCACCGAAACACAAATCATAACCAAAAGGTAGATTAGAAGATTTGGGATATACACCCCGCCGTTTCCAAATGCTAGCACGCCAATCAAAGCCGAAACAAATGCCACAAGATTGATGACTACAATATCAACTAGCGCCTTAAACATTTTGGTTCTTAGTATTTCCGATCTACTCATATTAAGGGAATAAATAAGTTCGAAACTGCCGTTTTTAAACTCGCTTGTGGTCATTGTAATTGCCGAGCAAACCACAAAAAGTAGCACAGGCAACGCCCACATTTCAAGCAATTCCGCGTTTAAATAAACCGCAACATTTGAAAAATCAAATCCAAGTTGAGCAAATGTTTCGTTTCCAGAAAGAACGTCCTTTACTGCCGGAAAAATAGCGACCGATACGAAAGTCAAAACTGCAGTTATAACCGAAAACCATATCAAAGAAGCAAGCCCGCGACGTTTTTCCAGTTGAAACAATGCTGGATTTATAAATTTACTTTTCATCACTAGAACCTCCTTCGTAGAAGTGCATAAATATGTTTTCAAGGCTCGCCTCGCTTATCTCAACATTGTCCACATCTATGCTGTTAAGATATTTTACAAGGTTTTTCATCTCGCCGTTGTAATTAAAGGTCATAAGTTTGCCGTCGCGCTTAACATTACTAGCGCCCGCAATTGTGATGTTTGGAGTGCTATAATCGGTCTCAACAACCACGTTTTTTAGCCTTTTTGTTTTAAGTTCTTCCATTTCCTCAATTGCAAGGATTTTGCCGTCTTTAATTATGGCAACTCTATCGCAAAGCCTTTGGATTTCAGTAAGTTCGTGACTGCTTATTAGTATGCTCGCCCCGCGCTTTTTCTCCTCCTCCAATATCTTAAACAGGTTTTGGCGGATTAGCGGATCTAGCCCACTTGTTGGCTCATCTAAAACGATTAGTTTTGGCGAAGATAGTAGCGCCATAACCAGCCCCAACTTCTTCTTGTTGCCTAGCGACAACTCCTTGGCTTTTCGAGTTAGGTTTAGTTCCAATTTTGTGGCAAGTTCGTCCACTCTGTCCATTGTTACGCCCTTGACTTTCGCCACAAACTCCAAATTTTGCTTTACGGTCAAATTAGGAATTATGGCGTTGTCGCTACAAGCGTATCCAACCTCGGCACGCACCTTTACGCCGTCCTTAAACGCGCTCTCGTTAAGGATTGCCACCTCGCCACTTGTAGGCTTAATAAGCCCCATTATCGCCCTCAAAGTAGTTGTTTTGCCCGCGCCGTTTGGACCAATAAAGCCCATAATCTCGCCCTCTTTAACATTGAAGGTCACATCGTCAACACCCACTACCGAGTTATAAAGTTTCTTTAAGTTTACAACTTCACAGGGAATCATATTTTTCTCCATTCCAATTCATATTTTTAGTTATAATAATTATATAATATTTAACACGCCTTGTAAAGAACTATTTCCCTCTAGTCCATTGCTAATCGTTATTTGACCATATCTACACGTGTTTTTACCACAACATACTGCATTGTATAAGGTACAAAACCACACATTTCCGACAATTTCTTTACACTTTTTGACCAAAACCATATATATAAATACAGTTACACACAAAGTTATACTAAATTGCTATTTACAAATCGGCAAAAATATGCTAAACTAACTAAAACATTTTGAAAGGAAAATAAAAAATGGACGCAATAAAAACATTAGATGAATATATGGCATTTACTGGATTAAAAGGCAACCCTACTCCAGGGAGCGTATCCGCTAGAATACGTGAAAGTATAGACAACTCCGCAAATAGATTGTCGGTTGGTAAATATATTAGTCGTATGCCAAATGCTTATAGAATAACCCTGGGCTTACCGATTTCATACACGATGAAAAACAAGCCTGATGGAAAGCGCGGGCTAATACTACAAGATAAAATTGATTATATGGATTTTGAAGAAGCAGCACTTAGAAGAATTGGCATAAAAGCAAGAGAATCTGAATTAACGCCTGAATGTCTTGAAGTATTGGATCCCGGCTTCATTACCGGCAGGCATGATAAAACTGGCAAAACAGTAAATCCGCATGTATATTTTAGTCGAGATAAAAATCTACTTTCTCAAACACTTGCAGTTTTGGTTCAAAAGAGCAACTCAAAAACAAAAGATTTTCTTGTTGATTATTTAAATAAAAATTGTTACTTCATTCCTGAAACTTACTTAACTGACAAACAAATTGGAATCTTCTCAGGTGAGAATATTGGTGGAAGACTAAACTATGATGAAATATTGGTGCTTGTTGCACAAATTAAGACAGCAGATGTAACACGTTGTAAAAACGCCAGAGAGATGAACGCCTTTATGGACAACACCGAATTTGGCAAAACCATTAAAAAACTAAACAAGGTATTTGGCGTATTACATGCAACAGCCGTATTCTACTCTATTGATCCAGAACCAAAAAGGTATGAAGAAACCCTAATAAAATCTGTTTACAAAAACCTTGACCGCGTAGAAGACATGCCAGATGCAATGTTCGAAAAAATTACTGATGAGGCACACAGATGTTTTAAAAACAATTGTATGAAGAACATTGTTGCAACCCGTCGTGAAGCAGACCAACATGCTCAAATGATTCAAGACCTTGACAAACTTCCTAGTAAAACCGGATTTAGAACAAAGTAAAGCAACAAAAAAACACTTGGTTAAATCAAGTGTTTTTTTATTTATACATATCTCTTCCATCAAGAGATAAAACATCAAACTCATCTTCAGTGACTACATTACGAAATGAACCGCCACTTGCATCATTTATGTTTGTGTGATCTTCGTCCGATGCAGGAACATCAGCCCCTAAGTTCGTTGCATACATATCATCACCATCAGTTGTTGCACGTTTAGAAAACGTATTCTTTTCAGAGCTAGTCCCCTCTTCCTCAGTCACTCGCATCTCAGTAGGAGGAGTTTCAGCAAGTGGGGTACCTTTATCTCGATCTCTAAATAGATTAACAATATCTTCACCAGGAGTGCTATTTCTAACAGAAGAAGTATCCAATGTCTCCCTTGTTGATTCCGTGGTAGTTTTATTTAAACGCTTGGTTATTTCTGCCAACCTATTTTTTGTTGGTGCCGAAGTTGTAGGAATTGGGGTTTCTTTTTGAGGTTCTGTGGACTTTTTGGCGGTTGTTTGTTTTTCTAATAGTTCGCGTTCTAAGTCCTCGTTGCGCTGTCTATCCTCTTTGTTAAGTTCGCCCATTGCGCGCGATGTGGCTTTACTAGCAATTTCGCCCGCCTTTTTGGAGAATGAGTCTATAATAGGCTGAGCCTTGTCCATAAACTCCTGTTCTTGTTTTGCAAATAAAGGGTTTACGTGCTGAACGTCCTCAATACATTTATCAAGAAGTTCGCTCACAGCCTTATAGTTGTCGTTTTGAAGAAAGTATTTTTCGATTTTGGTGTATTCTTGGTTAAATTTCTCCAAAATCGCCAATGCATAAGGTGTATTTAGGCTTTTTAGTAGTTCTAGCCTTTCGGTAACGTAGCCTTTATACAACTTGTTGTATTCTTTCTTAGTAAGTTTCGCCATATTAAGGTTAAAGTTTCGCTTTGCCAAAATATATGCGTTGTTTTCGCCAATCACCTCATCAGTAACTTTGTATTCCTTAACGTTTTTGTCGTCGGAATCACTAAGCGAGATGTGGAAATGGTCGTATGTGTTTTCTATAAACCCATCGAGTTTTTCGGTAAACGATGAGATTTTTGTACGTATTGTGTTTTGGATATAGCCATTAACTTTGTACTCGTTTTCAAGTACATATAGTTCGCTCATAGCGATATCTTTTACGGTGTTTTTCTGAAAAGTGACCTCAAAGACCATCTCTCCATAGCCGGGGATAAAAGCCCCGCAAAAAACGGAGTTTTTAAAAACAGATTTCTTGACTTTTCTAGCCTTAATAAGTTCCTCAACGATATTGTTGGGGATAACATAATCGCCGTCTTGGTCGTAATTGCCAAGCAGACAGTTTGAAATCACGTTAACTTTTTCGGTAGTAAACTCGTCTTGTGTGCTACTTTTTAGAAGATCATTGTATAAATTGCTCATATTTATACCTCCCCCACTACTTATTAGTATAGCAAAGAATCTACAAAATAACAAAAGAATTTAGGCATATTCGACTTTTTTTTACTGCTCTTGGTAGTAGAAAAAACAAAAGTCCTAAGGTATATCATCGACCCAAACGGCGATTTAGTATTATACTGTCAAATCCGTTATATTGACGCCTTTGCTTTTGTCTGCTTATCTACCCTTCTCCCATTTTAAAAAACTAACTAAACACAAAACCCATTTTTAGTTCAAAAATAATTAAAACAAATAAAATATGATACACTTTTTTCTAAACTATGTTATAATGATTTTATGAGAAACGAAGTAAAGAAGCCGATTATAGGCATTGTATCAAAGAATCTTACAGTAAAACAATATTATGGTTGGCAATGGCAAAGAATTTGCGATTCAATAAGATGTGCAATCAATAAAAATAATGGCTTGGTTATTGGAATATTACCACAAAAAAACAACCAGGTTTTCAACCAAAAAGACGAGCACGAGACCAAAAAACTAACAAAGCAAGAACAGTCCGACCTACTCCAAACCCTAAAACTATGCGATGGGATTATTTTGCAAGGCGGATTAACTTCTCACAACTATGAGGAATTTATTGCAAAATACTGCTACGAGAACGATATCCCTTGCTTAGGAATTTGCGCTGGCTTTAACAATATGATAAGAGGGCTTGGTGGAACAACCACGAAATTGGCAGACACAAGCAAGCACGATAGACCCGACTTGCAATACGCTCACTCCTGCAACATTGTAGATAGAAATTCCCTATTTTACAAAATAGTAGGACACGACACTTTCCCTGTAAATAGTTCGCACACTTATATATCCGACACAATTCCCGCTTCTTTGAGTGTTGTCGCAAAAAGTGATGACAATCAAGTTGAAGTTGTGGAAGCAAAGGACAAAAAGTTTTATATCGGAATTAAGTATCACCCACAGTTATTGATTGACAAAGACGATTTTGAAAACAATATATTTAAAGTTTTTGTTGAGATGTGCATGTGATTTAGTCCAATCTCAATTAAAACGGGCATTATTTACGACATTAGTGTGTGATCAACTTTAAAAGAAAACTTGAAAATATGAATTAACTTTAAAATTATTAAATTAAAAAAACAAAAAAACTCTATCGATTTGATAGAGTTTTTTTTGCTAGTATCAACTAACTAAAACCATATAGGTCTAATATTGTAATTAAGCGATAATGCTAGATACAACACCCGAACCAACTGTACGGCCACCTTCACGGATAGCGAAACGAAGACCTTGTTCGATAGCGATAGGAGTGATCAATTTGATTGTCATTCTAACGTTGTCGCCAGGCATAACCATTTCAACGCCTTGTGGAAGTTCGATAGAACCAGTAACGTCAGTAGTACGGAAGTAGAATTGTGGACGGTAACCATTAAAGAATGGAGTATGACGACCACCCTCTTCTTTCTTCAATACGTATACTTCGGCTGTGAATTCTGTATGAGGGTGAATAGTACCAGGTTTAGCAAGTACTTGGCCTCTTTCGATGTCGCTTCTTTCAACGCCACGTAGCAACAAACCAACGTTGTCACCAGCAACTGCTTGATCAAGAAGTTTTCTAAACATTTCAACACCAGTAACAACTGATTGTTTTTTAGAACCCATACCAACGATTTCAACAGTGTCACCAACTTTTACAGTACCTCTTTCTACTCTACCAGTAGCAACAGTACCACGACCAGTAATTGTGAACACGTCCTCAACTGGCATTAGGAAAGGTTTGTCAGTAGCTCTTTGAGGCTCTGGAATGTAGTTGTCAAGAGCGTCCATCAACTCGTCGATACATTTTGTATCAGGACCAGTAATGTTGCCAGCCTTAGCAGCTTCAAGCGCTTTTAGGGCACTACCTTTGATAATTGGAGTTGTGTCTCCTGGGAAACCATACTCAGTAAGAAGATCTCTGATATCCATTTCAACTAGGTCTAGAAGTTCTGGATCGTCAACTTGATCTGTTTTGTTCATGAATACGATAATGTAAGGAACACCTACTTGACGAGCAAGAAGAATGTGTTCTCTTGTTTGAGGCATAGGACCATCAGTTGCAGCAACAACTAGGATAGCGCCGTCCATTTGTGCAGCACCAGTGATCATGTTTTTAACATAGTCAGCGTGGCCTGGGCAGTCTACGTGAGCGTAGTGACGTTTGTCAGTTTCGTACTCAACGTGAGCAGTGTTGATGGTGATACCTCTTGCTCTTTCTTCTGGGGCTTTATCAATAGCACTGTAATCCATTGCTAATGCTTTACCCTTTGCTGCTTGTGTAAGTGTAATAGCAGCAGTTAAAGTTGTTTTACCATGGTCAACGTGTCCAATGGTACCCACATTTACGTGAGGTTTAGTTCTTTCGAATTTTTCTTTAGCCATTATTTATTATCCTCCTATAATTTATTAAATATTAGCTATTTTTTGTTGCCTATAATTTTTTCTGCAACATTTCTTGGAACTTCTGCATAGTGCGAGAATTCCATATTGAAGCTACCTCTGCCTTGTGTAAGTCCTCTTAGGTCTGTTGCATAACCAAACATTTCTGCAAGAGGAATTTGAGCGTCGATAACTTGTGTACCGTTACGAAGTTCTGTTCCGCTTAGGACACCTCTACGACGGTTAATATTGCCCATAACGTCGCCAAGATATTCATCTGGCATTTCTACTTCAACCTTCATAATAGGTTCTAGTAGAATTGGGTCTGCTTTCTTAGCACCTTCTTTGAATGCAAGAGAGCCGGCAATCTTAAACGCCATTTCAGAAGAGTCTACATCGTGGTAAGAACCATCGAAAACAGTCGCTTTAAAGTCTACGGTTTCATAGCCAGCCAAAACACCATTTTGTTTGGCTTCTTGAATACCACTGTCGATAGCAGGGATGTATTCCTTAGGGATTACACCACCCACAATTTTATTTTCAAATTTATAACCTTCGCCTGGTTGAAGAGGTTCCATCTTAATCCAGCAGTGACCATATTGACCACGACCACCCGATTGACGGATATATTTACCTTCAACTTCCACAGGTTTTGTAATAGTTTCCCTATACGCAACTTGTGGCGCACCAACAGTCGCTTCAACTTTAAACTCTCTAACCAAACGGTCTACGATAATTTCCAAGTGAAGTTCGCCCATACCAGCGATAATTGTTTGACCAGTTTCTTGGTCGGTGTATGTTTTGAATGTTGGGTCTTCTTCGGCAAGTTTGATAAGTGCAAGAATCATTTTTTCTTGGCTAGCCTTGGTTTTAGGCTCGATTGCAACCCTAATAACTGGGTCTGGGAAATCCATACTTTCTAGGATAATTGGAGCATTTTCAGCACACAATGTTTCACCAGTAGTAGTGTCTTTAAGACCTACGATTGCAATAATTTCGCCAGCATAAGCCTCTTCAATTTCTTGACGGTTGTTGGCGTGCATTCTGATAAGACGACCTACTCTTTCCTTCTTTTGTTTGCAAGGATTGTAAACATAACTTCCAGCAGTAAGTACACCGCTATAAATACGGAAGAATGTAAGTCTTCCAACGAATGGGTCTGTCATAATTTTGAATGCCAAACCTGAAAAAGGTTCGGTGTCGCTACTATGACGAGCAATAACTTCGCCTGTTTTTGGGTCAGTACCTTTGATACTTTCGATATCAGTAGGTGCTGGCATATAGTCAACCATTGCGTCAAGAAGTTTTTGAACGCCTTTGTTTCCTAGTGCTGTACCGCAACAAGCAGGGAAGATATTCATTTTGATTGTACCGATTCTGATACCTTTCTTGATATCCTCGATTGTAAGTTCTTCGCCAGCAAAATATTTCTCAATAAGCTCATCGTCTTGCTCAGCAGCAACTTCGATAAGCTCTTGACGATATTTAGCAGCCATTTCCTTGTATTCATCTGGGATTTCTTCTACGGTAATATCGGTTCCAAGGTCGTTGTTGTAGATATACGCCTTGTTTTCAACTAGGTCAATGATACCTTTAAAGGTTTCACTAGCACCAATTGGAAGTTGAATAGGAACAGCATTTGATCCTAATCTAGTTTTGATTTTTTCAACAACTCTTAAAAAGTCAGCATCTGGTCTATCCATTTTGTTAACGAATATCATTCTAGGAACTTTGTATTTGTCCGCTTGACGCCAAACTTTTTCACTTTGAGGTTGAACACCCTCTCTGGCACTAAACAAAGCAACTGAGCCGTCTAGAACCTTCAAGCTACGCTCAACTTCGGCAGTGAAGTCTACGTGACCTGGGGTATCAATAATGTTGATTTGATGTCCTTTCCAGTAGCAAGTTGTAGCAGCACTTGTGATAGTGATGCCACGTTCTTGTTCCTGAACCATCCAGTCCATTGTTGCTTCACCTTCGTGAACCTCACCAATTTTGTGGGTTTTTCCGGTGTAGAACAAAATTCTTTCTGTTGTTGTTGTTTTACCTGCATCAATATGAGCCATAATTCCTATGTTTCTTAGCAGGTTTAACGGAGTTTGTCTAGGCATAATTTATTTCCACCTTTCTTACCAACGATAGTGAGCAAAAGCCTTATTACTTTCGGCCATTCTATGCACATCGTCTTTCTTCTTGTATGCTCCACCAGTACTATTGTGAGCATCCATAATTTCTGCTGCTAGTTTTTGATCCATATCTCTTTCAGATCTTTTTCTAGCATAATCAACAAGCCATCTAATAGCTAGGGTTTGTTGACGTTCTGGTCTAATTTCAATTGGAACTTGGTAGTTAGAACCACCTACACGTCTTGCTTTGGTTTCAAGTAAAGGCTTAACATTCTCCAAAGCCTCGTTAAAGTAAGTTAAAGGTTCCACACTAAGTTTTTCATGTATGATATCAAACGCCCCATACACAATGCCTTGCGCAACTGCTTTTTTACCATCTAACATAACTTGGTTAATAAGTTTTGTTACAACTTTGCTTCCGTATTTAGCATCAGGCAAAACATCTCTTTTAGGAGCACGATCTCTTCTTGGCATAATGTTTTCTCCTTATTTAATTATTATTTTTTGGCTTTTTTAGCGCCATATTTACTACGAGATTGTTTTCTCTTTGCTACACCGGCAGTATCCAATGTTCCACGGATGATGTGATAACGCACACCTGGTAAATCTCTAACCCTTCCACCACGAATCAAAACAACGCTGTGCTCTTGAAGGTTGTGTCCTTCACCAGGAATATAAACAGTACCTTCTTGCTTGTTGCTAAGTCTAACTCTTGCAATCTTACGAAGAGCAGAGTTAGGTTTTTTAGGAGATGTAGTAGTAACACTAAGACATACACCTCTTTTTTGTGGGTTTTCATCCAAAATAGGAACAGTTGATTTTACTGCCACTTTCTTTCTGCCTTGTTTAACTAATTGATTGATTGTTGGCATTATAACCCTCCTAAACATAATTGCGTTTTGCACTCCCCTTCAACCCAAAGACTCATACAAAACAAAGTGAATATCCCTCATAGCACAAAATAAATAGTATCGAGGGACCTAGTTTTACCCAACTTCAATCACACCATAGAAAATCAGGAAAAAACATGTTTTAGTTTAGATAATACTAAAACGCATACTATTAACGCTATGTATTTTATCAAAACTTACTTTCAATGTCAACATTTTTGTGAAATATAATACATAATTATTTTGTCAATTTTGGGTAAATTTTGCTTGCTTAGCACTGCGCTGTTGGCCAAACCACCCCACGGTCAAAAAGTATTGCCCACAAAATGCCCCAAATACAAAACTACAACCCTTTTTTACTGACAAAATTACACACAATACTTCCTTATTAGGACATTAAAAAAAGCACCAAAATGGTGCTTTTTTACCCCTTAGTGTAATACGCTTGACTTGACTCGTTGTTGCACAATGCTATTTTTTTAATCTCAAAGGTTTTTGCGTTGTATTCAATGCCTAAATAAGTATTGTCGTTCATTACTTGACCATAAGCTTCTTTTACTACAAGTTTTAAAATTCCTCTAAAATACTTATTTTGAGCATCAAAAGTAAATCCACTACTTACGCTCATTTTAAATCCGTCTTTATCTAGTATTCCATCAGCGGTGTTTATTCCAGTCCCACAAGTAAAACGTTTTTCGTCTATGCTCTTAAAATGCTCAGTATAAGTTAAAATCAATGTAGCAGAAACGGAATCTACTTGTTCTTTGATATCGCCCTCCAACAAAATTGACTTAGCCTTGTTAAGCAAACCAAGTCTTTCCGCATAACTCTCGCTAATATTTACATAATAATTTTTGCCTTCGCATTGCTCAGTTTGAATATATCTTTTGGTGGTAGCATATGTAGTTGCGTCAAAATATAGTGCTAAACTTTTAGCATTTTCAGTATTTAGCGCGGTTCTTCTTAACTTGCATTTTTGAGAAGTGGTTTTATAAAGTGTGTTGTAAGTTTCAATCTTATTATAAGTAAACCAATCGCACACTTCCCACCCAGTTAAGTTAAGGTTTTCTAGTTTGTCTGTGATTTTTCCTTTGTACAAACCCGTTGAAAGCCCCTCGTGCAATAAGCGCGAATGAGCCATACTTCCAGAATTAAATTCGTCGGCAGTTGGGAACGACTCCTTAGCCGATTCATCTGCCATAATCGAAAGAGCGTTAAAGGCTTTGTTTTCAAAATCAAGAGTTGTTAGCATTATATTAGAACCTTCTACGTATGTACTTACATTCAACTCTTTAACCGTGTTATCATCACACACAATTTGCGCGCTTATTAGGCAAGTTTGTTCTCCGGCTACCATATCCATAGAAATATTCACGCCAGTGCTATTTTTAACCACTTTAAATATATTTTTAGGACTTTCTGCCGAATCAACATACGCTTTATCGTACTCTATGTTATCATATCCAGCCTCGCCTGTTTGGTTGTTTATTAAGTAGTACACTGTGTTGATTGGCAAATAAAGACTGCCACAACAATTATCCAAATAGTCGCCAACTGTCGCTGGTGGGAAGTTATCTTCCGACGACGCCTCGACATAGGGGTCATTTACATTAGCCAACGTGTCTAGCGAATTGTCAAGCGCCTTGCTTGTTTCGGTTATAATTGTTTTAAGGCTATTCAATTTAACTTGACCATTGTCGCCCTTATCCCCATCTCCCGAGTCAGAACCACACGCCGTAAGGAAAAGTGGGAATATGAAAATCACAGCGAGTAAAAAAGTTAGGAATTTTATGCTTTTTTTCATTTGTTTTTTCTCCTTTTATTAAGTTATCCACAATCTCCGTGGGTTTGGGGGCTGAAAACAGACCGACAATGTCCGAAAATTGCATATATCTACCCTATAATACCCCCCCCCCGTCACAAATTGTCAAGGGAATAGCAAAACTTTATTTAAATAAAATCTTTTTAAAAAACTCAATAAATTTTAAAAGCAGTTTATCCACAATGCCCATATTAAAGGTTTGGTGTTTGAGACTCAATTTAAACCACACGGACAAAAAGGCTTCCGACAATTGGAGGCCTTTTTGAGATAAAAAAAAGAACCTCTTGAAATGAAGTTCTTGATTATAAAATCGGATTGTTTTTAGCGTCCAACTTTGCGTCTACTAAAACGCAAATTTGTTTTGGATAATTAGCCACAACCTCTTTGAAAGGTGTAGGTTCATTGAATGTTAAGTTGTTTTTTAGTGCGATGCTCATATGTGCGGAAAGTAGTTCTTCCATTTTCTTGTGAGCCTCTTCTACGGTGTCGCCCTCTACAAACAGGCTTAAATCGTAAATTGCCATAACCGCGGAGCCCGTTTCATTGTCAACAAAAATGACCGCAGGATACTTAAAAGTCTTCATAACTTCTCCCATTCTTCAATTAACTTAACATAAGTATAACAAAAAAAAATATGTTTGTAAAATTTAAAACCCATAAAAATTAAAATAATTTTGCGGTTAAAACAAAAAAAGTTTGACTAAATAGCCAAACTTTTAAATATTAACGTTTATTTCTAAGCATAACCTTAGCATCGTAGTCATTAGTGCGTACATCTGCGCCTCTTTCACGTGCTTTATTTAGTTCTGCAGTTGAAATCCCCTCTTCCAACATTTTAACATTTTCTTTTCCAAACTTCTCTTGGAAATAATCCACAACTTCCTTGCAATGTGCAATTTGTTTTTCGTCAACGCTTGAGTACATGTCGTTAAACAACCTAGAATACTCACCATTCTTAATCATATTCATAAAATCTTCTGAATTATGATAAGAATATCCGATAGGAACTACATCTTCGCAAAGTTTGTGAAGCATAGGTGCTTTAACATGACCAACAAGCTTATCCGACTTAGAACCATTGATATACGCTAGCATATCGGATTGCAAAAATGTTGTAGTCGCTTTGCCATCCCTTTCGAAAGTAACCATATTGCCATTTACAGTGGCTTTTTCGTCATTAAGACCTCTGGTCAAAATCTCAAAATTGGTAGCATTTAATGAAGTGTTTTTTTCTGTCATAATCATTATCTCCTTCATTGTTACACCAATTATACTATAAAAAACCCACTTTGTAAATACTTATTTTGCAATTATTTTTTATTTTTTGGTTTTTTGTATTTTTAGCATCAAAAAATGGCTTCGTTTAGCCATTTTTCGTACAAAAAAGACTGGCAAATAAACCAGTCTTTTTATATTAAATCAAACATTTTAGATTATTAAAATTCTTGATTTTCATCAAATAATTTGGAAGTCTCTTCGTCCATTTTTGCCTCGGTGTTTTGAATGTCAGCCTCGACAATTGGAGTGATGTTTTTAACAGAGTTATAACCTGTACCAGCAGGGATTTGTTTACCAATCATAAGGTTTTCTTTCAAACCTACCAAGTGGTCAACTTTACCCTTAATAGCAGCGTCAGTAAGAACCCTAGAAGTCTCTTGGAATGCAGCAGCTGCTAAGAAACTTGGGTTGGAAAGACTTGCTTTTGTGATACCCTGAACCATACGTTTAGCAGTAGCAGGAATACCGCCCTCAGCAATAACTCTTTCGTTTTCTTCTTCGTATTTGTAATGGTCAACAATCTCGCCGATAAGCAAGTTTGTGCTACCACTATCCTCAATCTTAACGTTACGAAGCATTTGCTTAATGATAATCTCAACGTGTTTTGTGTTCAAATCAACGCCTTGCGAAGAATATGTCGAAAGGATTTCTTCTAGCAAGTAGTTTTGAACATCTCTTACACCGCGAGTAAGCAAGATGTCGTTAGGATAGATACTACCTTCGGTCAAAACGCTACCAGCTTCTACATAGTCGCCGTTTTTAACTTTAAGTTTTACGCCGTATGGGATAATATAATGACCATCGCCATCTGGGTTTTTAACAGTAACTTCGTAGTACTTTCCGCCCTCTTTACCCTGAGATTGCATCTCTTTTAGGGTAACTTTACCAGCAACCTCACTTACAGTAGCGCCACCCTTTGGACGACGTGCTTCAAGAAGTTCGGCAACACGAGGAAGACCTTGTGTAATATCGGCAGCATTGGCAACACCACCAGTGTGGAAGGTACGCATGGTTAACTGAGTACCTGGCTCACCAATAGCTTGAGCAGCGATAATACCAACTGCCTCGCCAATAGGAACGATACGATTGTTGGACATATTCTTACCATAACATTTAGCACAACAGCCGTTTTTGCTGTGGCAAGTAAGAACTGTACGAATTTCAACGCTTGTAATGCCTGCGTTAACAATTGCGTCAGCCATTTCTGGTGTAACCATTGTATCGGCAGGAACAATAACCTTTTTGGTTTTTGGATTAACAACGTCGGACACTGTATAACGACCGATAATACGTTGTTGAAGGCTACTAACTTTGGTTCCGTCTTTTTCAAGAGCGGTAACAACCATACCTTTAACCTTCTCTCCGTTGTTTTTGAAACAGTCATCTTCTGTGATGATTATTTCTTGTGCAACCGCTTCAAGCCTACGGGTCAAATAACCTGAGTCAGCGGTTTTAAGAACCTTATCCGCAAGACCTTTACGTCCTCCACGAGAGGAAATAAAGTACTCAATAGGAGTCAAACCTGTACGGAAGTTGGATTTAACTGGGATATCAACTTCTCTACCAGAAGTATTAGCCATTAGACCACGCATACCGCAAAGTTGTAGCACCTGTTTGATACTACCACGGGCACCAGAGTCAGCCATCATTCTAACTGGGTTTAGAGGATCCATTGTTGAAAGCACAATGCCTTCAAGTTTTTTAGTAACGTCTTTCCAAAGTTTGATGTTACGGTCAAGTTTTTCTTTAACAGTGATAAAGCCTCTTTGATAGTACATCTCGTTGTTAAGTACTTCTTTTTCAGCCTCAGCAACCATTTTCTCTTTCTCTTTTGGAATAACCATGTCAAACACGTTGATTGTGATTGCACCGATTGTGGAGTACTTATAACCCATCTCTTTGATGTGGTCAAGCATCTTAACGGTCTCGGTTGTTCCAAGTCTATTAAAGCAGTTTTTGATGATAACATCAAGTTTTTTCTTAGTTACTAGGAAGTCGATTTCGTAATTAAGGATTGTATCCTCGTCTAGTCTATCTACAAAACCAAGGTTTTGAGGGATATTTGAGTTGAATATAATCTTACCTACTGTTGTAGGAACCTTTTTAACAATATGTTTGCCGTCGAAATCGGTCTCACGGCGAACAAAAATCTTAGATTGAAGTGCAACAACGCCTGTTTGATAAGCCATAATTGCCTCATCTTCGTTTCTGAAATATTTGCCTTCGCCCTTAGCACCCTCTCTCTCTACGGTCAAGTAATAACTACCTAAAACCATATCCTGAGTAGGAGTACAGATTGGCGAACCATCAGATGGTTTGCAAATGTTGTTGGAAGAAAGCATCAAAAGACGTGCTTCTGCGATTGCCTCTGGGCTAAGTGGAACGTGAACAGACATCTGGTCACCGTCGAAGTCGGCGTTAAAGCCACCACAAACAAGTGGGTGAAGTTTAATAGCCCTACCCTCAACAAGCACTGGCTCGAAGGCTTGGATAGATAGTCTGTGAAGCGAAGGAGCACGGTTAAGTAGAACTGGGTGATCTACAATAACCTCTTCCAAAATGTCCCAAACTACCGATTTTTGACGTTCAATCATACGTTTTGCGGCTTTGAAGTTAAGCGAAATGTTACGCTCAACAAGTTTGTGCATAATGAATGGCTTAAATAGTTCTAGCGCCATTTCCTTAGGAAGACCGCATTGATACATTTTAAGTTCTGGGCCAACTACGATAACCGAACGACCCGAATAGTCAACACGTTTTCCTAGCAAGTTTTGACGGAATCTACCAGGTTTACCCTTTAATGATGCGGTCAAACTTTTTAGTTCACGTTGTTTTGGTCCTTGAACAACCTTGCCACGTTTGCCGTTTTCAATCAATGCATCTACAGCCTCTTGAAGCATACGTTTTTCGTTTCTAACGATAACTTCTGGGGCGCCGATTGAAATAAACTTTTTCAAACGGTTGTTGCGGTTGATGATTCTACGATACAAATCGTTTACGTCAGATGTAGCAAATCTGCCACCATCAAGTTGAATCATAGGTCTAATATCTGGCGGGATAACCGGAATAACGTCCAAAATCATCCATTCTGGGCGGTTTCCGCTCTTTCTTAAACCCTCAATAATTTCAAGTTTTTTGTTGGCTTTAATTTTCTTTTGACCTTTAGACTTGTCGCTAATTGCCTTAAGTTCGGCTGCTTCTTTGTCTAGGTCGATTTCGGTAAGCAATTCTTTGATTGCCTCGCCACCCATACCTGCTCTAAACCCGTCTTTGCCAAATTTATCCATAGCATCGCGGTATTCAAAGTCGGTAAGAAGTTGCATCTTTTGATAACCAGAGTTTGCTGGATCCAAAACGATATAACTTACGTAGTAAATAACTCTTTCAAGTTGTTTTGTATTTAGTCCTAGCAAAACGCCGATACGAGAAGGAACGCTTTGCATAAACCAAATGTGTGCAACGGGAGTAGCAAGTTCGATGTGTCCCATTCTTTCACGCCTAACACTACTTGTAGTAACCTCTACTCCACACTTATCACAAATTACGCCTTTGTGGCGGATTCTTTTGTATTTTCCGCAATGACACTCCCAGTTTTTCTTAGGTCCAAAGATGCGTTCGCATAGTAGACCGCCAGTTTCTGGCTTGTGTGTACGGTAGTTGATTGTTTCACTTTTAGTAACTTCACCGTGACTCCATTCTCTGATTTTATCTGGGGAAGCAATACCAATTCTAATAGATGCTAAATTATTTAATTCAAACATTTTCTATATCCCCCTTTTATTCCTCATCATCAAAGTCATCAAATAGTGTAGTTTCGTCGAAAATTCCGTCAAAGTCATCTTCTGCCTCCAAATCGGACTCAACATTTTTGTCGTCGTCAAATTCAAGTGCAATATCTTTAACTTCTTCCTTGCCCTTAGTAACTTCGGCGAATGTTTCAACCGTGTCACTATTTAGGTCGGATAGGTCAAATTCTTTGTTGTTTTCAGTAAGCAATCTCATATCTAGGCCAAGACCTTGAAGTTCTTTAATAAGAACCTTAAACGATTCTGGAATGCTTGGCTGAGGCAACTGTTGACCCTCAATAATTGCTTTGTAAGTAGCAAGTCTGCCCTCAACATCGTCGGATTTAACCGTCATCATTTCTTGCAACAATTTACTTGCGCCATATGCTTCTAGCGCCCAAACTTCCATTTCACCAAAACGCTGACCACCAAACATTGCCTTACCGCCAAGAGGTTGTTGAGTAACATAAGCGTAAGGACCAGTCGAACGAGCGTGCATTTTGTCGTTAACCATGTGTTCTAGTTTGATGTAGTACATATAACCAACTGTTACTGGGTTCTCGAATGGTTCACCAGTACGACCATCGTAAAGTTGGATTTTTCCGTTTTCAGGGAAGTTGTTTTCTTTTAGAAGTTGTTGAATGTCGCTCTCTTTAACGCCATCAAATACTGGGGTTGCAATCTTAATGCCTAGCGCCTTAGCAACTAGACCCAAGTGAACTTCAAGCACCTGACCTACGTTCATACGGCTTGGGATACCAAGTGGGTTAAGAACGATATCAATAGGCTGTCCATTTGCCATAAATGGCATATCAGCTTCTGGAAGGATTCTACTTACGATACCTTTGTTTCCGTGACGACCAGCCATTTTGTCGCCGACGCTGATTTTACGTTTTTGAGCGATAGTAACCTTAACCATTTGGTTAACGCCAGTTTCAAGTTCATCTTTGTTTTTACGAGAGAATACTTGAACATCAACAACAACACCGCTAATTCCGTGAGGAACACGCAAACTTGTGTCTTTTACGTCTCTGGCTTTTTCACCAAAGATTGCTCTAAGTAGTCTTTCTTCTGGTGTAGGTTCGGTCTCGCCCTTAGGAGTAACCTTACCTACCAAGATGTCGCCCGGTTTAACTTCGGCACCAACTCTAATGATACCGTTTTCGTCTAGTTCTTTAAGTACATCTTCGCCCAAGTTAGGGATATCACGAGTAAATTCCTCGTCGCCCAACTTAGTGCTACGACACTTAACTTCTTCCTCTTTTAGGGAGATAGAAGTATAAACGTCCTCTTTTACCAATCTTTCACTAAGAAGTACAGCATCCTCGTAGTTGTAACCTTCCCAGTTCATAAATGCGATAAGCATATTTTTACCAAGAGCAAGTTCGCCACCATCGGTTGAATATCCGTCGGCAAGTGTGTCGCCTTTCTTAACCTTTTGACCGTGTTTTACAATGGTCTTTTGGTTGATGGTACTGTCTTGGTTTGTTTTTCTAAACTTAATTAGTTCGTATTCGTCCTCTCCGCCCTCATCGGCTTCAACAACAATACGGTTACCGTCGGCGTATTTTACAACACCGCTACGTTTTGCAACAATGATTGCTCCGTTGTCTTTTGCAATTTTATGCTCAACACCAGTAGCAATGATAGGTGCTTCGGTTTTGATAAGTGGAACTGCTTGACGTTGCATGTTCGCACCCATAAGTGCACGAGATGTATCGTCGTTTTCAAGGAATGGAATCAAACTTGTAGGAACCGAGATAAGTTGACCAGGAGTAACGTCCATATAATCAACTTGGTTTTTGTTAACCTCAACGATTGTGTCGTAATAACGGCAAACAATACGGTCGTTTTTAAACGATCCATCTGGGTTAAGAGGCTCGGTAGCCTGAGCGATATAACAATATTCGTCCTCGTCTGCCATCAAGTAAACAACATCGTTTGTAACAACGCCCTTTTCCTTGTTGACAACTCTGTATGCGGTTTCGATAAATCCATAGTCGTTAACGCGCGCTGCACAAGCAAGCGAGTTGATAAGACCGATGTTTCCACCTTCTGGGGTCTCGATAACACATATTCTGCCATAGTGGCTGTGGTGAATATCACGAACTTCGTCGGTCGCACGGTCTTTTTTGATACCACCTGGACCAACGGCTGAAATTCTACGTTTTTGAGCAAGCGAACTAAGTGGGTTCATTTCGTCCATCAACTGACTTAGTTGGTGACTTGCCAAGAAATCTTTAAATGCACGGTTAATGGCTCTTGCATTAACAACTTGTGCTGGTGTAATGTCGGTTAGGTCGTGGCTTTGCAAAGTTTCTTTAACAGCGTTGGAAAGTTTGCTCATACCGCTACGAAGAGCGTCTTGCAACAACTCGCCCGCACCTTTAATTCTACGGTTGCATAGGTGGTCAACGTTGTCAACTTCGCCAATACCCATATTAAGGTCCAAAAAGTAACTTACTGTAGCCAAAATATCGTCTATTGTAAGCGTGCTTCCAACAAGTGTATCTACATTGTTTTTAATAGCCTCAATGCGCTCTTCTTTGGTTTTGTATTCTTTAAGAAGTTCTTGAAGTGCTGGATAGTATACTTGATGATTGATTCCAAGTTCTTTTTCGTTGCACTTAACAAACTCGCTAAGTTTTACACGGTTGTTGCCGTACAAACGGTGCTTTTTGCCCTTAACAATAACCCAAACATTGTTGATGCCACTGTGTTGGATAGTGTAAGCGTTTTCCTTGGAAATAACTTCGCCCTCTTTAACAAGGACCTTTTTGTTTACAACAATGTCCTCGCCAGCGGTTAGACCAGTAAGCCTTGTAGCAAGCGACAACTTTTTGTCAACCTTATAACGTCCAACGTCGCCCAAATTATAGTATTGAGTGCTGAAAAATTGCGAGAAAATGTATTGTTTTGTAGCCTCAGCATTTGGGATTTCGCTAGGTCTTGTCTTACGGCTAAGTTCCATAAGCGCGTCGTTTTGGGTCTCAAAACCGTCTTTTTCTAGCGTACCCTTAATAACTTCGTTGTTTCCGAATATATCTAGGATTCTTTCGCTTGTTAGACCAAAACATTTTAGGAAAATACCAAGTGACAATTTTCCGCCTTTATCTAGCGCAACTCTCAAAGCATTTGGATCTTTTTCACGTTGCTCTATTTCTAGCCAACTACCACGTTTTGGATTAAGCGTGCTCGCAAAAATCTCTCTACCCGTTTTGTCTACGGTCTTAGAGTAATATACGCTAGGGCTCTTTACGATTTGGCTAACTACAACCCTCTCAATGCCGTTGAAAATAAATGTGCCCTCTTCGGTCATAAGTGGAACATCACCTAGGAATACGTCGCTCTCAATTACCTCGCCTGTCTCTTTGATAACAAGCCTAACCTTAACAGTTAGTGGAATTGTGTAGTTTGCTCCTTTGCGTTTTGTTTCAGCCTTGCTAAACTTTGGAGTATCGCCTAGGCTACACCCAAGCAAATACACCTCAGCCTTGCCACTGTAATCGGTAATTGGCGAAAACTCGTCCAAAACTTCCTGGATGCCAGTTTTTAAAAACTTATAGTAAGAATCCTTTTGGATTTCTAGCAAATATGGAAGTTCAATAACATCTTTGGTTTTACCAAAAGTATATCTAACATTGTTTCCATACTTTACTTTTCTAATGTTTTTAGTATCAAGCATAAATAAATCCCCTTAAAAAATTATTCATATTTAATTGTGCCAAAGTGCGTAAAAAATGCCAATCCCTCTAAAATGACAAAAAACCACCCTGCCTAGTCCATATTCAAAACTAAACCACAAGTGGATATTAAATTATATCATCAAAAAACAATCACCAACAGAACACACTTCTCTATCTTAATAGTGCATTAAGTATACCATACCCCCGCAAATTATGTCAACCACTTTTTTTAAAAAACTACATAATTTTATTTGACTTTTTTACGCATTTTTATTATATAAATATATTTTTAATATATATATTTAATTATTCCTTAATTACATCTAATTGCAATCCCATAATCACAACGCAACTTCCTCTCAAATTAAGAGCACAAAAAAAAAAGACCTAAGGTTTAACCCTCAGGTCTTTTTTTCGTGTTATTAAACTCTTAACCATTGTGGTTTTACTAAAGTTCAGAGGTCTTTACAAATGTCATTTTATTTTTACCTGTTTCATACATGTCATTTGTAAGGTCATAACTCGACAAATCGTCCGAGCAATACCAATCATCACTGTCTCCAATTTGGAATATATATGAAGAAGCTGAAATCTGATAAATATTGTACCACCACATATGGTATTGATCCTCTATATTTTGATAATAGAACCAACTTTGACCAACAAACACAATATCTCTCTCTTGCCCATTCAACATGCATTTTGAATTGGATATTATGTCAATTCTATAACTACCTCTAGTAAGAGAATATCCAACTATAGCCTCGATAACAGTCTTATTATCGAATGTCCAATCATCAAAACGTTGTCCGCTGGTCGAAGTTCCCGTATTAGTATACACAGCAACTCTATTTGCATAGACACAATCAACACACAACCAACTGCTTGTTAGTAGATCGCTTGCGCCAACCTGATAATAGTATCTTATTCCTCCAGCCATTGCAGTTGCAAGCTTATATGTAATGCCGTGATATTTAATTGTCGCACCACTTTGTGTAACATAGAAACTTGAAGCATCGCCAGCCTTATAGATTCGGTCAAATGATCTAGCGCTGGCAAATTGGAATGCGCCACTCTGTTGTAAATCACCAGAGGACTTAGTGCTAAATACACTCGAGCCATTCTTTGTAACTTCAAAGAAAATGCAATCATCAGGCCCTCCATCTGAAGGAAGGGTTGCTATCTGTTCTACAATTTTCAACTTTATTGTCCTCGCTGAGTCCAACCAGCAACTATATGTTCTGGCCTCATATCTATCGTAGGTCCGACCATCAACCGTAATATTCTCGCCATATTTTCTCTCATAAGCACACCAGTCTGTGCCTCGGAAAATGTAGTTTCTATTATTATCATAATATTTAACTATTACACTTCCGTCTGGTTTTATAATTATACTATGGTTGTTCTTAGCGTAATAAGAGCCATCAGGGTCAATAGCCCAATAATAACCATAAAATGGATCGCCTGTTGTTAGGTTTGCAAGATTATTTGTATTTCTAGGTGTAGTCACACTATGTACATTTTCACCATCAACAGTAGTCATCTTTCTATTTGAAACATCTGCAAACTCGCAAATATGATATGCATTATTTAGATTTCCCGATCCATTAGACATCTCGGAAACAAACATAAATACTTTGCCTTCATAATAAGCGTGTTTTACAAAACGCTGGTCTCCGCCTGGATATTGATACCATGCCCTTGAATCATTTAGTCCAAAACCAGAACCATCAGACGCAATATATTCACCTTTAAAACCTATTGATTTTATCGTACCGCCAGTGGTAGTCATCCCGTTAACATAAGGATTAGATGGTTTTGAATTGGACCCAATATTATTAGGATTATACAAGTTAATAGAGTTTGTACCCCATGCATTGCTAGAAACACCCGTAAGCCTACTAGAAGAAATACAATAAGTCAAAGCATAAGGCTCTGTGCCTAGAATGTTAAGAACGGCATTATCTCCACCTAGAACATTAAAAGAATAATCTGTCTTGTAATTATTATAAGCAGTACCATAATAATATCCGGTATATCCTACTAGACCTGCAACATACTCTGTTCCGCTAATTGTGCAACCCAAGGCCCCATTATTCTCATATGCAATACTGTTTGTATCTGATTTACCAACAAGCCCGCCAACATTACTATATCCATTTACATTTCCATAGTTGAAATTAGAAGACACAACTCTATTGACAGTATCTTTTATAGAGTATAACGAAATTCCCGAATTTAGAAGAGTATTAACCGCGATTA
This sequence comes from uncultured Clostridia bacterium, assembly GCA_934757825.1. Taxonomy (GTDB): domain Bacteria; phylum Bacillota; class Clostridia; order Christensenellales; family UBA1242; genus UBA11490. The sequence continues at coordinate 602,248 of CAKVLP010000001.1, read as the reverse complement.
TTGGTGTAAATTCGCCCGAGCCAGAACCAGAACCAGAACCAGAACCAGAAGAACTTCTTTTGTAAACATAATCGTAATCAATTCTGCCTACAATTCCGCCTATATATTTACTACTCATATATGACAAGACGGCGTCTCTATTAGTCTCCTTAATCTTGTTAATTGTCGCATAGTTTTTATTGTATGCAATTTGGAAACTCAAGAAAATTGCAACCTCGCTTTCAGTCTCAGTATCGCGCATTCTTCCAACTATGCCACCAACATCAAATTTGCCGTTTACATACGATGCGCTGCCGTCTATACCACACTCATTGTAGTAAATACCCTTAACGCCTAGCGCATATCCTACAATTCCACCTACCGCGTCCTTTCCTGCTTCTGTTGCAGTCGTACAACTTTCTACATTACCGTACATATTGTTACCCGATTGGGTGTTTGACATTGGCCCACCACTAACTAACGAAATTTTGGTAGAGTTGTTAATTCTATTAAATCCAATAGTTTGTCCGCCAGCCCAACCTACAATTCCGCCTACTTTTTGAGCCCCTTTGATAGTTGAAGCCATATTAACTGTATTGCCAGCAATTAGCGCATAAGCAGATTTACCTACAATTCCGCCTACCGCATCCTTATAACTGCTGTTTTCTTGTTTTATTGATGTCCCAACAATTCCATTTTTTAATATTCTAAATGGATTACTTGTTAAGTTTTCTCCGACATAATATCCAACAACTCCACCAACACAAATTGTTTCGCTTCCAGAATAAGTGTCAACTACAAGTTCACCACCATAAGTAAAACATTCTTCAAGGCTAGTGTAGTTAATGTAGTTATAGGTTGCCGCATTTTCCATTATACCTACAATTCCACCAAAATACAAAATGGAAGAACTTGATACTTTGAATGTATTTTCATCGTAATTGATAGTAGATCTCGAAATCGAGGTATAATTACCCGCACCCAAGATGCCACCCACCGCTTCGGCATTAGTTATTGTAATATTGTTTTTGATATTTACTCTACAGCCCATAATAACGCTACTTGATGCACTATTTGCAATACCACCAAGGCTTCTTCTAGAACCAGTAATTGTTGCATCACCGCCTTGATAGGTTATGTCAAGGCCATATATTCCTACTCCCTTAATATAACCAAACAATCCGCCAAAAGACGATGTAGTACAAACAAGCGCACCTTCTAGCAACACCTTTGCTTTTGGGGCATCACTCAGTATCGGAGAAGACTCACCGTAGTAATAATTTGAACTTCTACCTATTGGGTTTATGTTACCCAAATTGGTGGTTCCAGTAACCTTATATGTGATATCAAATTTACGAATATTTGAAGCACGGAAACCAACGTAATCGGCAACAGCGTTATGCTCGTCACCATTTGTGATTGTTACTTCTTTTACATTTGTTCCTAGTTCAAGGCTATTTGCCCAGCAGAACCTGATATATGTTCCATTTAGAGCACTATACTCTTTGGCATCAAGATAGTCAGATATAGTTGAGCCAGAGAATGATGTAGACTCTACAACGTAATGCTTATTCCATTCCACGCTCTCTTTCGCCCAAACATCTGATAAACCAGCGTCTCTTCTATTGTCTGAACCCAACCACAAGTAGCCCTTAACCACTCTTGACGTTTCACTTGTGTTTTCATCTTCGCCTTTAAATAGTAGATAATTTTTTACATTGTCTGCTTTGCCAGTGAATGAAACACCCGTATTCACAATCAAGTTTTCTATTGCAACTTGGGAAGCCGTTAGATTGTATTGATTGGATATCAAATCGCAGCGTAATACAGCATCAGATCCATTCATCATTTTACTATCTTTGTCCACCGCAATATAGGTTTCAAGAATGTAAAGTTTGGCTGAGCCTGTGGCGTTTACATAACCCACTATCGCACCTGTATTGTCATTAGTTGTATTAAATGCGTATATGGATACTTTATTACTTTGTAGTAAGTGAGAAGTAGTTGCTGTGTCCATATACATACAACCCACAAGTCCTCCTACATAGCCAGATCCACTATTTGAGATATATCCATTAAACTCACAGCCAATAATTTTTGTTGACTTATAATTACGTACTTCTCCAACTATCCCACCTATGTTAGGTTTGCCCTTATTCGCGGAGATTGAAACAACTGATCTACCCCGCTCGTAATATGTTCCGCAGTTGAATATTTCACACACATTAGCATAACCCACAATAGCACCAATACTTCCACTAGACTCTGCAATTTTGGAATTCTTAATTGTTATATTTTGAATAATAGAATTATATGCGCATCCAGCGACAAAACCAACCGAAGTTAAGCCCTCTACATAGGCGTCTTGGATGGTGAAGTTGGAAATTGTACTATTCTCATCCATTATTAAGCCAAACAATCCGGAAAAACTACCATCATAAGCACTCCCTCTTGAACCATAGTAGCCAAGAGAAACCATATTTGAAATCGTTTTGCCATTACCATCAAATAAGGATAATTTGCAAGAATCCACTGGGCGTCCGATAGGAACCCAAACTTTACCTTTTAGATCGATATTATTTACAAGTTTTACTTTCGCACCTTCTAGGTTTCCAGTATTTACTTGCAATGCAATCCACGCAAGTTCTTTTGGTGTTTTGACCAAGTATGTCTCAGTAGTACTATCATAATCCGTCGAATCGCTTTGGCTCATTGGATCGGTGTAATCGCACCAATATTGAGTGTCAAATATGATACGAGGAAGTCCAAAGTTGTTGGAAACATCATAACTTGCGCCAGTTGTAGCCTTCCAGTCAACATAATTAAATCTAAATGTTGGCATTTTAGCAACCGCCTTGTTGCCTTGATAATCAGATAAGTTGGAAGATGTAATAGCGTGTGTTAGAGGTTTAGCGGCGCCACTCGTTTTGCCGTCTTTTCCAAAGACATAATCGAAATATTCAATAGCATAAAACGCTAAATAGCACGTCTTCGTGGTGATTTTCTTAGTTTCAAAATCAACTTCTGCCATATAAACATTTTTATATAGGTTGGTATAGCCAGTTACCTGTTCGCCATAAATAAGACCATATCTAGGTGTTGCTCCATAACCTGTTCCAACTAGTAGCCTAGCATTACCATTATGAGTTTTGTCGTAAATATTTACTGTAGCATATATGTCGCTAGGAGCGGTTGTAAATATAAGTTTGCTAGTCACAAGTTTAATCATTTCTCTGTTATTCAAAGGATTAACATTTCTACAATTTGTAACTGTACCTATTAAGGCACCTGCGCTGGCAGTCCCTGATGCAATCGACATATTTTCAATTGCGATTTTAGAAATTTTTATGTCTGTCTTATAGAATATAACGAAACTTGTTCCAATTATATTCTTATATATTTTCACGGTTGAATTTGCATTGCCCGTTACAGAACCCGTAAGCCCGCCAACATAGTCTTTACCAAAGATGTAACCATCTTTTAAGTAGACTTTCTTAACAGATTCCGCCTTGTATGGCAATTCTATAAATAAGCCCGCATCACCTTCTGGTTGGAAGATGTTTATGCCAAGTAGCGGAACTCCGCCACCATCGAATGTGCCTTGGAAAATGTTGATTGGTGTAAACAACTTTCCACTTAGGTTGAAACCTTCTAAGTAAGTGTAGCCGTCCGTAGAAGGCGCACTTGAAAGTTCTTTATCCACCAAAACGACACCAGTTGTGATATTCACCTTATATTCACGCCAATCGCCAACCGCATCTTGATATCTATACGTGTAGATTGTGTCAGTTCCTTCTGTGGTCACTAGCCTATATGCGTTTGGACGAGCGTCAATCAACACATTAAACAATTCATAAAAATTTGTATATGCACCAGTGCTCGACATATTGTATGTAGCGTTGACCTTATTCACAACCCAAGCAAGTTGTTGCTCGTTGTAAATACGATACTGATCATCTACACGTGGTGCTTCCATAGTGTTTTTAGACCACGTATACTCAACACCAACTTCTTTATCACACCAGTGATCTCTCAAAACGCCTACTGGACGAAGATAGTTGTCAATGGCGGTATAAGCAGTAAGGGTAATCGCATTACTATCATCTGCAAGTATCTTGGCTAGCAATACACCAATAGAACCTTCTGAGTTGTTGATATCATACACTTTGGTAGAATTACCATTATACAATTCTTCGCACAACTTGTATTTTCCATTATCTATAATCCTTTGATTTGCAAAATCCAAACTTCCAACATTTCTCATCACACTTTTTGCCACATAACTTCTAAAACCAGCGGTTGCCGTGCTTGGCATAATTGAGTTGTAAATCAAATTGTTTGTGTGAAGATTGCCAATTACGTCGTTTAATATATTATAGCTTATTATTTCGCCATCATTATCGTAGTTGTATTTCAAGCCCGTAATTGTACTGTAATAAATTGAGCCATCATAAGGACGTTTGTCTGTGTTGTTGTTTGGATTATTCTCATTTGAAACGCTCAACATTTCACAACCAAATATTTGGTTGGAATCGCTTTCAATTTCACGGGATTTTATAGGTTCATCAAATACAACAGTGTAGTTAAGCATAGTGCTATCTACGATAATGGTATTTTTTAGATGTACTTGTTTTACATCGGAGGTTTTTCTCCCCCCTATCACGGCGTCCATAACCACACAGTCTATAAATGAAACATTGTCTGTTGCGATTATATGGCCATTGCCATAAATAGCAAGGCTTTGGAATGTTAGTTCGCCAGGGGTTCCGAAAACTTCGGTAATATCTTTATCAAAGTAAATTGCTTGAATACCACCGCTGTGATTTATATCAATCTTAAACGCTTCTAGCAAACTAATATTTTGCGACTTGGCAGTACCTGATACAATTTCTTTAATAAAATCAGAAAGCGAAATAGGTTTGGATTTAGCACCCAAAGATTTTGCTCTTACTGTTTTTAATTTTTCCAAAATCTCAGCGCTTGTTTTTTTAGAGTCAGACGTAGCACCATAATCCTTAGTAACAAGCGAACCATTATACATATTGTTTTTACCGTTAACGCCCGAGGTACCTGTCACTAATGCGCCATTTTTTGAAGTAACTTTTTCAAAAATGGTTTTTTGATCAGCGCCACTTCCGCTTGTCGTGTAGTATTTAATAGCACCAACATACATATTGTCTTGCATATAATAAACACTATTTTGATCTCCGACTAGCCCAGCGACATACAAATTTCCCTCACCGATATCATTTGTTTGGTCAATATTTAAGTTGCCAGACGCAATAGACGAAGTAACGCGCATAGCTCTACCCGCCATTCCTCCAACATTAGCGGTATAACCAATATTGTTGGCAGATAATTTTGTAGTGATATCAACATCGGCTTGCACATCGTTAATAAAGCCAGCCAATCCCGCATATCCACCAATATAATATATATGTTGTGTGTAAACAGGGTCTTTTGGAGAATCTAATTTTACGTTAATTTTTCCATCAACAAACATATTCGCTTTTATGCCCGTTTTTTCTTTCACGGCATCACTTGTTATGTTTGGTGAATTATCGCAGTCTCCAAACGCCCCACCAATATAACTTACCTCTGAATTATTGCAATTGAATTGAATATCTAAAAACCCGATCGCTGAATTCGTTGGGAATGACAGTGTGCTTTTGCCCGCTATACCACCGACATAAGAAGTTAAGTTTGACGTCCTAACGTCTGTTTCAGCACCATTTACTTTTATACCTATAAAAGACATATCAAAATTGCCATCGTAAACGGATACCCAAGAGTTATTAACATTTACGGATTTCATTTTAAACTCAACCGCACTGGTAACATTTCCTGCAAAACCACCAATACATTCTTCATATGATTCCTTGGTTGTGCCATTCACAGTGGTTGCATAAATGCCCTTATATTCAACTTCATTTTCACCTGTAAATCCGTTGTTGTGAGTAATGTAGAATTCTTTAATACCAACATCTTTAAATTTAAGCGCCTGATCAAGATTTGCGATACTTCCAGCATAAATTGCAGGCATATCCAAATTAAGCGCGTCTAGTGTACTATTATATATTGCGGTATTTTCAGTGTCGCCACTCCAACCAGTGTTGATATACACGTGACTTGACTTTACCACGGTCTCTTTAACGTCCAAGCACTCACTGCCGTTGTTTTTGATTTGTCCAGCAATTGCGCCTACATAAATTCCGCTTTTCACATATAGTGTGTCGTATACAAATTTGTTTTCATCATTCTTAGTAATCATCAAGTTGAAGTTAAAGGTACAATTTGTCACTCGGAAATTCGTGTTAAGGTTGCCGTTTATGGTCACAAGTCCGAAGTAACCACCCATATACGAAACAACCGAAAGTTGTTTTTGTTCGGCACCATCGCGATATGATGTACCGGTGTAGTTGTTGGTAAAGGTAATGTTTTTAACCTGGGTTTTGCGAACGTATTCGTTTTGCAAATCATTTCCGTCATCATCTTTACCGCTAGTCACAGGATAGTACTTGCCACTTATTTCTTTTAGACACAGAACCATACGGTCTTTATCCTCATACTCTTCACCCAAATAATCTTCGTCGGTAAACACGATAGATGCTTCGCTTTGTTTTACGCCACTCGAACCAGTGTAAATATAACTTGAACCGACACCAACGTATCCACCCATAAAGTCCACGTTGTTTGCCACAACTTGCGCCCTACCTGTAAGAAGTGGATTGCCCTCTTCGTCATTATAGCCATTCATAGCACGAGCAAATTTAATGTAATTACTTTCAAACGAAGTGTTGGTAAGCCCGCTATTAACCCAAGACGTTTTGTCCATTTTACCTGCTGGGGAAGTAATTTTATTTCCACCCAAAATCTGAACGTTTCGGATTGTTACGTTTGAGATAGCCCTACCTAGCAACACGCCCATAGCAACGTTTTTGTTGTTTTGTGCGGTTTCGGATTGCATTTTAAGGCTTACAACGTGCAAGTTGAAGTTTTCAAATGTAGCGCCAAATGCCGAACAGATAAGTCCGCCAGCAGCGGTCGCGTCGTCGCTTGACGATACAGAAGTAGTTGTATTTAAGTTAAAGATTGTAAAAGTAAAGTTATGTTTTACCTCGTTGTTTCCGTCAACATCGCCTATTTTTGCACTTCGGATAACACCCTTAAATGGCCTTACCGAGCAGAACGCACCAGTATTTTCATTCAAGTAGATATCGTTCATAAGGATAAATGTTGATGTTGGACGATTGTTTAGAAGATTTAGATCTTCCGCCTTATACACATATACTGCTGTCCAAGTGTCAAGGCTGTTTTTAAGTGCTGGGAAAACTTGATCTGGGTCTTCAAGAGTACCTAAGTCAACGTTAACATTGATACCCTTCCAAATCTTATCGTCCCAAGTGTTCATATACACTGGAATTGAGCAAACTTTGCTTATTTTTCCATAACTTGTGGTTATGTTTCCATTTCTATCTTCATTTTCATATTTGTAATATGCGCTATTTGCAGAGCTCCTTAAAGCACTCTCGGTGTTTGTCGTAACACCAATTTCTTTATAGAACTTATCCGCAATTTCAACGCTATTTTGACGCTTGATTATTTCTTCAAGCGACCTTAGCGAACCAAACGTGCCAGCACGCGAAACCATATATAGTTTTGATGCTTCACTGTCGGAAGCGGAACCGCTTATCTCGTATCTATACAATGCTGACATATATCCATAGTAATAACCACTATTATTTAAACCAGTATAGAAGTATGGAGTCCAGTTCTTGTTTTCTGTTCCATCGTAATAGTATGATTTAATGTACTCAGCAGTTTCGGTGTATAGTTCATCTTTGGTTAGAGTTTTGTTATTAAAAATAATAATCTTATCTGGATTAACGTTTCCGATTTCAGGAATAACGCTTTTTATAGTTGCATCAAGTGACTTGTAAGTGTAAGTTTGTTTGAAATACACATTTTCGCTCTTAGCGCGGTCATACAACTTAGTGCTATGGAAAAATATCGTTTTGGCCAATTCGGCAGAGATAACTTCTTGTTCTTTATTGTCAGCCACATCTATCACATTTTTAACAATTTTACCTGCCAAAGCGCCAATTTTTGCTTCTGGCTGATTTGGAGACAATGTGGATTTTCTTGTGGTGTTAATATGAGAATTCTTCCAAATATTAGCGCCCACAACATTTGTAAGATCTATATTAGTTATGGAATTGTTTCCGACTTTTTTATTACCAGATAGGTTGAAGAACACATCGTTTTCTTCGCTTATTTCGTCGGTCACATATCCAAATATTCCGCCAAATGCCGAGTACGACATAACCGAACCTGTGGTGTAAACCGAGTTAAGAGATGTGCCAGCAAATGCAAGTCCTACTACTCCACCAGCGTATAGCGAATTAAGGCTCGCAACTGTAACTCTGCTGTAAGAGTTAAGGATTGTGCCATATTCCATAACACCTACTAGACCGCCAACAAACATTGCTCTATACTCTGTATCCGACCCGCCAAACAAGTCCTCTACCCCTAGGTCAAGGTCTGTTTTTGCGTTGTCGTATTTTGAGTAGTTTGTTTTGATAATGTTGTCTAGTGATTCTTGATTTGAATTTTGAATAGTACAACGTTTTATCTCGCCTAGGCTGTGACCTACTAGGCCACCAGCAACCCTAGTTGATTTTAAGTGCATTCCATTACTTACTGTAATGTCGCAGTCGCTCATATTTGAATTTTCGGATAAGAAACCGAATATTCCGCCAACGACTTCACCCGAAATCTCAGGTGTGCCAGTTAGATACAATCTTCTAGCGCGATATAGGTTTGCATACAAGTTGCTAAGGTCGTCGTCCTCAACTTCGTCAGGATTACGCTTCATAATGTTACATATTCCCGCAATACCACCTGCATAAGACACTCTTTTGATGTTGTCATCAGTATAAACATAAAGTGTTGTTTTCTTTACATACTTATCAAAGTCGCCATTACTTGCGCCCTGTGCCTTGAATGTTGCAGGCATGGTGTAATCAAATGGGTTAAGGTCATTTAAGTAATTGGAAGCAACCGAAATAGAACTTGAAAGGTTTACCAAGTCGGTGTCGCCCGAAACCACGCCGGCGATACCACCAACAGCGTTTAGACCTTGCACAATCACACCATCTGCGCCCTTAACGGAAACGTTGTAGATAGAAGCGTCTTTAACTTCGCCAGCCAAAACACCTACCATATTTACGTTCATACCGTTGATCTGTGCAACCTCGATGTTAAGGTTTTTAACAACCGCGTAATCTTGTACGCCGTTTACGGTTTTGCCTTCGATTGTGGCAAATAGACCTAGTCTTGTGACACTATCGTTGGTGTTTATGCCATCAGAACTTAGTCTTAGGTTTTTAATGGTCATACTATTGCCGTCCAACTTACCTTTGAAGTTGGTGTTAATAGTTGTACCTACTTCGTCGCCCCTCGTAAACGAGATATCGGAGATAAATCTATAATATCTTGTTTCATTTTGGTCTTGAATTGACTTGTTGTATGCCTCGGCCGTGTCGATAAGAATTGGGTTGGTAACCGTTCCAAGAGGTGTCGCGTAGTTGTAGGTGAAAGCGTACTCGTCGGTTTTGCCCTGAATCATATATCTAACCGAAAGCGTAACAACGTTTGCATCCACAAGTTGTGGAGCGGGTCTCTGACTTACGTTAAACTCGGAAGCAACTAAGTGAGAATTTTCTCCGTTTGGAATGTACCAAACAGCATTTAAAACTGATGCGTTAATAGTGTAATCGGAGTTAAAGGCATATCCTACAAAAGCGTTGTAGTCATTGAAATTATTTTTTTCTAGCGATACACCAGCATCTCTATCCATATTAGCAAATTGCACATCGTATAGATAGAAGCAATCCTTAACAGTGCCAAGACCGTTTTGTAATTTTCTAGTGAATGGATAGTAGTTGTCGTCTTTTAGTCTAATAGAACTTAGAGAATAGCAATACTCCACTACGCTCGTGGCTGTTTGATTTAGATAAACAAATCCAGCCGAAGAGCCCGCCAACACGATATTTGCATAACAGTTGGAGATTGTGCCGACGTTTTCGTAAGCAAATCCACCTGCATAGCTATAGGTAGAAATTTGAGAACCTTGTGCACGCAAATTGCTTGATACTGGATAGTTTGTGGTGTCGCTTGTGTTTGTAGGAACGCCCTCAACATACGAGTAACTTATTAGTCCTGCATTTCTAGCTACCAATCCACCTGCACCACTATTTGCTCTCACGACACCAGTGTGGGTGATGTTGCTTTCTTTAAAGTAACTGCTACTAATTTTAGCACTTGCTAGGTTGTAACCAACCAATCCACCAATGTACTCTTGGCTTTCAATGCTAATGTTGGAAACCGAACTATTTGTAATAAAGCCCGAGTTTTGACCAACAAGACCACCAATGTAATCATTTTTGGACTTTGCCTCGCCCTCAACAAGTGTGTTTACTTTTACTTTGCGATTATCTTTATTAAGAGTCGCAAATTTTTCAATGGCGCTACTTATGTTGTCGCCATAGTTAATGTTAACTTTTAGGCTATCGCTAATGTTGTTTAGCGCCTTTTCTCTTGCCGACCTATAAGATGTTGCGTCGTTTACAACCTTAACGTTTGTAATTAGACCTTGGTTTTCGCCAGCAAGCAAACCAAAGTTAACGTTTTCAAGTTTCGATACGTCAACGTTTATACCGTTGTTAAGCATATTATTTAGTTCGTCATTAGACGTATTTTTTATTTTGTTTGAGATATTGCCCGCAAATGTACCTTCGGAGTATTCCTCACTTGAAAAACTATATCCGTTGTAAGGCATAACTTCAATTGTAAGGTTTTTAACTATACTACCCTCGCCAATCGATTTGAATATACCCACGTTTGTGGATTCGCCGTCCGAATCAATATTTGCAAACGAAAGGATTGTAAGCACATAGCCGTTTCCGTCGAACACGTCAAAGTTGGCGTCAAGTGGCGACCAGTTTGCAAGGTACAAGTCTTTAAGAAGGATATAACTTACACCCTCTCTCATATTTAATAGGTCGTTTACACTAGTGATAGGTTCTGGGTGGTCGTCGGCACTTGCGGTGTCAACTGTCACCGAAACATAATAACTAAACGCATATTTTGGACTGTACACAAGTGGCATCAATTCTATGCCTTGCGCTGTATATTGAAGTCCTAGTTCTGCCCAAATAAAGTTGGACACCGACGAACTTATAAATCTTATGGTTGTAGAATTTCTAGTCGGGTCGAAAATAAGAGCAAATTCGCCGTTGTATTCGTGCACGGTCTTGGAAAGTAGCGTGTTTCGGCTACCTGCAACACCTTGCGACAACATTCCAAATGTTGCTATGTTTTTAGCAATCAAGTTTTCAAATTGTGCTATCTGCACTGCAATTGAACCCGATGGGTCGGTGCTAAGCAGATAATTGTAGTAACCCTGGCTATAACTACACTCTGCGTTTATGGACACTGAGTATGCTTGATAGTAGGAAACAAGATAGTTTCTGCCGTCAAGAGAAGCGCCGTTTAGGTTAAGCACAATGCCTTCAACTATATATGGCACAAGCCTTACAGACGTAGACTTAGTAGAAGTCACGCGGGTGCCATTGATAACCTTGGATATTCCAAGAGTAAGCACCAATTGCTTGTACATATACTCGCTATATGTGCTGTACACATAGCCATTGTCTCTCACTGTCAACACATAACTTGCAAGCGCCACGTCGTAGTTAACATCGGCAAGCGAACCAAGAAGTTCGGTGTCGGTGCCTTCCGCTTTAAGGCTTGCAGTAAATGCTTCGGTGGAATATTGAACATTTATGTTAAGCGAAACCTTTCCACCAAAAGTAATTTCGCTATCGGAGGCGCTAACCGTGATATCTGGTCTTGCCTCAACTTTTAGGTTGATCGCGTGGTCAAACAATGCCTCTGTCACTCCCCTACGATAACCCTTGATTGAAATTTCAATAGAAGTATCCGATAGTGTTGTGTCAGCAGAGATTGCGACATACAACGATCCGTTGTACATATAACGCAAAGAATCGGTTAAATCGTAATCCTTAACGCTATATCGGTTGTTAATCCTTATTCCGCCCGTTATCATCTCAACGCGCTCAGAATAACTTTCGTACCATGAGTAGTCGGTACTCTTGTTGCCATAGTGGAGCGCCTCAACAACTTGCGACAATGTCACGCTGTTTAGAGTCGTCACCTCAACATAATCAAAATAACCAAAACTTGGATAGAAGTCTATCTGCATCAAACTTGTGTAGCCTGGGATAATGGTGTCGGACTGATACTTGTATGCAGACGCGCTTTCCGCATCAGGTTCGTCGTTTGGATACGAGATGTCTAGCATATTTGTGTAATGTGTAATGTTAAGACTCTCAACTTGCTGTTGGGAAATGGTTATTGAAACATCGTGCGACAATTCCTCATCGGCATAGATAAAGGAGTTAAGTCTTGGCACGAATTGTAGATTGTATACAAGGTCGGCGTTAACGGCTTGCTGTCCGTCGTCATCAATGTAAGCGGAAAATCTAAATGTTTTTAGTTTTTTGCCTGCTTCAAAAGTTACACTTTCAAGCCTAATGCTTAGATAGCCTAGGCCATAATCGGAAAGCCTAATTTCGTCGCCCTCAGTAAAGGTGTTAATGACTTGATCCTCTCCGTTAAGAGTGGCTGTTAGACTAAGTTCGAATTCCGCCGAATCGCAGTTAAGCGCAATTAGGAAGTTTTCGCGGTTGATAACCACAAAGGATAGTTCGTTGGAACCAGATATGCCAAATACTCCCTCTCTAAACTGCATTTTAAGTTTTTTGCCTTGTTCGCCCGTCGAACTACTTACAAAGCAATTGTATGTTGTGCCACCGATTTCGTACATAAAGTAGATTTGTTGTTCTACATTAACCGATCCTAGCACGCTATTAAACACCGCGTGTTGTAATCCCGAGCATGTTATGGTGTATTTCAATTCTTCTGCGGTATTTAACTCGCCATTTTTAAACTTATTGATTGTTTCGGCGTCAATTTTTTTGCCACCAATTGTTAGGGTTTGCAAAAACTCTACCTTTTGGTCAAGAGTGTTTTGTTGAGTAGTTACGCTATCTAGGTCAACCACATAATTAACACCAAATGTCAGAGTTGCTTTTGAGCCAATTACGGTTGTAAGCGTTGTGCCGTTGTTGGCAATAATGTCGATTAAAAGATTACCGTTATTGTCGATTTCGTTGTATTCCTTAGTGGAATTTGCGTCTTTAATTGACCACGCCATATTATCACGGTCAATGCTAATTGCCATAATTGATATCTCAGCATAACAATCTTGATTTAACCTTGATGTTGCTCTAAGCACCGCAACACCCTCGCCTTTCAACACAATGTATTCACCCGTAACAACAAACACACTGTCGTCGCTACTTGTGAAGTACGCCTCGGTCGATGCCAATGCTGGCTCAACTTTGACGCTAACAATGTCGCTAATTAGATATGCGTTGGAAGCATTAACATCTTCCTCAGTATTTTTAATTTCTAGGATTGCAACTGGCTTGTCAATTCCAGCCGAGTAGGTGTTTTGCACCTCAACAGTCATTTTCTCAGGAGCAATATCAACTACTAGATTTGGCTTGTTGTTTTTAATTTTGCTATTAGAGATAAGCGAAATTGCGTTTCCGTCAAGTAGTCCTTTGTTTTGATATTTAGTGAAATCATCTAGCGAAAGTGTGCCATCATTCAAAGCCCCGCCATCTTCGCCATAGAAAATGTATGTCTTTTCGTTTTTAAGACTATGTACGCCGTTTGCAAAATACATTTCCCCTGTTGGGTCAACACTTGACTGGAACTTGTAAATCTTGTTTTCGGTGTCATTTGCAACGTTAAATTCAAGTGTTTTGCCAGCATACAAGAAGTTGTTCATATTTGAAATTTCATCATTTTTCAATGTAAACACTGGCTGAGTAAAGTTGTTGTAGCCATGGTTGTTAAAGTAGTTAAATTTGTATGTTGTTCCGGCAATATCAACCTCAACAGGTTCTAGATTATCTTTATCTACTTGACTTATGGATTTAATGAAATCCGCTTCGTTAAAGGTGTATTCTGCTTGCACATCAGATTTACTTGCGCCCTCAAAATGAAGGTTTGTTTTGTAGCCCATATAGAATGAGTTAAGCACACGCACTCTGTTAAAGGTTGTGTTGGCTTGCACTTTCAAACTTAAATATGATGCACTGGAAATACTATCACTAAACGAACTGGTGCTGGCTGTAAAGTTAAATGTGTTTTCCTCATTTGTTATGTTCGAATCACTCGCTTGAATGCTAAAACAACTTGGAAGTGTTAGTGTAAACGAAATAGTGTCAGTGGTTTTGGTCAACTTAATCTTGTCGTCACCGCTAACACTTTCAGCCTTCGAACCTAAAACACTTAGTTTCAAATCATATGAACTTCCTATTGGCGATTTAAGTAAATACAATCTTGCATATTCAACATCTGTATAATCTATGTCACCGGTTTTAAACGCTTCGGTTTCGCCGTCGCCAGCAAAGTTTTTGATATAGTCTAATTCTGCGCCCTCAACAGTAGTGTCAACGGCTTTTAGGATTGAATAAGAATCGATAATGTTAAACTTGTCTTTGTTGATTTTTGTGCTATCGTCTTTATCTTTTTCGTCTTCGCTGTAAGTATAATAACCGATTAGGTCACTTGCAATCATAAAGTCGGTTCTGGTGCTAGGAGGAATTAGTTTTCCTATAAAGTTTCCGACAACAGAATCTGTTTCGTTGGCGATTGGGGTAATGTAATTGCCAACATAGTAGATGTTTCCAGTAAGTGTAACGTCTCTAAATGTATAATTTTTTACATACATCGAGCCAATCACACCACCAATTCGAGCGCCATCAAATGTACGAATGTCAGCGTTAAGATAACTTGACTCTACGGTTAATGTCGTAGATGGAGTGCTAGACGTAATGTTGTCGTTACCACCTATAAAGCCACCAACATAATGGGTTCTGCCATTTTTAAGCACTACGATGTCGCCTAGGAATCCCTCGTCTCTTTTTGTAACATACGAGAACACCGAGCATTCTTTAATGGTCAAACTATCGTGAATAGCCGAACCTACGATACCGCCTACAAAGTTGCTACCAGTAAGGCTGGAATTAAACATTGCGTTTTCGCAACGGCGGTCGGAGAACTTAACCTTAACGCGTGTTATATTTGTTGCGTTTATGTTTAGACCATCCACACTCCCCGCTACGCCACCGATTCGAGATGACTCGCCAGCGCCGTAAATCATAGGAAGAGATGAAACGTCGTATACAGTTCCGCTTGTAATTTTACCCACAACACCACCTAGGTTAACGCCGTCGGTAGCATACATATAGGTTGTTACGTCCATATTTTTAACAGTTCCCGAAAGCAAGCCCACCACTCCGCCAAAAGCCGAACTTGCGTTTGGATTGTTGGTTTTAATAATTGTGTAAATTTGCGAAACCGAACTGCCAGAAGTTTTGCCACTAAGAATGCCCGACATATTACCCACAACGCCACCCACATAATATGTATGTTTAGATTGGTCGTCACGAATATTGATAGTAAAACTCGAAGCGTCAATAGTAAAGCCCGTCTGCATTTGTCCTGCAAATCCACCAACATATACTGTTAGTTGTTCGGTGTGAATATTGCCAGAATTGTTGATTGTAATGCCGTTGTTAAAGTCCATTGCCACGAAGTTTTTAAGCGTTGGGAAACTTGCATAGTTTAGATTTTCAGTGTCAACAAGGCTTACATTTTTAAGTTCTGCCCCTCTACCTATGTATCCAGCAACAGTACCAATGTAAAGGCTTTCAGCAGTATAGGCATTGTCCAGCCTTACATTAAGTCTAATGTCTTTGAATGTTATATTTTGAATGTTTGCACCACTGCCAATGTATCCAAATATTCCGATGAACTGGAATGTGTTGGTTACAACGCCACCTACAACCGCAGGTGTTACTGTGCCGTGGAAACCATAAATCGAGAATTTTTTGTTTCCTTCGGTTGTGATGTTTCCTGTGAATTGGAATTTATCACTAACTCCGATTGGTGTCCAGTTATTAGCGCCTTGCAACGAAATATCGTTGGTGATGCGATAATGCGCATCAAGGTCTAAGTTAACTTTTTGAAGACTATCAGCATCGTAAATAATATATGGGTTTTCTGCTGTTCCTGTTTTTAGGTTGATTACCAAAGTAACATATTTTCTATTTTCATTACTTGCAAGCGCCGAGTCAAGAGTGTTTATTCTTAAAATCTTTGATTGTGGCTTGCCTGCATTTGTAAAGTTGGCAGTAAAAGTTGACACATCGTTAATTTTAAATTTGATTTGGTTGGTCAAATAGTCAATTTCAAAACTAAAACCTGTCTTATCTGCCCACTCACTTCCCGACACAGCGCCTACTACTTTGTCGCCATCATATTTAAGGGTTGAGATGGCCTTAGAAGCGCCTTCAATTTCTTCGGTTAAACTTCCGTCGTTGCCAACCACAATAACGCCTGGTTTTTCAAGCATAGCAGGAAGCGGAGATGTCAAGTAGGTATAGCCAAATGTAGAGTCAGTAGTAAGTTGGTTGCTGTTAAGGTTTATGGTGTATACACTGCCTTCGGTTGCGTTTTTTCCGACTGCATTCGAATCTTTTTGTCCCACCAATGTTAGTTTTTCTGTCAAAACTGGGTTTGTGATTTTAAATGTAGTGCTAGTAGAAACCGTAATGTAGTATTTGTCGTAAGTAAAAGAAGTAACGTTTACTGGATAGACAATGCCACCAATTCTTATGCCCGTAACGCTTCCGCTAGCGTCTTTAACAAACATACTCTGCTCTATTCTGTACGAGCCTACATAGTTTACTCTAACGCCATTAAATGTTAGATAATAGTTGCCAGTTACTTCATCATAATTAACATCGTAAGTTTGCACTGGGTCAACAGTGTATTTCTGACGATAGTCAAGTCTGATGCCAAACCTAACCTCGCCGTTTGCGGTATCTTTAACATCGGTAAGTTGTAATGTGATTTTGTTGTTAGAGATGCCCGCAAGCCACTTAAACGATATTTTCTTAGCACCATTGTTGTTGGAGTAAGTGTACTCAAAAGTAATTGGTGTGTTACACAATTCATAGCCTATTGTTGTACCGGTAACAGGAGAATTATCGGATAATTTGTACCACACAATTTTTTGCGCGCCATTTTCGGTCTCGATTTTAAAGTAATATTTATCGCCATAGTACTCAACATAACTTCCGCCTGTGCTTTCCGAATATGTTTGAGTAAGTAGCATTGTAACATCGCCATCGTACACAAAACTAAACTCGGCAAGACTTAGGTCAGGTAAAACCACGCTATTAGTTCCGTCATCAAAGGTCATTATGCCAATGGAAGCGTCAAGAGGATTTAGCGTGTAGTAAAGCGTCTTTTTCGATTTGCTTGAAATATCTAGGTATCCACCCTCCCCAGTATCTGTGTTGGTGATTTTGCTATCAACCGCTTGGGTTTTCAAAGGAGTAATAGAATTTGACAAAATCTCAACATAACTATTGCTTGCTGTGATACGCTTAATAGGTTTCACAACAGTAATGTTAAGTTCGAAAGTGCCTACCGACTTAGGCCCGTCGGTGCCAGAGTAGTTAAGGGTAAATCTAAACTTATCTGGCACATTTCCTTGTGTAGGAGTGCTAAGTGAATTGATTCTCTGCCACCCCTCATATGTACAAGCATTGCCACCTTCTTTCGTCAAAGACATCGAATATCTTGGAGGAAGAGCGGTAAATTCTACGCCGTCGATAAGTAGCGAAACAGTAAGTGTCTTTTGAATATCAATGGTAATACTAGACTTTGCATCAGACGCAATTGTCAAACTGCCCACTTTAAGAGCGAAGTTTGTGTACTCGTTGTACGCTTTGGTTATAAACAAGTTTTTAGTAATGGTAAAGCCGTTTGGCGCAACAACTGTGTAGTATGTTTGACCAATCGAATTTGCTCCGTCTTTTGCTTTAACATAATAGCCGTTGTCTTTCTCGTCCGCATTGCCCGTGCGCAAATCCACTTTTGCAATGGCGCCCACTTTTACGTCAAACAACTCGTAAGGAATTTTGTTGTTTGCGGTGTTAATGTTTAACTTTATGGCCTCGTCGCCACTGTTCAACTCAATAGTCACATCTGTCAATGTTGTATCTTTGTCGCCAGTTTCAAGCGTAAAGTCTTTAATCAAAACAAGGTTGTTGTATTCCGAAACAGTTGTGCCCTCGGTGCCCGCTTTGGTCGCAAGCGAAGAAATCGAAATATCCATTGACGAATAGGCATACAATACATATCTGCCCTCGTAGTTGTCAGTGTTGGTCAACACTGCGCTGTCAAATCGAATGTATAGCGCCTCGCCACTCTTAACTTTTGTAAGTTTTGGAATAACAGTGTTTCCCTTGGAGTCAAGGATTGTAAAGCCTCCATTAGGAGCGTCGGCTTTTGCTTCCAAGTCCCAAATTCCTACATACAATGTTTGTCCAGAAATAAATCCGCCTTTGTTGCGAAGTTTTGGATACACAACAGTACCTGGCATTCCGCTGTAATTGTTAAACACAAAAATTTTGTTTTCTTTTTGCTTAACTTCTGCCACATTAGCATTTGTGTTAATCACAACATCAGTTGGGAATGTGTCAACGTTTACTTTAACGCAAATCGTCACGCCAGTGAATATGTTTTCATAATCCTTGTAGTTGATGTTGAAATAATACTTGTCCGAATTTCCTACACCGTCGCCGTTGCTGATGGAATAGTAGTTGCCGTCAGCCAAAATCTTGGTGTGTGTGCCTTTGTTTTCGGTCAATTTAAATGTGTAATTGGCAATTGTAATGCCAGAATTTTTTACTGATGCAATGAAAATGTTTCTAGCGTCTCTAATAACATCGCCCGCTTGTTGGTCTGCCAAAGGCAAAATGTAATCAACTCCATACTCACTACTCTTTTCTAGGTCGTATTGAGTTGGTGCGACAGAGTTAGGGACTTCTGAATTATAGTTTCTCTGCTCGTATGCGGAAACATATTTTAGGGAAATCTTGTCCATATCAATTGGATCAAGCACAGCCACTGTTGCGGTCACGGTCTTGGTGTTGTCGTTTTTCAATGTCGCTGTAAGTCTAAACTCTTTGGCTTGGAAATCGGAAGGAACTGTCACGCTGTTGCCGTCAATTACGATGTTACTGTCGTTGGCACTAAGTTCCACATCGCGCTCAGTGGCGTAACTTGGCGTAAATGTTAGTAGCGCTTTGCTAAACCCCGGCATAACCCTACTCACATCGGTCGTCTGACCTTTAAGCATAGGAATTTGCTTGTTTGTGGTCTCTATAAACGCAAGCCCAGTCGCGTTTGAAAAACTGGTGATTTTGATGCGCTCTCTTAGCCCGCCCTCTTTGGTGGCTACTGTTATGTAGGTCTCGCCTGTGTCTTTAAGTCTGAAAGTTTGGGTCGTGATAGCCCCATCTTCTACACTATCGCCTACTTCTTCAATAAGCCCCTTATCTTCAATCGTGAAAACAACTCCGGTGCCAACGCCTTTGCCTGCACCAGTTACTGTTACGGATATTTCAAACTTGTTTTGGTCGTTGCCGGCGCCAGCATACTCAAAACGCCTTTCTAATGCGTTTTCAAATCCCCCGTCGTCAACTGTAAGTTTCATCTTCGCATATGGGTCGCCACACGCACTTAGCGACACGACGCTCGCCATAATTAAGATTATTAAAACCAATAGCTTTCTTATGTTTTTCATACCATTTTTCCTTCATTGTTTTCGCCGATTTTTTCGGTCAAAATTGTTATAATTTATTATATAAATTATACCCATTTTTTGTCAAACAAATTTATATAAATATAATTATTATATGTAAATAAATACTAGGCACTCACACCCTCTACACCCCGCCAAACACACATATGGTCAAATTGCACAAACTTTTCAAAATCCCACATTTTTGTGCAAACTACACAAAAAATACTTTCTTTCTCCCACAAAAAGCCCAATCCCATAAAACTTCAAGCATATCTCTTTTCTCCCATCTCAAACTCCCAATAGCCCACCCTTTTACCGTCTTAATACTACAAAAAAACAACACGGATTTCTCCGTGCTGTTTTTTGTAAAGTTGTATTTTCAGTTATAAGACCAAACTCCTATACTAATCAGTTGTGAATATATACCTTTGGGTAGGGAATTTGATATCCATCTTTGTAAAAGGTTTCCAGGTTGAAATTACTTGTTTGTACGAAATATCCCACTCTTTACAATGTAAACCCGTGTTCTCATCTGGATTTGCGCGCCACTTGTAAGTATAAAACTGCCTTTTATCCGATTTGTCAAAATTGTTATAAACACTATTCATTACCAAGTCTAAATATTTAATAACATCTTCTTTTACTATACGACGATAACTTTCAAATAAAGTCGGATTTTTAGTCATTATGTTATCAACAAAGTCCGATCTAAATGAATAACAAAACTCAAATTCCATATTATTCCGAGTAACGATATGTTTAATTCCGAATTTATCTTTACTAAAATCGCACCTTCTATTGTCGTTGTCTTTCCATACACCGTATTCAGCATAACGAGTACATACTAAGCCAGCTTCTTCGGCAGTAGGACAACTCATAGCCAAACTTTCATATTTTTGTCCTTTAAAAGTCAATCCACTTTTTTGCGCAGTATCACTAATTTCATATGTGGCAATATTTAAATACTTGCCTTTCTTCTCTTCATCTGAAAGTGGTACTCCATCCGCATTCCACGATGCCCACAACGCATAGATGTTGTCTTGGTTGTATGGCACCTTTCGAATATTTTTCATAAGACTTTTAAATGTTTCTTCAATTACACCAATCGTGGCAAGCACATAGGATTTTTTGGCCTCTTCACAAATGTCTTTACGAGCCTCCGCATTAAACTTGTAACTATAAAAAGAGTAATATGTTTTACTAGCGTCAACTTTCCAACCAAACCAACTAACACCAATCAAGTTTTCTTCGCATTCAAGCGTATATGCCTCATCTAGGACATTTTTTTGCTCAGCCTTATATGTGGTTGTCTTTATTCCTGTTTCTGTATGGCGTTTAAGCTCAAACTTTTTCAAGAATTTATCACTAGTATTACTTATGTTACCAGTCATATAACTTACTCTTATGTTGCCAAGCCCATATATCGCATAGACATGTCTTTGTCTATTATTAAAGCTGTGAAGATTTGTCATATTTGCTATACCACCAGTGTTACTAGGGCCATATTCGCCGTAAATATCGTCAATGGTTTTGTTTTTAAGTTCTGTATAAGGGTCAATTTCTGTGTCTTTATAGCCGACAGCGTTAATTGAACCCGCATAGGTTATTGTATTTTTATCGTAAGTGATTTTACCACTTGATCCAGCAATACCACCTACATAATAGTTGTAGCCCTGAGCCGAAGCGCTGATAAGTACATCGTTTGTACAAATCCACTTCTCACCTACGTTTAGTGCATTATACGACTCGCCAACTACTCCGCCTACACAAACTCTTTGATTTTTATCTCCGATAGACGAAATTGTTACGCTACCAGCAAGTGCTGAGATCGATGATATTGATTTACAACCTGACGAAACCCAACCGATTACACCGCCTACGCCAAGTTCTCTATTCGCAGCCAATGCGGTAATGTTTACTGTAACATTGTCTAGCAAAAGTCTAGTCGTAATATCAACTGTCGCAGATCCAATAGCACCGCCCACGTTTACTCCTTTTCCGTTGATCGAACTATTGGTTATGATTATATCTTTTCTGTTTCCAAGTACCACGGTGCCATCTTCTTTGGTAATTTTAACATTACCCTCATCTTTAATAAGATTTGCCGTGCTATCAATTGAACCTATTGCCAATCCCATATTTGCGCCAGTGCCTGAAATTGAAAGTTTATATGTATAAATTGAGAATGAAACATTTTTTAATTCGCCATTTAAATTTGTGGCAATCCAATTGTCATTATTGTAATACAAAGCGCCATAGTGTTTACCAATAACGCCACCCAAGTAGCCATAAGCATCAGAGTTACCAATAAGTTGTGAGTTAAGAACTCTTACAGGCCCTAATGAGCCATAGTTTTCAGCAACAACTATCGCACCATTATTGACTGTTACTGTACAGCCATTGCCTGCATTTTGAGCGTCACCCACAACAACATTTCCTATATAACCTCCCGATTTATTTACGGCACATACAAGCGCACTTGAATTTTCCGTGCTGGTCATAGTAGTTTTCTTAATTGTAAGGTCTTCAATAGAAGCGTTACCAGAATTAGTCCTTACAAGTGGGTTGTAAAGGGTTAAACCTATGATTTCGCCGTTGATAGTGCCATAGTTGTTAAGATAGAAGATGTTTGGTATTTCGGCACCGCTCTGGATATTAAAGGTTAGTTTTTGTTTTGACTTAACGCCCGTTGCGCCGACTTCAGCGGTTGGATCTGCATTTAGAGAGGTGTCCGCAAAGGCATTTAGATAGGTTAAGTAATTTGTAAACTCCTGCACTGAGTTAATTGAAATATACTTTCCGCCATATGGGTCACTCTTAATCTTAATGCCGCCCAAGATGTATGGGAAGCCTTCGTTGTAGGTGTAATCCTTGTTTTTGTTCCAGTTGACAATGTCGCCCTTAGTTTCAAAGTTTGCAGGATTGCCGTCTTTGCAAACCCAGCAATTTTTAGTGCCGACACTGCCTTGATGTTTGATGTTGCTAGAAGTTGGCAAGGTGTTGCCGAATCTGCCGGCAATTTCACAATTCTCAATTGTGCCGTCGTTGTTAAACACCATAAAGCCAAATTTAATGGAATCTTGTTGGTCGTTTTTGTCGCCAAACTTGCCATTGTATTTGCTTGTGGTGTAGCATTCTTTGATTGTGCCATAGTTGTCGAATACAAAGAAACTCATATCTAAGCTTTTAATAGACGATTCGCTATTAAACACTATTGATGTTCCACTCTTGTAGATTCCGCCATAGTTGGCGCCAATCAACGAAAATTTTAATTGAGTTGCGTTAGTTTTTGTGATTTTTAAGTCACGATTTGTAAGCCCGTCGGTGTCCTTAACAATCTTTGTAGCAACAGCCACATTGTACAAGTAGCCGTAGTTTGTTTGCAAAAGCACAGTTGTGTTGCCAGTTAGCGAGATTGCGTCGTTATTTGCTCCTTGATACATAAATAGTATGTTGGAGATAGTTCCGTAATTTTGTTTAATTGGAGTAACTCCGTGAGCAATGTCTGCACACACTACTTCGCCACTCTTGTTTTCGCCAGTAAGGTTGGTGCTTGTAACAACCGCACCATTGCCGATTGAGATGCCTGCGCCAAACTTAATTGTTTCGGTGTTAAACACATAGAACTTTTTGCTATCAATGCTTGCGTCTTTTGAAATCTCAGTAACGAAATTTGGATTTAGTTTGCCACCCACAGTAGTCTGTGTATTATCCATAACCGTCATAAGGGCGATTAGTTCGTCCTCAGAACCGCTAAATCCTTTTGGAATAGGCATATATTTAAGGCTTCCGTAAACAAAGTAGTTTTCGTTGTCGCCGTGTTTGCCCAGGCCAGTAACTCCCACATATGGAAGTGCTAATCCGCCAAGCACGCTATCCGTAGAAGCCGACGACGCGCTCGCTGGGTCTAGTTCTGCCACGAAGTTTACGTTTTCAAACGATGGACCCGATTTTAAGCCATACATAAATCCGCTAACGCGATTGTATGTTTTGCCCTGAACAAGTTCTTCACCATTTCTGCCAGTTGCAGTAATGTTTGACATTGCAATTATGTTTGTAAATTCCGAACTTCTTGTTGCGTTAGAACCGCTTCCGATTACTCCGCCAATGTAGAAGTTTGTGTTTATAATGTTTGTATATTTTGAAATTGAGTTTTCCAATCTACTCTTCAATGAAATTTCATACTTAGCATCGGTATACCAGCTATGGCTATTATTTATTCTGTCTAATACGCCATAATATGTCGCTTTTCCAAAGGTTACGCTTACATATTGATTTTGCAAATCGTTTGCCAAATCATCTAAGTGCGAAACCAAAGTTTTCGAGCACGCCAAGTCTACGAACACACTAACCAAAGCGCCACCCTTTGTCATATTAGAAGGACGATAGTACAAGGTGGTTCCATTAAGGTCGATTGTCTTAATGTTGCCTGGATCCAAATACGAAATGTCGCTATATACAGCCACATCGGACATTATTGCTCTACCCGATTGTCCATACACTCCGCCGATACTTGCGCCTGTTTTTATGTAGTATTGATTTTTATAAACATCCTTACCAAATTGAATATTGCCCATAACCACAGCGTTGTTAAGCGTTGTGCTCGAACCTAGCGCATAGCCCGCAATTCCGCCAACTCTAAGCGTTGTACAGAAGTTGTTATAAGCAGGCACATTCATAATGATGTTTGTTGTGCTAATAACACTATTTAGAGTGTTAAATTCGTTAGAACCCATCACTCCGCCGATGTTTATAGCCGACTGAACCTCATCTTTTTGTGTGATATTGTCGGAAATTGTCGTGTATGTTATTCTCGAAGTCAATTTGTTTCCAGAATTGTCGATTGAATATGTTTTGATGTCGGTCATCACATTGGAACTAGCGTATCCAGCCACAATTCCGATGTGTTCGTTTTTAGCAATCGCGTAAAGTTTTTCGTTTTTTGTAAACTTTTTGGTCGTATAGTTAAACGACCCGCTTACTTCCAAGCCAGTCACAGTAGAACTTGCCAAGTGTCCCGCGAACACGCCAATTCGCATATTATTATGCTGAACCAACGTCATCACGGTGTCTACTGCCAACGTAATGTTGCTAACCTTTATGCCATTCATTGTTGTCTGGCTTATGCCACCAAACACGCCACCAAAGTTAATTCCGCCACCCTTGTCGGTTGTGACTTTTTCTAGCCTTACACTGTGATTTACTTTATTTAGGTTGATTGTCAAATTAGAGATTGTTCCGCCCTCAACTCTTCCTGCAAATCCGCCTGCGTAGTAACAAATTGAATTGTTGTAAATTCGAGTAGTGCTAGTACCAAAGTCAAACGCCGTTAGGTTTGCAGTAAACGCGTCAAGAGTCGAATCTCTCATAAATCCAAACACTCCACCAATGTGAGTAACATTGGTTTTGCCGGACTCATTTAGTGATGTCAATTCAACCGTTTTCGAAATTGTGATAGTTGTGCCGTTAAACACTGCTCTATTCACTCTACCTGCTAGCAAGCCAAATACTTGAACATTTTCGTCTAATGTTTTGTTGCCAGTATTGATCTCAAATGTGCAATTTGTGAATGTACTGCCAAGAAGTTCGTTTGCAAACAATCCGAAGTATCCGCCCGTACTGTTTGTGCCAACTGTGTCGTTGTTGGTTGCATCAATCACAAAGTCGATGTTTACAAATGTACAACCGCTTAGTGAGTTGTATATTCCGTCTTTGTTAACACCGTTGCTCTTTTTAAACGTGATTGTAAATCTATCGTATTTTGTTCCGTTTCCGTTGTGAGTGAATGGGTCAACAATGAACACACAGTTGGACAAGTTGATGTCCGCTCTGTTTATATCAATTGTTGGCATATCAAATAAAACCTTGCCACTAGCATCAAGTTGAATTTCGCCATTCTCTTTCTTAACAAATGATTCTAGGTTAATCTTATAGATTTTATCGCTATATCCGAATGTCAACGCTTCTTTTAATTCTGTTGCGTTTTCAATAATCTGCACGTTGCTATTGATGTTATAGCCGTGTTTTGGCAAGTATTTTAGGCTTTCTACATACCACACATACGATGTGGATATGCCAGTAGCCGATATATTAAATACATTGCCACCATGCTCAATCTCGGAGATGTCCATTACAAATCCCCAGTTTAGAGAAAACTCGTTTTTGTAATTGTAGTTGGCAGAAATATATTGCCCTGACGCATCTTTCTCTGGATAACTATTTAGATAGTCGCCAGTGATTTGCGAGATGTAATATTGATTACCAAGAAGTCTTGTAAATGCCACATCAGTGCTTAGGTCAATGGCATTGCCTTTAACCCCAACCGGAGCCGACAAGTTAAGTTTGTCGTCGGAAATACGGCTAGTATAGTTGTCCTTAGCAATATCGCCAGTATGGATAACCTTGCCATATGTACTACTTACAACGTGGAAAATGTTGTTATTGTAGAATGTTGGGTGATATTCAGTGAAACTTGCACCCGCAAATGTGTTTTCTCTTGTGCCACAACTTAGAGACTTAAACATATCAATTGCTGTTGCTTTTTCATTTTGACTTATTCCCACGTAGTTGTTGGTTCTACTTTCCTTTTGACCCAAATAACTTGCTCTGCCAATTACGCTTCCAAGATATTTAAGCGCGTCGATAGTTGCAGTGTCACTAAATTCGTAGCCAACTGGTCTTTGGTTTCCGATTTCTGGCATAGAGCCCGAGAAATTAACGGTTACTTTTTCATATACAATGTTTCCGTCTTCGTCTGTCACAGGGCTTCCATCAATCTGTTTCTTAGGAATTTTATTTCCAGCGTTATCCAACTTATCAACTTCTTTTGTAAACAATACGCCATTTTGAGTAATATAGTTTTTAACTTTTGCGTCCCAAACGTTTAGGGCGATACAGTTAAACATATATAGGTCGTTGGGTTGATTATTAACATATGTCTTATATCCAATCAAGCCACCTATCATAACACCCGCGTCAACGTTGCCGATTGTGTAGTCGTATGCCATATATAGCGAGCCGTTTGCTTGTCCAACAAATCCGCCTGCTATATAGGAGTACTCGTTAACAACGTTTACTTTGCTTAGGGTGTCAACGATAATTGCATCTCTTGTGATTCCCGCAATACCACCGATTGCGATGTTGCGGTCGTTTACATTGCCAAGTTGGCTCACAAACAAGTCGTTTCGCGAAACACCAGTTGAACTTATGGTGTTAATTCTAGTGTCGATAGCGTCCTGAACCTCTTCGGAGTGCTCAACACGAGCCTCAACCAATGCGGTCCTATATCCATAACCCACAATTCCACCGCTATACGCCCTGCCGAATATGCCTTGCGAAACAGTGTCGTCGTCGGTAAGTTCTAGGAACATATCTTTCATAACCAATATGCCGTTATCGGTTTTAGACACTTTTTCTATACCACCAGCATAGCCAAACATTCCGCCCGCAACCATAGCAGTAACGCTTAGTCCGCCACTTACGGTCACATTTTGAAGCGTTGTTTTGGCGTTTCTAACAAGTTTGTATGTTGGTTCAGGTTGTTCATCATTTTTAGATTTAAAGTTTTTGTAACTTGTGGAGAAGTCATTTTCGCTATGCCCTACTATTGCACCAGCAATTGCCCCTGCATACGAACTATTAAAGTCCGATCCAGTTTTTGACAAGTTAGCGATTTTCCCATTGGTTTCTAGTATTGCTTGCGACCTATGCGTGTTTTCTGAGTCATCAAAGTAACCGAATGTATCGTAGCCAGTTTCGCCATTTTCTCCCTCTTCCACAACTGATTTGTCGGTAAGGTTGAAGGCCTCTAGTTCTGAGCCATTGCTTATAGCTGTGATATATGCCGACGAAACTCTAACGTCAGTAGTTGTGATTTCCGAAATGTTGGCACCTTCGCCAATGTATCCAGCCAAACCACCTACAAGGTATTTACCTTTGACGATGTCGCTTTCTTTGTAATCCTTAGGTCCAGCAATGTCGACCTTAGTGATTGTAGCATTTTGAATTGTACCTGCCAAAATTCCTACTTTTCGGCTGTTTTCACTGCTTACTTCGCGATAATTTAGTTTTAGGTTAAACACAAATGCGTTTGCTTTTGTGCGTTCTATTGTTTTGCTTTCGCTTGGAAGTCCAACTTGCGCGAATATGCCCCAGTTTTCGTTTTCACTCACTTTGTCGCCACGTGTCAAATAGATACTGGATAGCGACATTGAGTTTCCAAGCAACACGCCGTTAAACGTGATGTCGGAAATAGAAATTTTGGTGCCGTTTTCATTGGTATATTGCGACGAAATTGTTTTGTCCGAGAAGTCTAGGTCCTGAACAATTTTAATGTATCTAGCCTTAGATGCTGCCTCGTCGTCGCTTCCGCCAAATAGATAGTATTTGGTTCCGTTTATGGTTTCTTCATAACTATACGACACAATGTATCTTGCAAATTCCTCAGCAGTTGCAACCAAAATTGGGTTGTTTTTACTGCCTGGATTGTACTTGGTGTAAGTGTAATTAAACATTGTATCTTTGCCGTTTTGGGTCGCGTTTTCGGATTGATATTTGTAGTAAATATTTCCGTCAGAGTCCATATCCGCAGTTAGTTGGATTTCAACTCCGTCCTCTTTAAACGTCCAATTGTCGCCTACTTTCCTAATCTCAATTCCACTGTAATAGAACGTATTGTTGTCAATTGTAAGCCCAACTGTGTCAAGTTGTTCGAAGTTTTCGTCGTAGGAGTATGCCTTTCTATCTGTTTCGCTAATTCTAAACAAAACAGTAGGTGCGCTTGTCAACTCTCTACTAGAATACAACTCAATGCTTTCGCAATTTAGTAGCCTTGGGAAATTACCCGCTCTAAACAACCACACGCCGTCAAGTGACGCTTCATTGCTAGCAAATGTAAATCCGTCAAATAGGCTCTTGGTTATTGCCTCTTCGGCTGTAATATTTAGACCGATTGCTGGATCCCAAACTTTTAGGATTTCCATATCAATATCTTGACCAAGTCCAAGTTCGTTGTTAACAATTGCATAATAGCAATTTTTAAGTGTACCCTTCATAGGTTTTACGTACACGAAAAGTCCGTGCGACCTAGTATTGTCGGCAGAACTATTCTTGGTTGTGGTGTAAGCATTTACAATCTCGCCCTCGTTTTCGTAAACAAAACCCGCTGTGGAAATTGTGATGTTTACTATCTTGATATTGGAATAACAATCCTCTATCTTGCCCGTGTTTTTGTACACGAAGCCCGCAGTAGGAACCGAACTTTCAATCTTGGTGCTATCTGCACGGAAATTGGTCAAGTCGGAATTGATTGTAGTAACAGCGCAAGAGTAAACCTTGCCAGTATTTTGTCCTACAAACCCTGCTGTGTAACTGTTTTGGCTAACTCGCGCTGTGTTTTTAAGGCTAAGGCGCGAGGTATATGTGTTGGAGATTGTGCCAGAGTTGGTTGCCGAAACTCCCGCAAGGTTGTTTCCGCCCCAAATACTGAAACCTTCAACTGATTGATTTTTTTGTGACAATTTGGAGTTTAGATATGTCGAAACAGTAACTGTTTTACCTTCTCTAACTCCTAGCATACAATCCGCGATAACGCCGGTGTTTTGTCCCACTAAACCGCCGATGTATGAGGTATTTGTGGAATAATCGTCGTTTGCTTGATAGTAGCCTCTTGTTGTTGCGACATATAGTATAAGGTCGCTTTGCAAAATGTAATTAAGTACTCTTACATTCTCAACAATACCTTCATTGGTTGCGCTTAGACACCCAAAGTACACTACTTCGGTTGCGCGCAAGTCGATGTTTGGAACAAGTTGTTCTTCAATCATTGCGTTAACTTGCGTTTTTGATCTTAACAATTCCGAAATATTGATGTTAAGATTCTTGACCGTTGAGCCCTCGGCAATTGTTCTAAATAGACCAACATATGCCTCAGCCTTTCCTTTTTCGTCGGACAAATCAAAACTCTTAATTGTGATTGTAAAGCCGTTGCCGTCTAAGTAGTTTGCCTTAAAGTCAATTGGTCTCCAACTAATTAGTTCGATATCTCTTTGAAGGATATAGTTGACACCCTCTTGCATTGCCGCCAACTCGTCTTGCGAGTTGATAGGATTTGGGTGATCCTCGTTGCTATTATCCTTAATAGTCAAAGTAAACTCGTGTTCCAAAATATCTAGGTAGTACTCTGTATTGGTATTAGTGTCATAATATATTGGCGACGTTTGAGGTTCCACAACATACATTTCGCCATTTTCGTCGTAGTAATACTGGACGGACAATTTAAACTGGATATTTGAGATTACTCTCGCTCTAATCTTACATCTAAATTCTTCGTCTACAAGGAATATAAAGCCCGGATATGCCACGCCGTTTTCCTTGTCACTCGACTGGGTAATGCCTAGTTGAACCCAACTACTATCCGATGCAATTCCCCAGTTGGACGAGCGCGGATAAGTCTCTTTGCTTGTCATATTGGAGATTTGATCGATAATTCTCTCGTATTCTTGGCTAATAACATCGTAATCAGCCTTTGTATCGTCTTCCAAAACGTCCCTAGCATAAGCATTAAGAGTAACGCTTGCTTTTAATGTTTTGGTTGTGCCGTTGTTAATAGTTACAACACCCTCAACCTCGTCAACTTCGCGGATTGATGTAATTGCAACCTTAACCACTTTGAATGTCGCTTTGGATTGCGCCGAGTATACTGTGTTGTTAATGGTATTTGATGCTTTTGCTTCGATTGTATATGTGCCATAGGACAATTCGGAAGTTTTGATATAGTAATCCTTACTTGTATCAATTTTCGATGTGCCAACTTGCGTATATGTATTTCCATTTAGAGTATATAGCGCGTTTGAAAAACTCTCGTTTCCGTCCTGCAAAGTATATAGTTTCCAATCAATATCGGAGTTTATATTGCTTGCATCAAAGTTAACTTTTAAATATTCCCCCTTACCTATTGTTGTGCTCTTCTGCTCATCAACAGTTACGCTAATCTCTGGCAATTTTTCTACGAATATTTGTTTTTCTTCGCTTAACAAAACATCTCTGTTTCTGTCGTATAGGTTAATGTTCACATTAAATCTTGAATTCTGTGGCATATTTTCCCTAAACGCAAATCTCACATAGTATTCGCCCTGCGTCTTATAAATATCTTCTCTTTCAGTGTTATTTTGATTGTTAGGATCTTGAAGTTGTTCGTAATCAACCAACGTGTTCCATAGCACTAGCCTATTGCCAATAACCGTGTTTGCAGTGTCAAGTTTTGTGTACTCAATATAGTCGTTATTGTAAATATAGTTTGGCTTGTACTGACAAATTTCAACGTAGTTTAGATATCTCGAATCAAGTTCTAGTTCTACTGCCAAAACATTGTTGTATTCTGGCGCAATCTCTATTTTCATCATACCTGTTTTGCCAGGAACGATTGCCCAAACATTGCTTTGGCTATATATTTCTTTGTCGCTTGCCTCGGCGCCATCTTCCTTAACTGGATAGAAGAACGATTCAAGGCTATTTACTGGGTTTGGTGCGATGGTCAATTTAAACTCGGAAGTAAGCGAGTTTTCTGTGCCGTCGGTCGCAACGAACGTGAATTCCTTGTCGTAGTATAGAGGGTTGACGCCTTTTTTGTACTCGGTTAGATATCTTGCCATATCTAGTCCAACAACAAGTGTAAATGTGTGTCTATTAACCACAGTTTTGCCTGCGGTCTTTTCGCCAGCAACAAATGAATACGACTTGAACTTCAAACTTAGTAGGCTTGCGGTTGTGCCGTCGTCAACGACTAAGTTTTGAGTAAAGTTGATAGATTGTGCTGGGTTGATAACTATTTCATTAACGCCTGTAATGTTTAGAGTAAGTGACTGTGCCTTGTCTCCATTGTTGGAGGTAATCACAACCGAAATCTCTTTGGTGTCTTGTGCCATAAGCCTCGACTCAATTTCGGTAAAGTCAACCGACAATGCTGGGGTTTGAAGCGTTACAACAACATTTTTGGAAAGTTCGTCTATAAGTAGTTTTTCTGTTTGGTTGCCCACTGAAACAATCACAAATGGAATTACTTGCAACGTAATTCTGCCAGCGTTTTCTGTGCCATCTTCGTACTTATCTAGTGCTAGCAAATTAAGAGTTGCAGTGTAATCAAAGTCGTAGGTTTTACCTATCATTTCGCCGTTTATCAAGACATTGCCAAGAAGCATACTCGAACTTACATTTACAATACTTGTGTTGCCGTCAACACTTAGCACCCTAACTTGATATCCGCTAGTATTTGCTGGATAAGTATTGCCATTTAATGTATTCACAAACCCAATGTTGTAATCTTTTGATTTGCCAACTTGAAGTTTGATGTCAACATCTTTGTCGGTTCCACCATTGCTAGGTTCGCCGTCTTGTTTTATTTCAAAATTTGTAAATCCTTTGACAACCTTAATATTAAGTTTGATGTTTATGCCATCATCTTTAAGGTTGTAGAAAGTAAGTATTGTTTCGCCTTCGCTATGAACTGTAACTTTAATGGTTTTGTCCGAAACGTTTTGTTCTACTGTGTCTAGGCTAGCCACGTCGGAATCGCTACTTGTGATAACGATTTGCGAAGCACTATCCTTATCAATCTTAACACCGCTTATTTCAAGCACTTTTCCGTTGATGCTTGCAACGAAATATCCGTTGTCGGTCACACCATAGGAAAGTAGATATGTGTTAAGGTTAGTATTTTCATCATTTGCAAGAGGTGCGTTGTACATCAAAACCACTGTGTCAGCGTTGTACATTATGTGGCCTTGATATTGTATGTCCTCAACGTCCTCATAGTAGTAGCCATTGCCATTTGATACAAAGTCGTGAACTGTTAGGCTTAACGTTGCAAGTGTGTCAAACCACAACTCGTATTCTGAATCAAACTTGTTAGCACCAGTCTGAGTAATTACAAGTTTTGCAAGCACTGGAAGTCCATTGTTAACTTTGTCGCTTATAACCCACTTAAACGAGTCATCTGTGCCTTGCAAGTTGAAGGTAAGTTCTACTTGTTTTCCGTCCTTGGTTGCACCTACAATCAATTTTCCGTCTACTATGCTAAATGTTGGCTCAGTGTAGCCAAGTCCACCAAGAGCGTTTACGAAGTATGCTCCTGTGGTGGAAACAATCTTAATTGCTCCGTTGTTGTCAATCGTAACATTGTAGGTAGCAGTATTATAACTAAACGAGAATGCTGGTTTGTTGTCTAGCACTTCATCGTCTTTAATCAAACTCGTGATATACGAGTCTTTTGCCACATTTTCATAAGCGCTATCATATGTCCACTCGTGACCGTCATCGGTATAGTGTTTGTAAAGTTTCAAATCGTACTTACTTGTAACATTGCCGTCACCATCGGTACTCTTATTCTCTTCAAGTTTTTCCAACAAGTATGTGTCATTAACTTCCTCATTGGTTCCGCCATAATACCACTTGTCGTCTTTAAACTTTGCGCTTACTTCAAATAAGTAACTCATAGGAAGTATTGTATAACTCCAACCAGTAGTTTGCGTATTCGCACTCACTGTGACTTTTGCCAATCTGTCTGTAATTGCTTCATCGGTCACCGCGGTACCTTTTAGGGATTTGTACCAGTTTCCGCCTACAAGACCGCCGTTTTCAAATCTCCCACCTACGTAATAGTAGTATATAGGATTGCTTGGCTCACTTTTTGGATCGTAAACATAATAGATACGATCAGTGCTATTTATTTTAAAACTATTACTTTGGCTAACATAATCCGTTATTGCGTTAATAGTATCGGCATCAAGTTCAGCATCTCCTGTTAAATCAGTGTACCAAACTTCTTTTGCATCCGTCCCCTCTCCTTCAATATGACTGAAATAGTACTTAACATCAGATGGAGCATATATTTCGCCGTCAAAATTGTTAAAGCCAAGGTCGTTAAACATTTCTTGGATTGTTTTGTAATTCTTTTGGTTAATCGAATTGATCATTTCCAAAATCTTTTCGTTAGACAAAATCTTGTTGTCAGAATTTACTTCAAGTTGGTCATTAACATAGAATCTCGAATCAGATGTAGGTTGGAATTCAACCCCATCTTCATCTACAAGCACACCATTTGTAAGGGTATATTTCACTCCTTTAATGGTAATTGTAACCGCGCCAGAAGCATTATTTGACTTAGCACTCTCTGCCACGAAAGCGCCTTGACTTTCGTACAAATAGAAAGTCACAGCGTCCTGAGAGTTAACATTGCAGAAGTGAGTGTACACGGTTTTGACACCATCTTCTTGGTAATACACATATGGTGCCAAAGTATCACTCGATATTTCAAACAAGTACTTATATGTTTTTCCGTCTTTTACAATCTCATCTTGTTCGTGTGTTGCTTGTTGTATACAATCAAGCAATTGATAAGCCTTTGTACCAGAATACAAATAGAAATCATATTTTTCGTCTGGATATTGACCTATTTTAATACGAAGCACTTTGTCTATTTTGTCGCCATTAAATGTAGTGTCAATTTCATAAGCGCTCATTATAGGATTATTATAAACCTTAGTTTCGTGTTTAGGCATTGAGAAGTAGTAACCTTTTTCTGAAAGGAATGTGGAATTTCCAACTAGGCTAATCCACGTATCGGTTGAACCTTCCGGACTCTTCACCTCATATTTACTAAACAAGCGTTCTGTGTTGTTGGCACTCAAATAATATGGAGTTCCGTTAATTTTAATCTCAAATACTGGATAGCGTTCCGTTACTGCGTTTGATGGTGTAAAACCAATAATCGTAGGATAGATTGTCTCGCTATATTTCACTGATGTGGAATTTTGCTTGTAATTGTCAGCCTCACTTTTTACTCCTTTGCACTTATTACGAATATCAGCAACCGCTTTTTCTAGGCTTTCATATTCGCCGTCAGCATTAAACACATTTAAAATCGTCAAAAATTGATCTCGTGTCGAGCAATTGTAGGTATCTTGAATATCACTAGCAATAATGTTTTTAATTATGCTTTGTCTAGCGGTTATCGTATCGCCATCCTTAGTAATGTCTTCGGAAATAAATCCATATCCCAACATATCGTGCAATGCGCTTGTTGACAAGTTGTATAGACTAGGGAATTTGTCCTGGTCCTGCGAACTTGGAAGTTCAAAGTAAGTATATACATCGCCACTATGAGAACTTTGAAGTTCGCGTTTGTTTACGCTCAATCTTAGTTGTGGTGTGCCATTTGTAGGGACATATTTAAACACCAAAATGTTGGTTTCTACAAGTTTTGTAGTTAGACCACTATATCTAATTGCGCCTTGACTACCACTTGTAGTTCCAAACAAAGTGCCATTTATCTTAGCATACACATTACTTAACGATACATGGCCAACATAATTTTCTTTGATGCCAGTAAGTTGTCTTGAAGATTCGGTTTCACGCCAAATGGTGTAGTCACCGCTCTTTGCAAGAGAGTTGTTTCCAATATGTGAGTATACATATGTGGAAGCGTCGTTTTCTAGTGTTGCGCCTTGTACATTTGGGTCTTCGGTGTAGTTGTCGTCAGCCAAACTACCATAGATAAGTTTTAGATTTCCAGCCAATAGTGTGTCGCCATCAAAATAACAATCAGTAAAGTTTAATTTTAAACGCTCCTGTTCGCCCGAAGCCGCCTCTTCTTTAAACCCTACAAATCCGCCAACCTTTTCGTTTGCCTTATTATTAACATTCGACGCTAGGTCTGAGTTAAAGTACGAGTTTGAAATTTGCACATTATAAGAATTTACACCTGTGTCCCCATTATTGGTATAGTAAACCGCACCAATTAGTCCGCCCATATATCTATTTTCGCCAGATTGGTCGTTTAGAAGCACCACTCCACCATAGTAGTTTTCATTGATGTCATTTACAACGTCGAAATATCCGTCTGTAAAATCGTTCATCGCACGCGATGTGTACGATCTAACATAGCAATAGTCAATTGTAAGCGGATAAACGATATTTAAAATAGGATTTGCCTCAATAAGGTCAGCATAACCAACAATTCCGCCAACATAGTTGTAACCAGCAATTATGTTTTTCATATTAAGGTTATACAAAAGTTGAACTTGTGTATTAGTGATTTCGCCAAAACCAATTTGTCCAATTACACCACCAACATTTGTATATCCAGCAAGGATTGGATAAACAACAACATTGTCAATTTTTGCGTAGTTTGCTTTTCCGATCACGCCGCCGATGTTTACATTCTTAGCGTAATTTGTTGTTGTCTTTGTGCCACTGTCACTAAGTTTAACCGCTGTAATTCGCGAAATAACATTTACATCAGCCACATCAATTCCAGTAAAACCAATAATATTTGATAAGATGTCTTTATTTTCGCTAGCCTCAGCATAACCGACAATTCCGCCAGCGTTAATAACGTGGCTAGCATCTTCCGTTACATCTTTTGCCAAAACAACTTTGATAGAAACATTTGCGTTAATATTATTGTTGTTAATGGTGCTTTCGCTTGGAGCGCCTTGCACTGTTAATGCACCGCTTGCTTTACCGATCATTGCACCAACATTTACGTTTGCATTGGTATTGGTTCCTTTGTCAACATTAACCGTAATCGAACCACTAACTTTGCAGTTCTTGATGGTTAAGTTGTTGCTTGTTACTGCAATAAGTATTCCGACATTTACGTCCCTGTCGGTCTCAACGCTTACAGATGCGCTTTCAATATTTAAGTAATCAAGCACAAGGTTTGGAGTTCCAACACTAGCAAACAAGCCAACATTTCCCACCGCCTTAGTCGCTTTAATTCTAAGTCCAAAGATAGAATACTTGTACACCACATTTGGTTTTCCGTCGTACGCCACTTCAAATAGTCCCGACAAGTTGTTTTTCAAAACAAACTCTTTATCTACAAACTCTTTGTTAAGGATAATGTCAGTAGCCAATTGATAATACTTGCCCGAAATATTATTTTCGTTGTTCAAGAATTTTTCAAGGTCAGCGCTATTTCTTATCTGATACTTGTATGCTTGACTTCCGTCAGCGACGTTAATATTAAACACAGAAGCATATTTAGACGCAGATGCCACTCCGTCGCTAACTTGGTCGATTGGCACAACAGTGCAAATAAATTTGCCTGGACGAAGTTTTCCGCTTTCGTCTTTATTAGTGTAAGTGAAATAGATTACGCCGTTTTCAACTTTAACTTCAAATAGAACACTTACTTCCAAGCCGTTTTCATCTACAACGACCTTTTTGCCTTCCACTTCCGTCTCGTGATATTTTTCTACACCGCTTAGATAATCGTTAACTTCTTGGTAGTACCCAGTTTTGCCATTGGCTGTAAACTTAATTACGCCTTTCGATCCACCATTTGCAATTTCAACAAATATGTTTTTGTTAAAGGTATTGGTAGGCAAAACCTCATAGCGCGTACTAACAGTAGGAATTTTAGCATCGGTTTCAAGGTAAAGACCCATTTCCTTATCAACCCAAGTTTTTAGCGATGTGGATTTAGTAGGGTTGTAAATCTTTACAGTAAAGTTTGCCTCAAACGAATTGTTAAATTGTTTTACAATACCCAAGTACGACACTGTAAGTGCGCCGTCGCCATAAATATAACTTAGTATTCCCGCTGGGTCCTCGCCTGTTCCTTTTGGCACAGTGAATTTTGCTCTAAACGCATTTACGGTTGTTTTGGGAAGTTTTTCTAATTCCGAAATAAGTCCTGGGTCCGTAATTTCGTTTTTTCTCAAAACAGCGTCGGTCACCGAGCCATACCACGACCCAATTCCTCCTTCCACAATTCTTAAATAGTAGTCGCGAGTTTCATTTGTTGTAACATCAGTATATGTCACACGTGATAGTGCAACTCCCGCTTCCATAAGCGAGCCCTTTTTTATTCCAACCCTACCTTTATATAGCGCAAACACATCACTTGCGCCTATCATCGAATAATTTTGGAATAAGTTTCCATACGCCAAATCGCCATAACTTTTAACCGATTCTTCGCCCGTTTCTCCCGAAGCGCTTTTTACTGCCAAGTTAAGAGTTGCAAGCGAACTAGAATAATCGGCAGTTTTTAAGTTTGTAGCGTCGTAAATTGTAAACGAGTTTGTTTTTAATTTTGCATTAGTGATTTTTTCAAATACAAATGTCCTAACTGTGTAATTAAAGTAAGCAACCTTTCCTTCGCTTATGCCATTAGGAATCCTAACTGTAAGGATTACGCCCAACAATCTTCCGCTAGGCTCAGAATCAGTTGTGACTTTGGTGCCTGTCCTAACCTGTCCCGATTGTCTCTGCCAACTTACAACTGACGCGTCATTAGTTTCGATATATACGCCATCGTTTACGGATATAAGATGAATCTCACCATTGTAAATAAACAATCTATAAACATTGAAGTTTACCACTGCTTTTGTAGACAAAACCAATTGATTGAAATATTTATATTGGAATCTTCTACCCTTAGTACTACTCCCTTCTCTTTCGTCATCAAAAGTGTAGGTATTATTGTTATAATTAAAAGAACTGCCAAGCGTATCTAGGGTCAACCTTTGACTATCTTTTCCAGCCTCGTCGTCGTTAATCCACGATGCAAAATAGCCTTCGTTGGACTCATCAATCTCGTACACTACAAGTGGCTGACCATTGTCTATTACGTAATCAAGTTCCACATTTATAGTAGCGGTCTTCGAAGCACCAGTAACCATTGTAAGTGTGACATTAGTAGAACTTACATAAAAGTCTTTTTCAAGTTTGAAGTTTGGAGTGAAGTAAACAATATTTTTGTTTGCACCAGTACCAAAGCTAACACGACCTGAATTGCTATTTGTAAGCGATACTTGAGATATTATTTGTTTTGCGTCAATATTTAGATTATCAAATCTAAGTATGGGTGTAGGTTCTAAATCACTGGAATTCTTAATCGTAATAGTTTTCTCTTCCTTCCCGAAATCCCCTAGATTAACCGAACTAGATAAGTGTTGTAATTTAAGTTTTATAATTTTGGAGTATGTATAACCTTCATTTGGCGTATATTGAATTCCCGACTCTCCAACCACGGTATCATATAGCCTTGATGTAACTACAATATCAAGATACTCCAACGCATCTACTTCTTTTGCACTTCTAATATAAAACACCGAGCCATTTGGATAGAAAATATCTGCGCCAACAGGGTCGCCATTTTCATCTTTAATTTCTGCATTACTTGGCACTGCAAGTTTGAATACCATATCGGTAGCCAATGAGTCATATATTTTAAGTTTTGCGCCACGCCCAACAGCATACTCATGGAACACCATAATTGTGGTGTCTTTACTATAAGCCTCGTCGTTTATTTCAAGATTTGATTGCTGTGCAAGGTTTTTTACATTGATTGTAAGATAGATGTATTTTGTAAACAATCCATCAAACTCGCCCGTTTCTGCCGAAGTTGTAGACCCACCAGTGTAGTCAATCTTAAACACCAATGTTTCAGTCCCAGCCTTTTTAGGAGTAATTTGGAAAAAGTAAACATAAGCATTATCTCCGTTTTCTATCACTCTTGTTAGCGAGTTTACTTCAACAATCTCACTATCCACTTTGTCAATAGAAATCTTATAATCATTGTTTCCTGGGGCGATTCTAAGCCTGCCACCAAACATTATTTGACTTACGCCTTGAATTTCGCTAGCAGCAACTTCACCCTTTGGAATGTCAGGACTTGCAAAGCTTAGGTCATAGTGAACTGAATTTGCATCCTTTGCCGGTTGAACCCTCGACTTCAAACTATAACTTTCATTGTCATCTGAGTCACCAGTACCAATTGACAAAAACCCAGCCGAAGGGAATTCAAATGGTTTTATAATTTTAACAGGCAAAAAAACATTTTTGGTATAAACTTCACTTATTGGCTCACCCTTAGCGTCCAAAGCGGTTGCAGTCAAGTATACAATACACTCATTGTTGTTATTAAGATATTCGTTTTTTATTTCAAAGCCTGTCAAATCAAGCACATTATCTTTAAGCCTACCCTCCATTGCCTTGTTAAGCGATTCAGAAGTTGTGTTTGCAACATAATAAACAACACGTGTTAGTGACGTATCGGACGGAGTAAAATCAATGTAGTTTTTCGCGTTACCAGTAAGGTCAAGTTTTGAGCCCTCTTGCGCTAGCAGTGTTTTGTCAGTTTTAAACGCTATACTACTCACGCCAATATCTACCGTAACGGCAATTGTCTCAGTCACGTTTCCGTCTTTGGTCTTGATAGGTATCTCGCTATAACCAGTTTTAAGACCTTCAAACACCAAGGAGTATGTGCCGTTTTTCGCGTCCTCTATTGTAATGGTAACATACTCGTCGCCGTAGCGATCGCCATATTTAGGAAGAACGATTGCGTCACTTAACGATTTCGGTACACTCACCTGCACAGTTATACACTCTTTCTCACTCACAAGTTTGTGAGTCTGGCTGTCCTCCGACATTGTTATGTACAGTTCGTTTCGGCTAACCGTCATCTTAACCTGGGAGTAAGGGTCTTTGCCACAAGCAAATAGACCAAGTCCCGTAAACATCAAAATTAGTAATACGCAAATTCTTTTCTTCATTTTCCATTTCCTCATAAGTTTATAAAAATATAAATCTACAAATTTATATATATATTATATATATACCCCTAAAATGTGTCAAATATTTACACCAATAAAAACAATTTTTTATTCCAAACTTTTATCGCAGAAAAATATTGTAAATCTCTTAAATATGTGGTAATATTGTTGTCGAAATTAGGAGGAAAATATGCAACAAATATTATCCACAATGCGCAAAGCAATTGAGAGTTATGACATGATACAAAGTGGCGACCGTATTGCCGTGGGAGTTTCGGGCGGAAAGGACAGTATGGTGCTACTTAAAGCGCTAAAATGCTATTCCAAATTCTCCGAAAAACCTTTTGAAGTTGTCGGCATTACTATCGATATGTTTGACGACGGCGGTTTTGACGCGGTCAAAGAATTTTGTGAAAAGGAAGACATTGAATATCACGTTATCCCTAGCGACATTTACAGAATTGTGTTTGAAGAGAGAAAAGAGAAAAATCCTTGCAGTCTATGTTCAAAACTTCGTCGCGGAATGCTTAACACAAACGCCCTTGCACTTGGTTGCAACAAACTAGCATTAGGACACTCCTCCGATGATATGGTGCACACGTTTTTGCTAAGTTTGTTTTACGAGGGGCGTTTGTCTACACTCTCTCCCGTGAGTTATCTTGACCGCACCGGAATGACAGTAATTAGGCCACTTATTTTGACCGACGAAAAAGACATAATTAGCGCCAGCAAAAAGGTGCCCATAATTAAGAGCAAATGCCCAGTAGATAAACACACCCAAAGAGAATACACTAAGGACGTAATCAAGGAAATTCAAAAAGAAATCCCTTTTGTAAAAGACCGAATTTTTGGCGCGATTACTCATCCAGAAAGACTTAATTTACCACCAGAGCAAATTCCAAGAGATAGAGGCAACAACACTAAAAAATAAGACTCCATATTACCCATATTGGGCATAAAATTGGAGTCTCAAATTACAAATTTTTTATTAAAAATGCTATATAAACTTACTCTAAAAAAACAACAAAAAAATAGTGCCAAAAGGCACTAAACCACAGAAGGAAAAAACCAAAAACTTAGAAATATAAACCAACTTTACACAAAGGAAAATGGCGTATTTACGCCATTTTTTTGTATTTTCTTTTTGTAGCATCACCACCGCGAAGATGTTTTTCACTGAAATTTTTATTGAGCAGATTTTGCACACGCTTATACAAGTCAAAATTCTCATATTTTAGTTTTTTTGACAGGTCGTTGTGAACTGTACTTTTGCTCAAATTAAATTTAACCGCCGTCTTCCGGATAGTCGAAGAGTTTTCCAAAATGTACAACCCAATTTGCTCGCTACGGGACAGAAAATTCATACATACCTCCACACATTTTTTATTACAAAAATATATGTCGAAATATGTTTAAATATGTTAAATTTGGTCAAAATTTAATAGCATATTAAGGACAATACATTCCCCCACTTGCGCCAAATTCCCCTTAATTAACATTTTAAGGTTTTTCATCACACAAATTATCCTTACTAAGAAACAAAAAAAACGCACAGTGCGTCCTATGCGTTTTTGTTTTTTAGGGAAAATTATTTTTTAACTTTTTTGTCAAGCAAAGAGACAATATCGTTAACTGTTTTAAGATTTACAGCCTCTTCATCTGAAACTGAAACATTGAAATTATCTTCCATAGTCATTAAAAGCTCTACAACGTCCAATGAGTCTGCACCCAAATCCTCTACGATTTTGCTCTCAGGTTTAATTTTGTCAGCCTTTAAATTAAGTTGTTCCATTAAAATTGATTTTACTTTATCAAACATAAGCTTTTACCACCTTAATTTTTCATAACTTCATTATATAAGAGTTTTTGAAAAGTGTAAAGCAAATCAAGTAGGTTTTGTTAGTTTTGCAATATTTTTAAGAAAAATTACTTATTCTCCAACGTCAAATAGCCAGATGGGTCAATGCGTTTGTCGTTGTCAAGCATCTCAAAATGAAGATGGGTGCCTTCATTAAGTTCGCCATATGCCGAGTTGGAAACAGTGCCTAGCACCTCGCCCTTAGACACAGTCTGACCTACTTTAACTGGAATTGTATCACTAAGTGATGCGTACATACTTTTTAGATTGTTGCCGTGATTGATTACAACATAATTACCTTTTAAATAACTATTGCCTACTTCCACCACTGTTCCGTCTCCAATAGCATAAACATTCGCCCCAGCCTCGCACGCAAAGTCAGTAGCAAGGTGTGCTTCGTATTGTTTTAATGTTGCATTGTATTGAAGTTTTTTATCCGAAAATGATTTTACAATATCCATATTAAGCACTGGCAATCCAAAAGACGTTGCGTTGGAATTAACAGGCTCGTCCGGCTTCACTGGAACCCCACTCTTTTTGCCACTTGATGCGATAAGTGCAATTACAAGGATCAATGCACACAATCCAAACACCATTAAGTAACCATATTTTTTAAGTATATATATTCCCTTTTCTTTTTTTGTCATTTTATCGACGACCTCCTTTTTTTAGTAATGGTTGCCACTATTTGCTTGGCATATACCTATTTTTTTAAAATCCAGAAAATTTAGTCGGAATACCCACCTGGGTCTCATCTCCCACAATAATTTGAATGTTAATCTTATTATTATATGGGATTTTATCACTATGGCAATCGTACACGATTTTGTCAAAAACAACATACTTACTGACAACAACTACGTTAAATATGTCAAAAAGCATATTTATATATTTATTATCCATATTGAAAGATATGTAGTCTATTTCTTCAAAACTGTTTAATTTTGAAAGGTTTTCTATTTTATAATCGCCCACTTGCAAAACATTAGGTTCTGCCTTATCGTCATACTTTTTTACTATTTGAATGTTTTTCGCGATACAGTTTGCGCTTACAAAAACATTGGAAGACACATAAAGTAGTGATAATAGAATTATTAAAAAGATAGCAACAATTACTTTTTTCATACACTTAATTATTGACGGTTAAGCCAATATAAATAACCATTATTACAATTTTAAATGTGGCACTTTTTGTCAAAAAATGTTGACATATTTGCAACAACTCGCATAATATTTCCAAAAAATACACACAAACTATTTTTATGAAAAAATTGATTATCTTAAATATAATTATCTCTATATTATTATGTTTTGTCTCGCTCGGGCTTTTTACCGTGTACAAAGTTGACGTAAGTTTTAGCGAACCAAGTGACCCTGTTTATTATGTCTCAAACAAGTCCGAAATAGACAACACCATCAAAAAAGAAAAAGAGACGCTCATTAAAAACGTCAATCAAATGATATATGATGGAGAGTATTTGGACGCGCTTAAAGTCATAAAATCTAGTAATTTTTCCGAAGACATTCAAATAAAAAACCTTACGCAATATCTCACTAAAAAGGTCGCCGAGCACAAACTCAGCCCCTACAATGGGACGATAGATATAATGTTATTTGAACCAATAATATCTTTCCCCGAGGTGTTAAAGAAAAACTCTTCACAAAGTAGCCTAATGGACGAAAACCAAATTACAATATGCGAGTTTGAGAAAATACTTATTTCCATATATGAAAACAATTATATTCTTGTCGACCCAGTTCAAGCACTTAACGGAAGGCTGTATGTGCCCTATGGCAAAAAGCCAATCGTACTCGCCTTAGCAAGCGCCCATTACAATGTTAAAAACGGCACCGTGGACAAACTTATTCTAGACGACAATGGAGACTTAGTAACCTACACACCAAAACGCAGTATAAACGACCGAATACACCACTCCAACGACTTTATAACCCTACTCGACACATTTATAGAGGACCGCCCCGACTTTTCCCTTAACGGCGTGCGCGGGCTAATATGTGTAGACGGCTCAAATGGCATTATGGGTTACAAAACACAAAAAACCAACGCAAATAGCAAATATCAAATAAAAAAGTGCTACGAAATAGCCAATCATCTTCGAGACAACGGCTGGAAATTTGCGTGCACCGGTTACAAATTTGGAGCAAACGACAACGA
Organism: uncultured Clostridia bacterium; assembly: GCA_934757825.1. Lineage (GTDB taxonomy): Bacteria > Bacillota > Clostridia > Christensenellales > UBA1242 > UBA11490. The sequence goes on along the minus strand of CAKVLP010000001.1, from coordinate 557,852 downwards.
TATAAACTTTGCTAGTGGTCTATCCCATTGGAAAGAGGTGGTCGAACCAATTCTTAGCAAAACAAGCATTTATGTCGGAAATTTTGACGATTTTAATGAGTACAAAGCCTCACTGCTATCCTCTTATGGCTACACCACTCTGCTAAACACTGGCGCAAGCACAGACATCGGCATAAATTGCATCAAAATTTCGGGCAAAACTCTGCGCCAAAACCACGACGAGTTAGCTAAGTTTTTTGATAGCGAAAAAATATACGACCACCTAAACAGAGCCACCACATATTGTAGCAACTAAATTGTAGCGGTCGAAGCAATATTTCCACAACAAAAAAGCAGGTCGTTATGACTTGCTTTTTATCATCATAATACATCCTTATTATAATTTACTTTTATCTTTATTATAATCCACCTTTAATTGTCCCTATAAAGCCATAAATTTAGGGCTATACTACGCGCGTTTAACGATGATCCTTGTACATCGCCTTAATTTTCAGTTCAACAAGTTTGGTTTCTTTATATTTTTTGTCACGTTTTTCGCCAACAATAAGGTCATATACAATTACAAGCACACCTTGCAAGATGTAGATGTAATATGACGCAATTCGGTAGATAAGCATTGCCCAGAACAGCAAGCCGTCGGAGAATAGCGACGAGAATAACGCCGTAAAGGATATCTCCGCCATTCCCGCGCCACCCGGCAAAGGAATGTACATTGTCGCCAACTCACAAATCACGCATTTGCAGAAAATAACAGCGAAGCCTACCTCCATTTTGCTACTCAACATCATATAGATTAAGTAAGGGATAAGCGCCCTTAAAATGGCCATCAAAGCCGATGCAATAAATGTGCAAAGCGCCACCCAAAAACTTCTTAGGTAGTATCTTATGCTTTTTTGATATTCAAGCAGGCTTCTAAATCGGGCACGATATGTTTTTTCATAATCCTTAACAAGGTTTAATTTACTCAAAAATTTTACAATAGAAATTACAAGCCGAGGCGCAACTTTTTTGCTCAACGACAAAAATATAATAGCAAGCAAGAATAGCATACTTATGACAAGCGAAATAATGGAAATTGTAACAACGAGTTTACTTTGTTCGCCGTACATTCCCGAGCCTAAAATAAGCATTATAAGGGCTATTATACTAAACGATATTTGCGAAAACATATACTTTGCCATTGGCACGCTTGTAGCAATGCCCGCATTCACACCGCGCGTGCTAAGATAGTATATCTGGAAAGGCTGTCCTCCAAACGAAAACGGCGTAATACAGTCGTAATAACGGCAAATTGCGGTCGATTTATAACTTATTATAGGTCTACTAATTTTGGTCGCTTTATACAGCAAAATGTAAGTTCTAAACGTATCGCACAGCATAATGCCAATAAATGCCAAAAATATAAGTGCCACGCCCTTTAAATTAAGGTCATCGGCCACCAGTTTGCCAACATCTTTAATGCCGTATTTGCGCGACTGATATACAATGATAATTACAAGCACCACCACACTTATACAGAAAAATATCGCGTTTAGAAGCCTGCTTTTGTTTGTCTTTTTGGATTTGACAATTTTTTCGGTGTCTTTGACAACTTCTTTACTTACGCGATTTTCTTGCGCAGAAAAATCTTGTGGTTCGTCTTTAAAAACCACAAATTCTTCTACTGTCTCTCCTGGCGTTTCATTAAGTTTTTGTTTTTCGTCGTCATTCATTTCAAGTATCCATTGTTATTGTATCAAATGGCACCAAAGTATGCAATAAAAAAACAACATCAAATAGCATTGTATTTGATGTTGTTTAAAAATTATTTCCACAAATCTTTGTATCTATTTTCGTATTTTACAATTTTTACAAATTTGTAGCAATCTGCAACAAATCCGCTTGAAGCAGTAGAATATGCCTTAGTAGCGATTGTGTCGTAGATTTTAGCAAACAATGTTTTGTTGCTACTGCGTTGAGTTTTTCTTGTTATCAAGTCTTCAAATGTCAAAGTATTGATGTCGTCAACAACGTTTTTAACAATGCCAGCGTGGTATAGGATATGAACGCCGTATTCTGTGATAACCATATCACTTATCGCGCCTTCGCCTTGCTCCTTGTTAAGTTTTCTAGCGGCATTAGCGAATTCCTTAACCATTTTGTCACTAACTTCGGTGTCTAGGTTAACAACATAAGCAAAGTCCTTATTCATAATTCCTTCGTCGTCGTTGTAGATGTAAATCATATCGTTAAATAGTTTTGCACGTTCGTCTAGCGCCTCTTCTCTCTCAGCGCCTTCTTTTTTCTCGTACTGAACTTTGTTTACATAACTTTTAATTTTTGTAGTAACTTCTGCTGCGTTTGAAGTATAAGTTTTTCCGTCAATCTCGTAAGTCACAACTGTGCGATTTGCAATATTCTGAACTTGTTCGTCATATTTCTTTTGAGAAATAACGTGATTGTCAAGTTGTTTTTTAAGTTCGGATATTTTTGCAGTTTGAGCATCACTAAACTTCATAAGAATGTGAGACACATACATATATTCGTTTCCGCTATTGTAGTGATAGTAAATCTCGTCGATACTATCGCCAGCCATTGCGGTGTGGTATGCCTCTTCACCTACGTTTTTGCCGTTTAGAACAGCCTCGTAGGCGCCTTTTTGTTCTTCATATTTTTCTTTGTAATAATCAACAACGTCCTTTTTAACATCTTCATTTAGAACATACAAATTAACTTCGGTGTTCAAAGTGAAACTGCTATGAATGTTGTACCACTCTTCAAACAATGTCAAGTACTGCGAGCGAGTGTAAATCTCTTTCAATCTTTCAATTTCGGCTTTCAAAACAGACTCTTCGTCGGTCTTTTTGCCTTCTGCTTTTGCGGTGTCTTGCAACGATTTAATGTATCTTGTGTATGCCTCTTTGGAAACTTCTGGGTCGTTGATTTGTTGAACAAAGTGGTCACCAGACACCCTAGAATCGTATACTCTTACAAGTTCGGTAGGATTAAGTGTAATCTCTTTTTTGCCGTCAATTGTGGATAGTTGAAGTTTTGAAGTATATGGCTCATACGCTTTTCTTAGTGACTCGGTTGTTTCGTCGGACAAGTCGTCACTGTTTGTGTAATTGTAATCCCATTCCTCGTAAATATCTTTTTCGTTGGAAGTGATTTGCTCTTGAATAGCGTCGTAAACTTTTAGCATAACCTCGTTTTTGTCTTGGTCAGTAAAAGTAATATCGTAGTTTGGATTATCAAAGTAGTTTTTCTTAACATATGTGTACAACAAATCCATATTGACCATATTGTTAAGGGCATAAGTCACGCCGTCCTTTGCTCCAATTTGACCATTTTGAACATAGGAATATGCGTAGTTGTAATATGCAGTAACAAGGTCCTTTTTGGTGTACTTCTTAACATAATCTGCTAAATCGTCGTTTTTGCCGTCTTTCAACTCAACCGAAACAACAACCTGGCTATAATACTTGGCTCTGTTGACCTCAATCAAGTTGCAACCCGCAAACATAAACACACTAAGAAATAGTGCACAAATTACGGTTAATATTTTTTTAGTAGTAAGTTTCACAGTAAAATTCTCCCATAATAAATAATAAAGTCTTTGATATTATACTATCATAAACAAAAATAATCAAGAAATAAACACCACTAATTCGCCAATATTTCCAAAAAATTTATAAGCAAATTGAGCGCTTTTTCCATTGGAGCAACGCCTTGTATGTTAATTATTGGTTGTTTTGAAATGTTCAATACTACAAAACCTTTAAAATTTTCCATAGCCTTGGAAATCTCGTTTGGGTTGGCATCGTCGTAAAAAATTAGTTGGATAAGGTTGTTTTTAAGCACAACGCGCTGTACCTTTCGCTCGCTGGCAAGGTTTTTTATAAACGCAATCTTGCACAAGTTTACCACCTCTTCCGGCACATCGCCATAGACTTCCTTTAACTCGCCCAAGCATTTTTGGAACTCTTCAACCGACTTTATTTTGCTTATTTTCAAATAGGTCGCCATTCTTAGTTCGTGGCGTTCGATGTAGTCGTATGGCAAGAACGCGTCCATCGTGGTTTCCACTCGCACATCGCGAGGGACAACCACCTTTTCGCCTTTCAATTCGCCAACCGCTTCTGATAACAGTTTTAGGTACATTGCATACCCAACCTTTTCAATGTGACCACTCTGCTCGGCCCCAAATATTTTGCCTGCTCCCCTTATTTCAAGGTCTTTTAAAGCAATTTTGTATCCGCTTCCCATAGCCGAATACTCGCTTAACGCTTCAAGTCGCTTGTAGGCAGTTTCGCTAAGCATTTTGTTGCCGTTGTAGGTAAAGTACGCATACGCTTGTCTATCGCTCCTGCCCACACGTCCCTTTAATTGATATAGTTGGGAAAGCCCCAACAAATCGGCGTCAATTACAAATAGCGTGTTGGCATTAGGCAAGTCAATTCCATTTTCAATAAGCGTGGTGCTTATCAAAATTTGGGTGTCTCCATTGTAAAGTTTGAAAATGGCATTTTCGAGTTTTTGCTGTTCCATTTGCCCGTGCGCAACATCTATTTCCACCGAAAACATCTGTTTTACTTTCGATGCAAAGTCGTAAATAGTCTCAACATGGTTGTACACTATCAAAACCTGCCCACCGCGCTCCAACTCCTGCGTTACCGCGGATTTAAGTAGGTCGTCGGAATACTCTTGGACCTTAACAAGTGTAGGAATTCTAGAAACCGGTGGCGTGTCAATAACGCTAATATCTCTCACCCCCATAAGCGCCATATTAAGCGTCCTTGGGATTGGGGTAGCCGACAATGTCAAAACATTGACTTGTTTTTTAAGTTCCTTAATTTTTTCTTTGTCGCCCACACCAAATTTTTGCTCTTCGTCCAGTATCAAAAGCCCAAGGTTTTTAAATGCGATGTTTTTGTTAAGCAGTTTGTGTGTGCCAACAACCATATCAATGTCGCCCGACTTCAATCCCTCTTCAATTTGTTTAACTTTCGAGTCTGAGCAAAATCTATTTAGCACCGCAACATTCACACCAAAGTCTTTCATTCTAAATAGGCAGGTGTTGTAATGTTGTTGGCTAAGAATTGTGGTCGGACACAAAAATGCAACTTGTCTACCGCTCATTATCGTCTTAAATGCCCCGCGCAGTGCAACCTCGGTTTTGCCAAAGCCCACATCTCCGCAGATTAGCCTGTCCATAATTTTGCCGTTCATCATATCGGTCTTAATATCCAAAACCGCTTGCGCTTGGTCGGCGGTTTCGGTGTAGCCAAAACTATCCTCAAACTCTTTGATTATCTCGTCGTCGTTTGGATACTTATAACCCTTAGTGGTTTCCCTCTCGCGATACAACTTGGCAAGGTCGATTGCAAGTTTTTTGACGTTCGCCCTAACCTTTTCCTTGGTCTTTAAAAACTCTGTTGAACCAAGTTTGTTAAGCGGTGGATTTTCGTCACCCACAAATTTTGAAAGGCTGTCAATGTTCTCCACGGGCAAATACAATTTGTCGGAATTTTTGTATTCGACTATTACGTAATCGCGCGCGTTTGTAGAAAGTTTCAATCTCTCAACACCCAAGCATTTGCCAACACCATAGGTGTTATGAACCACAAAGTCACCACTTTGTGGCAAAAAGTCGGTAGTTATGTCTTTTTCAAGTTTTTTAGGCAACGCCTTTGTTATGCCAAATAAATTGGTGTTTGAGATAATCACAACCTTTTCAAGTTCGAGGTTTATGCTCATTCCAATTCTTTTAACAAGCACGTTTATTTGCCTTAGTCCAACATATGCGCTAGACTTTACTTGGTTAAATAACAAGTGGTTTGCTTCAAGCAAATTTGCAATTTTTGTATAGCCTTCTTTGCTCTTCACATAAATTAAAATTGTATAATTTTTGTTTTTAAAGTTAATAAGGTCGTCTATCAAAATTTTGTTTTGACCGCGATAATTTGGTACTGGAATACACTTTAAATTAAACACTCGAGTGCTATCAAACAGCCTATTAGAATTTGTGATGTACTGAAACCCCACGACCGCATTTGAGCCAAAGTCAAGTTTGTCCTTGACGACCAAGGATTTTAAATATTTGTCCGCTGTCGCAAACTTGTTGTATTCCTTAACCTCTTCGGAAAGATAGTTAAATGTAAGTTTTGTATCCAAAAAAGCGATGACCGAATTTTCGGGTAGATAATCTATAAGTCTGCCAGTCATATAATCGGTAAAGCCAGAACACCAGACCATATTGTTTAGTTTTGAAAAGTTTGGTTCTAGTTCGCTTCGCTTTTCGCTATCCACTTGATTTAGCACTCGCTCTGGGTCGTCTATCCACGAGCAATTGCCGAAGGTAAGTTCTTCCACGGCGTCCAAGTTAAGAAGTGACTCGGGGTCGTACTCCTTAATATTTTCCACCTCATCAAAATCAAAGTACACCCTATATGGTTTGCCTAAGATTAGTTCGATAAGGTCACCCTTTCTATTAAACTCGCCCTCTTGACTTACATAGTCACTTCGCTTAAATCCCGCTTTCACAAGCCTTTGCACAAACTCATCTGGGTCGACTTTGTCGCCTTTATGAATTGTGAAAATTTTGCTTTTTAGCCACTCCACGCTTGGCAATTTGTAATGCAAAAACATAGGGTTTACGATAAGCGCATCAAGACCACCCGACAACAACTCGTTTAGGGTTTTTAACACTTTTTCGTTGTATTCGTTGTCAAATGGAGTGATGTTGTAGTTAAGTTTTTCGCTAAGTATCTCCACTCTATATCCCGACTCGGTCAATTTTTCCTTAACAGAAACACTTTCCTTAATATCATCGCATGGCAAAAGAAGAAACTTACCCGTTTCGTAAAGAATGGTAAGTTTTGCATCTAAGTCGCACCCGAAAACCGTGATTTTTTCAGATGGTTTTATTGAATTTATAAGTGTAGCGTAAGTGCTATTTTTATCCAAAAATTCAATCATAGCGTATTAAAATCGATGTTTTCAATTTTTCCTTTTGATTTTATAAATTCTTCAATAGCCTTGTTTGATTTTGTAAAAGCGACATCAAGTTTTGCCATACTCTCCTTATCAACTTGGGCTAAAACATAGTTTACAAGTGGCATATGAGTCTCCTGCCCAATACCCACTCTAAGCCTTGCAAAGTCTTGGCTTCCTAGCAATTCGGTTATGTTTCGCATTCCATTGTGCGTGCCAGGACTTCCCGATTTTCTAAACCTTAGCGTCCCAATCGGAATGTCAATGTCATCGTACACAACAAGTATTTCGCTAAGAGAAAGTTTCAACTTGTTTTTAAGTTCCACAACCGCTTGTCCACTTAGGTTCATATACGTGTATGGTTTTAATAGCACAACTTTTTCGCCGTCAACCATTCCCTCAGCAACGACACCCTTATACTTTTTCTTAGTAAAAGTTAGCCCCTTAGATTTTGCGAAACTATCTATCGCCATAAAGCCCATATTGTGATATGTGTTTTGATACTGTTTGTCCGGGTTACCTAGACCAATTATCGCAATCATATTATTCTTCCTTTTTATGTATTTTACTATTTGGACGTGTTTTTCTGCCTACAAGTTCTATTCCGCTATCCAAAATGCAATTTTTTCTAAGTTCGCTTTTTTCAATGTAACAATATGGTTTTACAAACACACCCTCTTCAAGTTTGCTATTTAAAAGCGTGCTTCCCGAAACACAGCATTCATCGCCAATAACGCAATTTTCAATAACATTTTTTTCTTTTAATATTACATTATTGCCAATAATGGTGTGTCCCTTAATCACATTGCCATTAAAAATCATTGTGCCCTTGCCAATCTTAACGTCCGCTTCAATGTATGAAGAGCGCACATCTACGCCGTTTGCAAGGTGCCCAGCGATAATTCGCTCTTGCAATATTTCAGTGGCGTAAGCAAGTTGTTTTTTGTCCTCAACCATATAAAAATCCTGCGCGTCTTGATAGTACACGCTATCGTAAAACACCTCTTTTGCCTTTTTAAGGTATTCGGTTTCAAAAGCGTATCCGCCCGAAAACTTACACGCCTTAACGCCCTTAAAAACAACATAATCCACAAGTCTTTTTATGTCGTCGCTCGTTAGCAAAATAAGGTTGTTAAACAAGATTATGGTGTATTTTGAATCGGACAAATATTTCTTTATGTCGTCGAGTTTGAAGTCCTTAATCTTAACCGAAATAGCAGAATAACCACTTAGTGCGCTCATCACCCACTCGGTCATAGTTCTGCCAAGCACGTTTGCGCTATTGTCGCCTTCCACGACTATAAACATCATCGAATTAAAGTCGACATTATTTAAAACAACTTTTAGTGTTTGTGTTTGCATTTTTCCACCCTCAATTCACTAAAAAACTCCGACAATATCTTGGAGCACTCCTCTTCCATAATTCCGCCCGTCATTTCAACGCTGTGGTTAAAATCCATCACATCTTTTAATTTTGATATGGAATATTTTTTGTCGTAGGCACCAAAGTACACCTTGTCAATCCTCGCCGACAATATTGCTCCGTAGCACATAACGCAAGGCTCTTTTGTGACATAGATGTTACAACCTTCCAGCCTAAAATCGCCTAATTTTTTGCACGCCTTTTCAATTGCAATAATTTCGGCGTGTTTTATAGGATTGTTTAGTTTTGCCTTTTGATTGTAAGCGCGTGCAATTATTTTACCGTCCTTTTCAATCACAGCGCCCACTGGAATGTCTCCATTTTTATATGCAATCTGGGCTTGTTTTAGTGCTTGTGCCATAAATTTGTTCATTATAAAAATCCCCAAACATAGGTAAATATTGTAATAAGCGAGCCCAAAAATAACGCGCAAATAAGGAATATATTGTCCTTAAAATTTGGTTTATACACTTTGGTCTGTTTTGGCATAATCACGTCAAGCGGGCTTTTCATTTCCTCGTAATTTAGGTTAAGCATTGTGTTGTTTTCCAAAACCTCTTGCAACACTTTGCCCTTTTCAAGCAACACCGGCTCATCGCTTGCGCCTTGATTGTAAACTTTGGAAATAGCCTTGTTAAGTTTTTTAAGAATAGACTGCTTAAATAGCAAAATCATAAAGTAATATAGCAAAAGTGCAACCACGCAAAGTATAACAAAACACACCACGCAAAGCACTATAAAGTTAAGGTTTTCGAGGCTAGAAAATAGATTTTTGTAGTTTCCAAATAGCCAGTTGTTTGCCTCAGCAAATTCAAGATACACAGCCAAAAAGTTGTTTGTGAAGTGGATAATAACTGCCACCCAAATGTTTTTAGCCACAACCGACGCGTATCCCATAATAAGCCCAATCACAATCGCATAAGCGACTTGGTTGATGTTAAAGTGGATAAGTCCAAAACAAATGCTCGAAATAATTATTGCGCGCGTAAATCCGATGTGCTTTGTACCCTGTAAAAGCAGTCCTCTGTGCAAAAACTCCTCGCATAGCGCTGGCAAAACTGCCACCAAAAGCACCTGCAAAAAGAAGTTTCCTACGCCATAATCGGGTGCGGACGCAACTCCAAACGAAAGCGGTGTGCGATAGCCCGTGAAAGTTATAATCCCAGTGAAAATGCTCGATACAATTATGTTAAGCACAAAAGCGATTAGCCCAAGCCCAAAGCCCACTAACACAACCGAAAAGGTAGTTTTTTCATAGTTGCAAGTCTTAAAAACTGCTTTTGGTTTTACTTTCAAAAACCACATATATAGCCCGAATGGAAGTAAGAAAAGTATGCCAATTTGGATAATAACTGTAAAAATTACGTCGCTTGCCTTGTCGCTAAGCCCAGAAAAAACACCCAGTGACGCCATAATTCGCACGCCACAAAACAAAGCCATTGATATAAAGTAAATTAGATAGGTCTTAAAGACCGACTTTTTTTTCTGTTCTTCCATAGCACCCCACTAAAATGAATTCATACACCATATGATAAGCGCGATTATAATGCTGGTGTAAAAGTAAAATTTTTCGTTGAAATCAAAAGACAAAACAAATTCCTTAAACCCAAGTTTTTTGTTTTCTTCTTCAATTATTATATTGCCACCCTCTACAATCATATGCTCGCCGTCCGATTTATTGACCTTTTTCAAAGCCCAAAGTAGAAGGACAATTAGCCCCACTCCCGCGCACGCCAAAGCAAACGCGATTATGTATCCCACAAAGTTTTGTTTAAATCCGTTTAAAAAACTATTGTAAGCCCCCGTGATTTCCAGTAGCACCACCATAAAGTTGTTAAGGAAGTGGAATAGCATAGGCAAAATGATGTTGCCGGTGTAGTACATAATTAGACCTAGCATCAAGCCCAAAATAAACTGATACAAAGTCTGTTGTATCCCGCCGTGCATTAGGCAAAACATAAGCGCCGTAAACAAAACAACTGTTCTTGGAGTTGCACTTCGTGAAAAACCCTTAAAGATTATGCCCCTAAATAGCAATTCTTCCGCAAATGCAGGAAGTAGTGCGTACGCCACAAAGCCTAGGATAATTCGCGCTGGCGTGTTCATAGGATAAAGCGACCCGCCATCGGTGTTAAGCCCAAGGTTTGCAAGCGCCGACAAAATCATATTGATAATTGGCATAAACGCCACAATCGTAACACCCACAAGCGCAATCACAATAAACACCGACCACACGCTAAACTTTTTAGTAGGCATAAGCGCGGTTTTTGGATTGATGCGGTTGTTTTTGTTAAACACCAAAAACGCCACAAAAAATGCTATCGGGATAATAAGTAGCCCAATATATTGCGCAAATGGCGTTGCAACAAGTTCCTGATATGTGCCCTTGTAAAATATGCTAATTATGGACAAAAGTACCGTGTAAACAATGCTCGCTAGCAAGTTGATAACAAGCACGTAAAAGAATATTTTTAACCCGTCCAACACTTTGTAGTTGTTGCGTTTTTCTTGATTGTTAGATTTTTCCATACTAATATTATATATTATAAATATTAAATATGCAAGTTTTGATTTTGTTTTGCTTAAATAAAATAAGCGATTTTGTTAAAAACCGCTTACTTTTTTGTTAATGTGACTTTTGCCGTACACTCACTTTCTCCATTGAAATATACCACTTCAACCTCGTCACCACGATTTAATTTGTATAGTTCGTTTCTAAGGTCTAGGGCGTTTGAAATTTCTTTGCCGTTAAGTTTTGTGATAACATTTCCACTTGTTAGCCCCGCCATTTTAAGTGGGCTATTGTCGGCAATATTTTCTATATAAAATCCAGTTTTTAAAGGACTTAAATCCTTAAATTTTGCTATCTCTGCATCATATCCATAAGCGCCAAGATATGGCGTAACGTAGGCAGTTTTGCTTGCCACTACATTATCTAAAAGCGACGAAAAACTCTTTACTGGAATGGCAAATCCAATACCCTCGCCTCCCGAGATTTTTAAGGTGTTTATTCCCACGACTTCGCCTTTAAGGTTAAGAAGAGGCCCTCCACTATTCCCTGGATTAAGGCTTGCGTCGTGCTGAATAAGGTTTTGCATATAACTCTCGCCGTTGTTTCCGCTCACTTTTAGCGTCCTATTTAGCGCGCTCACTATGCCCTTAGTAAAGGAGTGTTTTAGTAGTAAACTTAGTGGTGTGCCAATTGCAATTATATCCTGCCCAACGCTTACGTTGTCGTTTTGGGCAAGTTCCAAATATGGAAGCGAGCAATACGATTGAAGTATCGCGATGTCTTGGCTGTCGTCGCCCCACACAAACGTCGCCTTACACGTGTCGCCGTTGGATAAATAAAGAGTAACATTGTTTTTGTTGGAGATAACATGGCTGTTGGTTAAAATGTATCCGCCGTCTGCCACACAAACCCCGCTTCCCACACTTTGCTCACCCGCGTTTATGCTGGTCACTCCCACAACCGCTGGCGTAACATTCTCGGCAAGCTCAACAACGTCGGCGTAGTTTTGACTGGAAATAAGTTCGCCCTTTAACCCTCCGCCAACATTCAACTTGGTGGGACTTGCGCAACCCCAAAAACAAAAAATACAAATAAAAAATAACACAAATTTTTTCATAGTAAACCTCATTAAAGTTACTATTATTTTGTGTCATTTTTTGTAAAAATATTTGTTATTTTAAGTAAAAAATGTTGCTAAATCCGTTGGCTGGGGCAACGTCAATTTTGATGTGCGTCCCCTTGATTATCCCAAATCGGCTAAGGTACTCGCAAATAGTGTTGTACGCTAGTTCGGGCGTGTTGTTTTCCTCACTAAGGTGGGCAAGGAGTATTTGTTTTACACCGCTATTTACAAGTTTGAGTATTGCTTCGGCGCAAAGTTTGTTGCTAAGGTGCCCACTCTTGCCTAAAATTCTCTGTTTTAGTAGATATGGATATTTAGGATTGTTGGCAAGCATTTTTTCGTCGTGATTGCTCTCTAGAATCACAAGTTTACTACCACGCAAGTTGTTTATAATCTCGTCGTCTATGTGACCTAGGTCCGTCGCAATTGAAAACCTATTCCCGTTTTCTTCAAACGTAAATCCCACACAACTACTTGCGTCGTGCGGAAGTTTGAACGCTCTTATCACAAAGTCGCCTATCCTAAACGGGAACTCCTCAAAACACACAATATTATCTAAGTCCACCTTGCCAAGTTTGGTCAAAAGTTTGTCGTAACCGTCGATGTGACAATACAAAGGCGTGCCATATTTTCGCATAAAAGCACCAATATTTTTGGTGTGGTCAATGTGCTCGTGAGTGTTTAAAATCGCGTCGATTTCTGCCGGATTTATTTTAAGCCTATTAAGTTTTTCTTCAACATAACTTACTGTTACGCCAAGGTCGATAAGTATTTTTGTGTTTTCGGTATAAACCAAAATACAATTGCCTTTGGACGAACTAGCCAGTGTACAAACTTTCATCTTTTGTTTCCTTTTTAACAGAAAATATATATCACAAATCCCCATTTTTGTAAAGTGCGCTGTAAATATATTTTAAAATTCCATAAATTAACAAAAAAAACGAGCAATTTTAATGACTTTTATAACTTTAAAAGCCTGCAATTTGCCCGTTTTTTATATTTAAATTTAACTATAATTACTCCACATTATATATTACAACTTTGCCGTTTATCCAACTGTCGAAGAAACCTTTCATTTCGCACGACATTGTTTTTTCGAATGCGCCAATCAAGTGGTCTGGGGTCACATTTTTAAATTTATTTGTTTTGAAATATGTAGAAAGCGCTTTTAAAAACTTTTCGTCCCCGCAGTTTTCGCGCAAACTATCAAACAACAACACGCCTTTTACATATGCGATATACACATATTCTGGCTCGGTGTTGTACTTGTTAAGCGGTCTATTCATCGTGGTGTCTACTTTGCCCAAAACTTTGGTATAAATCTCCACAAAAGTAACATAAGAGTTTGTGGTGTTTTTGATAACGTCCTCAAACTTTATTTCATAGTCGAGGTTGTATTTATAGAACAGCGCCGTCGAATAATCGGTCAGACCTTCGTCAAGCCAGCCATAATCGTACTCGTTGTTGCCCACTAGCCCGTACCACCACTGATGCGCAGTTTCGTGGATAATAACATTTTGATAATCCTTGTAATCCTCGCACGCGTCGCTTATCATAACCAAATTTGGATATTCCATTCCGCCGTAAATAAAGTTGGTCTTAACTACGCTAAATGTGGAATATGGATAAAGCCCAAAAAGTTTGTTGAAGGTCTTAATGCTATCAACCGCAGTTTTCAAACTTTGGCTGAAATTAACATCGTCATAATAATAATACTTAACCTCAACATTTTGATATTTTTCGGTTGCAACACCAAACTTGTCACTTAGGCAAAATGCAAAATCTCTAACCGCAAGCGCAGTGATTTCGTAGGTTGTGTTGTCGCCCGATGTGGTCGATTTTTTGACCTCGCCAGTGTTTGCAATAGTTAGGTCGCTTGGTGCGGTGATCCTAACGCTGTAATTTGCAACGTCGCTATAAAACGGGTCGCCGTTTGTGTTGTATGGGTCAAGGTTCCACTCGCCATCGTACACCGCAACAATTGGATAGAAATTGGCAATATTTATTGCGTTTTCGCCATATCCGAAACGATGGTTGCAGTTTGGAATTACAACTGTATAGGTCACGCTAAGTTTTAGACTGTCGTTTGGTTTCAACCCATTTGTTTCCACAGTCAAGATATCGTTGTCGTCGCCTTGATAGGTAGGCTCGATTTCCTTGCCCGCTACTGCCAAAGTATCAATTGAAATGTCGCCATAACTAGCACCGTTTGGATATGCTTTTTGCATATACGAGGCACTTACCGCTCTGTTTTTTGCCCCTTCGGAAAACGCTTTTGGATATAAGTGCAAATATATTTTATCCATATTTATATCGCTAGCGTTTACGTAATTTATACTCTGTTCTACTTCTAGCGTATGGTCGCTATACACTATATCCATATTATAAGTAGATAAATTTTTGCTTGCTTTTTTTATCTCTCTTTCGGTCGGGCTAGCACACGAGGCAAACACCACACACGAGCAAACAAACAAAAAAAATGCCATAAATTTTTTCATTTTAACCACCTTTTCAAAGTAAAGTTAAAATATTATATTTATGACATTTTCAAAATATGTTTACGAAAATTGTTTGATAACACTTCCCTCTTCGTTGTTGCGCTTTGTCACAACAATTCGGTTGTTGATGTAGTTTTGCATTTTTTCAACGTGGGAAATAAATCCAACCGTAAATCCCAAGCGGATAAGCGCATCAAAACTTCCAAGCACGTTTTCAATATAGTTTTCACTAAGGCTTCCAAATCCCTCGTCAATGAAGAAAAAGTTAAACTTGCGATTGTTGTTGATGGCGATGCTTTGCGAAATTCCAAGCGCAAGGCTTAGAGAAATAATAAACCTCTCGCCACCACTAAGTGTCTTAACGCCACGAGTGATGCCACCATTAAAGTTGTCCACCACATAAAACTCGCCCGAGTATTTGAGCATATATTTGCCTTTGCTAATGCTATACACAAACTTATTACTAAACTGAGTGATAAGCATCATATATTCCTCTGACACATAGTCAAGAAGTTTTCCGCCAGCAGTAAGCGACATTAACTCATTAACAGTATCAAGTTGGGCTTGGATTTTAAGTTTGTCTTTTTTAAGTTCTTCAATCTTACTAAGCGCCGTCTTATACTGACCTATTGCCTGCTCAGCAAGTGCAACATTTATGCTATGCGACTTAACTCTGCCTTCAAGTTTTTCTATTGTCTTTCTTTCTGCCTCAACGTCGTCTTCACTCACAATATTGTTTTTAAGTCTTCCTTTCAAGTCCTTAATACGCCCATCAAGAAGTTCAACTTTTGTTTCATAATCTTCAACATTTTGTTTTGCTTCTTTTAATTTTTCGTCATCAAGATATAGGTTTTTGTCAAGAAGTTGGTCGCTATTGTCTTTAACGTTAAGTTTTTTAATTTCGCCTTCAACTTCTTTTAGTTGTTTTTTGTAGTTTTCCAAAACAGTCATTGCCACTTCAATTGCAACAACCGATTTGTTTTTCTCGTCGTTAAGTTCTATCTTTCTAAGGGTTAGATGATTGATTAAATCGGTAAGTTCTTCCACCTTTTTAAACAAACGATCGTGTTCTTTTGGGCTACCGTATTCTTTCAATTCTTCCTTTACTTCTTCTAGTTCTGCTTTGATTTTTCTAGCAAAATCCTTGGCTTCTTGCAAAGCAAATTGTTTTTCGGTTATTTGATTTTCACAAATGGCTCTATCTAATTTTACCTTATCAAGTTGAGATTTTATAGACTCATTTTGCTCAACAAGTTTGTTGTTTGCCTCTTGCAAATCGTCACGCAATTTATCAAAGTCCTTGTTGTATCGCGACAAGGTTTCGTAATCCTCTTGCAAATCAATTATCTGCTTACGAGTTTTACTCTCGTAGTCGGAAAGGCTACTTAGCAAATTCTTAACCTCATCGTGAATTGCAAATTGATACACCTCTTCTAGCGAATCTGGTGTAATAATGTTTTGCGCATAACTTAGATAGTCAAGGAGCCCTTCAATAGTTTTAACACCATTTAGGTCTCTTAGTTTTTCCAAGATGTCCTTGTTGTCGTTTATGTTGTTTTCAAGGTTTTTAGAAACCTTTTCGTTTTCATCTACAATTCGTTTAAAGTCGGCAAGCGAATCTTTAAAGTTTCGAATTTCGTCCATCAGAGTTGAGACTTCTTCGTCTTTCAACTTCTTTTCATTCTCCAAATGCGTCACGCGCGCCATGCAAGCCGTGCGCTTTTCGGAATCCTCTTCGGTCTTTTTTAATGCTTCCCTATTTTGCCTTAATTCCTCGGTGCTTGATTGAAGTTCGTCATCAATTCGCTCCAATTCGTTTGTAGCATTTAATAGAAGCTCTTTATCCTCTTTAAGTTCTAGTGTTGTGGAACTTATTTCTTTTTCAAGATTTCGTTTTTTGTTTTGTTTTATGCTAAACTCGCCAAATTTTTCGGTGAACTCAATTTGTTTTTTAAGTTCTTTTATCAAATTTTGTTCGCTTCTAAGTAGCACATACTCGGTCTCTTTGGATTTTAGTTCCTTAGACAACTCGCAATCTTTGACCATCTTTTCATAGTTTGCTTTGTGGGTTTTTAATTCTTCCTCGCTCTTTTTTAGCGATTCTTCGTTAACGGCAAGATTTTCTTTAACCTTATTTAGGCTCTCCTCATCAACATTGCCCATCATATCAATTTTTTCTTGAATGTTAAGTTTGTTAAGAGTGACAATATCGCGACGTCTTTTAAGTTTGTCCTGCAAATTAGCGCCAAAGTCTTCTAGGTTAAATAGTTTTGCAATTGTCTTTTTCCTATTAGCCGGCGTATCCATCAAAAACCTGTCAAACTCACCCTGTGGCAAAGCAATACATTTCAAAAATTCTTTTTTGGCAATTCCGATTAGTTTTAGGATATAATCATTAACCATATCGGTCTGTTCGGCTAGCACTTTGTTTGTTTTGTCGTTTAGCAAAATTGCTTCGCTCTTAACTCCGCTTGCGCGCACCTTATAGTCACGTTTTACCAAAAACCTCTTCATTTTGCCATCTTCTTCGCATTCGAATGTGAAGTAAATATGCGCGTCTTTGCTATTAACGTTTATGATATTGGGGATTGTCTCCCTGTCCGACGAGCCGTATAGTGCAATAACTATCGCGTCCAAAATTGTGGTTTTTCCACTGCCCGTCTCGCCAAAAATCCCAAACAAATTGCTTTGTGTTAGTTTGTCAAAACAAACCTCTTGCTCGGAAACATAACTATTGATTCCCTTTATTTTCAAATCAATCGGTTTCATACACATCTTCCCCCATCAATTCCAAAAATAATTCCTTAACCTCAGGTCTAGGTTCTTTGCCGGTCGTAGTTTTTACAAACTTTTCAAAAATCTCGCCCGTGGTCAAGTTTTTCTTGCTCTCTATCTCGCGCTCATTAAGAAGTTCCTCATTAAGCACGCTGAAAGTTATAAGATTTGGGTGTCTTGCCCTAAGTTCTTTAAGTTTGTCGTAGCCAATGCTAGTAGTTTGTTTTAGGGTCGCCTTAATATAATCGTTTTTGCACACGTCGCAAAACTTCTCGATTTCTTCCAACGAATCAGATGTGAATGTAACCATCTTCTTAACATCAAGTTGGATAGGTTCTAGGTTTTTAACGCCAGTATTGTCCACATCGGCAACTATAACAAATTTGTCGCTTGGGACATCGGTAAAGAAGTTGTTGATAATCGAACCCGAATAATAAATGTTTTTGTTTTTCTCGATTTTGGTTAGTTTGTGAATATGACCAAGCGCAACATAATCCGCATCGACATCAAGTAGCGACTTGTCCACAAAATTTATGTTGCTATTTATGCGTGAGTACTCCTCCAAACTATCTTGTGTCAAATCGACGCCGTATGTAAGAAGGTGCGCAGTAAGTATATTTACAGTCTCGGGCTTAAATTCCCTAACCGCAGGGGCAAGCCATTCTTTTATCTTATCTTCAAGTTTTTCGCCCTCTTTTTTGGTCTCATTATAGCGATAAAAAGATGGATATGGAAGGCACGCAACAACTGCTTCTTCGCCCGCTTTTGTCTTAAACTTTATGTATCCGTTTCCGCAACTTGTAGCCCAAATATTTTTGTCGCGGTTTGCATTTTTAGTGATTTTAATCTCGTTTGTGTAGCCAACAAGATAGATGTTAAACTTGCTGGAAAACAAGTCCGCATTCGACATTCTCTTTGGCTCATCGTGGTTGCCCGCAATCGCTATAACAGCGGTGTTTCCGTTGTTGCTAAGCTCGCTCACGGCGCGATAAAAAAGACTTTCCGCATCGGCAGAAGGCACAAAAGTATCGTATATATCGCCGGCGATGATAACCATATCGACTTTTTTCTCTTTGGCTATTTTATATATCTGTTCCAAGGCCTGTTTTTGTTCTTCAAGCCTATCTAGGTCATCAGTTTTCTTTCCCAAATGCCAATCGGCAGTATGTAAAATTCTCATAACACTTCTCCATTTTTCTACAAGTTATTATATCATACAATGCCCATATTGAAAAACAAATAAATAAAAAAATAGGAAGTAAATTTTTTATTTCTTCCTATTTAAAAAAACTTAAAATTCTTTTATTCTTGGATCATCTATTCTATGATTGTCCGATTTATCAGTACTAGGATTGTTGTCTAAGTGCAAAGCATTTTTCTTCGACTCAAACTCTTCAATTCGCCATTCCAAACTATCCACCGCACCTACTGGCGTATGGAAAAGATTTTTGCATCTCATTTCCTTAGACATAGCCGTTGGGTTTTTCTCGCTTTTAAACTCTGCGCCCTCGTCACTAAATGCTCTCTCTGCGCCTTTTAGTAAGAATTCTCTCTTTTCGTCGTCAATTACTTTAAGGTCGTCGAGTTGGAAAATATCCACATCTTCGTTGTACAACTTTTCTTCTAGGTCGCCCAAAATTTCTGGACGCCATACATTCTCAAATTCCTCGCGCTCGTCCGATTTCCAAGTATCGCAATTGCCTTGGATACACCTATCAGCCGAGCAAAACATAGTTTGCCTAATATGATTAGCGACCCTATGATCGTCGGAACCAAGCGCAATCATCTCAGACGACGCAATCATCATTGACACCGAAACGTGCAAGTTGGAGGCTGTATCCTTAACATCCTCATACAAACTTTGAAGTAAAACCTCAGAACACTTTTCACCCATTACAATAATGCAATCGGTGGCGTATTGACAAGTCTTACTACCACTCTTATCGTGAATCAAGTCCATAAGAGTAATACCCTCTTCCACCATTTGCTCAGCGTAATCTTTGTATAGTTTACAGCCTGCTGTTAGGATTTGAGTACGTTTTGTAGGGTCTTGAAGTGCAACTCTTAGCACCGAATCAGACAACTTTTTGTTTGGTTCGACGCCAGCAATTTTTTTCATAATTTTTGTGTATTCTTCATCAAAAGATTCTTTGATGTAATCAAAAAACTTTTCAACGTCGTCCTTTAAATCAATGTATTTAATTCCGTCGCGCTCTTTAAGCATTTCAAGTGCGGTGGCTGGTTGATAATTCATATGTTTTTTATAATACTCGTCGCCCGCAACAAAACTGTGTTCCATGCCGTTGATATTTACAATAAATCTTATTTTGTTCTTTTTATCTCTCATTTTTCCTATCTCCCTACTTTGAGTATATCATATATATGCCTCTTAAATCAAGTTCCACGCGCGGGTTTGTATCTTAAACTCGCCAAAGCGCCGTGATTTTGCACCTTGTCCATATATATAATTATATCACAAATTTAAAAAAAACGCAAAAAAAAGTTTCCAGTAGCATAAGCGCCACTAGAACCTTAACAATATTTTAAATTTCAACCTAATAAATCCAATTGATATGTAGCCGACATTTTTCTAAAAACAAACACACTCACACACTCAAAAGTTACAACTTAAAAACAATTTCAAATGCGGAATTATTTAACTCTCTTCACCGAATAAGCGCTATCTCCCATAAAACCTTCAATGTCTTTAATTCTACGGTTGATCCTCTCCGCCATACGGGTGGCTTGGGCGTTGATAAGGGCTTGCTTATAACTCTCACCCTCCTCGTTTGTCACGCCAACGTTTTTGCTCATCACGTAATTAAACCAGCGCTTGTCTTGCTCGCTTAGTCTGCCCATTGTTTCCTCGTAGGCATTCCCTTGCGATGTGTAAAACTCGCCATATTCCTCCACGTCGTTTACATCGCCGTCGGAAACATAATATGCTCTAAAAATCGGATTGCTTTCCTTATCACGAGCCTTAACAACGTTTATTTCAAGCGAGCCAGACCACGATTTTCTCCTAAAATAGTTCATCGTGTCCTCTGGCATTGCATCTATCAAAAACTCCTTCATATCATCAACAGAAATATTCTTTAAAAAATTATTTGTTATCAAAATTACTAACCTCTTTTTACATTCGCGCGAGGTCGAGTATATCACTGCAAAGCGAGTTATTCAAGAGGTTTTTGAAACTTTTTTAAAAAACTTTTGCTTGACCCGATTTATTTTTACAATATTCGACATTTTGCGCCTATTTGCACGCATATTTGTTAAACACAAGTTGCAAAATATCCATTCTGCTTTTTAGCAGTTTTATCATACACTGTTTGTCGACGATGCTATTTTTAAGGGTGAGAATTTTTATAATTTTGTCGATAATTTCCATTTCACACTTACAATAATCACAACAGTTTCTGTTAAAGTCCTTATCGCAACAAGCGTAGCGATAATCTAGCCCCCTTCTGCACCCGCAAGACAGTGCCTCAACCTTATCTTTCTCGGTCTCATTAAGCAGTTTTGAGATAAACTCACTATTGTCTAAATCCTTATTTTCAAGCCATTTAAAAAAGGTTTCGCATTTTAGTAACAATGCGAAAATTTCGTCCACCTCAGCCATTTGCCTAAGTTCCGATATTTCGCAAAGACCTTCCGACTTGTGATATTCTACATTCATTTTTTCAACCATCTCGCCATCAGCGATACAATCGTCGTTATACATAAAAAATCCCCTAGAAAAGTATATGATGCGGACGACAAAAAAAGAAGTGACTTTTTCACTTCTTTAATATTCTTTTCTATCTTCAAGCGCCTTAGTAAGCGTAACTTCGTCGGCGTACTGCAAGTCACTTCCCATCTGAATGCCCTGCGCCAACCTACTAACTTTAACACCAAGTGGTTTTAATAACTTTGCAATATATGATGCGGTCACCTCGCCCTCAACGTCGGGGTTTGTCGCAAGCACAACTTCTTTTATATCCTCGCTCCCAATTCTATCGACAAGTTCTTTAATCCTTATGTCATTTGGCCCCCTATTTTCAAGCGGGCTAATTGTGCCGTGCAACACGTGGTATCGCACCTTAAAGTTGCGGGCTTTTTCAAGCGCAAGCACGTCCTTAGGCTCCTTAACAACACACACAATGTCGCTTTTGCGGTTTTTACAAATATCGCACTCGTCCGAATCGGTGAAGTTTCCACAAACTCGACAGTAGTGAATATTTTTCTTGGCTTCAAGGAGCGCGTTTGCCATAAACGAAACATCGTCCGAATTAAGATTTATAATGCTATAAGCATATCTTTCGGCGGTTTTTTGACCCACTCCCGGCAACATCTGAAAAGCGCTTATAAGTCTTTGAAGGCTTTCTATGTTGTTTGCCATTTTTAGAACAGCCCTCCCATTGGATTGTTTCCTTTAAGGCTTTGCTCTAATTCGTCGGCTTTCTTAACTGCTTCGTTTACGCTTGCCATAATCAAATCTTCTAGCATTTCCACATCGTCTGGGTCAACTGCTTGTGGTTGGATTTTGATGCTTTTTAGGTTTTTATGACCATCAACTGCCACCGTAACCATTCCGCCACCTGCAGTTCCGATAAGTTCGGCATTAGTTAGTTCTTCTTCGGCTTTTTCCATTTGAGCCTGCATTTGCTCTTGCATTTTTTGTGCTTGGCGCATAATGTTTTGCATATTTCCGCCAAAACCACCCATTCCTTTATACATCTTAATCTCTCCCTTTATACTAAACTAAATTTATCTTTAAATTCGTTTTTCAAAAATTCCACAACATCAAAGTCTTGCTTTTTATCGTCCATAGTTATGTTTACGATAACTGTTTTGTCTATGTCTTTTACAAACTCCGAAAGTCTACCCGCGCTTTTTTCTAGCGCATCAAAGTTTTCCTTAGACGCGATTAGATTAAGCATATTCCCTTCCATATCGTGCTTAATGTTGTCAAGCATCAAATACAACTTTATCTCGTTTGCATTTCTTAGCGCAATTAACAACTTTCCCCAAATTTGCTTAACGTCGTAGCGTTTGATGCTCGGCTCAACAATAACTTCGGGACACCTATTGTAATTTAGGTTTTTCTCTCCGCCAAGCCTCTTTTCAAGGTCAGCGACTTTTGCTTCTAGTTTTGAAATCCTATCGGTATCAGTCACAAGCCCAAGCACCACTATTTCAAAAAGCGAGCGCGGATTTTGAGTGTATCTGAAATCTTGTTCCAGCGACCCAAGCGACTGCATAACCGAAAGTACGCGATTAACATCGGCAAGTTTTGCCAAGTTTTCTAAGTCAGCGACAACATCGGCTGGATATTTTAAAATGTCCTTGTAGTTGTCACAAGTTTGCACCACAGCGATATCTCTAAAATATCCCACCAAGTCCTTAGCGACCATAGAAAAATTCTTGCCACTTTTTGCGATTTCGTTAATATGATTTAACAAGTTTTTAGCGTTTTTATTCAAAATATTTTCTGCTAATTGTTTTAAAACCTCGTTGTTTGTGATGCCTATTGCCTCAACAACAGCGTTGTATGTCACGTTTTTGTTGGTGTACGCCACACACATATCCGCAATTGACAATGTGTCACGAACACTGCCCTGACCAAGTTTTGCAATAAGCGAAACAGCCTCGTCCTCGTATTTTATACCGCTATCGTCGAAAATGTATTTAACGTGTTTTTCAAGCGCTTCGTTGCTAACAAGTTTGAAGTCAAAACGCAAGCACCTACTTAAAATTGTTGCTGGCAGTTTTTGAACTTCGGTTGTGCCTAAAATAAACACAACATATTTTGGTGGTTCTTCTAGCGTTTTAAGAAGTGCGTTAAAGGCGCTATCAGTAAGCATATGCACTTCGTCGATAATGTACACTTTATACTTTGCATTTACTGGTGGATACTTAACCTTTTCGCGCAAATCTCTAATTTCCTCAACCCTATTGTTGCTCGCAGCATCAATTTCGATAATGTCCATATTTGTAGGGTCGCTCAAAATTTTGCAAGTTTCACATTTGTTGCAAGGTCCGTTGTTAAAGTGTTCGCAGTTTATCGCCTTAGCAAAAATCCTTGCGATACTTGTTTTTCCCGTGCCCCTTGTACCAGTAAACAAATATGCGTGCGAAATTTGGTTGTTTTTAATCTGGTTTATAAGCGACTGAGTAATGTGCTTTTGCTCAACAACTTCGTCAAACGTGGTTGGTCTATATTTTCTATAAAGTGCTTGATATTCCAAAACGCCTACTCCTCTTTTTTAAAGTTTTGTAATTTAAGTTTTATCCTCGATAGTGCATTGTCTACACTTTTGTATGAAACATTCAGTTTATTTATTATATCATTATATTTAAATCCTTCCAAATAAAGTTGGAGAACTTCTTGCTCAAATGTACTTAGTTTGCTAGAAATAAGTTGGCTAAAATCTTTATTGTCCTCTTCCATTATCACTTCTAGTTCTGGCGACAAAGTGTTGCTCGGAATGCCCACAAGCGCATCATCAAGAGTAAGTTCGCCCTGGCTATTAAGTGTCATACTTTCATTAAGCGGAAGGTTTTTTTTGCTGTGCGATTTCTTTATCGCATTCACAATTTGCTGTTCTACAAGTTTTCTTAAATATGGCACAAAGTCGCACTTATTTTCGTCAAAAGTATTAACTGCTTTTATAAAGCCAAACATACCCTCTTGTACAATATCATCATTGTTTCCGTCAACAAGGTAGTACTTTTTGGCAATAAGTAATACTATGCGTTTATATCTTTCATATAGTTCGTCAAGAGCTTTTTCGTCGCCAAGACGTGCTAATCTTAATAATTCTCTATCTTCCAATTATTTGTTCCTTTGTTTGAATGCTTCATATAATGCTATGCCCGTCGCCACCGAGACATTAAGCGAATTAACCTTGCCCACCATATCAATTGTGAATATTCCGTCGCATAGTTTTTTAGTAAGGGCGCTCACACCAAAGCCTTCGCTTCCCTCAACTATTGCGATTGGGCCAGTAAGATTTACTTCACTAATTTTTTGCCCGCCAAGTTCGCAAGCGTACACCCAAACACCATTTTTTTGCAAGTATCTAATAGTGTCGTTAATGTTGGTGACTTTTGCAACCTTAACATAATTGGTCGCACCTGCGCTCGTTTTGATTACGGTCTCATTAACTGAGCACGCGCGGTTTTTGGGAATAACCACTCCGCTTACGCCTAGGCAATCGCAAACTCTAATAATTGAGCCAAGATTGTGTGGATCTTCCACTCCGTCCAAAATTAAAATAAACGGGTCAACATTTTTCTCTTTTGCGTCGTTTAAAATATCGTCAATATCTGAGTACTCAAATTCTTCAACGACCGCTATAAGCCCTTGATGTTTTTTCGTAACGCTTTCCCTATCCAAAACGTCATTGGAAACAAACTGCAATTTTACTCTATTTTGTTTCGCAATATCTATAATATCCTGAAAAACCTTATCCCTAGAACTGTTGCTTGCCATAATCTTTGATATGGAAGCACCACTAAGTAGGCTTTCCCTAACAGCATTTCTACCCTCTATTTTCATTGTCTTCTCCTACACACATACTTAAAATTTCGTTTAGCCTGTCCACTTGCCCCGCCAAGTACAAATATCCAAGCACCGCCTCAAATCCAGTGGCGCGTTTGTATTCCTGTACGCTCGCATTTTTAGCAACCGATGCGGTTTTGTAGTTTCGCGCGCGCTTATATATGGCAAGTTCGTCCTCAGTGAAAATCGGCAAAAGTTTTTCTATCGCGACACTTTGCTTACTTGCCTTAACATAATCGGTTGTTAGTTTGTGAAGTTCGCCACTTTTTGCCTTATGTTCGAGCACTATTTTGTTGCGGATAAACAGCGTATACACGCCGTCACCCACAAAAGCCAAAACCTGCGGATTTTCCTTTTTAAGGTCGGCCATTTCTAGCGAATTAAAGTTAAAATAATTTTTCAAAGTTTACTCCTTCAAATCGTTATTATTATACCACTTTTGCTCCACGTTTCCAAGTAAAATAAAAACCGAATGGAAAATGTTAACATAATTTAGATGAGAGAAAAATAAAATAATTGTGTACAACCCTATATGGAGGGAGAAATGTTTATTAACATAAAACTCAAAGCAGTTATTGCTTTTATACTTTCTATGGTTATAAGCCTAGTGACATCAATATTCATATATCGCACCATCAACACCACCACAACTCCGCGCTTTGAATACACCATTGTCTTGGACGCAGGCCACGGAGCACGCGACGCTGGGTGTAGCGGAATTAACACGGGGGTAAAAGAGAGCGACCTTAACCTCGCAATCACTCTAAAACTAAAAAAATATCTTGAAGATTTCGGATTTAAGGTTGTTTTAACTAGAAAAGACGATAGCCCACTTTACTCACCAAACGCCACCAATTGCAAACGCGAAGATATGGAAAAGCGCGAAAAAATTATAAACGACGCAAAAGCCGATATGGTGGTCAGCATTCATATGAATTCGTTTCCCGAAATATCGCAAAAGGGTGCACAGGCCTTCTATAACCCGAACAGCGAAAACAGCAAAACTCTTGCCGACACCATTCAAACCCAACTAATCAAGCAAATTGAAAACGCACGCACTTCATCTCACAAGGGCGATTACTATATCCTAAACATAAGCGACGAAATCCCAGTTTCAATCGTGGAATGCGGATTTTTGACCAACCCAGAGGAAGAGGCTTTGCTTAACGACGACTCACATCAAAACAAACTCGCCTACGCTATAATGTGCGGAATTGTGGAGTATTTTGGAATGACCAACAACATTATCCTTAACGAAACAAGTAATTAAATTTGATAAGCCTTAAAATTTTAAATAATAAATTACCTTATAAAATAATAATTAACCATTTAATTTATTTAAGTATAAAAAAACTTTAAACTCTTAAATAAAGTCAAAAAAAAATCAGCAAAACGGCTGATTTTTTTATTAAAACTTGACATTAAAATTACACTTTAAAACTTGACATATAATTCTTTATAACTTGAAATTAAAATTTTAATCTATTATTAACTTTTTCGTGTTTTAAAAATTCTGTCCTATCAAAATGGTCGCCACTTTCCCACTCAATTCTTTTTAGGTTTTGCGCTTTGGTGGACATATCAAATGTGTCGTATTTCATATGATGGCTAAATAGTCCGATTGAGTTTTCGATACAATCTTGATAGGTGTATTTGATGCGTCTTGATGTGTTGTCTTTTTCATAAATTCTATTAGCGATATGATAAAGGCCTAGCATTGTTTTGGCTTGCGCCTCGGAAATTTCAAAGTCGGTGTAATTTACGCTTGGAATGTAGTCTTGCAAAGAACTAAATAGTATTCCCACATTTGCCCCGCCAGTGTTCACAATTTCGCCCGTCTCGGCGCTAACAAATCGACTGGTATTGTACACTCTAACCGCGTTATACATATTCTCGCCCATAAGCGACAAAAACTTACACACTATTTCGTGTTGACCGCACCTTGGGGTCATATAGAATGTGCCGTCTTGCGTGATAATTCCCTCTGGCCAGAAGTCTTTAAGGTAAGTAAATTGTGACGCACCTTGTGGTTTGCCATACACCTTAAACAACTTATTATTTACATTTTCTACACCAATATACTTACCTTTATCGTTTTCAATCTCTATTTCAACGTGATTGCTCAAAACTTTATCAATGCTATATCTAAAACTATATTTTGTCATAGCGTCGGTAAACATTTGGTCGACGGTCGACTTAGTGTATGTAAGGTTTTTCTTAATAAAATCAATATATCCCGCGCCCTTCAAAACGTCGAAAAGGTTTTGCATTCCTACGCCCAAATCTTTGCGCACTTTGTCGTAAATATCGTTGGCGCCATAAATGTAGAAGCCCTCTTGATATTCGCTATGATACAACGCATATAGAAGTTTAAAAAAATAATCCCTATTCCTACGAAGTTTTTGCGACGGACTAAGGTCGCTAAAAGGAACATCGTCGCCCTCAACGTCTTCAATCCCCATAATTTCTTCGGGTCCAAAACTCAAAGCGTCTCTGCCGTAAAAATCATACGACATCTTTTTTAACATTTCATCATAATCTTTGGTTGTCATCTTTTTTTTAATCCTTCCTATACGAATATTTTAAATTTATGCTAGGTGTAGCCGTAAGTGTCAAATCTGCAAGTCCCTCGCCCGACCTAATGTTGTAATACGCTTCACAACCTATCATCGCGCCATTGTCTGTGCAAAGTATAAGTGGCGGAAAGTACGCTTTAATGCCCTTTTTCTCGCATTCGGCAGTCAACTTATCTCTAAGTCCCGAGTTGCAAGCGACCCCGCCAGCAACCGCAACTTTTTTAAACTTAAACTTTTCGCAAGCCCTAATTGTTTTACTTACAAGCAAGTCCACCACCGTCTTTTGAAACGACGCACAGATGTCGTTTACTGGAATTTCTTCGCCTTTTTGTGATAGTTTGTGAATGTAATTTATAACGGCAGTTTTTAATCCGCTAAAACTAAAATCAAAACCTTTTTCCAAATGTTTAAAATTTACAAACTCTATGTTTGGCGTGCCCTCCGAGGCAAGTTTGTCCACCTTGGGGCCTCCTGGATAGCCCAGCCCCAAAACTTTGGCAACTTTGTCATACGCTTCGCCGACCGCATCATCAGTTGTTGTGCCAATAAGGTCGTTTTTAACATAACTCGACACCTTGACAAGCGCCGTGTGTCCGCCACTTACTATTAACCCCATAAATTCAGGTTCCAAATCCTTAAACGCAATATAATTTGCGCTCATATGCCCTTTAATGTGATTAACCTTAATAAGCGGAACTTGCAGAGCATAGGCAAGTGCCTTGGCAAAACTTACGCCCACCATCAAGCACCCCACTAGCCCAGCGCCATATGTCACAGCAACGGCGTCGATATCTTGTAGCGTTACACCCGCTTGGGTTAGCGCCTCGTCCACAACGTGGTCAATCGCCATAATGTGATTGCGACTAGCAACTTCCGGCACAACACCTCCAAACCTTTTGTGAATTTCAATCTGGCTGGAAATTATGTTTGATAACACCTCACGACCATTTTTAACCACTGCCACACTTGTCTCGTCACAACTGCTCTCAATGGAAAGAATAGTCACATTTTCGGCGGTCTTTAACCTATTAAATTTTTCTTTTGCAATATCAAAATACATTATTTATTACTTCCCTGTTGTTTTAGATATGCGAATATAAAATCGTCAATTTCGCCGTTCATAACCGCGTCCAAATCGCTTGTTTCATAGCCCGTGCGAGCATCTTTAACAAGCGTGTATGGGCAAAATACATAACTTCTAATTTGGCTTCCCCACTCAATTTTTTTAACGTCGCCTTTAAGTTCGTTTATGCTTTGCTTTTTGTTTTCAATCGCAAGCACCATAAGTTTGCTTTTAAGCATATTCATCGCCGTTTCGCGGTTTTGCATTTGGCTACGCTCGTTTTGACACGCCACAACAATGCCTGTTGGAATATGGGTAATTCTGACCGCGCTATCGGTAGTGTTGACGTGTTGGCCGCCCGCTCCGCTACTACGATAGGTGTCAATTTTCAAATCTTTTTCGTCAATTGAAATATTTGGCGCATCGGTTAGTTCGGGCATAACCTCGACACTTGCAAACGAAGTGTGACGGCGCTTATTTGAATCAAACGGGCTAATTCTAACCAGCCTATGCACTCCCATTTCACCCTTTAAATAACCGTATGCGTTGGCGCCCTTAACCAAAAATTCAATACTTTTATATCCTGCGCCATCGCCGTCGATATAATCCAAAACCACAAGCGAAAAGCCATTTTTCTCACAATACATTTTGTACATTCTAAATAACATTTGTGCCCAATCGCAAGCCTCTGTTCCACCCGCTCCACTGTGGATTTTCACAATCGCGTTGTTTTCGTCAAACTCGCCGTTAAGAAGTGTTGTGATGTAAAACTCGTCGATTTTTTTCTGCAAACTTTTAAGTTCAGACTGAATATCGGGTACAAAACTTTCCTCGTCCAACTCTTCGGTTTCAGCTATAAACTCTTGCAAGTCTTTAATTTTCTTTGCGTAAAACTCCAAGTTTTTTATTTTATCGCCATCGAGTTTTATCTTTCTGCTTATTTCGGTCGCCTTTTTCACATCGGAATAGACCGATGGGTCGCCTAGCATTTCCTCGTGCTCTTTAAGCGATTTTTTTAATTGATCTAAGTCAAAGACAGTCGGCAATCACATTGTAATTGCCAAGTATATTTTTAAGTTGTTCTCTCTCGTTGTTTAGTATCATAAAACTTTCCTTAATTAAAAATTAACCTTAATTTTTCGGACACAGTCAAACAGTTACTTTTCGCCTTGCCCCACATATTATTTATTATATTATATCATACCTTATTTCCAAAAACAATACCGCCCACACATCTCAATTATAATTATTTCTCAATTTCATCTCTAAACGACAAAATATCGTTGTCAAAAGCAAACTGCGACACTTCTGTAAAGTTTTTGTCATAGTTATAACGGTTTTGACCGTACCTTATCCACATTTGACCCCACGACATATTTTTGTCCAACAAGTTTTTGACATCTTCCGATTTTTTATATCGCTCGTTTTCTTTTGGATTGATGTCGTTTACACACCCCTCCAAATCGTAAATACGCGCTTGGATATCGGCTTCAAGTTTGTCGCAATGATAAGCAAAAATCGCCTCTTTTGTTTTTCTTTCGTCAAACTCCATAATAAGGTCGATATACTCCTTGCCGCCTATCAATCCGCCAAAGATTTTTTGCACCGCCTTGTGTCCAATTTCGGCTTTTGTTTCTCTATCTATATCAAACAGCGTTAGGTCGCCAATTACAATTTCTTCGGTTTCGTGAACCGCAAGCATTTTGATTACTTTTTCAATGTCAACATCGTAGTCGTACTCGCTTTTCATTGCAATTGCGAGCATCTGAACACCATAGATGTGCTCAGCGATACTTTCAAGTCTTTCACGGCTTATTCGCCAATCCTTCCAGCCCGTCCTAACAATGTCCTTTAATGTATTACAAAATACATAATATCTTAACACGCTTTTTGCTT
Source organism: uncultured Clostridia bacterium (assembly GCA_934757825.1). Lineage (GTDB taxonomy): Bacteria > Bacillota > Clostridia > Christensenellales > UBA1242 > UBA11490. The sequence continues at coordinate 527,471 of CAKVLP010000001.1, read as the reverse complement.
TATCCATATGTTTACCTCTTTATACAAAAACAAGGCAATCTGCTTGCCCTGTTAAAGTTTTTTATTGTTTTGCGCCACAGCAGTTTTTGTATTTTTTACCACTTCCACATGGGCAAAGATCATTTCTTCCCACAATGTTTCCTTTTGCGGTCGCTGGTGCGGAAGAATTGTTGTTGCCTGCGATAATCTCCTTTGGCTTAGGCGCTTGTTTAATTTCGATATTAACCTTGTAGTTTATTAGGAATGTAGCCGTCTCCTCTCTAATTCTTGCGACCATATCCTCAAATGCGTCATAACTTATACGCTTGTATTCCACGATAGGGTCGTGATTGCCGTACGCTTGAAGACCAATTTCGTTTCTAAGCATTTCAAGGTAGTCAATGTGATCCATCCAGTTGCTATCGACAACTCTTAGAAGGATATCACGTTCAATCTTTCCCGTGTCAATTCCAAGCCCGCCTACTTCGGAACATTTTTCCTCGTATCTGCGGATAACTTCTTGCGCAACAAGGTCGGCAAGTTCCTGAGGCTCTTTCCCCTCAACCATATCTTCTGTCACAAAGTTGGTATCTGTTGGCAAAACCTTGCCATTTAGTGCGCCGTTAATGGCATCAATATTCCATTCGTCCCAACTTGTTCCGTCGCCAGTCTCGTTAAGAACAAGGTTCATAGCAAGTTCGTTGATCATATCAATTGCTTCGCCGTGAATGTTGGCGCCGTCAAGCACACGGTCACGTTCTTTGTAAATAAGTTCACGTTGTTGGTTGTTGACATCGTCAAATTTTAGCACGCTGTGACGAGCGCTAAAATTGAAGCCCTCAATACGCTTTTGGGCGTTTTCAATTTGACGCGATAATAGTTTTATCTGGAATGGAGTGTCTTCGTCAATCTTAAAGAACCTTGCAATTCCCTGCATTCTCTCGCCACCAAAACGACGAATAAGTTCGTCCTCCATACTCACGAAGAACACACTGCTTCCTGGGTCGCCTTGACGTCCGGCACGACCTCTCAACTGATTGTCGATACGACGGCTTTCGTGTCGCTCGGTACCAATAATATGAAGTCCGCCTAGTATAATAACTTGCTCTTTTTCTGTGTTTGTGATTTCTTTAAACTCAGAATAAAGTTTGTGATACTCGTCTCTAATTTTGTTAAGTTCTTCGTTGTCGGTTGTAAGTAATGAGGTACAAAACTCGATTTGTTCTTCATTGTATCCTTTTTCTCTCAACTTCTGCTTTGCCATATACTCTGGGTTTCCGCCCAGCAAAATATCGGTTCCACGACCAGCCATATTGGTGGCTAGCGTAACAGCATTCAATCGACCCGCTTGCGCTACAATCTCACTCTCGCGCATGTGGTTTTTAGCATTTAGGACGTTGTGCGAAATCTTGGCACGTTTTAATGCGTTGGAGATAAGTTCACTCTTCTCAATAGTAACAGTACCTATTAGCACTGGCCTACCTGTGGCGTGCACTTCCTTAACAGCCTCAACGATAGCATCAATCTTTGCTCTTTCTGTGATGTAAATAATATCCGGAGCGTCGATACGACGAATTGGCAAGTTGGTAGGAATAGTAACAACGTCCAAGTTGTAGATTTTGTTAAACTCGGTCTCTTCGGTTTTAGCAGTACCTGTCATACCACTAATTTTATCGTAAAGTCTAAAAAAGTTTTGGAATGTGATGGTCGCAAGTGTTTTGTTTTCATCACGAATTTCAAGACCTTCTTTTGCTTCAATTGCTTGATGCAAACCGTTGGAGTATTTTCTACCCTCCATAAGACGACCGGTAAACTCGTCAACGATAACAACTTCGTTATCCTTAACGATATAGTTGTTATCCTTTTTCATAATGTATTGCGCTTTCAACGCATTGTTGATGTGATGGTTAATTTCGATATTGTTTACATCGCTTAGGTTGTCAAGATTGAAAAATCTTTCTGCCTTTTTAACACCTTTCTCAGTAAGGCGGATTGCCTTTTCTTTTTCGTCGATTTCGTAGTCGTCGGTACGCAAACCCTTTGCAAAACGGCTAGCGGTCTTATACATTTCGTTACTTTTCATTCCGCGACCACTTATGATAAGTGGAGTACGTGCTTCATCAATTAGGATACTATCCACCTCATCGATGATAGCAAAGTGATATCCTCTGCCCACTCTATCTTCTGCTCTAACAACCATATTATCACGCAAGTAATCAAAACCAAGTTCGTTGTTGGTGCTATATGTGATGTCGCAAGCATATGCTTCGCGCTTTTGTTTTGGATCCATATCGTGTAGAGATATGCCAACTGTAAGCCCTAGCCATCTAAAAATTTTGCCCATCCACTCGGCGTCACGTTTTGCCAAGTATTCGTTGACAGTAACAATGTGCACACCCTTGCCTTCAAGTGCAACTAGGTATGCTGGAAGTGTTTCAGTAAGTGTTTTACCTTCACCAGTACGCATCTCGGCAATACGACCTTGGAACAATGCTATACCACCCAAAAGTTGGACGTGGAAGTGTCTCATTCCCATAACACGCGCGCTCGCTTCTCTAACTGTTGCAAAAGCGTCAGGCAAAATGTCGATTGGTTTTTCGCCATTTGCAAGACGTTCTTTTAAAATGCCAGTCATCGCTTTAAGTTGTTCGTCGGTCTTAGCCTTGTACTCCTCTTGCTTGTCCTCTATCTTATTGGCAATCTTGTTAAGTTTTGCCACATTTCTAGAATTATCTGATCTGAAAATTTTTGAAAATAGTCCCATTAAATTATTCCTTTTACAATTATAGTAGTTATATAATACAACAAATTGGGTTTTTTTACAATAAAATAGGCGTATGTATTTGCAAAAAATGTACTTGTTTGGCGAAAAAAGACTAGGTTTTAGCCTAGTCTTTATTGTTGTCTTTGTTTACAAAATATGCGTGCGCTAGCGTAATGGAATACACCGCCTTCGCTCCCGCTTCAACTAAAGTTTTGGCACATTCATTTATAGTTGTGCCAGTAGTGAAAACATCGTCGACCAGCAAAATCGTTTTGCCCTTGACCGCTTTCTTGTCTCTCACCATAAACGCATCGTTTAGATTTTCCACTCTTTCACTGCGAGTAAGATTTGCTTGCGGAAGTGTGTTTCGTACTTTGAGTAGCAGAGTGGAATTTACATTCATATTCAGTTTTGTTTTGAGACTTTCACACAACAACTCCGATTGATTGTACCCTCTTTTCTTCAACCTCTTAAAGTATAGTGGCACGGGAATTACAATGTCAAAATTTTGACCCATTCTACTGACTTCGCCAGCAATCATATTGCTAAAAGTTTCGGACAAATATCTTTTGTTGTCGTACTTTAATTTTCTCACGATTGTGTTAATAGGTTTCTTATACAAAAATAGCGAGCGATTTCTCTTGAAATACAATTTGTTGTTTTTGCAATGAGTGCAATAGTTGCCCATATTGTTAAGCGGGCGGTCGCACCTAAGACAGTTGTGGCCATTGTTGTAAGGAAGAGAATTTAGACACGAGTCACATATGGAATAAAGTGTACTATGGTCGAGTTCTTCGCCACACAAAATACACTTGTACCCTCTTGGGAAAATAAAATCAATAACTTTATCTAGCATAATCACACCAACAACATCTCCTCATTTGTAAGGAAATCTTTAAGTAGAGTAAACCTCTTTTGCGTGTAATTATTTCTAACCATTCGCTTAACGCACGCTTCGCTACCTACTAGCACAACCATCTTTTTAGCCCTAGTTACTGCCGTGTAAAGTAGGTTTCTTGTCAAAAGCATAGGAGGTCCTGACAAAACTGGGATAATTACGCAGTCAAACTCACTACCCTGACTTTTGTGGATAGTTATAGCATAACTTAGCACAATTTCGCAAAGATCCGCTTTTGTGTATCTAGCAACTCTGCCGTCCTCGAAAGTTACAATAAGTTCGTTAATGGCAGAATCAATATGAGTGATTGTTCCAATATCGCCGTTAAACACACCTGTGCCACGTTCGGTCAATTTTGTCCATTCCCTCTCGTAGTTGTTGGTGGTCTGCATAACTCTATCGTTTAGTCTAAAACTATATCGCTCTGTCACAATTTCGGTCGCGAAACCTTTAAGCGGATTTAGTTTTTCTTGCAAGCACTTGTTTAGATTGTCTATCCCGCAAAGCCCCGCTTTCATAGGTGCAAGCACCTGAATTTTGGAACTATCGGTATTTAAAAACTTTGGAATTCTAGTGGTGCACATATCAATAATTGTGGAAAGCGCCTCGCTCGTATCCGACTTGGACGCAAAGAAAAAGTCCTTGCTCGAATTGTCAAGTTCGGGCATTTTGCCGTTGTTGATAAGGTGGGCGTTTGTTATGATAAGGCTGTTTTCGCTCTGCCTATAAATTTGCGTCAAGCAAACATTAGGAATAACACCGCTCGCCAAAATATCGGCAAGCACGTTGCCCGCCCCAACGCTTGGCAACTGGTCTTTATCGCCCACAAAAACAATCTGGCAGTTTTTCCTAAGCGCTCTAATTAGGAAATACATAAGTTGAATGTCGACCATACTTATCTCGTCCACAATCACAACGTCACAGCCAAGTTTGTTCATATTGTTGTATTTAAACATTGAAGGCGAACTAAAATCCACTTCAAGCGCTCTGTGAATTGTGCTCGCTTCAAAGTTGCAACTCTCGCTCATTCTCTTTGCTGCGCGTCCAGTTGGAGCCAGAAGCCTAACTCTTTTGCCCATTTGCTTAAACAGATGTAGCACGCATTTTACAATCGTAGTTTTCCCAGTGCCAGGTCCACCAGTAATTACGCTAACGCCGTTGTTAATCGCCATAGTAACCGCTTCGCGCTGTTTTTCGTGCATCGTAATATGATTAAGTTGCTCAAAAAGTTTTATATTCTCATCTACATTTATGCTGTTTTCAATTTTGTTAAGCGTATACAAATTAAGTGTCGCCGCCACGATTTTTTCTAGGTTAAAGTATTTCGTAAGCGCAACTATTATGTCGTCGTCCTTAACAAGCACCTTAATTACTCCGTCCGCTTCCAAGTTTTCAAGCACAGTTTGGAAAACATCGTAATAACTATTTGATTTTATCCTAAGCAGTTCGAAAAGTTCGCTCGCAAGCCCCTCTTTAAACACATATGTGTTGCCGTTTTTGTCGCATTCCTCTTTAAGGCAATGTACAATGCCCGCCCTAAACCTAAACTTGCTATCAAACGCAACACCCAATTCCTGCGCAATCTTATCCGCAGTGAAAAAACCCACTCCGTCGATGTCTTCGGTGAGTTTATAAGGATTGTTTTTCAAAATTCGCTCGGTGTTGTCGCCATAAATATTAAATATCTTTATCGCAAGGTTTGTAGAAATGTTGTAGTTTTGCATTAGCATTACAGCGTTTTGCATTTTCTTGACCGCGTTTACTTCGTTGGCAATATCTTGCGCTTTTTTAGGGCTTACTCCTCTTACTTCGGCCAGCCTTGACGGATTAAATTCAATCACGTCCAATGTTGCTTCGCCAAACTTGTTTACAAGATTTGTAGCCGTAATTAGCCCCACGCCTTTAATAAGCCCACTGCTTAGATAGCGAATTATTCCTTGCTTGCTGGTAGGTGGTTTTAACTTCACCTCGGTCACAGCAAACTGCTCGCCGTATTTTGAGTGCGCAACAAAATCGCCAGTAAGTTCCACATTCTCGCCCTCGTTGATAAGCGGGAATTTTCCTACTGCCGTTACAAACTCGCCACTACAATTAAGTAGCACAACGGTATAATTATTATCGCCATTTCTAAAAATTATTTCTTCAACAACACCATTGATTTTCATATCTAATATTGTAGCAAATATATGTTTTTTTGACAATTAAAAAAGGCCCATATCTTAAAACAGATGTTCGAAAAAATATGAGTCTTTTTATATTGTTTTTATTTTAAATTAAGTAGAAAATCTGTAAAATAAACCACATTAAATTAGTCAACTTCCGATACTACACTTGCGCTTTCTTCGCTCTCGTATAGGTCTTTATATATTTTGCAAGTTTTCATAAGTTGTTTGTGAGTACCCTCTGCCACCTTTTTGCCGTCGTCAACAACGATAATCTTATCCGCATTTACAATTGTGGATAGCCTATGAGCAACCACAACAATAGTGTGTTGACTTTTTAGTTTGTCCAGCTCTCCCACCAACGCACCCTGGCTTTTGTTGTCAAGCGCGCTTGTGGCCTCATCAAACGCAATTATCTTGCTTCCTTTTAGTAGCACCCTTGCAATTGCAAGACGCTGTTTTTGACCACCCGACAGCATAACGCCGTTTTCGCCGACCATACTATCCAGTCCCTTTTCTTGCGATTTTATAAAATCATCAATTTGCGCTTGTTTTAGGGCGTTCCACATCTCATTTTCGCTTGCTTCTGGTCGAACGAACAATAGATTGTTTCGAATTGTTGCATTAAAAATATATGGTGCCTGTGTAACAACTCCCACCGTGTTTCGAAGCGAATCTTCGGTCAAACTTGCGACCTCCATTCCATCAATTGTTATCTCGCCCGAATTTTTTTCGTAAAGGTTGTTAATAAGGCTAAGAATTGTACTTTTGCCACAGCCACTTTTGCCCACTATCGCGGTAGTTTTGTTGGCTTCAATGTCAAAACTAATGTCTTTCAAAACTTGTTTTTCGCCGTCATAAGAGAAACACACATTTTTGAAACTTATGTCACCCTTTATAGGTTCTGGCAAAGTCTCATCACCAAATTGTTCTTTTGGATACTCATTAACCACTTCAAAGTATCTTTGCGCTGCAAGTTCGCCGTCAGCAGCGTGTTGTTTTATCTGACCAATGTGTTTTGTAACATTGGTTGCCCTGCCTCGATACATATATACAATTAGGAATGTTGTAAGCGTAACAATGTTGTTTTTTACTAGCAATATTCCGATTACTAGCACTGCAAGTTCCATCAACTCGCACAAGTTTCCGCGCAAGAAGAATGTAATGTCGTGAAACTTAAAGCGTTCTTGAATATTTTTCTTCAAAACATACGAGAGCTTTTCGCCACTGTCTTTAAGCATTTCTTCTTTCATATTAAGACTTTTAATGTCCCTAACGCCCCTAATTTGCTCGTTGTACGAGCCATAGGCAAGTTCTCTACGTTTTCTATTTCCCTTTTGGCTCTCAAACATAACTTTCATTCTAATGTCATCGCAAACATATATTACAACAACATAAACAAGCAGTAGTAGGAATAGCCAAATATTTAAAAACGCTATGTAGATAAAGAAACATAGGCTAGAAATTAAATCAACAAGCACAGTGAATATTGCCACCAAAATATCACTACATTTGCTGGTGTCATCAGTGCTACGATCGATAAACACGCCGGAATTTGTTTTGTCGATTTTGCTCATCTTAACATTGGTTATGCTTCGCATAATGCCCTGGCGCAAATCGTATCCGACTTTGGAATCAAGCGTAAGATAAAACCTATTAAAGCCCCACGAAACAACACTCGACACTAAAAATATCCCCGTGCTAATGCAAGCAAACTTTATTATGGACAAAAAATCGCCATCTGCTATTGAAGCAAGTGCTTTTGCATCAAAGATTGGTATAAAAAAGTTTAAAATCGCCGTAAACACAAAGGTTATTACCATTCCCCAACAAAGTCCCTTGTACTTTAAGTAATATGGAACAAGTTGTTTAATGCCCTTATATCCTTTTAACTTGTTTTTATTTTTTTGCCCAACTTTTTCGGTCATACTCTCTTGCACCGCTGTTTCAAGTTCTTGTTGCTTAGGTGTGAGAGTTTCATTTTTTCTTTTGTTCTTCATAAAACTCCTTAATTTTTATTTTTTTCAAAAGCAAATTTTCACTTGTTTTTTAGCAAAAAATGCGCTTTTATATAAATTAAATCACAATAATTGGAGCCACATATTACGATGATTATATCACAAAACATCAGTTTTTTCAATAAAAATGCGAAATTCAACTTTTGCACAAAAAAAGACACCCGTTAGCCAGGTGTCTAAAATTTACTAATCTCCAACATATGGAAGTAGTGCCATAAAACGAGCACGTTTGATAGCGGTAGTTAACGCTCTTTGATGTTTTGCGCAAGTACCAGTTTGTCTTCTAGGAAGGATTTTGCCCTTTTCTGTGATATATCTGCGAAGTTTTGCAACATCTTTGTAATCGATGTCCTCAACTTTATCTACGCAAAAACTGCAAACTTTTCTTCTAGAAGTTTTCTTATAGCGTTTTACAGGTGCTTTTTCTTCAACTGCAACAACGCCTTCAATGGTCATTTCTTCTTTTTCCATGAAAAACTCCTTAATCTATATTCTTAAATTAAAATGGAAGGCTATCGTCGTCGATAGGTTCTAGTTTAGTAACGTCTTCCTTTTTCTCTTTGACGTCGCTTGTGTCGTTGTTACGAGTATTCAAAAACTCAACTTCCTCAGCAACGATTTCGGTAACATAACGTTTTGTGCCATCAGTAGCGTCATAACTACGGCTTTGAATGTTGCCCACAACAGCAACTTTGCTACCTTTCTTTATAAACTTGTGGCAGTTGTCTGCAAGTGCACGCCAAGCAACAATGTTGATAAAGTCGGTGTCTCTCTCGCCCTCGCTATTGGAATAACGACGAGTTACTGCAAGAGTAAAACGGCAAACTGAAACGCCGTTTGAAGTAGTGCTGATTTCAGGATCCTTAGTTAGGTTACCAATTAAAATACATTTGTTCATAGTATTTCTCCTTATTTTGCCTTAATTATTCGGCAACTTTTGTTTCTTTATCTTCTTTAACTTCTTTTTTCAAGCAAAGACTTCTTAGAACGTTTTCATCAATGTTCATAAGCGCGCTAATTTTTGCAGGCACGTTTGCAACTGTTTCAAACTCGTACAAAACATAGTAACCTTCTCTCTTGTAATCAATAGGGTAAGCAAGTTTTTTAACTCCCCATTTGTTTACATTTAGAAGTTTGCCACCATCGGCTTGCATCATAGCAGAATACTTATTAACAAGATTCTCTTTTTCTTCGTCAGTTAAACTAGCGTTGAAGATTGTTAAAAGTTCATATCTATTCATACATTTACCTCCTTATGGACTATACGGCTTTTGATTTCAAAAGCAAGCAGATAATTTCTTATCGCACACATTATATCAAATAACTTTACTTTTTGCAAGAGTTATTTTATATATTTATATTTTATAATTCCCTATCATATACTCCTTGATATAGCACACCTCACATCACTAAAACAATCTGCTGTTTTATTTTTACAGTTTTTAATTTAATTTTTGTTTTACGACCAAATAAAAAAAGCAAATCGGGTTTGCGATTTGCTTTTTTAATGTTTTATTCTTCTTCGCCTGCGTGTTTGCGTTTGAAATCTTCTCTTCCACGAAGTGTGTGGTCAAGGATAATTTTTCTAAGTCTCAAACTCTTTGGCGTAACTTCCAACAACTCGTCGTCATTTAGGAATTCTAGGCATTCTTCAAGAGTAAGTTTTTTAACAGGTTCTAGTCTCAACGCTTCATCTGCGGCACTGCTACGCATATTTGTAAGTTGTTTTCTCTTGCAAACGTTTACAACAATGTCCACACCCTTAGGGTTCATTCCCACAATCATTCCGCCGTAAACTTTTTCGCCAGTTGTGATAAGCAAACGTCCACGTTCTTGTGTGTTGTATAGTCCGTACTGAACAGCCTCCCCTGCTTCAAATGCGATAAGTGCACCGTAGTTACGACGCTCGATGTTTCCCTTGTATGGCTGATACTCGTAGAAAATACTGCTCATAATTCCCTCGCCACGGGTGTCGGTCAAGAACTGGCTCTTGTATCCAAACAATCCTCTTGATGGAATCAAAAATTCTAGACGAATGCGGTTGCCGTGATTTGACATACTTATCAAATCCGCCTTACGTTTGCCAAGTTCGCTCATAACATTTCCTACGCTATCTTCTGGCACATCTGCCACTAATTTGTCAATAGGTTCGTACTTTTTGCCATTAACTTCCTTAAACAAAACTTTTGGCATACTAACTTGGAACTCATATCCGTCACGGCGCATATTCTCAATAAGGATAGAAATATGCATTTCTCCGCGTCCCAAAACTCTAAAACTATCAGCGCTATCAGTAGGCAAAACTCTTAGCGACAAGTCCTTAACAGCTTCTTTTTCAAGACGTTCTTTTAAGTGACGGCTAGTGCAGTACTTGCCTTCTTTGCCAGCGAATGGGCTATTGTTAACCATAAATGTCATCTCAACACTTGGTTCGCTAATCTTAACAAATGGAATTGCTTTACCATATCCCTTAGCGCAAATTGTGTCGCCGATAGTAACTTCGCTATTGCCTGCGATACACACAATATCGCCAACCTCAGCCTTAGTCACTGGTATACGTTTCAATCCTTCGAATTGAAACATATTTACAATCTTAAACGACAACTTTCTGTCTGGGTCGTGATAGTTAAGCACTTCGGCACTATCGTTAATCTGAATTGTGCCCGTCTCAACTTTTCCGATAGCAAGTTTGCCAAGGAAATCATTTTGCTCGGTCGAACTTACTAGCATAGAAAATGGTGCATTTAGGTCGCCAGTAGGTGCTGGGATATAATCAACAATCTTTTGCAAAAGAGGTTTGAAGTCCGTTCCCAATTGGTCTGGGTCAAGGCTAGCGACGCCAAGACGGCAAGAACAAAATACGAATGGGCTGTTAAGTTGTTCGTCGTTTGCATTAAGTTCTAGGAACAACTCCAACACTTCGTCGATAACTTCCTTAACACGTGCGTCCTTTTTGTCGATTTTGTTAACAACAACTATTACTTTATGGTTAAGTTCTAATGCTTTTTCTAGCACAAAACGTGTCTGAGGCATAGGTCCTTCGTATGCGTCAACTACAAGGATAACGCCATCAACCATTTTTAGCACACGCTCTACCTCGCCACCAAAATCGGCGTGGCCTGGGGTGTCGACAACGTTAATCTTAACATCACCAAACTTAATAGCAGTGTTTTTGCTAAGGATTGTAATTCCTCTTTCTTTTTCTAGCGCGTTGCTATCCATAACGCGGTCAACAACATCTTGGTTTTCCCTAAAAACTCCGCCTTGTTTTAACATCTCGTTTACAAGGCTGGTTTTGCCGTGGTCAACGTGGGCAATAATCGCTACATTTCTAACATTTCTTTCCATACATTCCCTCATTAAAAAAACTAAACCAAAAATAGTTTAGTTTTAGATTAAAAATTTTACTGTGTAATTTTAGCACTATATTAAAACTTTGTAAAGATATTATTTGTAAAATTACTTTTGATTATAAAGTTTTTTAAGTGCAAAATATGGTGCCATATCCAAATTTTTAGGCGTCTTATTTGCTGTTTCTAGTTTGACCACAATTATTTGGTTGTTCTTTATTCCAATCGCAACTCCAAACTTATTTTGAATTGCAAGTTCAACTGCTGTTATCCCATATTTAATCGCAAGGTTTCTATCCGTTACGCTTGGCGCTCCACCACGTTGAATGTATCCTAGCACGCAAGTACGACACTCAATCTTTAAGTTTTTTTCAAGTGCAGTTTTCACATCGTCAACACTGTATTTAAGGTGCTCGGTCATAATAACAAGAGGGCTTTCCACGCCAATGCTAAGAGCATATTTAACGTCCTTAACAATATCCTTAATATCTGTGCGAGTCTCTCGCATTGCAACCGAGTTGGCCGTTGTGGCAAGTGCGGTGTTAAGCGCAATCGCTCCACACTCACGTCCCATAGTCTCAACAATAAGCGTCCTATTGTTTGCCTCCATAGGTTGTCTTATGGCATCTATCTCTCTTACCGCATTATTAACCGCAGTATCAAACCCAAGACTCATATCAGTGTAGAACAAGTCGTTGTCAACCGTGGCTGGAATGCAAATAACATTGATGCCGTTTTTAACAAGGCTCTCGGCGCCCTTAAACGAACCCTCTCCGCCTATCACAACAACTGCGTCAATTTGGTTTTTGATTAAATTATTTACAGCGGTCTTAATGCCACTTTGTGTCATAAAGTCCTTACTTCTTGACACTTTGATATAACATCCACCCAAATTGTCGATGTTTTGTACCATTTCGTTGTTTAAAAACATCATATCATTTTCGATAAGACCTTGGTATCCGCGCCTGATTGCAATCGGCAAAATTTTGTGGGTTTCGCAAATATTTACAATGGTCTTAACGCAAGCGTTCATTCCTTGGCTATCGCCACCGCTACAAATAACTCCCAATCTTTCCATATTATTTCTCCTATAAAAGTTTTATATATTCGTCCTTTACAAAAGCGTGCAATTCTTCCAATAGCGAATCGCTTCCGTCGACAAACGCGTTAAGTTTGTATGTTTTGCCAGTAACTTCGCATTTTACGACAACGGGAATAACCCCGGCAAAGTTGCTAAGAACATTATATATGTTTTGATGTAGCGTGCTATTGTTGACATCATATTTTAAGTAAAGAGTTTTTGGCTTTACTTCTTGTTTAGGTTTTTCATCTCCCACAGCCATTGGCGATATGGTATCTACTAGCACAACTGGCGCCTCGCCGTCACGCACGCTAAGTTTTCCCTTAACGCTTACTAGCGAATCTAGGGCACACATATTTTTATATTTTGCAAACACATTTGGGAAAAGCATAAGTTCAATCGCGCCATACAAGTCTTCAATTTTTACTATGCCCATTTCCTTATTTGTGCGTTTTGTGATTACCTTTTTAAAATCAGTCACAATTCCACCACAAGTAACTTCGGTGCCATCTACAAGCCCCGAATCATTTACTGCGTCTTCCTTGGTGCCCTCTTCGGCGTCGATAATTTCCTCGTCGTCGGTCTGAATCATATCGCTAGTGAATGTAAACTGGCTAAACTTATCAATATAGTTGCTAAGTGGGTGCCCAGTAACATACACGCCGACAACTTCTTTTTCCATTTTAAGTTTTAGTTGGTTGTCGTATTCTGGAATGTTTGGATATTCCACTTTCATATCATCTTGTTTTAGCACTTCATCAAACATACTAAATTGTCCGGTTGCTTGTCTTTTTCTATCGGACGCAATTTTGTCTACAATGGAAGGGAAAACTTGCATAAGTTGGCTTCTTTTTACTCCAAAGCAGTCAAATGCACCGCTTAAAATCATACTCTCCAAACAACGCTTATTGTGTGCTTGCGTGTCAAGTCTAGTCAAAAAGTCGCTAATAGAGGTGAAAGGTCCGTTTGCGTTTCGCTCTGCAATAATACTATCTACAACACCAATACCCACGTTTTTAAGTGCCGCTAGTCCAAAGCGGATTTTGTTGTCTTTTACGCTAAAATATGTTTCGCTTAGGTTTATATCTGGTGGCAAAACCTCAATTTTTTCTTCCTTAGCATAGGTGACATATGTTTTAATTTCGTCGGCGTTTGTGATACGGTTGTTAAGCAAACTCGTCAAAAATTCTGGTTCGTAATATGTTTTTAGGTATGCAGTCTGATACGTTATATATGAGTATGCTGCCGCGTGCGATTTATTAAACGCGTACGAAGCAAAGGTCTCCATCTCGTTCCAAATGCCGTTTGCAACATCTTCTGGCACACCTCTCTTAATTGCGCCGTCGATTGCCGGCTTGCCGTTTTCAGCAGGTTTGCCGTGCAAGAACACCTGACGTTCTGCTCTCATAGCGTCAAGTTTTTTCTTACCCATCATACGTCTAACCATATCGGCCTGACCTAGTGTGTATCCCGCCATATCTTGCACGATTCTCATAACTTGCTCTTGGTACACAATACAGCCATATGTTACGCCTAGGATTGGTTCCAAAATTGGGTGCGCGTAAGTCGTCTGCTCTGGGTGGTGTTTGTTGTTTACATATCTTGGAATGGAGTCCATTGGACCCGGACGATATAGCGACACCGCAGCGACGATATCTTCGAGGCAGTTTGGTTGAAGTTCTTTCATAAACTTCTGGAATCCGCCACTTTCTATCTGGAATATACCCTTAGTGTTTCCGCTTGAAATAAGTTTGTACACATTAGGGTCGTCATAGTTTTGTTTATCAAAATCAATTTCAATTCCGTGATTTTGTTTTACATATTGAATACACTTTTGAATATCGTTTAGGTTTCTTAGTCCCAAAAAGTCCATTTTTAGGTGTCCCAAACGTTCAATATCAGCAAAGGAATATTGCGTGGTCAAGTCGTCGCCGTTTCGGGAAATTGGCATAAACTTGGTCAAGTCGTCGCACGCAATTACGACGCCACACGCGTGAGTTGAGGTCTGTCTTGGCATTCCTTCTAGTTTCATTGCGATGTCAATTACTCGCTTTACATCGGAGTCATTATTATACGCTTCCACAAGTTCGGGAATAGCGTAGTTCACGCCGAAGTCTTTGTCGCCTTCTTTTGCGTGATAAAAGCCAAAACACTTCTTAATAACGTCGTGGTGTTTTGCTGGAATATTAGGAATGGCTTTGGTGATAACGTCAAGTTGGGAGTATGGCACTTTAAGCACGCGTCCTACGTCCTTGATTGCGTTTTTGGCCGCCATTGTGCCAAATGTCAAAATTTTTACAACCTTATCGGCGCCATATTTATCGCGCACGTAGTCAATAACTTCTTGGCGTCTATCATCGGCAAAGTCCACGTCAAAATCGGGTGCCGTAACACGCTCGGTATGCAAAAATCTTTCGAAAAGCAAATCGTATTTAAACGGGTCGATGTTTGTAATTCCGATTGCGTACGCCACAACTGAGCCCGCACCGCTTCCACGGCCGGGACCAACTGGTATGCCCCTACTCTTGGCTGCATTTATGTAGTCTTGCACGGTTAAGAAGTATCTGGCGAAGCCTTGTTTTATGATAACGTTAAATTCGCTCTCAACCCTATCTTTAATTTTTTGGGTGATTTCTGGGTAGCGTTTTTTAAGGCCTGCGTATGCAAGTTCTCTTAGATATTCCTCGCACGATTTTCCATCTGGCGGGATATAGTTTGGGAACATATATTTATTTTCGTCAATATGGTCCTCAGTAAACGAATAGTTACATTTATCCGCGATTTCTAGTGTTGTTTCCAGTGCGTCGTGGTCGTTTGGGAACATTTTTTCCATTTCCTCGGCGGTTTTAAAATAAAACTCGTCGCAAGGGAATTTTAGTCTATCTGGGTCGTCGATTGTTTTGCCCATCTGAACGCACATCAAAACGTCCTGCACCTGGCTATCCTCGCGGTAGATATAGTGCACGTCGTTGGTCGCAACTGTTTTGATGTTATATTTTTTAGCGAATTCTTTTAGTTTTAGGTTGACTTCAATTTGTTCTTCAAGCATATGGTTTTGAAGTTCCAAATAAAAGTCTTCTCCAAACAAATCTTTATACCATCTTACACATTTTTCCGCTTCGTCGTACTGGCGTTTCATTATAAGTTGTGGGATTTCGCCCGCAAGACACGCGCTTAGGCACACAACTCCGCTTGCGTAGTCTTTTAATGTTTTTAGATCTATTCTTGGTTTATAGTAAAATCCGTCGCGGAATGCTATTGAGTTTAGTTTACAAAGGTTTAGATAACCTTCTCTATTTTTAGCAAGCAACACCAAGTGGTTTAGTTTTGTTTTCCCGCTTTTAACTGTCAAGTCGTCGCAAACGTAAAATTCACAGCCGAAGATTGGTTTTATTCCCGCTTTTTTACACGCGTCGTAAAAAGTAACACAGCCATACATATTGCCGTGGTCGGTTATTGCGCACGCTGGCATACCATATTCTTTTGCGACTTTTACAAGTTTTTCTATTCTTGCTGCTCCGTCTAGCAAACTAAACTCGGTATGCACGTGTAAATGAACAAAATTACTCAATCTTCTCCTCCTGTGCTGGCGCACGGCCAGTGTCATACTTGCTTTATCCTTAGTATATCCAAAGTTAGTTCTAGGGCACTCGCGTGCCGGCTATTATCGTCTGCCATAGTTATTTATACTTATCATCGTGGGTTCCGGTGCTGGCGCACGGCCAGTGTCATACTTGCTTTATCCCTAGTATATCCAAAGTTAGTTCCAGGGCACTCGCGTGCCGGCTATTATCGTCTGCCGTTGTTGTTTATATTTACCATCATGTGTTCTAGGGCTGGCGCACGGTCTACTACTTAATCATTATCTTTCACTCAAAGATAATGTTAGCGTACTAGCACTTAGTTGGTTATAACGCTCGGGCGTGTTTTAATTTGCCGTCACATTTGAAGCCAAGTTCGCGCGTTATTTATGCCTCATCATATTAGGTTACTTATGATAATTTATATGGTTAATAATTGTAAACGCCCTATAAATTTGCTCGGATAGCACCACTCTAAAAAGTTGGTGTGGAAAAGTGATTTTTCCAAAGGAAATCACTTGATTTGCGCATTTTTTAACCTTATCGCTAAGCCCGTTTGAGCCTCCTATCAGGAAGGAAAACTCGCTCACGCCAGCGGTCATATTGTCGTCAAGTGTTTTTGCCAAATCCTCGCTTGAAATTTGCTTTCCGCCACCATCTAAGGCTATTATATATCCTTTTGCTTTTGATAGCAATAGGTCGCCCTCTTTTTCTTGTTTTTGTTGCAGATTGGTCAAACTGGTCGCCTCTTCCACCTCAGTAACTCTAAACTCGCAAAACTTACTTAGTCTTTTTGCGTATTCCCTAATTGCGTCGGTGAAAAATGTTTCTTTAATTTTTCCAACTGCCACTATGTTAACTTTCAAAATTATTTATCCTTATATTTTTTATCTAATTTTTGTTGTTTAACCCAAAAGTGCATAACCCATTTTCTTGGCATAATGTCTACTAGGAATTTTTGGAACTTGCTATATGCGCCAAACATTGAAACGCTTTTGCGTTTTAGTGCGTCGCGATATGCGCGGTTCATAACATCTTCGGGCTTGTACATTGCTGCGTATTTTGTAACAACTGCATTTCTAGGGTCAACTGCGCGGTTAAAGAAGTTGGTTTTTGTCCAGAATGGGCAAATGCAAGTCACGCTAACGCCTCTGTTTTTAAGTTCCACTCCTAGCGCTAGGCTGTAATTCAAAACAAACGCTTTTGTTGCGCCATACACATTGATGTATGGAATAGGCTGAAACGCAGCGACTGATCCAAACTCAACAATTCTGCCACCCTTTTCCATATATGGCAAACAGTACTCTGTAAGAGCAACAAGTGCATACACGTTAAGGTCTATCATATTAAGCGTCGACTCAACTGGGATTTCGTCGTATCTGCCAAATTTTCCAAATCCGCTAGCATTTACTAGCCATAGTATGCTAGGTTTTTCCTTGTCAAGTTCTGCTCTTATTTTTTCCAAACTTTTTCTGTCGGTCAAGTCGCAAGGGAAAAGTCTAAGTTTTGTGTCAACCTCGCTATTCAACTCTTTAAGTTTGTCCTCTTCTAGTGCTATTGCCCAGATTTCGTCTACTCTTTGTTCTCTGGCAACTCTTTTTAAAAACTCGCGCCCCATTCCCGATGAAGCACCTGTGATAACTGCTATTCTCATAATTCACTCCTTTAAATTTATTTGCATTATATCAAAAAAATAGTCTCTTGTTAAATTATTTAACATTATTTACTTTTTATAAAACAACAAAAAAGACCTATTAAAGTTTTGTTTAATAGGTCAAAATTATTATTTTTAGTCCTTGTTATCAGTTTCGGAATTCTCCACAACCTTAACTTCCTCGACATATGCGGTTTTTCTTTTCTTGACAAGCGATGAGATAAGTCCATACAAAGCAAACACAACCACAAGCCCCAAAAACACGTAAAGGATTATATTCGTAAACTCCGGAAATATGGAGCACACAAATGTCATTATTAGCCCAGCACCCAAGTTTCCCGCAATTACTATACCACAAGTTTGCCAAAAATTAAAGCCAAGCATCACGCCTATACATGTGCCAGTATATACGCCTGTAAGAGGAAGCGGAATTGCGACAAATATAAACAACCCAAATGCTTTTAGCCAAAACCTCGACCTTGCTTTTTTGCCAGCGCTTGCGTCGTCCTCAATTTTTTCGGTTTTAGACTTTATGCGGTTTTCTAGTTTTGTGGCAAGTTTGTTAAAAAGTTTTGTCTTTTTTAGCCAGTTGATAAGCGGAATAAAGATAAGCGCCAAGATAGGCACCACAAGGCTACTCCCCAAAAAACTCACCAAAAACGAGTTAACAGCGCTTAGCGCGTTGGAGCCCCAAAACTTTACGCTCATTCCAAACGGGATTGCTCCTCTAAGTTCCACAATCGGCAACATTGCAATTAGGATAGTTGCAAGTATCACATTGTCGCCAAACAGTTTTGCAAAAAATTCCTGCATTTTTAATTTCCTTTTTCTACATCATACAAAACAAGCCAATAACACATATTATTGGCTTGAAAAGTTGATTATTCCTAGATTTCTTTAATACTGTTGAAAACACTAAAAAGTTCGTCCTCATATTCGTCATAAAACTCTGTAATGTAACAACTACTTACAACAACCGCGTTCTTTACGCGCATAAAGTACATAAGGGTCCCAAGATCCTTATCAAGGTTTTCGTCGTAAAACACAAATCTCTCAATCAGCTTTCCGCTTTCGGTTTTTAGTTCGTTAAACTGCAATACGTGAAAGCCAAGTTGGTCAAGTTGTTCCAATGTGGTTTTGATAATGTTAACCATATCATCGTCGCTATTGCAAGGCACGTCCTTATTTATCGCAAACGAGCGCATTATCTCGCCCTTATCGTCTAGGCATATAAAGTAGTGCATTGTCTCAGGTCTCACGTCAAACGCCTCATAACTAGAAGGTTTTACTTCGCTAAAATTGTCAGGCACCTCAAATGTAAAGCCCACTTCATAATTTCGATACTTCATTTTTCACTCCAAACCTTTTTTGATTTCAAAAGTATTATATCACACAAAGTGGGTTTTTAAAAATAAAATAACCCACAATGTTAATATTTTCAGTTTGATGTAAAGTTATATCCTTTTCGCAAAACTTGAATAAACCCTACAACATTTTTAGTCTCATCGTCTCTACAAGTGTCGATAAAAACGAAAAAAAAGACACTTTTTGTGCCTTTTTATGCGGATTTTTGTTCATCGCGAGCAATTATCTCAGCAGGGATAGCGACGTCGCGGGTTTTGTATAGCGCGTAATCCCTAACATTAACTTTTTCGCCCATACCACATCTTGCTTCAAGTTCCCTTGCTTTTAGATGATATGCGTCGTACTCACTTTGGGTGATTAGCCCCTTATCTAGCATTTCGTCGGCATAGTAGAAATACTGCTTTTTGTCGATGTTAGATTTTTTAAACACTGCCACAACTGTCAAAAAGATAATTTTTATATCCATAAGTAGCGACACATTTTCAGTGTAATAATTGTCGCCGTTAAGACGTTTTGTCCAACTTATTCCGTTTCTGCCGTGTGCTTGACTATATCCAGTAATCCCTGGGCGCACGTCGTCGCCTTTGTAGTATTTATTGAAAAACAACATATCCTTTGGCACTTTTGGTCGAGGACCCACAAAACTCATATCGCCCTTAAATATGTTCCAAAGTTGTGGCAATTCGTCAAGCGAAGTTGCTCTAAGAAGTTTGCCAAATTTGGTGTGGCGAAGCTCGTCTGGCAAGTCAACTCCGTCTTTGTCTTTCGCCGTGGACATACTTCTAAACTTGTAAAACATAAACAACTTTCCGCCCTTTCCCACGCGGGCTTGTTTGTATATTACTGGCGCTCCCAAATTAAGCCTTACAATAATTGCCAAAATAAGTAGTAGCGGACTAAGTATTATTAACATTAACCCCGAAAACACTATATCAAAAAATCGTTTAAAAAACTTTTTATACATCACTTTTCTCCTCTTCTTCCGTAACGGTCGCCTTCCTCTTTTTAAAGTTTTTTAGAATTGTTTTGCCCCATTCAAAGCATTGTTTAAAGTCTGGCATCAAAGCAAATCCAGCAAGCAAGGTTACGCCAGCCACAGCACCACATACTGCAAATTTAAGCACCAACATAACTATTCCTCCAGCAGGGATAAGCGAGCAAACAAAGTAAGTCACAACTCCACTAACCGCCATACACGCCGTGTACCCTAAGTATTTCAAAAAGTACTTTCCAGTGCTTTGTTTTAAGTAATACTTATTAAGCACATATGGCTTTGTCCACATTGAAATAGAGAGTGTGCTTATAATCGTGCCAACCACTATGCCAATAAGTCCGAAAAATTTGGCTAAAACTATTGACGCTACCAAGTTTATTCCCGCTTCAATTAAAGTCATATACTTGTCTTGTTCAAATAACCCTGCACCTTGTTTAAAAGCATTGACCATATTTTTGGAATAATTCAAATAAAAACTTAAACATATTGCGAACAAAGTAAATTTATTAAGTAATAGGCTGGTCGTTGAATTCTTAGTAAGTATGCAGTCAATAAATGGATCAGAAAGATTGAAAATACAAACAGTGCAAAACGCACAAATAAAAACATGGATAAAATTAAGTTTTGAGAACAATGTTGCGTTCTTTTCCGTCGATTCACTTGCAATTGAATTACCAATACTTCCACTAAGAGCATTTATGTAAAGATTTATAATCGTTCCAATATAGTTCACAATAAGCACATAGTTAGAATACTTACCTAGTGCACTTGCTCCGACTAAGGTATATATAAGCACACTATCCGTGCTATAAATTAGCATTTCGCCAACCTTATGAAAAATAAGTGCAGTAACATTCTTCTTAATTACTTTTCGTTCATCGTCACTTAGTTTAACTTGCGAAAAGTCCAAAAATTCCGGGTATTTTTTCTGCGTGATAATTACAACAAGAAAATTATTAAGCATAGTGCTAATCCCAATCATTACCACATAAAGATAAAAATTTTTAAGTAGCAAAATAATAAGCAGTTGCCCAACAGACTGAACAATATAGATTAAAATATTGATTTTAGACTCAATATCATTCCTTTGATTTGCATAGAGGAGTGAACGTCTATACGCAAAGAAATATGAAACAACAGAGTTTGCCAAAAAAAGCAAATACACAATGTAAATGTTCACGTCAACATTTGGCGCCTTAGTTTTAAAATATGGCATAAAAGGCAAAACCAACAAGCCCAAAACTGCGACTATAACACCTATTACCATATAACATTTTCTATAAAATCCAAGTAATGCCTTAACTTTTTCAACATCGTTTTCAGCCATTGGCTTGTACATAGAAAACACAATTGCTGTACCAAATCCCAACTCGGCAAGAGAGAGAATGCTAAGTATATTTGCAAATAAAGAATTCAACCCTAAAAACTCTTCGTTAAAGTAATAAATAAAATATCTACGAACCAAAAAACCTAGCACTACCTGGACTAGATATGCTGTCATTGAAAATATAATATTTCGGCTTGAATTTTTTGTTCTAGTATCTGTCATATTTTTCCTTTATTTACAAACTTTTTTCACAAAATCCTTACAATAATCAGATAAGGATTGATACCTGATTTCCAAAGGACTACTTTTTTCAAAATGTGTATAGTTATTAAGTATCGCCGTAGCTAAACTATCTACCAACTTATCTTCTTTTTGCACGATAGTAACTTTATTTGGATCTAAAATATATTCTGGCGCGCCACCAGAATTAGTCGTAATTTGCCTTAACCCGACCAAGCCACCCTCAATAAGTGTGAGCCCAGCTGCTTCTTCACATAGCGATGGCATAACTTGCAAGTCGCTTACTTTAAGATATTTATACATATTTTCGTAAGGAATAAATCCGGTGAATACAACCCTATTCCCCAATCCACTCACAACGCTTTTTAATTTTTCAATATATTCTGTATTTTTCCCGTCCTTAAAGTCGGATGACCCACAAATCATAAGTTTAATTTGGGGATTGTCAATATTTTTTATAGCCAAAACCAGTTCAAGAACTCCCTTTATCTCAATAAGCCTTCCTGAGTAAATGCACACAAAATCGTTCTGATTGAATCCTAGCGATTTTCTAAGTTCTATTTTTTCGTCCTCACTAAACTGTTTATCAAATTTTTCAATATCGACAACATTTCTAACAACTTCAAATTGAATATTGCTTTTCATTTTTTTGCACGCAAGCCAGTCATTTTTTATATATTCACTTACGCACAGTACTCGACCAAACCATTTACTTAAATCTAATTTTAACTTAGCACGATGGTGAATGTGATAGCACAACTTTTCTCGTCCAACTACCCTTTTTAACCTTTTCACATTAGCAGTAAATGCGCCTTCATAAACAACCGCATCAGGATTTATATCTCTAACCATTTTAAATACAAAATTATCAAACGCGGAGTATAAAGGAAGCGCATAAGAAAGTCGCTTATTAACAGCATTTACAAATCTTTCACACTTAGCAAACTTTTCGTTGTAATAATAGTTGTAAAACCTCGCATACTTATAGGCATATGTGTAATTTGTTTTATCTAATTTACTTTTTGCCATAACAACATGAAACATTGCCATTGGCTCTTTTTCATTGCCGTCTAGCAAATTTTGAACTAGATTTTCAATAGCCCCGCCCTTGACTGCCGGTACTGGCAAACTTCCAATATTCATTACAATTACAATATTTTTCATTTTATCCTCTTTTTAATCGTGATAAGAAGCAAAACAATGGTTTGTTGTGCTTAAACACTCTAAGGGTTAGCGACTTTTTGTCGAGTAGCGCATAGCCTTCGTTAAAACGCAGAATAAGTTTATCTAACACTTCTTTGTCTAGTCCCGAGCGTTTTGCCAAGGCATAGTAATATGCCACAATCCTTAGATATTGATTGAGGGCAGATTGATAAAACTCGGGCTTTTGCGTTTCACAAAACTTAACCCTATCATACAAGTTTTCTATTGCACCAAGTCTCGCAACATTAAATTTTTTGCCAGTAATGCTTCCGTCACGTTGTAGGTTGTTGTAAATGGCAACATCTTCAAACACAAGTTTGCCTGCGTTGGCAAAAATGTGATGAGCCCATTCGTCCTCGTGCACGCGCCCTTCCGGATAAACAACACTCTCATAAACATCGCGAGAGTAGAGTTTTGACCAAGATGCCATTATAAGTGGCAAAGTGTGCTCAAACAACAATCCGAACACGTGGTCGCCCTCGTACACTACTACATTAGTTGGGTCGTGATTTAAAACTGCGTCCTCGTAATTTTCAATATCGTATATCTTTTGCCACGAACCCATTGAAATGTCGGCGTTGTGGTTTTTTAAATTTTCGTACAATATTTTAATTGAGTCGGGGTGAATTGTATCATCTGAGTCGACCCAAGTCAAGTATTTGCCAGTCATATGTTTCAACCCGAAATTTCTCACGCCCGCCAGCCCAGAGTTTGGCTTATGGAAGACCTTAATCCTCTCGTCGCGTTTAGCCCACTCGTCACACATCACTGGGCAATTGTCAGGCGAACCGTCGTCAATAAGCAAAATCTCCAAATTATCATAACTCTGCCCCACAATCGAACGCACGCAAGCATCTAAATATTTCTCAACTTTGTACACTGGCACTATTACACTAATTAGTTCAGTTTCTTTATTAGTTCCAGTTTTTGATGTTTTAGCATCCATACAAACACTCGCTCCTTAAAGTTGTTGCTTTTGTAATTTTTTAAAGCGGTTTTCACTTCATTTCCGTTTAAAATTTTTAAGATATCCTCATCGCTGTACTCATCACCTCTAAACAAATTAACAAGGCTTTTTAAAAAGTATCCGTTAATACTTCTAACAAGTTGTGGATCATTAAACTTGCTGTCGTTTAATTCCAACATATTCTCTCTAATGCGGTCAAGTTGTTCAAATCGCACACATTTGTTTGACCTAGAAAGCGAACTTTTTGTGACCCTATAATTGTATAGTTTGTTGGAACAAGTTTTTACAGAGTTTACGTATTTTAGATATTCTAAGTTGAAAATCAAATCCTCTTGTAGACTTACAGTTTCGTCAAACTTTAATGTCTTAACGATGTCTGCCCTATACGCCTTATTCCAAACAAGTCCAAGTTCCCAACCGCCAATTAGGTCGCGAATGTATTGTGAAACTTCCACGCCCTCATACATTTTATTTTTCAAAACACAGCCATTGTTTTTGCTAGTAAAATACGAGTACACAAGTAGGTCGCAATCAAATGAGCCCGCCACAAATTCACAACAGTGTTTGTCAAAGGTATCGTCGGCATCCATAAATTGGATTATGTCGCCAGTAGCATTTTGAATTCCTAAGTTTCTTGCTGTCGACACGCCAGAATTTTCTTGTGTTATTAGTTTAATTCTCTTATCATTTGAACTTAAACTTTCTACAATATTTCGGCTATTATCTGTGCTTCCATCGTCCACAACAACAATCTCTATATTTTTGTAAGTCTGGTTAGTAAGCGAAGTAATCGCCTCTAAAATATATTTTTCTGCGTTGTACATTGGCACGATTATTGAAACACCGTAATCTTTTTCCATATAAATTCTCCAATTGTTTATTCTACGCTAAAAGGCTGGGTTTGTACAGCAACTTTACGTATGTGATATAATAATTTTTATTCTATAATATAATTTGACGAAATTAACAACAATTAGGCGGTATTATTTATTTGTTGTTTTTCTTTAATGTGGGGAAAATCCGACAAAAAAACACACCGATATTTTTTCTCGATGTGTTTTTGACGGTTTATTTATTAAACTTTATCTTTTCATCAATTGCAGTGCTAAGTTGTTTAGTAATTGGACGACAAGCTAGTTCGGTTAGCATTTCAATCGCTTTGTCTTTTTGTTTTAAGGTCGATGGGTTCATTAGATAGTTGCATGCAAGTGAATACTTAATATTGGGGTCATATGGATTTTTAACACGAGAATAAGTCAAGGTTTTGCGTACTTTGCGCACTTCCTTTCGGGTAGGTTTTCCAAACAAATATGGGTCTCTCATTTTTATTTCAAGGCGCTTTTGGTCAAGGTTGACATCTGTATTATCAAAATGTTTGCAGTAGTCTACAAGCGCAACCGCGTAGTTCATTTGTCTACCATAACTACTATCACTAAGTTTGTCTCTCAAGGTTTGAATTTGAGACACCAATTGAAGAGTCTTGGGTCCAATAAAGCCTAATACACTTCTCTCTTTTTTCATAATACCCATATATTCTTTAATCGAATCTTTCATACTTTGATACATTTTCTTATTTTTAGCCAACTCTCTTGCTGCGCGCATAAGTGCCACGTTGATGTCATAGCGTCTTGTTTTGTCGCCAATAATCTTATCCGCAACGGCCTCAATCTTTGTATTTCTTTCATTTGGGTTTTTAAGTAAATACCACTTTTCTATCGCTTCAACTTGCCCCATTTCAGCAAGCGTCGTCATTTTAAACATCAACTCATTATCGTTTAATGTTAACAAGTATTTCGACCACGTTGTTACAAAATCGTCGTATAGTGTAAATACAAAATCTTCATAATCGTCTTTCATAATTTTTCCTCTCATTTTTTTGATTATACCATAGGTTATTGGCGCTTTCAATAGTAAAACAAACAAAAAATAAAAAAGTTTTACAATCCCCAAAACTGTAAAACTTTTCCCGCAAAATTTTAATTAAAATCAAAAGAAACACTAAGCATTTCTAAATATTTTCCGACCAAATTTTTACGCGCCCGCAATTCAAATGCCACGGCTATTTGGTTAGTAACGATTTAAACAATTTGTATATGTCGGTGTTGTCAATTTTTTTAGGCAATATAACGCCAACATCGACAGACTTCGCCAGATTAAAGTACATATAGTATGGTACGTTTTTGCCAGAATGCCCCGTGCGGTGATACAGCGAATTGTCGATTGTTACCCCACTTTTAAAGCGCAAATCTCCCGTTTCGTGGTCGGCAGTCACAACTATCGCCACTCCCGTCTGACTTTTAAGTTTGTCGTACGCAATCTTGATACTTTTGTCAAAACTATCAAGATATTCCATCATTTCAAAAATTTTGTTGTCGTGACTTTTCTTGTCAATATGTGCGCCCTCAATCATAAGGAAGTATCCGTTTGGAAAGTTTTGTTCCATATAATCCACAGCAAAATCGGTGAGCATTTCAAGTGTTGGAGTGTCATTTGTTCCGTCACTAGACACAACTTTGGAGAAAACCCCAAACACCCTATTTAAGTTTAGGGACAATGCACTCAAATTGCTGGAATACTCAAAGCCCTTTTCTTCAAACTGCGCCTTGTACTCCGCATATTTGCTCGCTCCCGCACCCAAAAACAAGTCAATTTCACCTGCTATTTGACCCGCAATAATCACGTCGGTGTCGCCTCGCTTATTTGCGTGAGATGAAAAACTCGCTGGAGTCGCGCCATACAAATTGTCGGTCGTCACAATGCCCACGCCATAGCCTTTCGATTTCGCATATTCGCTTATCGTCTCGATGTCTTTCCCAGCGTGACGCGAAACCTCTTTGTTGTCATATTTTTTGCCAGTTGCGAGTGCACTTGCGGCCGCCGCGCTGTCGGTGGGATAAATCATATCCCGAGAAAAGGTCGAAACCTTGCCCGATAGAGGCAAACTCGTCATAAACAGGTCTTTTTCATAATACGACGCCGTAACGCTAACGTGATTTTCGCCCATTCCGTCGCCTATAAACAAAATCGTTTTGTTGGCAGTCCCCGACATAGGCGCAAAGTCGACTGTGTTAATCTGGCTGTTACGGCTAATATTTACACCTAAAAATGTGCCAAATATGGACACCGTAAGGAATGCTACAATGAGCAAAACGATTAAATATGCTTTTAACTTTCTATTGGATTTATTCATCTTAAAACCTCTTTTAATGATTGTAACACAAAACCGAAAAAAAGTAAAAAAATAGCACCGATAAAAGTGCTATTTTTATTTAAATTTTGTCATTACGTTCGATTACCCAAATACGGCGTAACATAAAAATCCATAACCTTATACACATCGCCATACGACACGTCAAAATCGTGGAAGTCGTAGCCGTTGTTGACACGGCAATCAAGCGAAATACCGGGAAGTCCTAGCATTTCCATATCGACCTTTATCGACCTAAACTGCCTACTATATTTTGCCATAACGTCGCCAATTATGTCACGGCACTCTTGCAAGTCTTTTTCGTTTAGATTTGTGTCAAGCACAGCAAAAGTTTTGTTTAGCCCCTTTTCAAAACGAGCAAACGGCACGTCTTCTTTGCCCATATGGTCAAGGATATGGTCGTCGGTGCTTTTTGCCATTTCCACGGCGTCGGGAGAGTCGATGTTACTGTTTAGATAAAACCTACAACGCCAGCATTCCACCACCGAACTGGATATAACCCAAATTTCGTTTTCTTCGGCAAAAATTTCGTCCACATTCTTCACAAACTCATCAAATTCGGTCTTATTTGTAATATTTATGTGTTCCGATCTAAACCCAGTGGGTTTTACTTTCAAAACAAGCAAGTTTTCGCGCTCGGCAAACAGCGTGCGCAAATAGTTTAGCAGTTCCGCCTTTTCGCTTTTCACAAAAAGGTGCATTCCGTTTTTCTTTATATCAGCCTCACTTCTTAGCCCCATAGCCACTGTTACAAGTGCTTTTTTATATCTCTCTGAAATTCTCATATTATCCTTTTTTTGTGTTTATTTTAAACAAATTCTTCCACATCGGAGGTAAGTGTTAGGCCAAACTTCTCTTTTGCGATTTCCACTGCACGAGTGATGAGTTTTTCACCAATTTCGCCCCATTTTAGCAGTTCTATTGCCCTCTTTGGCGTGGTTAGAAGTCGCTCGTACGTTTCGCCATTGTCTGGGTCGGGGCGCCTCTCGCCAATCTTTTCAATCATCGCGGTCATTCTCACTTGCGCGTATGTAGGTTTATCCCCATCGCCCGAAACCTCTTGATAGCCAACATAGTAAATGTCGTCGCCAATTGTAGTGTTAACCTCCTCCACAAGTTCGCGTCGCAAGGTTGCAATCCTGTCCGCATCGAAATCCTCTGGGGTTCCACCCGCGATTGCATACACTTTTCGGCCGTCCGCCTTGGTGTCAACTTTAAGTAGCGTTCTGCCATCGATCGTGAAAATCACACCATAGACCTGCCCCACTCGCATTCCCTTTGGAACTTCTTCATTATGCCATGTCAATTTTAACATAGTATTTTCTCCTTATTTAATCCTTACTTGGATATAAAAATTATATCACACTTTTGCAATTTTTTAAAGCGATATAACACTATGGTTTTTAATATACTCACTAGCCTCTTAAAAATTACAAAATAGAGAGCTAAAAAAATACGATTTAGAGTGTGAAGAATACTCATTATTCTTAAAAAAAATAACACACTAGAATAATCCATAAGACAACTAAACACAAATTTAACTTGTATAAATTTAGTTGGGTTCGTAGATGTTGCATAATTTTAAAGTCGGGAGCGGTTTATCCGCGGTCCGGCTCCGACAGGAGTGAACCCATTGGGTTCAAATCCCATAACGTAAAAAAAATAGGTCCAGAGAAAACATATCATTCCTCTGAACTGAATGTGTGTGTATACAACCAAAAGTCTTTTTTTGATTATTTTTCTTTGATTTTGCGACTGATTTTGATTATCACACACTTTTTGATTTTTTTTGATTTCTTGCTGTTTAATTTTGCGACAGCATTTTTTGATTTTGCGAAATCAAAATCATTTTTGTTTTAAACTATCTCCAACTCATTTTTTGTAATAATTGTGTTCTCCTATACATCGTATACAAAAAAATCATTATCTTGCACTCTTGTTATATTGATATGGTATTCTTTTTCGTAACTCAAAACTCTTTCTTTCATTTCATTACTTGTTTTATTCCAATGTGGAAAAAAGTTTATTTTTACAATTCCAAGACCTTTATATGAAGGCAATTCGATATCATATTTAGGCTTTGTTCCTTTTTTTACATCATAAATCCATTTAAGGTCTGTACCAAATATCATTGAGCCTGCGCTCTCGCCAATTATGTTGCCGCCATTTTTCAAATATGTAATAAAAGCACTTTTTAAATCACATTTTTGAATTAATTCAAAGAAAGGTGCGAGATCTCCTCCTGTGATATAAACTATGTCATAATCTCCCAACTCTTTAATGTTGTTTTCGGTTAATGAAATTTGAGTTACTGACTTTGCTATTTTAGAAAAATTATCTTTTATGATAGGCACGCCTTTTAGATTACTTCCTGTTAAGGTTGCATTATCGACCAAGAGAACTTTTTTATTTCTAGAAAATGCTTCTATTATTTCATCGCATTCCTTACCTCTTTGTCCGTTCAAATAACCACCAGATGTTAATATCAACTTTCCCATAAAATATCTCTCCCTTTGCATTATAGCATATTTTTGTTTGTTTTATAGCGTTTATATTATAGTTTATCAAAAATATTAGTATAATAAACCAATTTATTTTGCTTTCGCTTATAAATTTGGTGTTGTATTCACAATAAAAAGACTTCCATAAATGAAGGCTTTTTACTTAGTTTATATGGCGCAGAGAGGGGGATTTGAACCCCCGGATGCTTTCACATCACACGATTTCCAATCGTGCTCGTTCGACCGCTCCGACATCTCTGCATGTAGTTTTAAATTGTTGCAAAATAAAGGTGACTTTCCCATTACTGCAACAATGTCATTATACACAAAAATTTTTAGTTTTGCAATAATTTATTTTTTAATTCTGAAATTTTTGATATAATATGACTAGGATCAAGGAAAAAGAAATGACAAAACTAATACACGAGATGATTTTTAGGATAAAATTTAAAAACTTACTTAGTCAAATTTCCATTTCCAATATTGACAGCCTAAGCGGAATAGAATTTGAGGAATTTGTGGCGAATTATTTTAGATATATGGGCTACTCCACTGTCACAACGCCCAAAACTGGCGACAACGGGCTGGACATAATCGCAAGCAAACGCGGTGTTAGTCTTGGCATTCAAGCAAAACTATACTACAACCACAATATTTCTAACAGCGCTGTGCAAGAGGCATTTAGCGGGAAAAGTTACTACAAGTGCGATTACAGTATGGTCATTACAAACTGGAAGTTTTCAAAGCCAGCAGTTGGGTTGGCGGAAGAATTAGGCGTAATCCTACTCGACCGCACCGACATTAGTCGCCTTTTAAAACTCAACCGACGCGAAAGCAATAAATATATTGAAGAAAAAATAAATAGGATAGAAAATGAAAGATAACAAAAACAGGCAAAAGCGGAAAAAGACCGGCGCCGAAAAGGAACAGATATTTATAAACATCTCCACAAAAATACTTGTGGCGGTTACGCTAATTATCGCTGTTGTGTACGCAGTAATCTCAATTAAAAACCAGTTTAGTTCGAGCGGATTAAAAGCGCTTGAAGAACTTGGCAAAGAGCCCGACACTTCCACAATCATTACTCGCCCCATAACCGACGAACTCTACACTAGCCTAAACACCAAAATCACAAACAGCGGATTTGATATACTTGTTGACGGTGACATCGACTACGAAAAATTTTGCCAAACCACGATTTCAATCAACGACAACCTTAGCCTTACTTCCAACGAACTAGGGTTACTCTACAATTCCATACATCTTACAAACCCCGACAGATACTCAATGATAGTAAAACAGATTGACACCGAAGTTATCTCAAACGGCTACAAATTAAAAATAGTGTGTACTGTCGATATGCGTACGCTATTTCCTAGCGTGCCAGACGTGCCAGCGCGCGTATACATCACTAGCGAAAGCGAAATAAAAAGTGGCGTAATCACACCACTCAAAACAATTTACAACAATATGTCTACTAGCCTGTCCGATGAACTCTCGACTGCAATTAACGACCAGGAAGACAAGCCAAACATTCAAAACTATATCCCTTCTCTTATTGTAAACTTTATGAAAAACATCGTTCAGAAGACCGACACAACTTTGAGTGTTTCCAACAACCAAGTTGCGTTTAATCTAAAAACTGCGTAAAATTTGGGATATACTCTTCACAGGCACTTTCCCCCGATTGGAAATAACCATTTTCAAAACCCAAAGCCAAAACATAATCACAAACTTTACTATATTCACGAGGCGTAACCTTGCGATTTAGCAGTATGTGATTTTTTGCTTTGTAATACGGAACATACTGGTTCATAACAGAAACTATCGTGTTTTTGTCAAAAACCCTAGCAATCCAGTCAAAAACCCGCTTACTATCTTCTACGCACCCTGGCAAAACAAGGTGCCTTATTATTAGCCCGCTTGTCATTTTTTCGCCGTCAAAATTGTCTTTTACGAGGCTTCTCATTTTTAAAATTGCCTCGCTTGCGATCTTAAAATAATCGGGACAAGCCGAAAATTCTTTGGACAAGCCCTCGTCAAAATACTTTAAGTCAGCAAGGAAAATATCAACAAGCCCTCTTAATTGTTCTAGTTTTTCAGGTCTATCATAACTATTTGTATTCCATATTACTGGCACTTTGGGCTTATATGTTTTAAGTGCTTCAATTATCTGGTCGGTGTACTGGGTGGGCGATACAAGGTTTATATTCTCCGCGCCCATTTCTTCCAATTTTTTCATAAGTTCTATAAATTCTGGGATTGTCACATTTTTGCCTGCGCCGAGTTGACTTATCTCATAGTTTTGGCAAAAAATACATTTAAGTGGACAGTTACTAAAAAATATCGCACCACTTCCCTTGTTAAGGCTAATGCAAGGTTCCTCCCAATTATGAAGCATTATTTTTGCAATTTTAAGGGTGTCCGATGCACCACAATAGCCTACGCCCGTTTCTCTATTGGCACCGCAAGCACGCGGGCACATCTCACATTTGTTCATTTTTCTCCTTAGTGTGCGTCGTACCACGAATCGCCAACTTGAACACTCGTTAGCAGTTTTACTTTTAGCGAAACGACGTTTTCCATAACATTTTTTAATATTTCTTTTACTTTTTCAACTTCATCGCAAGCCGTGTCAACAACAAGTTCGTCGTGCACTTGAAGTATCAATTTACTTTTTAATTTTTGTTTTTTAAGTTCTCTATCCACGCCAATCATAGCAAGTTTTATGATGTCGCTTGCACTCCCTTGCAGAGGCATATTCATTGCCGCCCTCTCCCCAAACATTCTAAGGTTGTAATTGCCCTCGTTAATTTCTGGGATATATCTAAGTCTGCCAAACATTGTCCTCACAAAACCATGTTTTTTGCAAAACTCAACATTGCCGTCCATATACTCCTTAATCTTAGGATAGCGCTCAAAGTACTTTTTGATATACTCCGCTGCCTCGTTTCGGGTACTTCCAATATTTTGGCTAAGCCCATAATCGCTTATGCCGTACACAATTCCAAAATTTATGGCTTTTGCGTTGCGCCTTATCTCAGGCGTAACACTTTCTAGCGGAACACCAAATATTTCGCTCGCAGTTATCGCGTGAATATCATCACCTTTATTGTAAGCGTTTATAAGTTTTTCATCGCCCGAAAAACTTGCTAGAAGCCTAAGTTCAATTTGATTGTAATCGGCGTCCACAATCTTGCCACCCTCAAACGACGAGACAAAGAGTTTCCTAAGTTGTTTTCCCTCTTCGCTTCGCACTGGAATATTTTGAAGGTTTGGCTCGCTACTGCTTAGTCTTCCCGTGGACGTTAGGGTCTGATTAAACACTGTATATATTTTACCATTTTTAATCATATCCTTATACGCCAAAATATATGTGGTGTACAGTTTATTTACAAGCCTATACTGCGTAATCTTCGGCACTATTGGGTGCGCAAATTGAATATCCGCAAGCACTTGGGCATTTGTGCTTTTTTTCTTGTTATTCCACGTCTCAATCTTTAAATCGTCAAACAAAACCTCACCCAGTTGTTTTGGACTATTTATATTAAACTTCTTGCCAGCAAGGTCGTAAATGTCCCTGGTTAACGCATCAATTTCCGCCTCGTATTTTACTTCAAGGCTTTTTAGTTCCATTTCGTCAATCTTAAAGCCTTCGATTTCCATACCAAACAAAACGTCAACAAGTGGCATCTCTATGTCAAAAAACACCCCTTTTGTGTCAGTTTGTTCCATCAACTTCAAATATTTATCTTGTAAAATAATTAAATTCGAAGCAGGCGTGGTCGCATCTAGCAAATTTTCGTCCATAACATTTTGAAAACTAACATTGTTGTTGCCATTTACATTAACCAAGTACCTAGCAATTGTACAATCAAACTCCACGCCATTAAGTTTTAACCCGCAATCATACAAAACGTGTTTTAGTTTTTTATAGTCAAATACTATTTTCTTTATTTTTTCACTTTCAAAAACTGGTTTAAACTTTTCTAAGGTTGTAGTGTAATTAAGCCCGCTATCAAGCAAAGTTTCAGCGAATGAAATCTTGTATTCCTTTCCTCCGAATGCGCAATCAAGTGCCTTTGAATCCAAGTGCAGAGCAATCCTATCTTGCGAAAGAATTTGTTTTACAAGTTGTTCTAATTCCTCGTCCGATTGGATATTTTCAACTTCCACTTTTGCCACTTCTTGCGGAATGTCGCCAAATAGTTCGGGGTGTTTTAGTAGCGAGTTAAACTGATATTTTTTGAATATTTCAAGCACTTCGCTATTAAAAGGAAATCTATAATTAAAATCGTCCAGTGTGTAATCAAGGTGTTTATCGGTCACAATTGTTGCAAGTTTTTTGCACAAAAAGGCGTTTTCTTTGTCTTTTTCAAGTTTTTCCTTAAGTTTTCCGCTTATTTTATCAATGTTTTCATACACGCCCTCAACAGAACCATACTTGCTTAGCAAGTCAACAGCGGTCTTATCACCCACGCCTTTTACACCTGGAATATTGTCGCTGGAATCACCAGCCAAGCCCTTGTAGTCGATTACCTGCAAAGGCGTTAGACCCATTTTTTCTTTCAGCGCTGGTGCGTCTATCATCTCCGCCTCGGTCACACCTTTTTTAGGTTGCATAACCGTGTTGTTGTCGTTGATAAGTTGAAGGCAGTCCTTGTCGGCGGTCAAAATGATGTTTTCTGTTTCCGTAAATTGTCTTGACAAGCACCCTATCAAATCGTCCGCTTCAAGCCCAGGCTGTTCCACTACGGTCACGCCCATTTTTCTAAGCAAATCCTTTAAAATAGGAAGTTGGGAAATAAGGTCCTCTTCCACGGGGCCACGCTGTCCCTTGTATTCTGGGAAAAGTTCGTGGCGAAAGTTTTTCTTAGCGCTATCAAACGCTACCGCGATGTATTTAGGTTTTACTTCCTTAATAATCTTGACCAAAATGTTGCAAAATCCAAACACACCATTGCTCACAACGCCTTCAAAGTTTGCCAGTTTCGGCAAAGCGTAATACGACCTAAACATAATGTTGTTGCCATCAATAATTACAAATTTTTCCATATAAAAGCACCGCCTTAGTTATTTAATTATACCCTAAAACCGCGAATATTACAATCATATTGACGACGGCTAAGCGAGTAAACTGTAAAAATAATTAGGTTTTTAAATAAAAAAGCCACCAAAAAATTGGTGACCTTATAAATTATTCTGTTGCGTAATTATCAAAGTAGCCTTTAATTAAAACAACTGGCGTACCCTTGTCACCGCTTCCGCTAGTTAAATCGGAAAGCGAGCCAAGAAGGTCGGTCAAACGTCTAGGAGTTGTGCCAAGGGAAATATTTTTGTTTTTCAAATCCTTTTCTTTGCTTCGGATTATCTCTCTCATTTTGTCCTCAATCTCGCCCTCTTTGGTGCAACCGCTTAGGTCGTTGTCAGCCACATATTTTAGTTTGATTTCGTTTGGAGTGCCATTAAGCCCTTTTGAGAACGCTGGGCTCACAACTGGGTCGGCAAGTTCCCATATCCCGCCAACTGGGTCCTTAAACGCGCCATCACCATAAACCATACATTCTGGACTTACGCCTGTGCGCTTTTTAAACTCCTTTTGAAGTGCAGTCACAAATTTGTCGCAATCACGTGGGAAAAGTTTTACATTTCCTTCTTTCGATTTGTTGCTTCCAAGTAGCCCATAAGCCAAATTGTAGCCGTGGGTTTTACTCTCCTCGTTTAGAAAATCGGACAGCGAACACACAACTTTTGCGCCCTTATTTAGTAGCAATTTTTTAGTGCGTGCTCTTGAATGAATGTCCGCGTTAATTACTTTGTCGGTGTATTTAAGAATTGTTGTCGGGTCGTTGCTAAGTATTACTTTTGCTTTGCCACCGCATAGGTCAAGATAGTATTTAATGTAGTCCATTCCTGTAAATGGGTGTTCCACGCTACCCACAAGTTTGTAAAACTCGTCGCTAGTGAAAACGCGGTCAAATGTGGTCAAGCCGAGTTCGTACAAGCGGTCAATCGAAACAAGCGGATTTCCGACTTCATCGTTTGGATACGATAGTTGTATTACAAGTTCGTCCACGCCCTTAACAATGCCAGAAAGCAGTGTCGAAAACCTATTTCGCGACAATATTGGGAAGATAAGCCCCACTCGACCACCACCCGTTTTGCGCCTAACATCGCGACCGATTTCATCGACTGTCAC
Source organism: uncultured Clostridia bacterium (assembly GCA_934757825.1). Lineage (GTDB taxonomy): Bacteria > Bacillota > Clostridia > Christensenellales > UBA1242 > UBA11490. Next base: position 491,980 of record CAKVLP010000001.1, on the reverse strand, counting down.
GTAGTTTCCTTGGCTAATTGCCACAACAGCCTCAGTCACAGCAACAACATCGTTTGGTTTTAGAGTAAGGTGTTGTTCTTTTAGCACGTTTTGAACGCTATCGCAAACTATTTTTACTAGGTCGTTTCCCTTCCTTATTATCGGCGTCCTAACGCCATATACACTCGTTCCTACACTTCTCATATGTTTCCTCCTAGCGGGTTTTAATCAATACAAGTTGAGTATAACATAAATTGCGGGATATTAAAAAAGATTTTTCCGCACTTTTTCAAAATCAAGTTTAAATTTTCCCTTGACACCGCGACCAATTTGATTTATACTATCACTGCAATTTGATAGATATGCCGAAGTGGCGGAATGGCAGACGCACAAGACTCAAAATCTTGCGAGGGCAACTTCATGTGGGTTCGACCCCCACCTTCGGCACCACAACAAAAAATCACTAGTTTTGCTAGTGATTTTTTTATTTTATGTTGTTTTTCAATTTCCAAAATAATTGGATTTATTTCTTGCGAGCAACATACTTAAAACCAACATCGCTTTCACCAATCAAAAAGGCTCGTTTGTTTTGGAGTTGTCGTTTGCACAATATATGCATCTGGATTTTTTTCATTATCTGTTAGTACAATGTTTGGCGCAAGTTTTCTTAAACAAAATTTGTATTAAACTTGCTTACCAGTAGGTCGGAGCAAATCCAAACAATCTTGCAAATATTTTGCCCAATCTTGCCATTTATCGGCGGACTTATAGTTGTTTATCTTTCCGATTTTGTAGTGATCGACGCAGTCTATTTCTAATGTCTTTTTGATAAGTTTCAGACTCTCTTCGGGTTCGATTGTTGGTTCAAAACTTGCAAAAGTTTTAATGCCATTGTCGTGAAGCGTTTTCAAGGTTTCGAGCCTTTCGCTAGGAGTTGAAGCAAAAGGTTCCCATTCTTTTGATTTTTTCTCATCTAAGAATGTAAGAGTCGTTCCGACTGTAATTCTATTCCCAAATTGTTTGAAAATATCCAAGTCTCTCAACATCTTTTTTCCACCTTTACTAAGCACAGCAACGGGAACTTTGTAATGATTCAGCATTTTCAAAACTTCTCGCACTGTTGCGCCATTGTCGGCACTATCGCAATAACAATCTCCAACGAAAGACAAAAGAACTTGTTCGTTATAAGTGTTTTTTTGCAAGTCCCTTTCTAGCAGTTTTAAGATATCTTTTCGTGGCTCAGGTTTGCCAAAATACTCGTCCTCTTTTCTTTGCAAAGTATGTGGCGCATAACAATATTTACATCTATGACTACAACCAATGTAAATGTTTAACGCATAAGGGCTGTACTCCCTCGCCATTCCACAAGGTCCATAAATTATACTCATATGACTATGATAACATAAAATCCATTTTATTTTAATTATTTATTTTATTTTTTTAACAATTTAGTTCAAAGTGGTTTACACTATCCCACAAATCTTTTAAGTGTTTTCCATTTATATTTACATTTTTATCAAATTCTTCAATAGAGGAATATTTTTGATAGCACTTTTCAGAATTAAACTCAAAAAATTCAAAACCATTAAAATTTGTATTGCCATATTTTTTATTTTTGTACTTAAAACTTGGCTCTAAATTTTCTTTGACGATAATTATAAACTCTTCGTATGTTGGTTTTAGTTTTTGTTTCTTAACACTTAATTCCTTCGCGTTATTGAATGAAGTAATATTAGGATATTTAACTTCATTTGGGTTTTTTAAAGACGCTTCACATTGAATCCACCCGCAATTTTTACACTTACCATTACCCCATTTATCTACTTTTATATTTTTCCCACAAACATCACATTGTTTTATATTCATATTTTTTCCTCCTTTATTAAAAATAGTGTTTTCTTCCACTTGAATCTTTCCAATACCCTCTACCTCTTTGACCATCTTCCCAGTCATGGAAGTGAGGCGACTTAGGATGAGCCTTACCATTTCCATGATCTGTAAAATCTTTATCTAATTTAGGCTTTCCATTTTTATCATACCACCGTTTTTGATACGGGTTTCCATTTTTATACCATGTATATGTAGAATTAGGAGCACCATTAAATGGAGTTTTAGAGTTGCCACGAAAATTTCCACCACTACTGATTCCCCTTCCGCCAAAAAGTTGTAAATTAATTTTCATATTTAGCCTCACTATGTTCGTAGTGATTGTATGGAAAAACTTTTAAGTTACCCTTCATTTCTGGAAAGGGCTTTCCATAGCATATTATAGCACTAGGACTAATTATTCCCAACATCTTTTCATAGCCAAGCATAAATTCTTCTTTACATTTATGATTACCGTGAGTTGAAATTGCAACGATACTTCCTTTTTCAACACCATCAAAACAAAAATCAAAACTACGCTCATCACTCCACGATATTGTTGGTATTACTTTTATTCCCAAACTTTGCCAATATGCTCCACACCAACGGTTTTTAAAAGTATTATACATTTGTAATGTTAATGGCATGTCTGCATATAAACTAAAATCAGGTGAACATAATGCATGATATTGTTTTAGTTTTTCAACTGCATATTCAGCATTTTCATAAATACTTTCAAATCTATAATCATGAATAAAAAAATGAATTGTTTTAAACCTATTCCTTTCATCATTATACTTTGTATTGCTATAACTATATAGTTTAATTTTCTCTAATTCAAAGTCATTTTTTAAAATTATGGGAAGTTCAAACTTTCCAACCATTTTAAATTCATTTCTAACAAGTTTTTTTGTTTGTAAATTAAGTAATTGTTTATAAAACTCATCATTAATATGTTGTAATTTTTCAATTTCAATTTCACTTAGTCCGAGCATTGAAAAATCATAACTTCCTTGTAGCTTATCTAATTCCTTTTTTAATACAACCCTATCAAACCCAGTTTCCAAATTTGTTGAGTTATGAGCGATTACATAAGCTTGTTGTTCTTCTTTTGATAAATGGTCAAGTCTAACACAAGGAATTTTTGTTATACCAAGCATTCTTGCTGCTTCAACTCTACCATTTCCCTCCAAAACAACATTATTGTCGCCAGCAATTCCCAACGGATCATTAAATCCAAATTCTTTAATTGAATTTGCAATATGCTCAACTTGTTCTTTCGTATGTATTTTTGAATTATTTTCATAATGATTTAACTTTTCAATTTCTATATATTCAATTTTTAACTGTTCCACAATAATTCTCCTTATAAATAACGCAAAATAAAGGATTTTATTTTCTAAAATCTTCTTTTTGCTCTTGCATCTGGCGTAAGCCTTAAATCCTTTAAGATTTTTTCAAGTTGTTTGTTGCAGTCTATCAAAGTTTTGTAATGTTCGTTCTCTTTAACCATAACTTTTGGAGTTTTTCCATCACTGCATATTCCCGTAACAATTCGAATGTATCTATCTGGATTTTTATTATATTCTCTCCAAGCCCTATCTCTCATAATTTTTATTTGGCAATATTGCCAAATAAGTTCCACATCACTGTGCGACAACCTATAACTGATACTCTCTTTTAACGTTTTCACAATCGCTTCATATGCCAATTTCTCTTCTTCGGTCAAACATGCTGGAATTTGCAAAATCTCGTTATTGATCTTGTCTGTTTCAGCCTGAACAATTCTATTTCTCTCTGACATTTCCTTTTCCCACTTTTCCATAAGCACTCCTTTAATGCAAAAAGGTTGAAGACTGTAAAATTACAATCTCCAACCTTTTTAGTTTTTATGTTAATAGCATTTTAACTGACAGATGTAGCAAATGCAAGAAGTGGTGCCAAAATTTTGATAGTTTTTTAACGAATAATCGCAAAATTTCCCCAAAACACGAAAAAAAACCAACTGAATATGTGATAACACGATATGGCATAAAATAACCAATCAATATGTGTGAACTCCTTTATTTATAGGGATTTTTTAAGATTTATTTAATTAAAAATGGTGCAAAACAACACCATATAAAACACCATATAAACAACTCAAAATCTTGCGAGGGCAACTTCATGTGGGTTCGACCCCCACCTTCGGCACCAAATAAAGACTAAATCAAATATTTGATTTAGTCTTTTTATTGCTTAAACTACCGTTTAATGTGCTCAATAACAAGCCAAAATGAAACACAACACCAAAAAAAGAGACAATAAAGAGTTCTCGTTTATCATCTCAAGGCGGAACAAAAGCGTTTACTTGCATCAAGACAAGCACACGCTAGGATACCAAAATAAAACAATCTTTTAAAAAGGAACAATACAAATTTATTTATAACAAAAATTAAATCTTCCAACGTTATACCGATGGAAGATTTTTTATAATATTACATATTTGATATAAAACATATTCACCATTAAAGGCTTTTACAACCTCATAATAATTTAGACTTTTTTTAATTCCCTCAACATCTTTTCCAATACAGCCTGCTTGGTTTAACAATTCATCTATATCAAGTTCAATAAAAGTTAATACCTCTTTTTTGTCTTTTATTTGAAACGAGTTTAATGTAATATCCGCATTATATATATAATATTTATGGAACTGATTTTTAGAATAACACTTATATGTAAATGTATTTAACAACTCACAATCGCCAACATTTATTCCAGTTTCTTCCAATATTTCTCTAGCTATAGCCTCATTAGATTCTTCATCACATTGTACGTGTCCGCCAGCAGTTAGTTGTAGATTATTTTCGGTATCTAATTGTAAATATAATTTTCGAAATTTTAAATTTACAATTAATCCTACAACAATATTGTACCATAATTCTTTAGAAGATGGATGATTTCTTTCTAATGTCTTTACGTAGTCACCATCTTGATTATAATACTTAATTAGCTCCAACTAATTCAACTCCGTAATCTTTCGATTTGAAAATAAATAACATTTACCTACTATCTCGGTTTTGTTGTTAGTTGTTTTAATATAAGAATCGTTTGGCAAAGCGAAAATGTCCGTATCTTGCGATAACTGTTTTAATTGTGAAACCAATTCTTCATTGTCTACTGAAAAGTGAGGGTAGATATATACTGAAGAAATCCCTAACCCTTTATATTTTATTATATCGTTAGACCCATCCTCTGCAAAATATAAAACATTATTTGAACAATTCATTGAACCAGCACTAATACCAAATATAATTCCACTAAATTCTTTTAATACCTCAAGACAACCAATACTTTCAATAAATTTGTATTGACTCATAGGGTCGCCACCCAACAAATATATAGCATCAGCTCTTTCTATGGTTAATTTCGCAGTTTGAACATCCATTCTATCATCTATTAAAATGCTTTCGTCTATTTGAATGTTGCAAGACTTTAACATATTAACAACGCCAGGACAAGCCCCATCACCAAAAAACATTTTATCGTTCTTCTCATGTTTATTGGGATTGGCGGCAATGCCAACTAAACATTTTATATTATTGACCTCATTGCTTATATCTGCTTTAAGAACATCACAATATCCTTTATATTTATCTGGCCCACTAAGTAAATAAATTTTCATCTTTTTAAACTCTCCAATATTTTATTTATCTCTTTGTTTATATTTTTTGTTTTATCAACGAGCATTGTTTTAACGTTTGTTAGATTAAATATGTCTTCATCCTTGTTGTCTCCAATCATTATAGCAAATTGAATTTTATTTTGCGACAATATTTTATTTATGTATTTGCTAGCAGGCTTTTCACCATCTTCTTTTGTATAAATCTTTACTAAATCGTGATTAAGTTTACATTTTTCAATATCTTTATAAACACGACTTGCTGGAGCATTTGATATTATCATCGTTGGATACTCATCTAAATATTTATAATATGTCTTACACACTTTTTTATTTAATCGTATATGTTTTCTGTACTCGTTTTCAAGGGTTTCAAAATCTATATTGTATTTCCTACATATAGCTTTTCTACTCATAAATTTATATTCTTGTTTTATGACAGGGTATCTATTTTTACACAATTTCTTAAAAGCTTTTAACCATGCTGGATCACTTTTAATCAAAGTGTTGTGCAAATCATAACAAATCGATATCATTTTGATAATTCATCCTCCGAATTACTTTTTATCAATTTATCGGGAATAACTTTGATCTTTAGATTGTGCCTAATTGCTGAACAGTCTTCTTGAGAAAGTGTAGTATGAATATGTAGCGTATATTTTTCTATGGAGTATTTTGATTTGATACCAAAATTATGTAATAGTTTGCCGATATCTCTTTTGCTTGGATATTTTGCATGTGAACAATTTTGATAATTAGGACAAGCTTCAGAGCAAAATTTTTTTGATAATGCATAACCATTATAATCAACATCATTTTCAAAATAACTTATACAACAAGACGTCTTTTTAAATATCCTATATCCCGGATCCAATTCTTTACACTTGTCATATATTTTTCTAAAGGTCTTATCTAAAATAACTTTATGTTCAGCGTTTGGAGATATTAGCATTGGAATGTTTTCTTTTGCGAACATGTCTTTAATATGCGAATTAACCCTTATTCCTGAAATTATACTTGCTTTAAAATATTTTGTGGCTAATATTGCAACCGACTCTATCGTTTTATCGTCGCTATTTATTCCTTCTATTACAGGACGCCAATAATGAATTAATTTAATATTCTTACATGTAGAAAGTTTTTCTATAGTATATATTTGAGTTGATAAGTTTCTATTTTCCATAGTCTCCGACAATCCTGACAATGTGTAAAATATATACATATTAAGATTAACTTTACTTAATATTTTTATATCTTCATCACTTAAATAGCCTTTAGTTATGAGAATCAATGGATTTTTCCATCCTTTTTGTTCTATTAAGTTTAATAATTTAAAAGTACTTTTCTTCAATATATTGTTTAGGAATGGATCGCTAGTATTGTTAATTGTGATAGGCGTAAAATCTTTAACAAAATATTTATAATCACTTAGATTTTGTATTAGTTTCTCTTCATCAATTACTTTCCATATCTTATTGTTTTCTCTACATGTGCCAAGTATGCAATATTTACACCCTATTAAACATCCAGTATAAGCGGATATTGAAATAGAAGATTTTAAATATAATATCATATTTTACCTCCCGGTATCAGCAAATAAAAGTTCCATATATTGTTCTGAAGACAAATCCTTGACATCTATATCATCACTCATATATTCAGTTCTGTCAAATCTATCAATAACCTGTCTACTTACCCCATCTTTCAAAATTTCATTATACGGTGCATATTCTTTAAAACGAAAATCCAAATCCATTTCTTTTACTTTTTGATATGTATGCAACAATTCTTCTTTTGTTTGACCAGGAAGGCCACAAATTAATAATGCTCGAGGCTTTATATTATATTTCTTTAACAAATTGAACAAATCTATCATATTGTTATAATTTATTTCTTTATGCACGTTTTTTTGTATATCTTTATTCAAAGTCTCGACACCAACACTTAATCTAAAACAACCGGCTTCTGACATCATTTTAATTAAATCTTCACTTAATTCATCTAACCTAGTTGTAGTGCACCATTTTATTTTATAAGGCAACGCTTTAATTTTTTCGCATACTTCTTTTACCCATTGTTTATCAAATGTAAATGTTGTAGCATCAAAGAAATAAGTATCACACAAGTGATGAGAAGATTCTATAAACTTTATCAAATTATTGGGGCTTCTTCTACCTTCTTTCCTCCCATAAACAAACTTCTCTGAACAAAAAGAACAATTATAAGGACATCCTTTATTAACACATATTTCCAGTTGTTTCTTTTGAGTAATCTCAAAATACTTTTCATATGGGATTTTATCCAACCTAGGGACACCCCATTCATCAGGTTGCAACTGATAAGGTTTACCTTTTCGACCTTCCAGTGTAAGGATTTCACCGCAATCATCCGCCGTGTTTTCATTAATAAAGTCTACAATAGATTTTTCCCAAAAACCATTTACAACAACCGCATCAAAATTGTTGCTTAAAAAATATTGTGGCATATAACAAAACGCTCTGCCAAATCCAATAATCTTTATTTGTGGATTTACTTGCTTTGCCAATTTAGCCATTTTCCTACACGATTCTATGGTATAAGTTTCTCCGTAAATCACCAAATATTGATTGTTTTTAAAGTGATTTTGAATAACTTTTAGAGAATACATTTCAATTCCACAATCAATATATTCAACTTCTGCATCTACATTTTTACATATGTAATCTATTGTTTCTCCTACAAAAGTAAAGTGCCTAAATACACTTCCATAAAACATTAATTGTGGAGGCCACATTACTAATACTTTTTTCACTTAAATCTCCTTATAGTCCTAAAACATTTTCAGAATCTCTTATGGATGGATATCCTAAAAATTTATAATAAAATCTATCAATTCCTAAATTAAATGCACAATTTTCCATTCCGGCATATTTTAATGAATTTATAAAGTTTAATGGTAATTTAGTATCAACTCCTTTAGATTTTAACTCATCAACTTGATATTGCATATGTTGGGATACTAACTCATGGTCAATTTCACTCCAATATCCATGACCAACACCAGCACCACATAATCTCCATTTTGTTTCCAATCCAATTCCAATATCTATCTTTTTAGCTAATGGAGAGTTTGTAGGAGCATTTACAAAAATTACATTTTCTTTATCTAGTGTTTTAACTAATGTTTTATAATAATCTTTAAATGCACCAATATCAAATTTACCAGCATATTTAAACTCCTTTAAAACATCCACAATGCGAATAGGTGGAACTGATATGCTGTCTTCAAGTCCACATCGTTGAGCTGTTTCAACTGCTGTCTCATAAATTTCGTGATATAACTCTGCTAGATCATAGTTCAGTTTTATATTTTGCACTGCCTCTAAAGATAAATATTCATTTAAATCATCCCTGTTTTTATAAATATCCCTTGACACATAACCAATCTCAAAAACAGGTTGCATTGTTAGAAAAGATGCCTCTTTCAGCAATAATTCATTTGTTATTTTCAAATACTTTGTTTCGCTAAAATTAGATGACACTTTCATCGGATTTACAATAGACGTTCCACGTTCATCCATAATATTATTTGTGTAAATACGCATAAATCCTTTTTCAGTCATCAATTTAGACAACTGCTCTGTTAGCTTTTGTTTGAAAATCCATTTTTTTAAATTATCTCCAGCATTATACGCTTGTATAAATTTTCTATTTATAGTAGTCTTTTGTGAATAGTGTAATTCTTCAGGGTTTTTATAAGGCTCTTTTTTATTCCCATAAAATAACTTGTTGATTTTAACAACATTCCAAATATCATTACCTTTAAAGTCTTTTATTTTTTCTACATCTAAATCAACTATATTTGAATTAACTATATTATATTCATCAAATAAAGCTCTTTCAAATATCATGTTTATTTTTTGCAAATCTTCTGTTATTGCCTGCACTAATACAACTTCCGTACTTTTTTTGGTTTTTATAATTCTACATAACATACTAGTGTTCTCCCATTATAATTTTTCAAACCATTTTATTAAATTTTTCTTTGCCAACTCGCTATTAACATATGCCAGCCACTTAAGTTGTGCACAATTTTTCGCATCGCCATTCGAATCTTTTTCTGTTACTATTTCGACCTTATCTCCATCATTCAATTTCGTGTATGGTGGAAATTTTGTTTTACTGTCGTTAACTATCGCATACTTAAATGCAAAACCGATATCTCTATGAATTTTAAACGCAAAATCCAAAACGGTACTACCCTTCGCAATATAACGCAGTTCTCCGGAACGAGTTTTAACTTTTATTAAATCCATATCAAGTTCATTGATATTCTCTTCGTCTATCTTATCAAGATTTTGACCATTAGCAGTTCCAACTTTCATTATTGTATATTCATTCGCCGTAAGAGTATAAACATTATATTTGTTTTTGCAATCATCTTCAACTTCCATATACATTTTACCTGTAAAGCCACCGATTTTTGTATCAATAATTTTAAGCTTTGTTTTCGCATTCAATAGATTTATAACTTCAGCTAAAGCTTTTTTATGTGGCACATCTTGGTAAATCATAAAAATATTGTAGTTTGCAACTTTTAAAATTTGTCCTTGTGAAATTTTACCTAAATCAACCTTTTTATACAACCTTGTTAGATCTTCAAAAACTTTGTATTCTCTAACATTTTTTATCTTTACTGTTTTTATAGATGAATTCGCAAATATCTCTTTAAATTTATAGTTCAAATTTTCAATATTTTTTTGATTTGAGTTGTGGTAAATTGAATAGTGTTCCAAAAATGGTTTTATTATCTGTTGATTTTGAATTTTAAAGCATTCATTTTTTATTGCTCTGTAAAAATATTCGCCTTTAAGAGCTTTGGCAATAGGAAGAATCCATTTTTCGGTTTCTCGCACTTTTTCAAGTTGCTTTGTATAATCAAATGTTTCAATTGTCCTTAAATTGTGCAATCTATCCGCAAATTTTATTGCAAATCCACATGGATTCTCTTTGCCGAGAGTGATTAGTTTTTTAAAAGTCTGCTCTTCAGCTGAAGATTTAACAAATTCTGGGTCTTCATAAATGTTTTCTTTGTTAAACACATATTTCGTTTTGTCGATTGCACTAACACAGTCAACAAGTTTAAAAATTGTTTCATTAAAATCTGCTTTCATTTCATCGGCAGTGTATCCACAATCTTCAATAGTATCGTGCAGTAAAGCACCAGCAATGACATTTTCATCAAAATTAAGTTTTGCCAAAATAAGTGCAACTTCAACGGGATGACTTATGTATGGTGTGCCATCTTTACGCTTTTGGTCTTTGTGTAAGTTCCTCGCTTTTAAATATGCTTTTTTAATTATTTCAACAGGCAAATCGTTGGATTTTACAGCTTCAAGAAGGCTATCAAATCGTTTATCAATATCCTCAAACATCAATGCCCTCCCTTATTAGTTTGTAAATTGCATCGTCTTCTTTATTTGAAACTTTCGCAAATCTAAATACATTTGCTTCCAATATTTCATTAAAATGATATTCCATTTTATTTTTCACAATTGCTTGTTTTTGATTGTCAGTAAGCTCAATTGAAATTTCATTTTTTTCCACATACAAACGCTTAAACAAGGAAATTATATCTTTGATTGCAAAATCCATATTTACTGTATAGTCATCAAACTTTAACAAATTATACAGCTCTCCATCTGGCACATCAATGAGTTTTTTTGATAAAATTATAAGTTGAATGCATGGGTTATGTTCTCTACCCCTTGCAATTGAATTAGATGTTCCTACCCCGCCTATATAACTTTGTTTTGAAGGTGGATTATTTAAAATAATAAAACTTTTGTCACCATTTGTTTTGTTTGCCAAATCAATAAATATGCTCTGATCACTGGCCGATATATCACCAACATAAAAGTTGTTCAAATCTAAATAAACTTTACCCACTTCTTTTGTTGAATTTAATATTTTTAAAAGTTTTACCGCATCTGTGCGTTCTTTTGTAAAAATGGCATTAACCTTAACCGACTTATCAAACGGCTTATCCTTAAATACACTCAAAACACCATAGTTTAATGTATTTTTTAGATTTGTATGAACTTCTCCTTTGTAGGAATCATTGTTATAATAATAAATGAGATAATTCCCAATATATCTACTATAAGTTTCTCTCTCTTCCACTTCAAAATCAGAAAACAAAAAATCGTCCACACTTACCCCAAATGCATCTTTTAATGCAATTAGAAATTGTATGGACGGTTCACTGACACCAAAAATATAATTATTAACACTAGATTGAGAAAAGCCTGTTTTATCCGCAATACCCTTCTGAGTGTATTGCTTTGCAAGTTTTTTTAAATTTTCTTGAAACATTGAATTCATATCAGCCTCATTCGTAAATTCTTTATGCAATTATAAATTAAGTCGGATAAAAAGTCAATACTTCTTTGGAAAAACATGATAAATTGTATCAGGATACTAAATTTACTCCCGCTACAATTATGAATTATCTTTTACCATACTGATTTTTTAAATTAAGAGCATGCTTATATTTAAACAAACATCCATCGAGACATTAAGCAAATAATAACCTTCTAAAAACAACTTCATGTGGGTTCGACCCCCACCTTCGGCACCACAACAAAAAATCACTAGTTTTGCTAGTGATTTTTTTTATATCCATATTTGTTAATATTTGGATGAGCAGTATATTTTAATAATTAAGTTTCTTGTAAGAAATCTGTATTTGTCACTCTATTCCATAATGTTTTTAATGGGATTCCATCTATTTGAGAAGTACGCGCAAAACTATCAATGTTGGAATAATATTGTTTTTGGTTGTTTTCAATGTTTAATAAAATAATATTATTGCTTTTATCATCCAACAATACGCCAAATCTTTTGTTGTCGTAAGTAAATTCCAACTCTCCATAATTATTGAAAGCACTAATGAAGTCTTCAAAATTTGCCAATGTTGCAGATTTCCCTTCTTTAAATTGTTTTATAGCATTATTTAAGGTTGGAATATTTCTAACCCCCGCAGTATTTGGATGATTAAAAGATTCCTCCGATTGCCTCCAACCGCAAATAGGACAATCACACCCATTTCCATAGTTATCAACAAGTATTTTATTACCGCAAACATCACATTGTTTTATATTCATAATTATCCCTCTTTAATCAAAAATAATGATTTTGTTAGTTAAGCAGCTTAAATTTTTCAAATACAATTAAGGTGCTTTCATTAAAATCCTTGTTTCGCGTTTTAAAAAACTTGGTGTGTATTTTAATCCATTCTTCAAGATTATTGGTTTCGCCTTCAAGTTTTGCCAAATCCCACGTTATTTCGTTAAAAGGCAAAATTTTAACATCTTCGGTTTGTATAATGCACGCATCTTTCCCATCAGATGTTGTAATAACCGATAAGTCTCCTATTTTCGCCAACTCCTCGTTTTCATCATAAAGATAGCAAGTCGCTTTTTTCTTGCCAGCCAAAACCAGATTTAACAATTTGTCATTATCCACACCAAAATGCCACCGCTCAATGTTAGGATTTTGAAAATCTATATTCTCTCGCATTATTCCCTTTTGATTCATAACTTCACCTTTAAAGATATTATATCACAAAATAACAATAGCGCAAAACCTATGCGCTTTCAATTTTCAATTCTATTTGAGTGAATTTAAAAAACAAAAGTTATTATACGCCTATCAGATAAAAAGCTTTCATAAATCGAATTTCACACACGGGACCAACATCGTCACAAGGTTATACAAGCCCACACGGGCTAATTTTGTGAGGATTTATTGGTATTTGTGTAAGGATAAAACTTTACACGCGTGGGCTAATTTAAAAATACCAACATCGCACTTGATAATTCTATAAAAATCATGTATACTTTTGATGTTATATATTTATTATTTTAAACATTTATAATAACAAATAATTTTCAAGGAAAGAGAAATGTTAAAAGTATTAAATTTGGTAAAAATCTACAAAACCAAAAAAGCCGACACCGTATACGCTCTAAACAACGTTAGCATCGAGTTTCCCGAAACAGGCCTTGTGTTTTTGTTGGGCAAATCCGGTAGTGGTAAAAGTACTCTTTTAAACGCCATTGGTGGTCTAGACAAGTTTGACTCCGGCGAAATAATTATCAAGGGCAAATCCAGCAAGGATTTCACACAGAGCGACTTTGATAGTTATCGAAACACCTTTATTGGTTTTATCTTCCAGGAGTACAACATCTTGGAAAACTTCACAGTAGCCAAAAACCTTGCCCTTGCGCTAGAACTTCAAGGCAAAAAGGCAAGAAAAGAAGAAGTAAATGCGCTACTAGAACAAGTGGATATGCTTCAGTATGCAAACCGCAAACCAAACCAACTTTCTGGCGGTCAAAAACAGAGGGTTGCGATTGCGCGTGCGCTTATTAAAAACCCCGAAATCATTATGGCGGACGAGCCTACTGGCGCGCTAGACAGCAACACCGGAAAGCAAGTTATGGACACGCTTAAAAAACTATCTGAGAAAAAACTTGTGATAATAGTTTCGCACGACCGCGAGTTTGCCGAGGTTTACGGTGACCGAATTATAGAACTTAAAGACGGCCAGATTATTTCGGATATGACGAAAAAAGAAATTCAAAGCCGTCAGACCGCATCGGGCATAAAACTCATTGGCGACGATATGTTGTACATCAAAAAAGGTCAACAAATTAGCGATAGCGAGGTGTACAGTCTTTCTAAGTTTATAAAACGAAACGTTGAAAAATCGGACTTATTCATATCGTTTGACAAAGAGGGAAACAAAAAACTTAAAGAGGGCGCAAAGATAAATGACGAGGGAAACAAAGAGTCTTTTGTAGCGACCACTCCTTCCGACATCAAACAACAAAATTACAACGGCAACAGTTTAAAACTAATTAAGTCGCACCTTAAATTTTCCGACAGTTTTAAAATGGGCGCTAGTTCGCTAAAAACAAAAGTCGGCAAACTTATATTCACACTACTCCTTTCATTTTTCGCATTTACAGTGTTTGGTCTAATAGATACCTTCTCCACTTGGAACAGGGCAACTTCTGTTTATGACGGAATAAAATACGACAATCAAAAAATTGTGGTTTTCAAAAAACAACAAAGAGAAGAAGGCAATACATATATGAACGACATGAATTTTTCTTCTGTCGACATTGAAAACCTAAGCCAAAAATTCCCAGATTATACCTTCAAGCCAGTAGCCGGGAGCAGATACAGGTTTGCCACTATGGACGTTGTCGGGCAAGAACTTCCTTCACAGGTTAACTATGTTTGGCAGTTTTGCGCCACAAAATTTGCAAACTTCTCAAACGACGACTTAGAAGCGGGCGATTTTGAAATAGAGGGAAGATTGCCAGTCAACGACCACGAAATCGCAATCACAAAGCACTTGTTTAATGTACTAGAAAAAAACTTGCCCGATATGAATTTAACATCGTTTTCTGGACTAAAACTTACAATCAACAACTTCTACGAGGACGACGACTCCCGATACGAAAAAGTGCAGTTTGATGTTGTGGGCATTGTGGACGACAAGTCCGATTTCAGCAAATACGAAAGCCTAAAAGACAGCGAAATCCAATCAAACTACAAAGTTGCAAACGAAATTACCAGCAGGATAATGTCGGGTATTTCAAACTGGGTATTCGTATCTTCATCAAATATGGAAAAATTAAACAAATTGAACGGGGAAAATTCCACATACGCATATATGGAAATTAACGACGCTTCAAACAGACAAAATATTTGGGGAGATGAAGTAAGCATTACATTTAACGAGTGGGCAGACAACTTGGCAAAGGAATACTCTAATGACTATAACCTTGTTAAATATTACAATATCAACTATTTTAAAGGCGGGGTTGAAAAAATAATTGGCTCTGATGGGAAATTTGTGCAAATCGGCGACAATGAAATTATGGTTTACTATGGCCTTTTGGAAAACAGAGTAAGCGATTACAAAACCCAAATTGATAACGATCAACTTTATATTTCAATTTACACCAAACCCTATGGCGGAGAAAAGATTGGAACATACAAAGTTATTGGCACACTACAAAGCAATAACAACAATATTTTGGGCGGAAATGGATTTGCCAATACTTATAAACACTACGAAAGTATGTCAAATTACAATTCAATTTACACATTTATGCAAGGCACCAGCCAAGACGCCGAACTTATTAAATATTGCGAAACTATAAATTCCGAAAACACTAGATTTGCAGTTGTAAACGGTGCAACCGAAGTGTTTGATAGTTTTGAGGACATTATTACCAGTGTTAGCACAATATTCTTGTATGTAGCCATTGCGTTTGCAGTGTTTGCGTCCCTACTTCTTATGAACTTTATCTCAACGAGTATTAGTTATAAAAAACGTGAAATCGGCGTGCTTCGTGCGCTTGGCGCAAGAGGAAGCGATATTTTCGGAATATTCTTTAACGAAAGCACAATTATTGCGTTTATAAACTTTGTATTATCAGCCACTGCAACATTTGTTGGAAGTATGATAATCAACCGCGTTATCATTAAGGCAATTGGCGTTTCCGTTGTGCTACTTTCATTCGGACTTCGTCAAATATTGTTGTTGCTTGCAATTTGCTGGGGTTCGGCATTTATTTCAAGTCTAATTCCATCAATTAAAATTTCTAAAAAACGCCCTATTGACGCTATACAAAATAGATAATTTCAAAAGATGTTTTATTTTTCAAAACTTCTTAATTAACCGAAAAAATACTATCAAATAGGCTTTTAAAAAAACACTCTAAGTTTTCTTTGAGTGTTTTTTGTTAAATTAGGCTGTTTATTAGTTCTATAAGTTCAGGAATTTCATAAACTTTATGTTTTCCATCAAAGTGTTTGTAGCCCTTTAAATACATATTTTTTGTGTGAAAATCGTTACTAAATCTTACAAATTTATCGGGATTAAGGTCGTCCTCGTCCGAGTAAAGCATAAAGATGTTTTTGAAGTGGTCGGCAAACGCAATATCTTCTGGTTTTAGATAAGACTGTTTTTTCACTTCAACAACATAGTCTGTTCTTGTCATAGGATAAGGATACGCAGCACCTGGGGCGACTGCGATGTAGTTTAGCGGAACAAAGTTGTGCAATCTACAAAACCTAATGAAATATGGATTTGCTATGCTATGACAAACGACGATTGAGTCCTCACACAATTGCCCGTTTTCCAAATATTTTGAAAGGATTTCATCAAATTTTTCGAATCTACTTTCGGCTCTAACTGGAAATTGTGGCATAATTACGTCCAATTTCCCCTCAAATTTTTGTTTTACATCTTTTCCCCAAAATTCGAGCGTGTCGCCATTTAAACTATGCAAAATGAAAATATTTTTTGCCATTTTTACTCCTATAAATTTATTTGTTTCGCTCTTTCCATACTACGTTTGTAGAAATGATCAAGCGACATATTTAAGTAGTCGTTTTGATAACAACTTTCCAATATCACGTGTCCTAGATAATTTGCATTTTTTAGGTTGTCAGCAAGGTTTTGCAATCTCTTTATCCCAACCATACTAGGAGCGGGCGCCTTATCTTTTGAAGTAATACGCATTACGACCATATCGATGTTATTCGCCTTGCAAGCGTCCAAATCGTTTAGATATCCTTCGACTAACTTGTCGCCCTCTTCGCCTTCAAGCCAAATGTTGTTAATCCCTTTATAGCCAAGATGCACAAATGGAATTTAAAGCCCCAATTCTCTGCAAAGGTCTAGTTGCTGCTGCTCAGAAAACTCCCAGTCCTTATTGTACCATTGCAGAAAAACGCCATCAAAACCCGCGTTTTTGATAGAGTAAATTGTATCTTTCACACTCACATTTTTATTTGAATTTTGGGCACATTGAATGTATTTTCTTATTTAATTTCCTTAAAAAGCGGAATGATTAAACTTATAAGGATATTACCCCGCCTTTATGGTCTTCTCAATTTATCTTTTTGCACTACTTAAAGCCTATCAATATACGGGAACAAGCACGTGAAAAACTCTACAAACTTTTCCTCATCAAAATTGCCATTATACATAACATTGTATTTTTGTCCCAAGTAAATATACTCCAAATCCGCAACTTTAAAACCATTTCGTTTGTAAAAATTTATTCTTCTTGTTGGCTCATCATCGGGGAGCTCAGGCTTTTCAACACACATCGACATAGTTTTGTCCTTATACATATCACATATTAGTTTTAGTGCTGTGGTGCCATAGTTTTTGTTTCTATACTCGCTGGCAATCGCCAAATAAATAATGTAGGCAAAATTCCCCTTTGTGCTCACATAGGAAAACCCAACCAAACAATCATCATTAAAAACACCCAATAGTTTACTGCCTGGATACTTTTTATGCTCTATAAGGTCTTTAAAGTCAACTCTTTCCACCTCTGGAAAAGATGAAATGTAAATATCTTTAATTCTTTCAATATATTTTTGATTGTCCTTAATTTCCAACAGTTTCATATCTGCCCACTCCTTAGTTATATGCTTTTTATCATTTGTAATTATATCACAACTTCATCATTAGCCCAACAAATTACGGCGAAAGTTTTATGTCTTTGGGTCAATATGCGGTCAAATAGCATTTATGATTTTACATAAGCAATAAATTTAACTTGCAAATTAAATCGCTTGTCAAATTAGTTGTTAGGATTTGTAAAATGAAGTTTAGCAAAATTAGGGGTTGACAGTTTGGCGGAAGTATTGTAATATATAGGTACAAATATTCGCCCATTCCGTTTGTTTAAGTATGGAAGATTAAGTTCTTAAGAATGGCAAAAATACATGCAAATTATAATTTGGCTGTGTTATTTTTGCGGACGTTCAAAGGAGGTTTAATTCTAAACAGCTTAAACAATTTTTTTTAGGAGTAGAATATGGAGAAATTAAAACAATTAAAAACAACTTTAACTTTATTTATTGAGGGCGACAAAATTTTGCTAGGCGAAAAGAAACGCGGGTTTGCAAAAGGCACACTTAACGGCATTGGTGGCAAACAAGACCCTGGCGAAACGATAGAACAAGCGATGATAAGAGAGTGCGTTGAGGAAATTGGCGCAAAGCCTATCGACTACACCCAAGTAGGCAAAATCGACTTTGACTTGTGGTACAAGGGCGAACACGCAAATATGGAAATGTTTATATACAAGTGTTTTAAATATTCCGGCACAATTAAGGAAACCGAGGAGATAATTCCACATTGGTTTGATATCAAAAATCCACCACTTGACCGAATGTTGCCAGACGACTTGTTGTGGTTGCCAAAGGTGCTTGAAGGCAAAAACATTGTAGGCAAAGTCAAGTTTGACCCCGAAATGAATATGCTAGACCACAAATTTAAAGTCGTAAAAAGTTTTGACAAAAAAGAAATGGTTAAATAATGTACTTTGATAAACAAAAAGAAGGATTTAACATAAATCCTTCTTTTTTGTTTCCTTTATTTTTTATGGTTTTAAAAAACAATTTATCAATATTTTCAAATCAATATTTTAAAACAAATATTATATTGAAAAATTATCTTTTTGTTATTTTATTGTAATATTGTCTTTTGCTGGGGACAATTCTTTAATTGTCATAATTGCAAGGCGCTTGTTTAGATAATATTTTTCGCGTTCGTTTTTTGGAACTGGGAAACCTTCTCGACACATTATTTCGGCGCGTTTGGCTAAAAGTTCTTTTGCTCTTTCGTTTGAGTCTACTTTCGTAAGTCTTAGTCTTTCGGATTGTTTTCTAAGTCCTGGTGGAGGCGTAATGCCGTGAAGCACCAAAAGTTGATAAACCGAAGTGCCGTTTCGAGCAGCAATTGAGTTTAGCCTCATATAAAAAGTTCTATCTCTCGAAAGATTTTTAATTTCGCCAGAAGCAACCTTTTTAAGATACTCATTGATCATATCTTCTTCGTTAATAGACGCCCTAATCATCTTTTCGCTAAATTTTTTCTCGCTACTTATTCCAAGCAAAGCAGCAACATCTTCCGAACTAGCCCCTTCCTGTTGAGAAGCCCAAACAAGGTGTTTGAATTTATAATAAAGCGTAGGATTTTCGCGCTTAAATCTGGTCACATCGCCATCGGGATACTTTTTCCAAAACTCTTCGACTAATTGCTCAACATAATCAACTTACTTAAAGGTTTTTCTATATCTAAACGGAGTCATAAGTATTAAGTAGTCGCTTGGAGTACAGCCAATTTCCCTTGCACGTTCTTTAAATGCATTATGAATATGGGTGTCTCTTTGTTTTTTAAAGTCATCAACATAGTTTTCCGCATCAGCATACTTAGCGATTTCCTCCAACATCACTTTATAGTCGTGATATTCGCGATCATATTCAAAGCCAAGGTAATTAAGTACATCTGCGCAAGACGTAAGCCCAAGTTCTTTTTCACGTCTTATGAAATTAAGCGACTCATAAAACGGCAAACTCTTAATCTTGTCTACGTAAAGCGACCCGCCATTTCTAATATACTCTATTATTTTGTTTTTTGTTGATTCAATATATTCTTTTTTCATATTTTAATTGTATCACACCTCATTATTAAAATCAATATTGATTTTATTTTTTTATGTGGTTTGTCAAACATGTAAAGTTTTATCCTTACACAAATAAGAATAACAATGCTTTTTCAAACTATAATAGTGTATTTTTGATTTTATACTAACCATAAAATTATTTCTTCACACTAAGCAAAAATCATTAAATTATTTCTTAAAGTCAAGAGACTTTTAACACTCAATTGGAGACTTAACACCTAAAAAACTCACACCTTTTTAAACACATAATATCCCGTCCACCTATCCACTTCAATTGGACATATGAGTCCCTTATCCTCATAAAATCTTAATGTCTGTGGCGTCACTTCACTAATACTACTTAGTTCTCCGATTTTTATCATAAACTTCTCCTTTATTTGCCTCACTATAACATTATAGTAAACTGTAAGGTCAATAGGTTTTTTAAAAAAATTTAAAAAAGAGGGGGAAAACCCCTCTCAAAAACTAAACAATAAAGTTAATGATTTTTCCTTTAACGTAAATTATTTTCTTCACGTTTTCAAAATCAATCGCAAGTTTTCCTAGTTCTTTTACTTTTTCAACAACTTGGGCTTGTTCCGCATCTCTTGTGATAGCGACAGTCGCTCTAAGTTTGCCATTAACCTGAACTGGGATTTCAATTTCTTTTTTAACTGTTTTTGCTTCGTCAAATTCCGGCCACTTTTCGTCCAAGATATCTTTGCCAAAAACAATCTCGTAAAGTTCGCTAGTAATGTGAGGCGCAAGTGGATTAAGCACAATCAAGAACTTTTGAAGTTCCTCTTTTGTTATAAATCCGTCCTCTCTAACCTTTTTAAGGAATATCATACATGCCGAAATTGCAGTGTTAAGTTTTAGATTTTCATAATCGGTCGACACTTTTTTGATAAGTGCGTGAAGTTCTACTTCGTGCTCTTTTGACACACCTTCTCCCTTCATAATGTCTGGCAAATTCCAAACCTTGTCAAGGAAGTTTACAATTCCATCGATGCCATTGTAAGTCCAAAGGCAATTATCCTCATAAGCCGACAAGAAGTGAAGGTGCATTCTAGCCACGTCAACGCCGTACTTTTCAATAATCTCCGATGGCGACACGCCGTTTTTGGACGACTTACTCATCTTTTTGCCCTCATCGTCTAGGATAAGCCCGCTTCCCATCTTTCTAATGAATGGGTCGCGAGTAGGCACAGCGCCTATCTCGTACAAAAAGTTTTGCCAGAAAAATGCGTACAACACGTGGCGAGTAATGT
This sequence comes from uncultured Clostridia bacterium, assembly GCA_934757825.1. Taxonomy (GTDB): domain Bacteria; phylum Bacillota; class Clostridia; order Christensenellales; family UBA1242; genus UBA11490. The sequence goes on along the minus strand of CAKVLP010000001.1, from coordinate 470,669 downwards.
GTTCGGTTCCGCCCGTGTAAACATCAACACTTCCCCAGTATTTAAGTTTTTCAAAATCGGCAAGTGCTTTGTCATTGTGAGGGTCGCAAAATCTTAGCCAGTACCAACTCGACCCTGCCCAGTTTGGCATAGTGTCGGTTTCACGACGTGCTCTGCCACCACACTTAGGACAAGTGCAATTTACAAAACTATCAATTTTCGAAAGTGGACTATCGCCATTTGCGTTTGGCAAAAAGTCCTTAGTATCAGGAAGAGTTAGAGGCAAATCCTTTTCGTCTAGTAGCACCGTTCCACATTTGTCACAGAACACTACTGGGAATGGCTCGCCCCAATAACGCTGACGATTAAATGGCCAGTCTTTAAGGCTGTAATTTACAACCTTTTTGCCATATCCCTCTTTCACGGCTTTTTCTGCCATAAGTTTTTTTGCTTCCTTAACAGGCATACCAGTAAACTCGGCGGAATTAAGCATTTTGGAATTTTTAGCCAAATATTCCTGCTTTTCAACGGCACATTTTGAAACATCGCCATCGATAACCTGAATAAGTGGAAGATTAAACTTCTCTGCAAATTCAAAGTCGCGTTGGTCGTGAGTAGGAACAGCCATAACTGCGCCCGTACCATATCCGTTAAGCACAAAGTCGGCTAGGAACATCTTAACAGCGCTCCCGTTTACAGGATTAACTGCCTTAACGCCTTTCAACTCGCAACCGGTCTTGTCCTTAACCTGGCTCTTTCTATCAAACTCGCTTCTAAGCGCGGTTTTTCTCTGATAATCGCGCACCTCGTCCATATTTTTAACATATGGCGCAAGTTTTTCTACAAGTTCGTTTTCTGGCGCAATACTAATAAATGTTACACCATATATCGTCTCAATGCAGGTCGTGAAAATCTCAACTTCGTCCACTTTTTTGCCCGCCTCGTCAACGGTGTCAAATTTTACTTGTACGCCTTCCGATTTGCCAATCCAGTTGCGCTGAGCCTCTTTTAAATAATCCGCCATCTGAATACGGTCAACATTTTCAAGAAGTCTTTCGGCGTACTCTTTCATTTTCAAAAACCACACGTCACGATTTACTTGCACAACATCGTTTCCGCATCTATCGCACTTTCCACCTTGGCTATCCTCATTGGAAAGAACCGTTTGGCAATGCTCGCAGTAGTTTACGGTGCCTTTTTGCTTGTATGCTTTGCCGTGTTTATAAAGTTCTGCAAATATCCACTGTGTCCATTTGTAGTAATCGGGGTCGCTTGTGCAAAATGCCCTAGAATAGTCAAACGATAGTCCCAAATTCTTAAACTGATTTAAAACAATTTCAAATCCATCGTGCACAAACTTCTTTGGGTCGGTGCCATACTTAATTGCAGCGTTTTCGGCTGGCAATCCAAAAGCGTCTCCGCCTATTGGGAATAGCACATTATATCCGCAAAATCTCTTGTATCTAGCAAGTGCATCAGCAGGAACCGAGCCTTTTAAGTGTCCCACATGCAAACTCTTTCCGCTAATGTTTGGAAACTCGTAAAGCACATAATATTTTGGGCGGGTTTTATCAAAATCAACCGCCTTAAAGTGTGGGTTATTCTCCCATCTTTTTTGCCACTTTTCTTCTACTTGCTTGTAATCGTAAGGTTTCATTAAATATCTCCTAAAATCGTATACGTATTAGATTTTACCACATCTAAATAAAGTTGTCAAAATCTATATGTCAGTAAAATGCTTAAAAACGAACTAAAATTTGCATATTATCTCGGATTATCGTTTGACTTAAATCGGCGTTTCGTGTTTAAATACCTAAAACTACAAACAAAAGGAACTCTAAATGGACAAAACGCAACAAGACCTTACCAACGGGGCAAAACTTGCTTCTGAAAATACAGGCAAAACAGAGGTTTTAAATAAGAACAATTTTAACGACAGCGATTGGCAAAAATCCACTGACGCCCAAACAACTGCTAGCCCCGAGGAGACAAACAACACACCCGCAGAAACTAACGAGGAAAAAACAAGCAATGTGGGCACTATAAAAAGCGATGAAAAATCGGACGATAAAAATTCCGAAAACAAAACACTTGAAGAAAAGCCGATTAAGCAGTATAAGCGCGTAAAATCCAAGTTTTTAAACAAAATTTTGGAGTTTTTAAAAGCAATTAAATGGGCAGTTCCTTCGTTTATTTTGCTAGTGATTATCCAACAATTTTCGTGGCAACTAAACATGTGGATTGGTAAAGATGGCGTAAGCCTTGCGCTTCCAATCGACAGCAAAATTCCCATTATAAGCGAGTTCTGTTACATATATATTCTGGCCTTCCCGATAGTAATATTTGCTGTGTTTTTCATTGCAACAAAAGACCGCAAGCACTACTGGGATATTTGGCTTACTTCAAATATAACCTTCATAATAAGTGGCTTTATTTACTTTTTCTTCCAGACTCAAATGACAAAACCCGACTTTGTTCCAGTTACGATATCCGACAGATTTCTTGTAGATATATGGGCTGCGTGCAAACCTATAAACTGCTTCCCTAGCCAACATTGCGTTATGGGAATAGTACTATTTCTACTTTTCTACAACCAACAAAAAACCACCAAACTATGGTTTAGAATTACAAACTACATTGTTGGTATATTGATACTTCTTTCCACGGTTTTCTTAAAACAGCACTTTATTGTAGATATGTTTGGGTCAATGGCAATAATGATTCCGGTGTACATAATCGTAAAAACTTGGAATTTCGGCGGATTTATGGACAACAAAATGAAAGAATATTCCATAAAACGCGCTAGCAAAGTAAAAAAGAACAACGACTAATTTGCACCTTTAACACATAAATCAATACGAAAAGTTAAGATGTAAATAAGGTAAAAAAAAGAGCGAATTATCTTCGCCCTTTTTTTGTTATTATTATTTCTTTTCTGGCTCGTCTTTTACTTCGGCCTTAGCGTCAAATGCTTTCACATCAACTGTCGCTTTAACTATAATTGAAGCAATGCCAGTAATCATGCAGGTAGCCACAACAATGATCCAACCTGGGTGCCACCAGCCAATGGTAATTCCTAGGATTATGTAGATCAAAACGCTTAGCATAACCAAACTTCCTTCAATTGCGTCTGCCAAAATTTTTGCCTTACTTTTCTTCATATAACCCACTCCTTTTAGGTAGTATACCATATTTTAATTAGGGCGACCAAATAATATTACGCTTTTAGTTTTAGTTTTTCAAATTTTTTGAGATTTGTCACTGCCGACCACAATAATGTTTGCAACAAATCTTTCAAAATGATACAATAATAATTGTAATAACAACTCGCCTTAAAAAACACGGCGACAACAGGAGAACTAATGGCAACAATAATAGATGGCAGAGCATTGTCAAACAAAATAAGGCAAAACATAAAATCGACAATTGAGGAGAAGCTTTTATTACACGGCAAACCCGCTCCAAAACTCGCTGTGATTTTGGTTGGCGACGACCCAGCGAGCAAGATATATGTTTCGGGCAAAATTAAAGCGTGTGGGGAATGCGGAATTGTATCCGAATCGGTGATTTTGGACGCGACCGTTTCGCAAAAACAACTCAACGACACCATAATTAGACTTAACAGCGACCCTAGTGTAAACGGGATTTTGTTGCAACTTCCTCTTCCTAGCCACCTTGATTCAAACGTTGCGCTTAACCTTATAAGCGCCGAAAAGGACGTGGACGGGCTTACAAATGTAAACCTTGGTAAGTTGATTTCGGGCGACCTTAGTGTTATAAAAAGTTGCACGCCATCGGGTGTTGTGGAGATGTTAAAGGAATACAACATTTCGATTGAGGGCAAGCGGGTAGCAATCATAAACCGCAGTATATTGGTGGGCAAACCACTATTTCATATGCTAACTTCGCTTAACGGCACCGTGACCGTGTGTCACTCAAAAACCACGGACGTTAAAACTATAACGCGTGAGTGCGACATAGTTGTGACAGCGGTCGGCAAGAAAAACTTTATAACCGCCGATATGATAAAACCGGGCGCAACAGTGATAGATGTGGGCATTGTGCGCGACGAAGTTACCAAAAAAGTGTGTGGCGATGTGGATTTTGAGAACGTTTCAAAAGTCGCTGGATTTATATCCCCAGTTCCTGGCGGGTGCGGTCCAATGACTATAACAATGCTACTTAAAAACACACTTGACACAACCCTAAGACAAATTTAATTGGAGGAATAATGAACTACTCAGATATTCAAAAATCAAAGTTTTACAAAGACACTTACACAAAAATTGAGGAACTTAAAAAGGACTTTTATGTCGACCACGGCTTTTTGCACATTAGCCACGTTTTGAAAAACGCTAAAAGTATTGCCTCGCAATTTAATTTGACCAAAAAGGAAAAACAACTACTATATATAGCATCTGTTTTGCACGATGTGGGATATTTGGACGGGCGCGACGACCACGCGCTTAACGGGAGCATTATTGCCCGCAACTTCTTGGAGCAAAACAAAGTAAAACTAGCCGACATTGACATTATTTGCAACGCAATTGCAAATCACGGCGGAAAACGTAGCGAGGACTTTTTGGAGCCAGTTTCCAAGTGCTTGTGCATTGCCGACAAACTTGATTTTGTAAAGTCAAGATATAAAAAGTCTCTTGCGCCACGCGAAATAAAAAACTTGTTTTTGTGCGTGCACGACACAAAATTTTTAATTGAGGACAACAAGTACATTATCGAAATTTATGCCGATGAAAATTTTGACGAAAGTGCCTTTTTAGACGACTACTTTGGCAAAAAGTTGGTCGCATTCCTAAAACTACTTAGCGAAACTTTTTACAAAGATTACGATTTAAGGATAATAAAAAAATAGTTTTTTGGGGTCTATGAAAACGGCTTACCATTTGAATTTTTATATAAAACGCGGACGTTTTTCAAAGATTAAGTGTGACACTTAATCTTTTTTTTGTTTAAATATCGGTCGCATTATTTGACAAGTTGAATTATTTTGTTTTAAATTATAAATAATAAATCCTAAGGAGAATAAAAATGGATAAAAAGTATGAAACTTTGTTTACGCCTTGGCACATCGGCAAGGTGGAGATAAAGAACCGTATTGTTGTGTGTCCTATGGGTGGGACGTCGCTGTTTGGCTGGATGGAGCCACACCACTTCGACAAAGACGCTGCCGAATTTTTTATGGACATTGCACAACACGACGCCGGGCTTATAATCCCTGGCATTGCACCTATTAGAAACCTTATTGGCGGAGGCTGGCTATACAAGGCAAATGGTGCATTCAGAAAACTAAAACCATATATGGCAGAACTTCACAAAACCGGCGCAAAGTTGTTTGTTCAACTTACTGCTGGATTTGGACGCTCGTTCTCAATCCCAGACTCGCTATCCAAGGTGGCAAAAAGCAAGGTATTAAGCGGAATGTTAAAACCTATTATCGACATAAGCAGGCTTTGCGCTTCGCCTAGCGAACTTCCATCGAGGTGGCTAGAAGGTTATACTTGCCGTCCGCTTAAATCGGAAGAGATTGAAAAGATGATTATTGGATTTGCAAAAACTGCCAAAAAGTGCAAAGACGCAGGTGTAGACGGTGTGGAAATCCACGCTGTTCACGAGGGATACTTGCTTGACCAATTTACCCTTCCTTACACCAACCACCGCACCGACAAATTCGGCGGAAGTTTTGAAAACCGCTATCGTTTTGCCACCGAGATTGTTAAGGCAATCAAGGCAGAGTGCGGAGACGACTACCCTGTTTCGCTACGTTACTCAGTAGAAAGCAAAACAATCGACTTCTGCGTAGGCGCTGTTCCTGGCGAAAAATTTAAGGAAATCGGCAGAACAATGAAAGAGAGCGAAAAGGCTGTAAAATACCTAGAAAAAGCGGGTTACGATATGCTTAACTGCGACAACGGAACCTACGACGCTTGGTACTGGGCTCATCCACCTGGATATATGCCTAAAAACTGCAACCTTGAAGACGTGGCTCACATTAAAGGCTTTACAAATTTGCCTGTTGTTTGCGCTGGACGTATGGAACCAGCCGACGCCTCCAAAGCAATTAAGGAAGGTAAAATCGACGCCATGGGTGTAGCAAGGCAATTCTTGACCGACCCTCACTGGGTTACAAAACTTAAAGAAAATCGTCTTGAAGACATTATGCCTTGCATATGCTGTCACAATGGTTGTTTCCCAATGGCACATTACAAGGGCGTGGCTTGCGCTTCGACTATGGAAGACTCTAAGCATATGGCTCGCTGTGCGCTAAATCCTCAAACTATGGACGGCGGAAAGTACGATTTCAAGCCAACCAAGGTTAAGAAAAACATCGCCATAATCGGCGCTGGTATTGGCGGAATGGAAACTGCAAGAGTGTGCACATTGCGCGGACACCATGTTACTATTTACGAAAAAACCAAACACTTGGGCGGTGTATTTGTTCCTGCAAGCGCACCTGTGTTTAAAGAAAAAGACCGCTTGCTACTAAAATGGTACGCAAGACAAATGAAAGAACTAAACATCGACATCAAGTTTAACACCGAGATTAAGGACATCTCCACTCTTGACGCCGACGAAATAATCGTTGCAACCGGCTCGTCCACAAGGCGCCTTAGAATGCCTGGCTCAGAGCGTTGTATCGACGCAATTGATTATCTAAACGGCAAAGAAGTTGGCGACAACGTGCTAATCGTTGGTGGCGGACTTACTGGGTGCGAAATCGCTTACGACCTTATCCTAAAAGGCAAAAAGCCAGTGATTGTTGAGTCCAAAAACGACCTTATGGCTGTTAGCGGATTGTGCCTAGCAAACTCGTCGTTCTTACGCGATTACTTCCGCTTTAAAAAGACTCCAGTATTCTTGGAAAGCAAACTTAGTGCCATTCACCCTGACTCGGCAGAAATTACCGACAAGGCGGGAGAAGTGCACAAGGTTAAAGCCGACAGCGTAATCACAGCAATTGGCTACAACCCTAACCCAATCGCCAAAGCGGACAAACACGTTCACATTATTGGCGACGCGTTAAGAGTTGGAAACTTGCGTACTGTAATTTGGCGCGCGTGGGACGTTGCTTGCAAGTTGTAATAAAACCTTCAAAGATTTGGGTGTTTATTTAATCAATATGGCACTTAAAAATATAAGGCATTTTAAGTACGGATTAACAAAAAAAGAACATTGAGTACACAATGTTCTTTTTTTATATTTTAACATATTTATCCTTGCGTTAAGTTTTTCATCATAACGTTTTAGTTTGTGTCGATTGTCTTTTAAAATCAGCCAATAGCAAACTAACCTAATTAACTTTTAGCCTTACACATAAACTTTATTGCTTTTGTTTTGCAAGGCGGTCTTTCAATTCGCAAGTGTCGATTATGAGTTTCATAAGTTTTTCAAGAGCTGAGTTTGCGCTATAATCGCTTTCGCAAATAAAGTTAACCCTATCGTCTTCCAGCAGTTTTTTGCTCACCAAATCCTTGCCTTTAGGATACACCGCAATCGCCGTGCCACCCTTTTCCTTAACAAGCGTCATACAAGGCACATCGGTGTAGCCGTCGCCTATGTACACCATATTTCTAAACTCAACGTGTTTTTTGGTCACGCGCTCGTTTACGCCCATTTCGTCTTTTAGCGATGTTACGCCTTTGCAAATTCTAAACAAGTGTTGGGTTTTAAGCGTGTAGTTTACAATGTTTTTAGGCCAATACGCTACTCCGTCTTTGCCATACAAATATTCCGAGCCATACACAATTTTAAATTCCTTATATATCGGGCACCCCTCTATTATCTCGCGGTTGCCGGTTGAGATAAGGTAGTGTTCTAGTTTGACTCCACGACTTTCGGCATAGGCGTTAATCCTCTTAAACCACGTTAGCACGCCGTCAAAAAATCTAATGTCTTTGCCCATATCGTTTAGATATTTTTTGGTTAGTTTAATGCCTCGTTTGTTGCACTCGTCAAGCATAAGTAGCATAAACGACAGCGTTGGGTCGGCGTTGTGTTTTTCCGAAAACTCGGTTCTCTTCTTCCAAAACTCCGCCTCGGTCATACCTAAGTTTGGGATAAACCGAAAGGCTTGCATATCGTTGGTTGCTAGCGTTTTATCAAAATCGTAGCAAATTGCGACAACTGTTTTTTTCATAACTTTCCCCCTCTATGGAATACTATTACACTTTTAATATAACATAATATTACACAAATTGCATTATATTTTTTAAAAAATACAATTATCGCAAGTTTTTTTTGCACAAAAAAAGCGCTTTTATTAAGTGCCCGCATATGGTTTTACTTAAATAAAAACGCTATTTTGTTACATTTCGATATCGGTGTCGATTTTAAACATATCCTTAATAGTCTTAGTGGTCTTTTTAACTTTTGCCGAAACCACAAAGATATCTACGATATTAAGTATTCCGTCAAGGATAAGTGTTACGCCAAGAAGGGTAAACAACACTCTTTCCGTGCCCGGATTGCAAACAACCGACAATGCAAAGCCAAACACCAAGGTAGCCATAATTGTGTCTACAAACCACCATTTAGCGCCCATTCTTCTAAGGTCAAACGACTCTTGAATGTCAAACAAACTTTTAAGAAGTAGGATAATTCCAAAGATTAGGCCTAGTACGTTTGACGAAGCAATTGCGTGCATATTAACAAATAGCACAACGCCCATTACTACATCGGCAAGCCCAAAGATAAAACCGAATGGCTCAATGCCGTATAGGAAGTAATTGACAACTCTCACAACACCCAAAACCAAGATAAGGCTAGCAAACAAAGCCACGATTGTCTCCTTAGTAAAATCGGTGCAGAAAATCATCAAAAAGCCAAACACTACTGCAAGGGTCGCGTCAAGTAGCGACACAACTTTAATACGTTTAAAAAATTCTTTCATAACTTCCTCCTTATATTTTCAGCAATATTTTAAAACACTTGGATTAAATTATCAAACGAATTTTGCACATATTTTCAATTTTAAACACCACTCGTCAAAGTTGTCCATATTTATCGGAACGAACAGTTTGACAAATCACATTACATTTTTAGATATACGCTTGACAAAAGCGGTTAAAAAATATAGAATATTTATATCCATAAAGAGTGTGCGAGGGACAGCCCCGTTGACCACACAGCAACCTAGCGACAAGCCAAGGTGCTAAAGGCTGACCGATGGGAATAATTTAAAACGATTTTTATCCTATCGGAAACGATGGGATTTTTTTAATCCCTTTATGGAAATTTATCAATAAAGGAAAAATATGAAAAATTTTCTAACATCAAGTCAGGTTAAAAACGATCACTCCACCCTAACGAGTGAAAGTGTAAACATTGGACATCCTGACAAAACCTGCGACGTAATAGCAGACGCCTTTTTAGATGAGGCTTTAAGGCAAGACCCGCTCTCCCAAATGGCTGTAGAGTGTGCCATCAAAAACAACAAACTTTTTATTTATGGTGAAGCGACCACAAAGGCAAACATCAATTACGATGGAATTGCCAAGGAAATTTTAAAGAGTATTGGCTACAAAAACGAATTTACAATCATCAAAGAAATAAGCGAGCAAAGCCCAGACATCACAAGAGCGGTTGTCAAAGATAACATTGGAGCAAACGACCAAGGAATGGTATATGGTTATGCGACCAACGAAACAAAGGAATATATGCCATTGCCTATCACTATCGCACACAAAATAATGCGACAATATGAAGAGTTTAGAAAGACTCGTGACGACTTTTTTGCTGATGCCAAGAGCCAAGTTTCAGTGGAATATTATAAAAACAAACCAGTTAAAATAACAACACTGCTTATTTCGGTTTCGCATGCGAAACATCTACGTCTTGAAAAAATCAAACATCTTATTCAAGAAAATGTTTTAAACAAGGTGCTTAAAAAATATGAAAGCCTTGTCAAAAACACCAAGTTTATAATAAACCCAAGCGGAAGATTTACTATTTGGGGTTCGTTTGGCGATTCGGGTTGTGTGGGGCGAAAAATTGTTGTCGACACATACGGTGGAGCATCTAAAGTTGGCGGTGGGTGTTTTTCCAGCAAAAACGCAACCAAAGTCGACAGGTCTGGAGCATATTATGCCAGATATGTCGCCAAAAACATTGTCGCTCATGGGTTTGCCGATAGGTGTGAAGTTCAGGTTGCATATGGTATAGGGCTTTCTAGTCCAATAGCCCTAAATATTGATACCTTTAACACTGAAAAAAAGGCACTTAGCGACATCTATAATTATGTGAACAAAAACTTTGATTTTAGCCCTGCAAACATAATTACAGAACTTGGTCTATTAAGGCCAATCTACACCTCTACTGCTTGCTATGGGCATTTTGGAAGAGAAATATTTCCTTGGGAGCAGATAAAAAACTAACAAACAATTTTTAACATGAAATCTGATTGATGTAAAATTTAATTAGTTTATTTAACTGACAAAAAAACAACCGCGCTTTTTGCCTTTGGGTTGTTTTTTTCTACAAAATTAAGTTGTCTTAATAAATATTTTATTACTTAACTTATTTTACCACTTAATATATATTTCTTAAAGACTTTTAACTACTTCACCGCAACAACTTCGGTCAAATAGTTTGGTTTTTTGGAGCGGTTTTTTCTTGTTCTTTCGTAGTCTGTATAAAGCCTTTCCCTGTAAGAAGCAACTGATTTGATTTTGAAATTGTGTGTTTTTAAAACACTTCTAAGTTGTTCTTCGGACAAAAACTGTCTTTTGTCAATTACTTTCTTTTCCCACTGAGAGTAGTATGTAGTTATGTTGGTTTGTTCATCGTACGAAATCACAAATTCCGGCTTTCTTAGTTCCCATTCTTTGTTGTTTCTTGCGACGATAAAAAGTGTGCCATTTGGCTTCAAAACCCTATAAATTTCGTTAAGAGCATCGTCTAATTGTTGTCTATTTAAGTAGTGCAACACAAGCCTTGCGTACACATAGTCAAATGTGTTGTCGTCGTACGGCATTGGTTTTGAAACGTCCTCAATTTTTGCTTCGATTTGGCTAAATTCCGGAAACTTAGACATCTTTTCAATTGAAAAGTTTAGCCCTTTTTCATCAACTGTTGTCGCGATAATTTTCGCATTAGGGCAGGCTTTTGCCATATTTATTTCCGCCGACCCGCCGGTGCTAATTCCAATTGACAATATCATTTCCATATTTGGTTTTATCAGTTTCAATCCGCGCTTTTCACTTTTCGATGGCTTAAATATACTCTCTTTCATTTGGGTCTCCTACTTTCTCCTATTATTGTATCAAACTTTTCCCAAATCCCCAAGTTAAATCCAACAAGAAAAAACAAATCATAAAATCAATTTCATTGTAAACAAAAAAGAAAAACCATTAAGGCTTTTCTTTTTTGTTTACTTGGTGCACCAATAAAAACCCAAACCAAATACATTTAGCAGTATTCGATTTGGGTTTTTTATTAAATATATATAGGTTTAACATACTAAAGAGATTAAGTTTTTATAATTACTAACTGCAAGTCGTGAAATAATTAAAATATTTGATTTAGACTTTTTTTATATGAAATTGCAATAATGTATGATATAATTCATAAAGTGAGAAAAATAATTAGTAGGCACGATTTAAGTTTAATAAAATCATTTTACTATTGAATATAAAGTCAAAAACTAAAATAAAACCCTATCTCCCAAAGTTTATAAAAACGAAAAGTTAGGAGGATGTGAACCACAATGAAGAAATATTTTGAAAAAATAAGTGCAATTTTAATGTTAATCGCAACAATACTTGTTCTTGTTGTTTTTGGCTGTGAGGCAATGAGAATAAAAAGTGTTGCCAATGCGGAAAATAAAACAATCGAAAACACTCTAAACTCTTTATCAACAAGCAGTACAAAATCCACTCAAATAAAGCTTGGCGATTATATAAGTCTTGGCAAATATAATGGCAAAAATATTATTTGGAAGTGCGTGAGTGTTGATGAAAAAGGCTACCTTATGCTTGCCGACAAAATAATTGATACTCTTCCGTATGATGCTATGACCAGCGACAACAGTCGTTCGAAATCGCACAGCCGAAATTACAAGCGTGATAGATATGGCTCCAATTACTGGAAAGACAGTAATATGCGCTCGTGGTTAAATTCCACTGCATCATCTGGTGAGGTAAAGTGGTTGTGTGGTAATCCACCAAAAGCTAATTATGTTGATGGTAATGCTTATGATGGAAAAGCTGGGTTTTTAAACGACTTTACAAAAGCTGAAATTGTAGCAATGAAGACTATCACTCAACGTTCGCTTGTATCTCATCCAGAATACAAACAAGGAATTTATGACGGCGATGGTCGCTCCGATTTGGAATTAAATTATGATATTCAAAACGTTGCTAACAACTTTGAAAGTGCATACGGCGAAAAATCAACTGAAAAAGTTTTTCTTCTCGATGTTAAGCAAGTAAATGCTGTTTGGAAAAATTTTGACAGCTACTATGTGGGTAAAAATGAAGAAGGAATGAGCTGGCCATATTGGCTAAGAACTCCGGTAACAGATTGCAACCACGATATGCGTTATGTCCATAATAATGGAACAATAGGCAGAGAGTCACCTCAACGAGATTACATTGGAGTGAGACCCGCATTTTATCTTGATACCAACTATTACGTATCAACGTCAGGCAATGGAACACTGTCAAACCCATATATTGGTTCTGCTCCCGACAACATTGAAGACGATTATACCGTTGCCGAGCCTGAAGACGACCCAAACCAAGAGTGGGATATTGATATTGAACAAAAACTTGAACTTACCCTTGGGCCTTATTACTCAAGTGACGGCAAGTATGCTAATCCAACAATCCCCGTCTACACTATTCAAAAAACAAGAAGCGATACCGAAAATATGGTTATCGTGTTTTGTGGTGAAGGATATACAAAAAGTCAGCAACAAAAGTATATAAACGACGTCAAAAAGGTTTGGAGGGGTGCCATGCAGTATGAACCATACCGTAGTTATGCCGACCGTTTTAACGTCTATGCACTTTGCACAGCATCAGAGTCGAGTTTTGAGAATGGTGGCAGTACATTTTTTGACGTAATAGTAAGTAGTAAAAACTCGTCTTCGATATCAACAAATATGGGCAGTCAGTGGAAAAATCATATTTTTGAAAGATGTATAGGCCCTACATTTATTGAACAAATACACGATGCCCATATTCCTAATAACACTGAACCTGACAAATATTATGAGGAAGACAACGACCAATATCCCCCATTTTATTACGTGCATAATTACATTAACCAGTTTGCCTTGCTTGTAAATACCACCCGTGATTTTGGTGACGCATATACAAATTTAAAGTGGGGATTTCACTATTTCATAACACCATCGGACAACTACCGAGCTGCAAAGACTTTTACTCACGAGCTTGGACACGGATTATTAGGTCTTGGCGACGAGTATTTAGATAGGACTGCACCAGAAAATGATATCACATCATTAAATGTAACACACACTCACGATCCAAACAATGTAAAATGGAAACAACTATTAGGTTTTAGAAAAACTTATACATGCAATCCACTAGGTTATGGCAATGCTTACAACTCAAGTTTTGAGTGCCTTATGCGTAAAACAGAGTTCCAATTATGTGAAGTTTGTAAGTTGCAAGGTTATAAAAGATTATCGCAACTTGTAAGCGGAAAAAGCATCTATGTTGCCAACCCTGAAGTTAAGAAATATACTGGTCAATATACCACTTACTCTGAGTTTGAAGACACAACCTCTACTGGGTATTATAATTTCGCAAACTATCATAACAATGTGATTCTTAGCGGAGCAAACAAAAACAAATTCGACGCTAGTATGGTAGGTGAAAAAATTGAGCTTAGAACAATTATCCAAAATCTTTCTGCAACCACAGAACGATACATTACCATGAAGGTTTGGATAAAACGTGCTGACGGAAGTGTTGGAACTACGACAAGTGGCAGTAAGCTTGAATCAACTCAAACTTTTACTATTCCCGTATGGGGTGATAAAAACAAATTTTGGCCTAAAGGTGCTTTAGAATATACTGGTAGCGATTTTAACTCCGGACTAATGAGTTGTTCTATGATTTATCAAATTCCTGCAAATGCAGTATTAAGTAGTGGAGGCACAGTTGCTTTTGAAGTGATAGACGAAACAGGAAACGTGCTAGCAAATGACAACACAGAAACTCAAACTTATGCAAACGTAAATATAGAATACAAGTTTGAAGACGGAAGTGAAATTCCAAACGCTCCAAAAGCCGTAATACCTATTCCACTTGGAACCACTCTCAATTGGACTGCACCTCCTACACTTTTGGGGCATACTTTCGCAAGAGCGGAAGGACAACACGCAACAGTAAACGGCAGTGGCCAAACAGTGACGTATTATTACACCAAACAAACCAATATTCATATCCACAGTTGGGGCGAGTGGATTAGCAATGGAAATGGTACACACACTCGCACTTGTAAGAAAGATGGTAGCCATACTGAAACAGCAAACTGTTTGGGTGGAACTGCAACATGCACAGAAAAAGCAATTTGTGCCGTTTGCAAAGCCACTTATGGTACAACAAAACCCCATACTTACGGTGACTGGAAAGAAGAAGTATCAGCAACCGAAACAGAATTTGGAACAAAAGGACACTGTGATTGTTTAGTTTGTGGAAAACACTTTGATAAAGTTGGAAACGAAATTGCCGACCTTAGAATTGCAAAAATCGGCACGTACAAAGTAACAATCACTGGTGGCACTGTTAACGGCGATAAAGAGTTTGTTAAGGCAGGAGAAAGTATAACCATAACAGCCGATGAACCAACTGCTGGAAAAGTGTTTAAAGGCTGGAAAAATGAACGAGGAGAAATTGTAAGCACAAACAAAAACTATACATTTCCGGTAAATAGTGAAGTAAGCCTTACGGCAGTTTACGACAATTTATCATTGCCTAAACCAGAAACGAATGGCGGTGAAAAACAAAACGATACCCTAAGCAGTGGTAAAATTGCAGGCATAATAATCGGTGCAGTGGTATTTGTTGGAATTGCTGGGTTTTCATTATTCTGGTTTGCAGTAAAGAAAAAAACTTTTGCAGACTTGGGCATTGCAATAAAATCAATGTTTACCAAAAAAAATAAGAAGAACTAAATAGACTGTATCAAAAAAAAGTTATAAAAAATAACCGACTGTTCTCGTAAGAATTTAGTCGGTTGTTTTTTTATTGATTAAACCTGCCAAGTAAGTAGTATGGCAAGTTGTATGCTCTTTTTGGCATACGTCTTATTGGTGCGCTTGAAGGGACTCGAACCCCCAACCCTCGGTTCCGAAGGGGGCACCAAAACTTACCAAATTGTATCATATTTTAATCGTTTTTTAACATATAAAATCGTTTTGTGATATAGCTAAAACCCCGAGGAATAAAGGCTTTTAGGCACTTTAATTTAACAAAAGTTATCATACAATATTTTGTAAATAAAATACAACATTAAACGACATACTTGCAGAATTTTTGCATTTTTATTGTAAATTATCTTAGAAACGGTATTAAAAAACTATACATTTTATTGCATTTAATTTTAGAAATAAAGAAAGAAATTTGACAAAGTAGTTCAAAAGATGTAAGATATTTACATCCATAAAGAGTGTGCGAGGGACAGCCCCGTTGACCACACAGCAACCTGACAATGGTTAAGGTGCTAAAGGCTGACCGATGGGAACTATATAATTTTTAATCCTATCGGTAACGATGGGATTTTTTAATCCCTTTATGGAAATAAAAAATAAAGGATGAAAGAAAAATGAAAAAAATTATTACAAGCGAAAGCGTAAACATTGGGCATCCTGATAAAACTTGTGATGTTATCGCAGATGCCTTTTTAGATGAAGCACTCTCGCAAGACGCAAATTCACAAATGGCTGTTGAGTGTGCAATTAAAAACAATAAACTTTTTATTTACGGAGAAGCAACAACAAAAGCAAAAATAGATTATGATAGTATCGCTAGAACAATTTTAAAAGATATTGGCTACAAAAATAAATTTAAAATAATTAAAGAAATAAGTAAGCAAAGCCCTGACATTAATCAAGCTGTTGTTAAAGATGATATTGGTGCGAATGATCAAGGCATGGTTTATGGATACGCAACTAACGAAACAAAAGAATTTATGCCATTGCCTCTCTTAATAGCCCATAAAATAATGCGTCAGTATGAGTCATTTAGAAGAACAAGGACCGATTTCTTTGCAGATGCAAAAAGTCAAGTAACGGTAGAATATAACAATGAAAAACCAAGTAAAATCTCTACTGTTTTAATCTCTGTTTCTCATGATAAAAGGCTTCAACTTGAAGAAATACAACAGTTAATCAAGGAGAATGTTTTGGATAAAGTTTTGAAAGAATACAAAAAATACACAAAAGACATTCACTACATCATCAATCCAAGTGGCAAGTTTACAATTTGGGGCTCTTATGGAGATTCTGGTTGCGTTGGAAGAAAGATTGTTGTTGATACTTATGGCGGAGTTGGTCGTGTTGGCGGTGGGTGCTTTTCAAGTAAAAATGCGACCAAGGTTGATAGGTCTGGTGCTTATTATGCAAGATTTTGAGTTTTTTAGCACCAGTTTTAGCAAGTGTCGTTTTTATCTTTTTAAAGTTGTTTAAGATTACTTATTCTTCCCATAAGCAAAGGCATTCAGCCACTTTTGGAGTTATTAAATCACTAAAAGCCCGAAAATATAGGCAAAAGCAAGACTCAAGCGCATTTTTCGCTGTTCCGTTAGAAAAATTGAGATTTTTATAAAATTATTGATACAAAAACAGCTATTGTGTGCTATAATCTCTTATAAGAGGAGTAATAATATGTTATTTGGACCTAAATTGCGAAAAGCAGAACTAAAAAACGGCAGAGAATTTTTTATAGAAGAACACAATAAATGTGCCTATTTATATGTCACAAATGAAAGAAGAAATCATATCTTTGCTAAGTGTTGGCTTGCAAATTATTGTAAGGCTCCGATTGAAAAAGATATTAAATCAATGGAAAAAGGGATGCAACCAAGGATGCACATCTCTGCTTGTGCTATTCCAGAGGGTATTGCTCCAATTAAGAATTTTGAATTTAAATGGATTGATGAACAATCATTTGCTGTCATGGTTGAAGGCAAAGCTGTTGCTTTAATAAGAAATGCATTCACCGACAATGTTGAATGTTATAGCAAATTTATAACAGAAGAAACTTACGGCACAAAGCCACTTAAAATTTAAGGAGGATTTATGAACATTCAGCCTATTTTAGATTTTTATAATAAAAAAATTTCTGCTAAAGAATTTGTTGAAATAGTAAATAATGATAATAGTTTACAAGATGAATTTAATAAGGTTTTAAAAAATAGTCCGCCAAATCCTAAAACCACAACAGCAATTGAATGGATGAACACGAGTTATTCAAAAAACACAGATTTAGAAGACGGAACAAGAGTTGGTGATTATTTAGTCTGGTTATTGATAAGGGATTATTTATCAAAAGGTAAAAATATTCAATATTTAAGCCAAGAAGATATAAATGACTTTATCCTTAGTGGAATAACAGAAATGTCGTTGGTGTATAATGCGGAGAAAGATGTTGAAAAGTTTATTGTAAACAATGTTATATCCAAACTTGGCAAAATTGAAAGCATATCAAAAGCGATTAAAGAAAGCAAAGAAATAGTTAAAACACTGTTTGTTTATGAAAATAAGCCACCGCGCTGGGCGCAAGCCTGTGAATGGCCAATTGAAAACAACAAGCCAATGGTATTCATTTCGCAAAAGAATGTTGGTGAAAAAGTGACCTATACTTTTAAAGACAGTAAATCACAAATAAAAGAAATTGTTCAGTATTATTAAAACGGTAAAACTCGTGTGCAAGTTTAATGCTTGCAAACGGAACTCCAATGAAAAACATTCAAGAATGGTTAGGTCATTCCAATTTTAATACAACAGCAGATGTATATTCTCATTTGGATTATTCTACAAAACTTGAAAGTGCAAGCACAATAAGTAGTGCTCTTAATTTTAGCAATAAAGAAAACATTGAAGAAACCGAAGAAGAAATTGATGATGAAATTGAAAAATTAGAACGAATGCTAGAAGAAAAACGCCTTGAAAAAAGAAAAAGAAATAAGGATTTTGAAATGTAAAACACTAGCAAACACAATACGATATAATATGTCATTTGCATAAATTTGTGATAAATTTGTAGAAAATTTGTAGAAAACAAGCAAAAATCGGTCATTTTTAAGTAAAAAACCATTAAAATTTTCTAGTAAGAAACGAACCCCTAATTGTGAAAAATTTTCATTTTTAGGGGTTGTTTTTTTGCAAATAATAAAAAATCAGCGACTATCAAAAATCGCTGAAATGCCCATAAAATCGGGCTTTTATGGTGCACTGCACACGATTTGAACGCGTAACCCTCGGTTCCGAAGACCGATGCTCTATCCAATTGAGCTAGCAGTGCAAATTGATTATTTTTTTATGGGGACAATCGAACCCCAAACTCGTCGTTCCGAAGACCGATGCTCTATCCAATTGAGCTACAAACGCATATGTCAGGCGTGTTTGTTTTTTTTGAAAACTAATTTTGACGTCTATGAGGTCGTCTATTGTTTTGGCGTTTATGTTTTAACATTTCCTAGTGCTTTATATTTGCTAAAAAGTGATAGGATTTTTTATTTTAACCACTTAGTTATACTGCCATCATATTGATTTTTATATAATCTCTATTTGGATTCAAATTAGATAGCAAGCCTTATAAAACATATTCAACACAAATAAGTATACATCAAATCGGGCAAAAAAACATCTACTTTTTTAGGTTTTAATTAAAAATGTTAAAGAAAAGTGAAAAAATTAAAGGCGAAGTTTTCCTATTTCATTTCAAAAATTCGTTTTTTGTGGTATATTAAATATATGAAACAAGGAACAGTTAATTTTAGAAACTTAATATTCCCAAAGAAAACCTCGCTTAGCGACAAGATATGCTCGGCGCTATTTTTGTTTTTAGTTGCGGTTTTTGTAATCCTAATCGCATTTTCAAAGGTGTATATTGCGGACAAGATAAAAGGCGAAAGTATGTGCCCCACTTTTAGTGACGGCGACATTGTGTATTACAGCCAAACGCACGAAATCACCTACGGCGACATTGTGATTATTTCGACTTCCGACAAGGATATAATAAAGCGCGTAATCGGACTTAGTGGCGACACAATTGAGATAAAAGAAGATGTAACTGGCTACTATTATGTTTATCGAAATGGAGAACGTCTTCACGAGCCATATATAAACGGCATTGAAGGCAACACGAAAAAATACAACGAATTTAAAACATTCCAAGGCAAGAGCGTTGTTGTGGGCGAAAACGAGTTTTTTGTGCTTGGTGACAATCGCGCCAACAGCAGTGACAGCGCACAGTACGGGTGTTTTAGTTATGACCAACTTCAAGGTAAAGTCGAATACACGGTCAAAGCGGGTCGCGTGCCATCGCTCGATATATTTAGGCAACTTTTCTTGCCAATTTTCAAGTAAAAAAGGTAAAAATTTCCATAATACACAAAATCAAAAATTGCTATTGAATTGTAGCAATTTTTTTGTTATAATATAGTAAATAATATGGGTTTTGAGGTGAAATATGGATATTCAAACCGAAAACATACTAAGAGCGGTGTTAAGGTGCGCCATCGCGAGCGAAAACAACAAAACAAAGCGCATTTTGGACGAACTTCCTTGCATAATAATGCCAAGCAAAACGAAGAGTGGGCTTGTTGTACAGCAGGCAAGCGTACTTTCCCAAAGCAAATATTGTGGACAAGGACACACCAAATACGAATTTCAAAACGACCGCTTTTCGCAGTCGTATAGGACAATAAACTCCTATTTTTACATGACCTCCAACCCAGTACTAAAACAAGCGTACAAGTACTTTTCCATTAACGGCAACCGCGTACAAGAAATCCTAAACGACCGCCACAAAAAGTCGCTAAAACTTTTTGACGAAATATATGGTCAGTTTGCGGTGCTTGATTATATATTGGCGCGCCAAAAACAGAGTTATAATATGGACATTGAGGCGCTCAACACCGAAATCAATCACGGCGTGAAAGCGCGCTCGTTTGAAAAGGTCGACTATGATTTTAGAAATCTATTAGGCCTTATAAAAGAAGATATCACCTCATATGAAAGTCGCACATATGGCGAAGACGCGCCAAAAAGCAACAACACAATCCTAAACTATCTAAATGTATACACGCTATGCGAATATTATCTTTACAGAAAGAAAATAAACGACTACTATCTTGCAAATCACAATAGGCCATTGTATTCGTTTGACGCAAGCAGGCTAGAACTGCTTGAAGAGGCACTTAGCACTCAAATATATCCTTCATACGAAAATCGCGATGGGCGCGAGGATAAGTTGTTTAAAAACAAGGCTTTTGAAAACATATACTCCACCCCGCTTGACCACGTGGAAGCCAAAAACATTTTGGACGACATTTACAAAAACCACAGAGAAATTTTTAGCGAAATCCCAGCGCTTCTAAACTCGGTTCTCGCAAATACAGTAGCCGAAAACGGAGAGGTTGTGACTGCGCCAGAGTTTTCATTCGCAACCGTTTCGGCGTTTCCAATTGAGCCACTTAATCCAAAGAGCAAAAAGTATAATGTTGTGGTTACTACACAAAATGTTCCTGTGGAAGTGGCAAACAAAAAAGAGGACTCGCCTATTGTGAGAGATTATGCGCTGTTTAGGGCAGAAAAAAGCGAGCCAAAATTAAAAAAACACGACATTCCAAACACAAATCAATTGTCATTAAAACTAGATTAGTGTTATTTTCACTTTGTAACAGAAATATATTATGATATAATAACCTAAATGATTGTTACAAGTGAGGTCCAAAATGAAGGACGAAAATTTACTGAATAAGCAAGAAATTGAGGAAATCGAAAAAACAACTGAGGACCTTTCTCCAAAGGACGCCGCTATGATATTTGCGTCTAAGCGAATAGAACTTATGCGCGCGCTAAAATTTTTGTTTTTCTCGCTAAGTGCGGGGATTATTCAAATCATATCGTTTACGCTTCTAAACGAACTTGTAAAGTGGTCGTACTGGCCAAGTTATCTGATCTCGCTTACTCTTAGCGTGCTATGGAACTTTACATTCAACCGCAAATTCACATTCAAGTCGGCAGCAAACATTCCGATTGCAATGTTGGAAGTTTTCGGATATTATCTTGTGTTTACACCGCTTAGCATTCTAGGCGGAGACGCACTAACAGGTGCAAACTGGAACGAATATCTCGTGCTAGCAATAACCATGATTTTAAACTTTGTAACCGAATTTTTGTTTTGTAAATATGTTGTTTATCGCGGAAAGATGGACAACCAAAATGTTCCAAAACAGACCGATTTTGACGAGGAATAAAATACTAATGGACACCTTAAAGTTTTAGGCGTCCATTTTTTAAGTAAAAACGATTTACTTTGTCACAAGTCAAATAATACTTGTGACATATTTGTTGATTTATAGAAATTTTTAAGGGCAGTTTAAAAAACATAATGGCAAAATTTAAAAAGATTATTCAATCTCAATATGCCATATACGTGCTATTTTTGCTTTTGACAATATGTTGGAGTGTCAAGGCAAGCACCGTATGTGCTATAATCTCGGCAATCTATATGATTACCTTGCTTTTGTTTTGCACCGACATCAAAAACGCCTTTGCACCAATACTCTACATCTCATTTTTCATTCAATTCGACTTTGACCGCTCGCACCTTATTGTTTATTTTATCGCGTTTGGGCTGTTGATATTAAGCCTTATTTACTACCTAGTAAAGCACATAGTCAAATACAAACTAACCCTTCAAAAGGGCAATATGTTTTGGGGATTTGTGTGTCTAGCGGTTGCATTTTTGCTAGGCGGGCTTTTCTTTAAGATAAGGCCACTTGAAAAACTTGTGATGGTGGGCGCGGTGCTTGTGGCATATTTATTTTACTTTATCGCCATCAACTTTTGCGAAAACTTAAAGCCGTTTTTGCTAAAAACCATTATGGCGGGTGCAGTTGCGCTATCTATTGAAACCATTATTTTGCTAATATCGTCAGGTGACGTTTTAAGCGCCATAATTGACCGCAAAGTGACGCAAGTCGGCGCACAAAACATCAATGTGGTTTCACTTTTTATATGCCTTGGAATGCTATCCGCATTCGGACTTGGACACAAAAACAAATACGATTACTTATACTACATTATTGCCACATTCCTAGCCTTATCGGTGTGCCTATGCTTCTGCCGAATGAACATCGCGCTTGCGGGGCTTGCATTTGTGGGGCTAACCACTTACAGTTTTGCAACGAGCGAAAACAAAGTGCAATACACCCTAGTGATAACCGTGACGTGCTTATTCGTGATAGCGTTTAGCAAAGACTTGTCGATAATAGTCGGATCTATCCTTTCCAAGTTTGGCTCGGGCGGAAACGGTCGAAACTACCTATGGCCTTGGTGCTGGGACAAGTTTACCGAAAACCCTTGGTTTGGTGTAGGATTTATAAGCGACGAAACAGTCCCATCGCTTAACACAGTGGTCAAAATTATCCTTGCTCACAACACAGTTTTGCAATACTTTACAAGTGTGGGCGTTATTGGCACCATAATTGTGGCGTACTTCTATTACAAAAAATACAAAGTGTGCTTTACACGCCCGTCGGCTCAAAACGCATTTTTAATAATGTTAATAATTTTTATAGAACTTACTGGTCTTACCGACCAAGCCCCTACTATGGACTTGTTTGTGTTACTACTTACCACTCTTACACTTGCCTCAATTGAGAAAAACACACAAGGCGATTTTGCTTACAAAAAACTAAATTACAAAACCGACCACATTAAAAAAGTTGATTAAAAAAAACTCTATCTTTATTGGATAGAGTTTTTTTAAAATAAAGCGATTACAAACAAACCATTATCAAATATATTATTCTTCAAACTGACTATTGTAAAGTTCGGCATAAAAACCGCCTTGCTTTAATAGGTCGTCGTGTTTGCCTTTTTCCACGATGTCCCCGTCTTTTAATACAAGGATTAAGTCGGCATTTTTGATAGTAGACAGTCTATGCGCAATTACAAATGTTGTGCGACCCTTCATAAGTTTATCCATTGCTTTTTGGATAAGCACCTCAGTCCTTGTATCCACGCTACTGGTCGCCTCGTCCAAAATCAACATCGGATTATCTTGAACCATTGCGCGGGCGATTGTAAGAAGTTGTTTTTGACCGGCGGAGATAGATGTGTTGTCGCTAAGCACTGTGTCATAACCCTCAGGCAAGGTCTTAATAAAGTGATGCAATCCGCACTCACGACACGCGTCAACAACTTGCTCGTCGGTCACGCCTTGCTTTGAGTAAATGATGTTTTGTTTTATTGTGCCATTGAAGCACCAGGTGTCTTGCAAAACCATTCCAAATAAATCGTGCACATTTTCTCGCGACAAATCTTGAATGTTGATGCCGTCTATTAAAATCTCGCCACTTTCTATCTCGTAAAACCTCATTAGCAGGTTTACAAGCGTGGTTTTGCCCGCGCCAGTTGGTCCCACTATTGCGACCTTTTGACCCGGCTTAATCTTAGCGCTAAAATCGTGGATAATTGTTTTGTCGGGGTTGTAGCCAAACTTAACAATTTTAAATTCAACCTCGCCCTTAACGTCTTTAAGTTGTGCCTTAGGCTCAGCATTGCTCATTTCCTTTTCGTCCAAAAATTCAAATACACGTTCGCTTGCAGCGACAAGTTGTTGAACATTGGTCAAGCACTGTGCCATTTGCGCAAGTGGCTGAGTAAATAGCCTTACATACACCATAAACGCGATAATTACGCCGAATGAGATGTTTCCATTTATGGCAAGCGCCGAACCCACTATGCACACCACAACATATCCGAAGTTGCCCACAAAGTTCATTAACGGCCCCATAAGCCCGCTTAAAAATTGCGATTTCCACGCACTACTATATAGTTCGTTGTTTTTGGCGACAAATTTTTCGGTCACTTCCCTTTCGGCGTTGTAGGCCTTGATGATTGTTTGACCCGAATACGCCTCTTCAATCTGACCGTTCAAAGCGCCCAAAACCTCTTGTTGTTGTTTGAAGTATTTTTGTGATTTTGCCATAACAATGCCCATTATCCCCACGCCTATTAGCGACGAAACAATGGCTGAGATTGCCATAATCCAGTTGGTCACAAACATCATAATTACCGAACCTAAAAACAAAGTTATGGAACTTACAAGTGTTGTTATGCTATTGTTAAGCGATTGCGAAACGGTGTCAACGTCGTTGGTCACACGGCTTAACACGTCGCCATAAGGAGTTGAGTCAAGATATTTTAGTGGCAGGCGGTTTATTTTTTTGGAGATGTCGCCACGCATTCGCTTTGACACTCTTTGCGTAACTCCGCTCATCAAAAATCCTTGACCGTAGCCAGAAAGTGCGCTCACTCCGTAAATCACAACTAGGAATATTGCAATTTTTAATATCGCATTAACATCAATTCCCGTCCAAACGTGAGTGTTTCTAACTATCTCAAACGGCTCGGCAATAATGTTGGTTATGTCTCTAAGTTTGTTTGGGCCTATCAAGGTTAGAACCGTGCTAAGAACCGCCAAAATTGTTGCGACAACTACATACACAATTTGTTTTTTACTATAATTAAACAGCCTTTTTGTTGACTTTTTAAAGTCTTTTGCTTTGTTTACTGCTCTCATTGGTCCTGGCATATTATAGTTCCTCCTTGCTTAATTGTGACAACGCAATTTCTTTGTAGACATTGCAGTTTTTAAGCAGGTCATCGTGTTTGCCCATTCCAACGATTTCCCCGTCTTCAAGCACAATTATTTTGTCGGCATTTTTAATGGTGCCTATTCGTTGTGCGACTATCAGACAAGTGCTATTTTTTAGTTTTTTCTCAATGCCCTTTCTTAGTTTTTTATCGGTCTTGTAATCTAGCGCCGAAAAGGTGTCGTCGAATATCAAAACTTCTGGCGCTCTAAGAAGTGCTCTTGCAATACTTAGTCTTTGCTTTTGACCGCCCGAAACGTTAAGGCCTCCCTGAGCGATAGGTTTTTGCAAATCCTCTTCGCTTGCAACAAAATCGCCCGCTTGTGCTAGGTTGATGGCGTCCATCATATCCTCTTTTGTAGGCTCTTTTATGTAGTCACCTAGCGAAATATTGCTTTCGACTGTGCCCGCAAACATAACTGCTTTTTGCGAGATATATCCAATCTTGTTGTGCAAATCTTTAAGTTTGTAATCCTTAACATTTACGCCGTCAAGTAGCACACTACCCTCGGTCGCGTCATAAAACCTTGGAACAAGGTTGATAAGTGTACTCTTCCCGCAACCAGTCGAGCCGATAACTGCCACCGTTTCGCCCTTTTTAGCGGTGAAACTAATGTCCTTTAACACATATTCGTCGGCATTAGGATATTTAAAGCAAACATGCTTAAACTCCACTTCGCCCTCGCCTACTGGGGTCACATTTCCGTCGCCGTCGATAATAGTCGACTCGGTGGTCAAAACCTCATTTAGACGGCGCGCCGACACCATTGTTCTTGGAGTCATAACGAATATGATTATAAGCATCATAAACGCCATAACCACTTGCATAGCGTATGCTGAGAATACGACCATATCGCCCATCAAAACCGCCTTGTTGGCAAGTGGCGCCTCATTGATAATATTTGCGCCAATCCAATATATCGCAAGGCTAAGCCCGCTCATTAAAAGTGTCATAAGCGGATTAAGAATTGACATAATTCGCTGGCTAAACAAGTGATTGGACGTAATGTCCTTGTTTACTTTTTCAAACTTTTCTTCCTCATAACCCTCGGCATTGTAAGCCCTCACAACTCGCACACCTGTTAAGTTTTCGCGGGTCACGTTGTTAAGATTGTCGGTCAAGGTTTGGATTTTCTTAAACCTTGGCAAAACCAGCAACAACATTGTTATTACCGCCACCAAAAGTATACCGATTGTAACTGCTGTCGCCGTACTCCACTGCCAACTTTTGTTTGCTATCTTGCATATCGCCCATACTGCCAAAATTGGCGCTTTGATTGTGGACTGCATTCCCATTGCGATAAAGCCTTGGATTTGCGAGATATCGTTGGTGGAACGCGTAATTAGACTTGATGTTGAAAATTTGCTAATTTCGCTATGGCTATATCCTAGCACTTTTCCAAAAACTTGCGCTCTAAGCCTTGCCGAAACAGTCGCCGAAAGCCTAGCCACAACAAAGCCGACTGCAATCGACATAAGCGCGCTTCCCACGGCGCAAAGTAGCATCATTCCACCCGACGCGAACACCTTGCCAACCGTCGCGGTGCCGTTGTTGATGAGCACGGTTATCTCCTGCATATAGTCGGGAAGTTTTAGGTCAAGCCACACCTGACCCACGATAAACACCACAACTAAAAGGATTGATAACCATTCACTTTTCTTGAAATTCTTAAAAATGACGTTAAACATTCTTCCTCCTTAAAATTAAAAAACCTTAAATATATATTCATTAACCTCAATAAAGATTTACAATAAATATTAAAATAATTTTGCTATATGATTTTAGTGATTTTTGAAACCATAGTCAAGAAAAAAGAGAATTATATTCTCTTATATTTACTTTTATATTGTTCCATATAGCGCAAAGTACAGATAAAATCATATTTATTACGCCTTTAAAATCACTTCTTAAATTGAAGTAGCATTTCCTTGTCGGACGCGCTCACTCTAAAACTATCGCGACATTTTTGCACTGCTTTGTTGACGGCAAAAGCGTTAAGCGGGTCGGTTTTTAAAAACTCCAAAGTCTCCTCCCGTCTTTTTATAAACATCTCTGCCACAAGCCAAGCGACAGCCATATTTACGTAGTATTCTTGGTCGTTTTTTAGTGTCATTATGTTTTCAAAAACCCGCTCCACATATTCGTCAAACTTAACAAAGTCAAATAGGATAATAACCCCTATTCTTCGCACGTAAGTATACTTCGACTCCAAAAACTCGGTCGCCATTTGGAAAAACTCAAGGGCGTTATTGTTGTCTATCCTAAACTTTAACTGGTCACAATTCGACCAATTGTCTACCAATTGCCCGTACTTAATTAAGGTTGTTTTTAGCGTTTTAAAATCCTTAATTTTGGGGATTAAAAAACCTAAGATAACACACTCCTCGTACGACTCGTTAGGAAAGAGTTTTAGATAACTCTCAATATCTCCTTTTGCTATCTCGTTTGCGATTTGTCTAAGTGGTGGCATTTTAATTACATACATAGGCATTTGAGTGTTTATAACCCTTCTCGTCCACTTTTCTTTTTCGGGATTTCCGATGCTTTTTAAGTAGGTTTTTAAGCCCCTAACGTCTTTTTCCGTCCAATTGGTTTTAATTAAATCCATATCAATTCCTTTTACTTATCTTACATCAAAACATCGCGTTGTCGCAAGCAAATTTACCCCTTGAAATATGGTCGCTATTATGTTATACTATTTTTAGCGAGGTGAGAGGAAGATGAGTTCACAAGAACTAGAAGACTTGAGAAATTATTACGAAAAGAAAATAATGAAATACGACGAAAAATACACTTGCATCAAAAACTCGTTGGGCGAGGAAAAAGTCACAACAATCGGCATTAGAGAGACCGCCATTAACAAGGAATCAATGAATTTGGCGCGCACGGTTATAAACGAACACCACCAATTAAAAGGCGGATTCCTACGCGACAACAGCCTTATTCGCGATTATGCCGAGCACTTAATTTTCGCTTATGTAAACGGCGAATTTGCTGGGTTTTGCTCGCTTGACAGTGGTCAACATGTTAGAAAAAACGAAGAAGGAAGCGACCTACACATTTTGCAAATTGGCGTGAAAAAATCTATGCAAGGTATGGGAGTTGCAAGCAGTTTGCTTAAATACATTGAGGAGCATTCGCTAGGTCACAGTTGTGTGTCCGCCGAAGTTCACAAGAAAAACTATCGAAGCGAGAGATTTTTTAGGCAAAACGGCTACAAAGTGATTGAGTCTAAGGTTAATCCCGACCAACTAATTGCGCTTAAAGATATGCGACACACAGAGAGAAAAGATTTTAAGTACGCAAAGAGAAATCCATTTAGAAACAAAATTTAGTCGCTAGTATTTAATCGGACTATGAAAAAAACACTTGAAATTCAAGTGTTTTTTATTTCGTGCAACCTAAATATTATTCCTTATCTTGGGTCTTCTCTGCTTGTGCGATAAGCAAAGTTCTAATGTCTTTCAATATATCTTCTTGGCTTTCAATTTTAGGTTTGTTTGCTTCGGCGATACGCGCTTTTTCTGCCATCTCGGCTTCTTTTCGTTCTTCGTGTTCTGCCCAAACTTCTTTGTATGGGCGCCCCTCTGCCTTAGCCTGCGCTCTTATCATTTTGCGCTCTTCTCTACTCTCTTTTTTGCTAAGTTTTACTGCATCATCGACCATAAGTGACGCTTTCATCATTGCCCTAATGATTAGGAACAACACAAACGCAATAATGAAGAAGTTGATAATAGCGGTTATAAATGCGCCCCAATCAATGTAGATACTCTTAGTCAAATCAAGTTCGTTGTTTGCGTCGTACACGGGTTTTAGGATTGTGTATGCTTTTTCAAGCCCGTTTTCTCCGCCTGCCGACAAAAGCAAGTTGATAAGTGGCATCAAAATTTTGTTTGTAAGCGCGGTCACAATTGTGCTAAACGCACCGCCAACGATAACGCCGACAGCCATATCGACAATGTTGCCTTTGGAGATAAACTTTTTAAAATCGCTAAAAAATCCGCAAAATTCTTTCTTAAAATCGTATTTCTTTTTCATATTTTTCTCCTTTGTTTTTGCAAAGATTATTGTACTCTAAAATGCGTTAAAAATCAATAATTTTGTCCGCGTTTTTGTCAAGTATATCAAAATTCACTTTGCGAGTTTTGCTTTTTCTATTATAATATCCATATAAAAAGCGAGGAAACTATGAGTAAAGAAAAAGTTACAAGAGTTGTTTTGGTCACTGGCGCGTCCAGCGGGATTGGAAAAGCGACCGCAATCAAGTTTGCCGAAATGGGCGACAAAGTGTATGGAATGGCTCTTCAAGAATACAACCTTGAAAACATTGTTTGTCTTCAAGGCGACATAACAAATCAAGATGATGTGGAAAGGTGTGTTAACTATGTCCGCGAAAAAGAAGGGCGTATTGATGTGCTTCTAAACATCGCAGGCTTCGGGATATCTGGGTCAGTTGAGTTTTGCAGTTTGGAGAGTATCCAAAAGCAAATGGACGTAAACTTTATGGGTGCGGTGCGTATGACAAAGGCGGTTTTGCCAATAATGCGTGAGCAAAAAGGCGGGTGCATCATCAACATCACCTCCCCTGCTGGTGCGATTTTCCCTATGCCATATCAAGCGTTTTATGCGTCCAGCAAGGCTGCGCTTGAAATGTTTACGCATTCGCTTAGGGTCGAAGTGAAAGACTTTGGCATAAGGGTATGTGCCGTTACTCCAGGCGACACGAAAACTGGGTTTACGCAGGCTCGTGAAAAACAGCAAAACGACACCGGCAATGTTTATCAAAAGGAAAACACATCTGTCGGGCGTATGGAAAAGTTTGAACAAAAAGGAATGACGCCCGAAAAGGTTGCGAAAGTGATTTACAAGGTGAGCAACAAGAAAAATCCGCCTCCTAGCAATTTGGTTGGTTTTGAGTACAAGGTTTATGCTTTTCTTAACAGGCTTGTGCCAAAACGTTTTGTATTATGGCTCCTTCCAAAACTCTACTAAGTGCTGGTCGCACGGACAGTGTCAAACGAGTGTATCGTTAGCACTTGCTAAGTCAGTTCTTGGGTGCTGTCGCACAGACTATGTCAAACAGGTGTATCGCTAATACTTGCCGAGTTAGTTCTCGGGTCACTGGGCGTGACAGCCTGTATCAAACAAGTGTATCGTTAGTACTTGCCGAGTGCAAATTGGTTTATCACATTAACATTTGTAAAAAAACTCTACTTTATTCGTAGAGTTTTTTTTGTTAAGCATTTAGTTTTTGGATTATTGATTTTACAAGGTCGGAGTCGGCGACTTGTTCTTGTGAAAATTTGACCATATCTTTTAGGGTCACAAAATTATTTTTAACTTCGTCCTCGCCAATGATTATGGTGTAAGGAATTTCAAGTTTGCTTGCGTAGTTTATTTTGTTTTTAAACTTTTTATCTTCCAAATACAACTGACACTTAATTCCGTTTAGTCTAAGTTTGCTTGCAATCTCGTATCCTTTTTCGATTGCATTCTCGTCCATTGGAAGCACAAGCACATCGGCCACACTTGTTTTGTCCGATTTTATAAGGTTTTTCTCACAAAGTTGATAGAAAAGCCTTGTAAGTCCAATCGCAATGCCCACTCCTGGGAGTTTTTGGTCGGTATAGAAGCCTGCTAGGTTTTCATAACGCCCGCCACCACAAACACTGCCAAGTTCTGGATAGTCGTTTAGGACAGTTTCCAAAACTGTGCCCGTGTAGTAGTCTAAGCCTCTTACGATAGTAAGTTTTATTTTAAAGTACTTATCTGGAACCCCTTGAAGACGCACGCATCTTACAACTTCTTCCAATTCGCTCACTCCGCTTTGGAATGTGTCGTTGTCAATTCCGCAATTCTTCATCATTGCAATGGTCTCGTCGGTTGTGCCTTTAAAGGTCAAGAATTTTAGCAAGTTGTCCACTGTGGACTTATTTAATTTGTAGTCGTCCAAAAGTGTTAGCCTTACAGTCTGCTCGCCCACCTTGTCAAACTTGTCCACAAGTCGCATAACGTCTTCTTTAAGGTCGGATAATCCAACCGCTTCAAAAAGCCCGTTTATGATTTTGCGGTTGTTAAGCATAATTGTGAAATCACCAAAATCAAGGCGCTTGAAAATGTCGTAAATAATTGCTGGGAACTCGGCGTCGTTTTTGATAGAAAGTGAGTCCTTGCCAATTGTGTCAATATCGCATTGATAAAACTCGCGATATCTGCCCCTCTGAGGGCGCTCGCCACGATACACCTTGCCTATCTGATAGCGCTTGAAAGGAAACTCCAATGTGTTGATATTAGCCGACACATATTTTGCAAGCGGAACGGTAAGGTCAAAACGCATACAAATGTCGGTGTCGCCCTTATTAAATCTATATATTTGTTTTTCGGTCTCGCCCCCAGCCTTTGCTAGCAAAACGTCCGCCCGCTCAATAACTGGCGTGTCAAGTGGCAAAAACCCATACGACTCATAAACACTCTTAATAGTGTCCTTAATTTCGTTAAATAATATCTGCTCCTTTGGCAACAACTCCATTGTTCCCGAAAGAGTTTTTGGTTCTACATATTTCATAATTTATCTCCTAGTCTATAATGTTATATCATATTTTTTTGTATTTTCAAATTGTAATTGCGCCTTTTAGCGCGTTAACAACAAAAAAACACCAGCCACTATGCGCGCTGATGTTTTATTTTACTTATCTTAACTTTAATCAAACGGCATAGTAAAAGTTACTTACCATACTTTCAATCGGCAAGTATTATTTGCTATGATGATGCAAAGTTAAAATAAAATACATTATAATCTCTCCTAATCTAGGATAATATTACACCCTAAAACATATATTTGTCAATATTTTTTAAAATTCGGACATTTTAGCAAACACTAATTAAACCACCTTATTTCAAATACAAGCAATGCCACTTTTATTCAATTAGTCAATATTTAAACAAATAATAAAAAATACTTTATGTCAAAAAGTCATATGTTTTTGCCATAAAGTATATTTAAATTATCCACAAAGTATATTTATGTTGACCAATACGTTAAACCAGGTTTTTAACCTGCCACCCAAGAATTATATGTGTAGTCGTAATTAAGTTTGTATTTTTTCCCATTTTTCTTAGTGTGTTTTTGTAGTTTTTCTTTAAACTCGCGGGTGGTTTTAGTTGTGATATTTGCAAGGTGTTCTTCCACATTAGTCCTATTAAAATCAATCAGTTTTACTTTATTATTAAGTTCTTCCTCAGTATAGGAAAACTCGTAGTCTTTGTGTTGTTGTTCTATCATTTTAATAAGTTTTAGGCTTGACTTGTTTTTTAGTTCTTTTACAGACTTTGTCAGATCGTTTTCAGCAACCGCTTTCATAAGGTCGTATCGTTCCGCAGACACGCCAAGTTTTTTGGCGTCCTTAAAGTTTTGTAAATCCTGACTACTATCTACGACAACACCCAAAATTTCGTTTTTTACAAAGAAGCCATTTATTTTTCTAGTAAGTTCTACTTCCAGTCCCTGGTTTAGACCCGACAAAACCGAAAGTTTCACTGCATTGTCCTCGCCGTGAATTTTCAAGTATCCCGCTCTCATACAAAGGTCGAGAAATTTTTCCACCGCCTTATCTATTTTCACACCTACAAATTCTTCTTGAATCACAAGTTCTTTCGCCTCTTCATTAAGCGGAATAAACGAACTAACGTTGTGCTTACTATCGGTTAAAAATTCGATGCGAGGGTTTACTTCCAAGCACACATAATGCACGTGCGAACTTCTTGTTCCAAGCACTATCGCCACCACTCCCGCGCTCACAAAAACTATTACAACCATTAAAATTACGCCCGCCTGTTTTAATTTGCCCATAAAACCCCACACTCTTTTTTGTTTTAGTTTGTATTTTTTTGAAAGAAACTATACTTAATACACCAAAAAGTATTTTAATTTTCGGCGGTTATAATTTTGTTAAAAGTGGTGATTGTGATATAATAAAAACGCACAATATGAAAATGAGGTACATATGGATATTAAAGAACAACTTAGTATGGAACTTGGCATAAGCCGAAACCATACCGAAAACATCATTGCACTACTTGACGAAGGGTGCACAATTCCTTTTATAGCACGTTACAGAAAGGAACTTACGGGAAGTTGTGACGACCAGACCCTAAGGCTTTTCGATGACAGGCTAAAATATTTGAGAAACTTAGTTAAGAGAAAAGAGGATGTAACCAAACTTATCGACGAGCAAGGAAATCTTACCGACGAGATTGTTGAGGCGCTAAACAAAGCCAACACAATTACAGAAGTTGAGGACATTTATCGTCCGTTCAAACCAAAACGCAAAACGCGTGCAAGCGTCGCAATCGCAAAAGGATTAAAACCACTTGCCGAGTTTATCCTATCGCAAAAAGGCGGAAGCATTGAGGAAGAAGCAGTAAAATATGTTGACGCCGAGAAGGAAGTAGGTAGTGTAGCCGAAGCTATTCAAGGAGCAAAGGACATTATTGCCGAGATTATTTCCGACAACGCCGAACTTAGAAAAACATTAAGAGAACTATTGTTTAACAAGGGCGAAATCCAAACAAAACTTCTTGATAAAGAGGGTAATTTCACTTACGAAATGTACAAGGATTACAAGTCTCCTATTGCAAAACTTCCTAGTCACCGCACGCTCGCCATCAATCGTGGCGAAAACGAGGATTGCTTGAAAGTTACGCTTGACGTAAACAGAGAACTTGTAGACAAAGAAATTCACAGAATGTTTATAAAGAAAAACAGCCCATATCTTGAGCTACTTACCGAGGTATGTGCCGACAGTTACGATCGCCTTATCGAGCCAAGTATTGAGAGAGAAGTTAGGACAGAACTTACCGACAAAGCAAACGAGCAGGCAATTAAGATGTTTGAGATAAACCTAAAACCACTACTTATGCAACCACCTCTTAAAAACAAGGTTATCCTTGGCCTAGACCCAGCATATCGTACGGGTTGTAAGATTGCCGTAATCGACCAAAACGGAAACGTGCTTGACACGACCGTAGTTTACCCTACTCCACCACAAAACAAAGTGGAAGAAGCGGAAGTAAAACTAAAATACTTTATCGACAAAGACAAGGTTGACGTAATTTCCATCGGAAACGGAACCGCAACCAAAGAAAGCGAAATATTTGTTGCAAACCTTATCCCAAAACTAAACCGCAAAGTGGAATACGCGGTTGTAAACGAGGCGGGTGCTAGTGTGTACAGTGCAAGCAAACTTGGCGCGAGCGAGTTCCCAGATTTCGATGTGGCTTTGCGTAGTGCGGTGAGCATTGCAAGACGTTTGCAAGACCCACTTGCCGAACTTATCAAAATTGACGTTAAGTCAATCGGTGTTGGGCAATATCAACACGATATGCCACAAGCGCGCTTGACCGAAGTACTAGAAGGCGTTGTGGAAGATTGCGTAAACTCGGTTGGAGTTGACGTAAACACTGCAAGTCCTAGCCTACTTACCTACGTGGCTGGCCTTAACAGCGGTGTTGCAAAAAGTATAGAAAAATACCGCCAAGAAAACGGCAAAATCACAAACCGTGAGCAACTTAAAAAGGTGCCAAAACTAGGTGCGAAAGCATACGAACAATGTGCGGGTTTCTTGCGTATCTTAGATGGCGACAATATTCTAGACAACACTGGCGTTCACCCAGAGAGTTATGACGCAGTAAACAGACTGCTAAAATATTTCGGATTAACCAAAAACGACATAAAAGAAGAAAAACTTACACTTTTACCTAAAATGGTGGAAAAAGAAGGCATTGAAAAGGTTGCACAAACCATCAATATTGGTGTACCTACATTAGAAGACATTATTAAAGAACTTCTAAAACCAGGCAGAGATGTGCGTGACGAACTTCCTAAGCCACAACTAAAAAGCGAACTACTTGGCATCGAAAATCTAAAACCAGGTATGGTGCTAAACGGCGTTGTGCGAAACGTGTGCGACTTTGGCGTGTTTGTGGATATTTCCGTTCATCAAGACGGGCTTGTGCACATATCGCAAATTAGCAAGGATTACATCAAACACCCTAGCGAAGTGCTAAAAGTTGGCGACAACGTGCGCGTTAAGGTGCTAGATGTTGATGTTGAGAAAAAACGCATATCGCTTACCATTAAAGACTGCCCTGCCGAAGACAAACAAAACTAAAATCTTATTTTAAGGAGAACCAAGGCGTTTAGATATGATTTCAAATGTTGAAGGATTATTGATATTTGCGTCCACAATAGGCTTTGCACTGGGCATAACCGCAGAGCTTATTGGTTTTCACACGCTCTCGTGCTGGCTAATCGTCGCAATGCTTGCGTGCGTACTTATGTTGGTTCTCCCAAAACTTTTTAGAAGGTTTAAAAAGAAGAAAAACAATAAATGGGTAAATTTCCTAAATTTTGTTGCAATTATCCTATTTAGTTTTATCGTGGCTTATCTTATGGCTAGCCTAATCTATTACGCTATTTGGGGCTACAAATTTTGGGACATGTACGAAGTTGTGCTTTATCCTACAGTGCTTGTATATTTGCTACTTGAAGTCTATCTAAATTTCCTTATCGGCGAAAAATACAAATATCACGACGAATAAGGTCTTTAAAGAAACATTTACAACTCCAACAAATAACTAAATAAAACACCTAATTGTTTTTAGGTGTTTTTATTTTTTATCGCTCTTTAAAATGCCGTTAATTATATCTTAAAGAGACTTTTTTAAAAAAACTTATTTTAAATAATCCTTACAAGCAGACGAGGATATTTCTACAAGAAGTTTTTAAATCTTTCTGCTTTTAATTTTTTCACATTATGGCGGGCGTTGTCATATACACATTACATAGGAAGAGGGAAAAAATATGACTTTTAATGAAATTTACGACCAAATATATAGTTTGGCGGGGCTACCTGGGGTAGACTTTTTTACGGTAGGATATAGTTTGCTGGGTCAACCAGTTTACGGAATACACATAGGTAATTACACGGGAAATCAGTTGTTGATAGAGGGTGCAATTCACGCCAGAGAGTACATAACAGCACCGCTTATTGTGGAATTGGTGAAGTATTTATACAACAAACCCATTGACGGAGGAATATACTTTATTCCTATGGTTAACCCCGACGGAGTGCGTTTGGTTCTCAGTGGTACAGAAGGTATCCGATGTGAAAAACTAGCGGAGTTTTTGACAAACGTAAACGGCGGGAACAGCGATTTTAGTCAATGGAAGGCTGACGCCAATGCGGTGGACTTAAACGTCAATTTTGACGCATTATGGGGAGGCGGAAGTCAAAACGTGTTTTGCCCAGCACCGGGCAACTTTGTTGGATATTATCCAAACAGCGAACGCGAAGTAAACAACTTAATAAACTTTACACTTAAAAACCAACCAAATGCCACAATCTCCTATCACACCAAGGGCGAAGTAATTTACTATGGATTTGAATTACTATCAAACGAGCAAATCGCGCGCGACCTAAACATTGCCGAAGCAATAAGGGACGTAACGGGCTATCAAATAATTAAAACCGAAAACAGCACAGGCGGTTATTCCGACTGGGTTTCGCTAAACTTAGGCGTGCCAGCGTTTACAATAGAAGTGGGCAATAGTGCACTTCCTCATCCAATAGGCGAAGACCAACTTCCACTTATATTTGAGCAAAACAAAGATGTGCCTCTAACCGTGCTAAATAAGATAAACGAAATTAGTCGTAAGACCCCACCCGAACCACAACGAAAACTTACACTTGCGCAAAAACTTGTAGCAAGACTATCTAGAAAAAGATAATTACATAACAATATAAACAAACTTAGAAAGCAAAAATAGGCCACAAAAAATGCAGTGAATTTCTCACTGCATCAAAAGGTCTATTTTTTTATTCTGCCATATCATCAAGTTGTGAAGGGTGCTTTTTAAAGAAGTCCTGCTTAGGTTCCAAAAACATTGGTCTATGGTGTTCTTTATTTTCAAAGAACTCGTAAATAGGCTGTTCAATTTTATCCCAAGAGAAGATATTGTCAGAAACCCCCAGGCTTTTTGCCAAATTCTCCGTATTTTTTGGCGTAACAGGGTGTAATAGCACCATTGCTACTTTGCACATATGAAGTGTATCGGCGATTGTTTGAGCAATCATTTCTTTATCGTCTGCTTCTTCGGCAAGTTTGATATTCTTAACCCAATACTTATTAGCATTTCTAATAAGGCTGTCAAGCTCGTACATAACCATATGGAATTTATTATCCATCATAAGTTTTTCGTATTTCAAAATGCTAAGCGTGCAGTCTTTAAGCACCTGCTCGCTAACTGGTCTATATGGCACCTCGCCATCGAAGTATTTTTGCCAACTATAGAACAAACTTCTAAGCACTCGATTATAAACGTTTGTAAGAAGGTTGCCGTCTTTTAGTACTGGGTCTGGCTCATCTGCTTTGGCGTCCGGATTAAATGGCTTAGGGCAGAACGACGCGCTCACATTGCCCACGCTTAGTCCCAAGAAGTGCATTCTAAGTTGTTCTGGTGTGTAATAGTTAAGAAGTTCTTGTGGTCCCGGTGCGTGGATTTTTCCGCTCGAACTAGCCTTGCCACCCATAAACAAACTAAACTTATTGATAATCAAATTACTAAATTGAAGTTCGCCCTCTGGCGCTGGAATTTGAGGATTTTTTTGTGTGGCTAGCCACATTGCGTGTTGTGGAATTCCATAAAACTGCAAGTTGTCCTCGCCCAAAACTTGCCAAATAGCACAGTCTTTACTACACCACCATTTCTTCCAATCGTCAACTGGCTTGCCGATGGAGCGCAAGTAGGTTTTTGTAAAGCTTATAGGCGCCCAAAGGCTTTCTGGCCAGCAATAGAAAGTAAGGTCTTTCATTCCATCCTCAACAGGAACTTTAACGCCCCACTCGATGTTTCCACTTATTCTAAATGGTGTTAATGTTTTGCCGGTGCGGTAGCGAATATTTGCCTTGTTAAGTTTTTCGCACGCAACTTCTCTATCAGACAACTCGTCGAATGTTAGCACAAAACTTGCCTTGCTCTTATCCTCTCTAAGTTCGTGAGCAGGAAGTTCTGTCTTAATAGCCTCATAGGCCTCCATTTGGTCTTTCTTTATAAATATCTCTGGCTTTTTCAAAAACTCGCGCATTTCTTTAACCGCAAACTGCCTTATAGGCGTATTTTTCTCGGTGTAATCAAGCCAGTTTGAAACAAGCGGAAGTTGTTTGTGAAGGTCAAAATACCAGTTTTCAATCTTCTTTAACACGGGGCGTTTTCCGCTAAGCGTAGACACTGGGTCAATAAGGTCTTGTGGCAAATACTGGTGCCCAAAATCACACTCGTCTGCATAACCCTTTTCGCTTGTACAGCCTTCGTATGGGCATTTACCTAGCACCTGACGACCGTTTAGGAAAGTCTGTTTTTCCTCATCGTAAAACTGATAGGTGCTCATCTTTTCTAGGTGTCCGTTTTTGTAAAGTTTTTCAAAAACCTCAGCGCTTGTCTCGGCGTGCAAGTCTTTGGCTGGGTCTAGGGCGCTTCCGTAGTAGCCGTTAAACTTAATCTCGTAGGCGTCCCAGTCGCGAATATGGCTTCCATACTTTTCCCTAACCATATCCTCTATTGTGCCCTTATAGCCCTTTTCTTGAAGTTTTCTAAAACCCTCCAAACTAGGACTGCCGTAGCAGTCAGAGCCCGACACGTATATCACATTGTCGCTTCCGATTCTATCGCGCAAAAATCTCGCCATAAAGTCCGCAGAAAGCGCCATTCCTAGCACGTGGCCATAGTGCATGTCTTTGTTGCCGTATGGCATACCCGAGGTCACTACTGCGCGCTTTTTAAATGCTGGGCGATGTTCTATCATATTTTTTAGTCGAATGTCATTAAAATCTTCCATGTTTACTCCATAATATCTCTATTAAGATATAGTGATTATATATTTTTTTAATGTTTTTTGCAACTATCTAGTTTAATGTTTGTTTTTTTTCGCGTGTTGGGATATAATAGAAAAAGAAATTTAAACACAGGAGTTTTTATATGAAAACCGCTTTATCAATTATATTTTTACTACTTTGCCTAGGAAGTTTGACGGCGCTTATCACATTAAAAGTGACCAAAGTTGGAATGTCATTTTTCTGGTCGAAACTACTTGCATCTATTATGTTTGTAATCTCGGCAGTTGTAGCCATTATGATGAAATCCACAATTGAAACCTACGTGTTCTTTGTTTTGCTGGGTCTAATTATGGGTATGCTAGGCGACATACTACTTGCCTTGAAGGAATATTACAAACCTCACGAGTCGCAATATCTAAACGGAGGCTTTTTAAGTTTTGCAATCGGCCACATTATGTACATTGTGGGCTTTACGCTTTATGCTGGTAGCAGAGCCGAAGTGCTAGTACCAATATTTGTAGCGATTGCTATTGGATCTGTGCTTGCAACAATCATCTGCATAAATGCTGGCAAGTTGGGTGTGGATTTCGGGAGATTTTCAAAACAATGCTACGGCTACACATTTGTAATCTGCATTACATTTGCGCTAATGGTTGCACTTGCATTCCTAGTAAGCAAATTGTGGATTGTTGCGACCGCGCTACTACTATTCTTAATAAGTGACCTTGTGCTATCACTACTTTACTTCGCGCCTCAGAAAAACCTAAACCTACGTTGGGCGCTAAACCTTGGCACATATTATGTTGCTCAAATCTTAATTGTAGCATTCCTAATGTTTGTGTAATGTAAATACAAAAAACAGAAATTTCGTGCAAATAAGTCACGAAATTTTTTTATTTTGTTTTTTTAAAAATTCGTTTCGACGCCTGTCTATATTTTTCGACAAAACTAGCCAAAAAAACCCAAAAAACACTGGCACAACACTGCTTGAAATTTGGAAATTCTGTGATATTATATGTGTGTTAACAAAGAGGGGAAGGAGGATAAAAAAATGGATGTAAAAACAGCTATTTCAATTAAAATAAACCAATTGATGGCAGAACAAGGATTGGACATTATGGCGCTTAGCAAACTTAGTAAAGTCTCGGCAAAAACGATAAAAAGTATCGTTAATAACGACGAGAAAAAGGCGACGCTTAACACAATCATAAAACTTTGTAAGGTCCTAAATATATCCGTTTCAGAGTTTTTTGATGACATTGTTAATAATCCATTGTTGATCGCTGGCTAATAAAGTACATAAAAAAAAGAGTATGAAAATTCATACTCTTTTTTTTATTAAATCTTAGGTCCGTTTTCGCCATTTTGATCTTTGTCAGATTTTTTCTGTTCTTTTTGTTTCAATTGAGCGAAAGCCTCAGCGTTTTCGCTTTGTGCTTTCTTCTTGTAAGCCTTGTTACGCTTTGCGTTGATTGCAACAATTACAATCGTTACAATTACTGCAAGACCAGCAGCAGCCACAAGCGAAACCATAACAACATTGATCTGAACTTCAATCTCTATGGTTGCATTAGATGTAAATTCAATATTCTTAACAGACTTAGCATTTACAATTTCAGTTTTGCCATTAGCATATCTAACTTTGTAAACAAGTTTCTGGAAGAAGTTTGTACTTACTTTTGGAATATCTACTAATGTTTTTCCATATTCAACTTCTTCTACCTGCTTAGTTCCATCAGGTAATACGTATGTAACTTTGTATCTGTTGATAGTAAACATACTCTGGTTGGAACTTAACGAGAAGGCTCCGCTAATGCTGTTTAGAGTAATGGTGTACTCTGCTCCGTTAGGAATAACAACAACATTAAGCGAACTAAACACATATCTGCCGTCACTATACTTAACTGTATATGTGCTTCCACCATTAGTGCTGTAATTGTATCCCTCGGCCGTTCTTGTAACAGTGTAAACCACACTCTCACTCTTCTTAACTTCAACGCCCTTGCCTACTTCCATATTGCTAAATACAGAATACGGCAAAATCACAATGTCGTTACCGCCAATCGTAATTACAGGAATATTATTCGAATATTCAGTAGCAACAACATACTTAAATGTATATCCGCGTCCAGCCATATCTTCGATCTTAGGATCAATCATATCCGCTTTTCCATTAGCGCCTACAAACTTGCCTTTGGAAGCCTCTTGTTCAGTCTCAACTGTAACGTTGACAGTATTTACAAAGAATATAGCATATAGTTTTGTGTTGCGATCGTAGGTATCACTTGATTTAACTGCTTCGAAATAATCACTCCAATTATCTTTTGTGATATCAGCGAAGTTAACTTTATTTGAATCTAAAGCTTTCTTTAATCTGTACCAACTTGCTATCTCAGTAGCAGGTTCACACCATTCGTCAGTAGCGCTAGGATAGAATGCTTTTGCATTTGGTATTCTATATTTTTCGAAGCCTTCAATTTTACGTGAATTCTCCGAATTAGGAATATATTTTGCTTGTACTTTATCAGCGCCGTTGCTATTTCGACTCCAAGTATTATCTTTGAAGAATATTTCTCTATCAAACCAGCCGTTTACTCCACCACCGAATACCATATGGAATGTAATGTCGTAATCGTTGTTAGTAATATTTGTAGAGCTTGTATCTACTGTAAGTGTTAGGTTGTTAGTAACATTTTCAAATGTTAGAATAGAGGAATACGTCAATATATCGCCTACCCGATTCTCACTCAGACTACTGTTATCAACAACAAACTGTTTAGTTGTTGTGCCATCGGTTAGGCTGATATAGAATTTCGAAGTATAGTTGTAAAAAGAACTTACCTCTACGATAACCTCCATAGCATCGCCGTGCTCAGTAGGTTTTGCTGTCAATTTCAAAGGAACATTGTTTGTCCTATTTGCGTCATAAATGTATGAATAACTGTATCCGGTTTTACTATCATTGGCAGAAACTAATGTATAAGTGTAATCACCATATTGCCAAGTAGTAGTTTCTGTAACGATTGAAGAATAAACATTTTTCTTTGCTCCGATAGTTACTTCAAACAAGTCGCCGTCATTAAATCTTTCAACAATTTTGTCAATTTCAGCAGGTTCACTAATTGTTTTATTATTGATGTCTAGGCCTTTCAAAGTGCTATTGCCAAGAGAAATATACCAAGCATTTCCTCTCTTTTCTGGTACAAATGGAAGTTCAATTTCTTTTCCATTGTATTTAACTGTTATGATAAGAAGATTTGCGTCTTCGGTTGCATAACCAGTCTTAGGTTGGAATATAACTGTTAACAATTTAGAATCGCTACCTTGTACGTATGGTACTTTAAGTACACCATTGTCAAATGAAACATTTGTATTTCCACCAACCGAATATCCTCTCTCAACAACTTCACCAGTTTCAGAAAGAATTGTAAACTTAAAGGCATACTCATTTGCTTTAAACCCAACAAAACCAGAAGCATTAACTTCAAACGAAGTGTTGTCGGTAATAATAGTGTTTTCTGTTAATTCACCGGATTTTCCGTCTGTATTGATCCATGCATTAAAATAATATCCGTATGGAATATTTGTGCATTCTGGAATCTGGTCAGCAGTAAGCTTGCTTCCATAGAATACTTCAATAGTAGAATTTTCAACTACTTCGCCGTCTTGAATAAACTTAACTGTAAATTTATTTCTAGTGTAACCTCTTAGAATTGTTATGTTTTCCAATACAGGGGTTACGCCTATTTCAAACACTTTAATTGGGCTATTTTCGTCTAGATTATCAAGTTTAATTTCGCCATTTCTCAATTTATCAAGTGTATCGTTAAACGCGCTAGTTGCAACATAATATAATGTGCTTTCGCTAAATTTACCACCCTCTAATGTTGCGCCAATATCATCAGACGGAATAGTTGTGTGGTATTTAATTTCAGATAGAGTAATAGGTGCTGTAACATCATCAATTAGAGATTGATTTGCGTCAATAAATTCATTTGTGTCAACACAGAAATTGTAAATATTTACACTAAACGTATTCTTTGTAAATATAGCATAAACATTTGTATCTTCGTAAACTTTTGTGTATACATTAAATTCAGTTGCGCTCAAATCGCCACCTTCTTTAAAGAATGCTTTTACTGCGTCCGAATTAAAGCTTTCATTGCTGATATACCAGCCAGCAGGTGTCCAACCTTCAAGTGTTGGATTTGCGTCGTTAAGTAATTTCTCTCCACCAGTAGTGTCTCTTAAATTTCTTCCGTGAACTACCGAAATCGAAGTCTCGTCTTCTGGGTTTGCTGTAACCAAACCAAATGTTACATCGTCACTCTCGTAATCAAATTTCGTAGGCTTATACAAGTTTACCTTGTATGTGTTTTGTTTAACATCATTCAATTCGCATTGAAGAGTTGTCGTTGAAGGAGTTGCATTTGAATTAAAGTAAACATAAGAAAGTGTGATTGTGTATGTTCTTGTTTTACCAACACCTTCTACAAAGCCATTAAGTACCGACTCAATATTTTTAACGTAGTTTTCATTTTTGTTTCCAGCATCAACTGTAATATCTTCATCTAACAAGAAGTTAAAGTCGTTGTCGCTAGTACTATATTCTGCGTTAATTGTTGCAGTGAATTTTACAATGCTACCATATGCCAAGTCGATATATCTATCGTTTCCAGACTCGCCAATTGTGGTGCCTTCTGCAACAAAACTAATTTCGCCTATTATTGTGCCGTCTTCGCCAGCCTTAGCAATCTTAGCATAGTTGGTGCCAGCTACTTCGTTATGTTTTGTTATGATTGTTGCCTTTTTACTTCTATTTGGCAACACGATTCTTGTTATTACTGCGGAGTAATGAGCATATAATGTCAATGCTTTATTAACTGCATAAGATTCTTTACTTGCGTCATTTAATCCAGTTGTTGTACCCCAACCATCAAATTTATAACCACGATAGTTATCAAGTGTTACTGTGGCGCTTATTGTGTTATGAGTATATTCCTTAGTATTGCCTTCATAGTCAACATAGTAAGTTGTGCGGTCATAGTTGTGGCCTGCTTGTGGAGTTGTTGTTAGGAAGTACCATACATTGTTTTCGTTTTCGTCTACTTCTAGCAAGTAGTACTCGCCATTGTAAATCATAACTTCGTCTTTAACCAACCAGCCATTTGCACCAATGCTGTTCAATGCTGTGTTTAGAACAGTTGTTGTTACTGCGCCATCTTCGGTTGATTCGCTAGGAACAGCAACAATATCTTTAAATAGCATTATCTTTCTAGTAACCGTGTATTTGTTAACATTGTTAACGTCAAATCCACTTACGCTTATTTCAAATTCCCCATCGCTTGCTAGGATAGTTGTTGTATTCAATGTCGAAAGAACTTTATTAAACGAAATTTTGTAAGTTTTTCCTACGCCACTTTGACGATCTGCATTTGATGTTGCTTTTACAGCCTCTTCCATAGTGAACCCTAGAAGAACTGTGAATACTTGACCATCTGTGGTATTGGTTAGTTTGCCGTACAAATATTCATATATGTCGCTATTTTCGTAATTACCCTCATTACTTTTTCTAACAAGTATTTTGCCGTCTCCCCTGTCTTGATAACGATATGTATTGCCGTTGTACTCATATGTACTATCCACTGATAGCGAGTCAAATAGAGGAAGGGCGCCAATATTATCATAAGTGAAATTAAATACTGGTTTTGTTTGGTCGTATTTAGCCAAAACATTCAATGTATATGTATATTTGTTGTTAATGTCACTATGTGAGATAGCGCGTGTTTTTTCTGTTTCGGTGTCGCCTGAGGTAAACACTTTACTATCTTCACCAATAGTTCCATTAGCCACCAAGTTGGAGGTTATGTATCCAAAGCATTCATCAATTTTTGTAAATTTAACATTATATTGATTTTCTATAAATGTCGCAGCCAAAACTAAGTTTTCTGTAACTGGTGTCGACATATTATAGTTTTCATCATATTTAAGTTCATTAAAGTTATATACTGCCCACGCTGCATTATTTTTGTTAAAATCTTCCGAGTAAGAGTATCCGTCTTCGATACCCAACAATGCTTTTTGATCGTTAGTTAATGTAGAGTCTGCCCCGAATGGGTTAACAGCAACACCACCATGCACTACGGTCTGGGTATATGGCTCCTCACCTAA
Organism: uncultured Clostridia bacterium; assembly: GCA_934757825.1. Lineage (GTDB taxonomy): Bacteria > Bacillota > Clostridia > Christensenellales > UBA1242 > UBA11490. The sequence continues at coordinate 425,746 of CAKVLP010000001.1, read as the reverse complement.
TTTCATTGTACCTTTAGTATCATATTTGTTTTCATCAAGTTTAATTCGTTTTGCAAATATTACAAGATATTCATTTTCGATGTAAGTAACATCATTTCCAATAGTCTTGTTGCCAGTTACAAGCAACTCAATTGTATATGTTATGCCTGCGCTTAATCTGTTGGCAAGAGATATTTTGCTTACTACGTCATCAGCAGAAACACTTATTCCACCAAACACATAGTTTGTATCCATAGTGATTTTTAATATTGTTACAGTATGACCATCTACTTCTTGTGTATAAGTAAATGTTAAATTATTAAGATCAACTACTACTTTGTAGGATGTTCCATTATAATCGTAAATATATGCGCCATTCTTAAATCCCAAGTCAGAATATTCTACACCCAAACCAGGAATGTAATATGGCACTCCGTCCACTTTCAATACAGGAAGTGTATGGGTATATTTTGAATCAGGAACATATTTTAGAGTTAATGTTTTGCCATATTCCAAAGCTACTTTGTTTATGTTTCCATTAGCCAAAGTACCGATAGTGGCAGTACTAGTGGCAGTACTATAAGTAAATTTGTTGCCGTGAGCATTTGCTGGGTCCATTGCATCTGCAAAGGTCTGTTCGCACGAATCAATAACATTTTGTGTGGTTAAAGTTTTTTCAAATACTTTAACTTGAACGTTTATGTTGCGAGTAAGTGGCGCTTCACAGAATTGAGCTGGGAACTTCAATGTGAATGTTCTGCCCGAAACTGTAAATGTAGCAAAATCATTGCCAGCACCATCTATTTCTACTGTATAAACACCAGTTTGACCACTAACAGGTCTTATTCTAATTGTGCCACCAGCACTAGGAGTGTAAGTATAACCTCCGCTTTCACTTATAACTGTAATGTCATTTCCAAGTGTACCCTCGCCAGTAATCCATGCTGGGAATATTGGAGTGTTGTTGATATAGAACACAGGAATGTTGCTTGTATAACCTGCTGTCAAAGTTGTAGTAAGAGTAATAAAGTCACCATATAGGTTCGCAGCGCCCTTATCTGCCGTGGTCTCTGCAACAATTCTCGCTAGGTTATCCTTCTCAACGGCTGTGTTCTCGATAACCTTGCTATCATTAGCAACATTAAGCGTGTAATTTTTTAATGGTGCTTTGTATTTTCCGTCGTCATATTGTGCTACTGAAACAACGATATTATCTACTACACCTGTAATCTTAATAGTATAGGTTGTTCCACTTAGAGTTGCACTAACAGTCGTCACCTTATTATCAAGTTCTTTTACACTGTCATTTTTAAGAGCAAATGGATATGTCTTGTTTTCTCCCTCAACGTAAATGCTAAGTTCTACTGCGTTTAGTTGAATAGCGGAGCTTTGAGTGAATGAGAATTTAACCTTGTCATTATAATCAACTTCGTTAGCATTTGTTGCACCAAATCCACTGAAAACACCAACATCGTACGCTGTCCCATCGTTATTTTTAGGTTTTGCCTCAGAAGTAGTAGGGTTAGTATACCTTATAGTATACTTATTTACATCTAGTGTTTTTGATAGTGTAATTGTAATATTGTCGGTCAATACCCCAGCTTTAATTGTTAGGGTGAATACGTCGTTTCCACTTGGAGTTACTTCATAGAAGTCAGTAATTGTCTCACTACCACGTGTAATTGTGAAGTCTTCTTTTGTTAGGTTTATCTGACTATAAGCAGGTTCTAAAGTGAATGTGAATTCCAAAGGTTCTGCGATAACATTACCAGAATAATATGTTTTTCTAGATTCATCTACCGAAACTTTGTCTGTGTTGTCACCCAAATCAACTGTTGCTGTATAATTGTTTACTTCAAAGAATGTAATAAGTTGGACGTTACTGCTCTTATAGGCAGTAGAACCATTATCGAATCTTCGATATCCAATCACTCCAATAGGAGTTACTCCATCTTCATCAAATACTCGTTCAAGTATAAGTCGAGAAAAATCTCCATCGTAAACATACATGGTTTTACCATTGATAGTGAACTCTTGATATCTGTTATTCGTAATTGTATAATTGCCATCGTTGCTGATCGAGTCGGTTAGTATAGATGTAACATCATCAACTGAATAATAGTATCCTTTAAGCGTAGCATATCCTTCCACTTTACCGTTAAGCCATTCTTCAAATGCACCATTGCTTTTCATATAATCATTATTGATTATATCGCCATATTTTAAGTTTACATATTCATTTGTACCAAGTGTCTGGTTTTTTAAATAATAATATTTCAATTCGTTTTCGGTTTCGGTTTTGAAATTAACTTCCTCAGTTGTATGATTGCCCAAATAATCCACAATAAGATCACGCTCACCATCACTAGCGGTCCAATAATTAACAGAAACGTTTATACCACAAGTATCATAAAGTGCTGTGAATTCTAGTTTTGTGTTGTTTCCTTCAAATACAAATGTTGCACCCATAAGTTGCTCAATGGTGTAATAATATCTGTCTCCACCCAAAAGTATGTGAGTCGCCTGTATTGGATTTCCGTCTTTGGTAATACAACGTCTCTTATTACCATAATCAGCAAGTTCAAAACCAATCATTTCTTTGGCAGTACTAATGAAGTTTAACACACCTTCTTTATACTTCAATTTAGAAGTGCCTTGATCTATCTGTGCCTTATTAGGATCAACCAGTATGTAGTTAACCGTTAGGTCACTTCCTCTTGTTAATTTGATTACATCGTAATCGATACCTTTGTATTGCATTTGCGAATCAAGCTTCTCTGCAGTCCAATCAGGACCACCTTGGCACAAATAATAATCTGTAGTTCCAATTGTGAAAGGAACGAATATCATTACATATTCTTTTGTAAGCCTACCATTAACCACTTGGTTAACGGAAGCATTTATATATGTTTTAAGATTGTTATTTAATGCTAGCGCATCAGTTTGATTAAATAAACTATACACTCCTGCGGTATTGATATACATACCCTGCTCACCATAGTGCGCAATCAAACTATTAACCACATAAGGATTAAGCTTACCACTATCCCTACTAAGCCTTGTATTAAACTCAATAGTGTAGTCATATTTAGCAATGTTTTTGAAATTAAGTACCATATTACTCAATACATGATCAAACACATAATCAAAGTAAATTACATTGGTATCCAAATTATATGAAATTGCCATATCAATAGCATCAATTGAAAAGCATGTTAACCAACTAGTATTTCCGTTTTCATCAACGTATTCAACTTTCCCCAAGCCTGTATCACTTTCCATTACCATAACTCGATTGTTATATGCTGGCATATCACCATACAAACTTGTCAATTGCACTATTGTCCCGTCTTTTTTCTCTACAAACCATACTTTATTTCCAAACCATTTGGATGTATTAGCAAAGCCATTTGTAAACTGCAAATATTGATTAGTTTTACCGGTGAAAGTTGTTCCATCACTCAATTTAAGTACTGTGGACTTATCACCTGTACCCGCTTCGGTAAATGCTCGGAATATTTTAATACCATCTGAAGAGCCAATACCAGCTACGAGATTTAATTTCGTATTTACAACATACTGAACCCAAGGATTGTAATAACGCGTGTTCTTGTTGGCAATTGTCATTGTGAAATCTGCGGTGTTATCGCCAACTGTTAGCGATCCTCTAAATCCATAATCTTCCGAACTAGCATCTGTTGGGGTCAATAATACCTGACCCGCTTCCGGATTAGCGTTATCAACAAGATAATCCCACCCAGTCATATCATCCCCATATTTAGGCTGAGTAATATCTTGCGAGCCGTCCCTTTCCGTGTAGTAAATTTCATACAAAGATGTTGCACTTACTGTATACCCTGTAATAACTTGTTTTGTAGGGCTCTTTGAATTGTCCACCAACACTGTTCCCGAAAAGCTTCCATAAGAAATAGTTATACTGTCATTTTTTTGAACTTTTAGTTTAGCGGTTTTAGTACTGTCATTTATCTCGCTTCCCTCATAACAAGATTCATCAGCATTCCATTCCTTAAATTCAAACACAAGTGTTTCTAGTTTATTTGTAAGTGTAACAGTATAAATTGGTCGTAACAAAACAGCAATAGAGTTAAGGTTTTGACCTTCGGCCTTTCGCGTATACCAATATGTACCATCTTCGGTGTTTCTATCCCCCAAAGTGACTTCCATATTGTTGCTACCTAAAGTCCATTGTAGCGTATAGATACGGTTACCGTTTTTATCGAAATTGATTCTTCTGCCAAGTGAGTCTATTCTAATACGTTGTCCATTATAGGAATACTTTGCCTCTTCAGCGCTATCGTAAGCGTATACGGCTTCCTTATTATCGGCAAAACGATAACCCATCGCGTCTCTAACAATACCCGCATAACTAAAGCCCATATCAGGGATTTCAATTCCTAGCGTAGTATTAGTTCCAATTTTTTGTTCTGTTGGCTTAATATAGTATCCGTCTCTAAACTTAAGCGTAGTGCTTACAGCGACATCATGTGAAATTCCAGAAATAGTTTGATCCTTAGCATTACCATTGATAGTAGCTTTAGTGTCAAAGTATACTTTATCACTATTATCACCATTTCTAGCATCAGATGTGTCAAATTTAATAGTATATTTGCTCAAATTTTTGTTTTGAGATTGTTTTTTTAGTTGGAAGTCATATCCTTCATTACAACAAACTTGTGGAATTATAATTTGATATTCGACCTCTTTTACAATAGAATCCGTTGAATTCTGGTTGAATTTTATTGTTACAGGCGAGGCCTTGAAAACATTGTCTCCCACTTCCGAAGCGTCTATAAAGCCATCATTTGGACTATATATTTTCTTAGTGGTATCGTCAGTGTCAATTGTTGGATCAGCACCAAAATCAATTTTAATCATGTTTTTGGTGGTTGCATCTCCTGATGTGTTTGTATGTCTCGTAATTATATAGTGTAAATCTTTAAACTCATTTTTGACAGTATCATAAAAATACCCATTATTGTTGGCGCCATCCTTATATAAATGTGAGTACTTAATTACAATTGTAAACATTAAATCCCTTGAGGTGTTACCCTTAAACAACATAGAGTTGTCACCACTCGGATAAATAACGTTTCCATCACTTGTTTTTATATAATAACTACCATCGTAATTGCTTATGGCTGCCATACTTACATTGAATGGATTAGCAGCCACCACCTTATAATAACATACAGGCTCGGTACTAGTGCTTGCAGGAATAGTAATATTGTAATTTGTAAGAGCATTAGCCGGATTTCCTGTCCTCAAATAATTCTCCGCATCTTCCTTCGTCCTAAACCACTTACCAGTTGTGCCACTAGCGCCAGTATTAGGGTCCCCCAAATTGTGAGTGTAACTTACATTTGATAAAAAACTATATGGGACACCGGTCCACTTGCTGGAATCAGGAGTCAATGGAAGTGCGCTATCAATATTGTATGTATAAAGAATAAGTTGTCTTTCTCTAGGCGTAAATGCGTCACCATTATCCTCGATTAAGTGACCGTATTTCAGGTCTTCGGTTAAATAGAACATATACATTTTCCCACTTCCCCGGTACACATCAAATGAGAAATTACCGCCCGAATCTAAACTTGCATATCCATAACTACGTATATCACTTGGGTGTTTTTTATGGTACTGAATATAATCTCTTGTAGCATCGTCATTATCACAAATTACATATTTTATATATCCTTTATCGTTACCATTAAGTCTACCAGCCACCGTATATGAACTACCATTGTCTTCCATTTTAGTTAAAGTAACTCCCGGAGCATATGGAGCTAAGAACTTTCCAACATAGAAAGTTACACCTACTTCTGACGTTGCAACGTCATGTAAGCCATCGTCAACTTCAATAGTTTCATTATCCCTAGCATTACGAATAAGCAAATAATCGCCAAGAGCTTCTTTACTAACAGTAATTTGAGGCGCAACACCATACGACTGTTGCATTGAGTTTACGGCGTATGCTGGAGCTTTACCATAATTCCTAGCAGTATAGCTACCTTCCTTTATTCCCGTGGATACTGTATATTTTGTATTTGTAAATTCTGCATATTCTGTATAGCCATAGTTGTTATCTCTAAAATCTATTCCCACTACACTTCTTACATTGTGAATACTACCTTGAGAGGACCAGATCTGATATTGATGCCCAGTGTCACTGACATCAGTATTCATAGTCCAAATGTAACCACGCTTACCACCTTCGACAACCTTTCTAGTCTTTTTCGCTTGAGTAGTAGTGTCAAAGTTTGCGACAAAACCATTTGCTACGGCATAATCTGAATAACCTGATACCGCCTTATAAGTCTTTTGATCCATGGTAACAAGTCTTACATAGTCTTGCACTTGCTGACTTTTTACTCCATTCTTATTGACATCATTTTGGTCATTATATTTCACAGCGTAATCACCCACGCCTGGTGCATTTCCATAGCTTGTGGTTGTTGTTGCCACTAAACGATCAGCAACACCTGCGCCTACAAACGCTCTGTTAAAGAAAGACCCTGTCGATTTATAATTATCCTTAACAGAACCCCTACTTCCCTTTCCAGCCGGCAAGTAGTTGTCAGTGTTTGCTGCCGAATTCCTGTACTGGTATCTAGAACTGCCACAATTCGTATTGCCATTTCCATAAGCACCCCAATCGTGCCATTCAGTAAAATATGCTCTCCAGTAGTCATCATAAACTCGATAAACAGATTTTCTTCCTTGCGCTTGACTCATATAATAATAAATAGAATTGGAATACTCGCTACCATAGTTTAACCAGTTTCTAAGGTAACTACTTGCCCACATATTACCATTACTATCAAAAAGATTGAAGTCCATAGCATCTAGAACAATAGTGGAAGCGAGTGTAAGAGTGCCATTGTCTCTATCTCTAGCAATAACTTTCCATTTAATAGGTTCTACTTTAAAATAATAATTGGTGCTAGTATTATACTCGTTAGTGCTATGATAGTAGGATTGATAATACCACTTACTACCCGTACTATACACATCATTTACATACCCTCTAGGATTACGCTCACCTTTTGTTCCACCATTGACATAGGAGGAGCCAGAAATTTTATCTCCATTGGCGTTTGCCATATATACTGGATATTTTTCACTGTAGTTATTGGCTATGCTAAGAATGTGAATTTTTTCACCCTCTTTTAGAATTGTTTCTCCATTTTTCACAATGTTATATTTTGCCTTATAATAGCCAGTACTTTCTTCAAAATCAAAATCGGCACCTCTAAAGGTAAAATTCTTAAGTTCGGTCTGAGGATATTCTCCAAATTCCAGGTAGTCGCCCACACCTATATTACTAGTCGAGTAAGATCTAGAAATTTTGGTCTCCGTGCCTTCGGCGTAAGTTTGTCTTGGTTTTAGGTTAAGCGAACCGATAAAAAGAACGCTACTTAACGCAATAAGTAAAAATGATAAAAACTTTTTCCCACTTGTCATATGTGTTTCCTTTTCTCCCGTATTACAAAGTAAAAGACCATTTCACTTCAAATATTTATGGTTAAAATGGTCTATCTGCAAAGGGCTTTTTTATTTATTTTATAAATAATTTAGCAAAATATGTAGATTAAGTCAAAAGAAAAAGCATAGTTTAATAAAAAAGAGCAATTTTTTAAAAATTACGTATTGACAAGAGGCTGAAAACATAATATTATAAGAATGCATTTTAAAGAGGGGGAAATATGGATAAAGCGAGCAATCTAGACCGCGCAAAACGTATAGAGGGTTTTATAAACGGGCTAAAACAAACCAAGGTTAGCGCATCAAAGCCAACGACCAGACCGATAATCAAAAAAGTTTTACCAAAGGACCCTATTATAAGTTATTTTCAAAACAAAAACACCACAAATTTAAGGCTAGTAAGCAAAACTACCCTGCCATATGTGATGGAAAGAAGAATGTTTTATTAAAAGAAAGCCAAACAAAAATTACGGCTTTCTTTTTTTTGGTGGCAAAAATTGTTTTACAAAAAAATGCAAATAATATATAATGGCAAAAAAGAAATATTTTTAAGGATAAGAAAAATGGATCAAAAAAACAACGATTTAATAAAGGGAGGCCTTCCGCTAAGTAGTGACGACTTTGTAGACAAAAGCAAAATGAAGGAAGACAAACTTAAAATACTTGCTGCCATTGGCAACATAAATCGCCTACATTCCGCCCAACAGCAAAAAGTGAGCGATGCGGAAGCAAAAGCCGTAGCGGAGACCAAAGTGGACGAGACGGTGCGTCTAGACGATTACATACTTGCTAAGGATATCCAGAAGGACGGTTCTAAGCCTACAAGCGACGAAGTGATTTTCCAAAACGACAATGTTGTTTCCACCGACACGCCTGAGGCTATGAATATGGAACCTGACAATTATATCACCCCTACCGTGAGCGAAAACACCGCAATCACCGAGGAGCCAAAACAAGAAGAGCCAGTGTATGTTGTTGGCGAAAAAGGCAAAAAGGGCAAGAAAAACAAAAAAGCCAAAAAGCAATATGTAAGAGTAAGCACCGATGAGGAAGTAAAAGAAGGCAAAGGTGTGGCTTGGCTTGCGTATATACTATTCTTTATACCGCTACTAATTAAGCGCAACAACAACTTTGTTAGACATCACGCAAACGAGGGCTTTGAAGTGTTCTTAATCGACATTTTGGGCGTAGCGTTGTTTGTGGTAGGATATGTGTTAAAAAGCGAAAATAGTTGGCTAACTCTTGCACTTATGGTGTCACTAATAGCCGGAGTTGTTTTGCTAGTACTTACTACCATAACCAAAATTGTGCTTATAATTATGTCGCTTGCCGGCAAGGAAGCACGCTCCCCTTGGTTTTGGAATATTAGATTTATCCGTCCTAAAAAACACGCTTAGTACTTAGCGATTTGAAAACGCAAATTTGAATAATGCCCGTCATAAGGAAGTTAAAACCCTTATGATAAAACTAAATTAAATCCTTTCAAACAAAAACAAAAAAGACCCAAAACTTGGGTCTTTTTTTTGTTCACAATCTTTTATCCTTCACAACCACAGTCGCAAGACTTGTGTTCGTGTTTATGTTTTGGCGAGTATTTTAGTGCTCTTAGGCTGTTTAAGATTGCAAGGAGTGTTACACCCACGTCAGCAATTACCGCGCTTAGCATTCCTGTTACGCCAAATGCGCCAAGGGTCAAGAACGTGACCTTAATAACCGCGGAAGCCACGATGTTTTGCCATACTATTTTGCGGGTGTATTTCGATATTTTTATGCCCTCGACAATTTTTTGAGGGTTGTCGTTGGCGATAACGATGTCGGACGCTTCAATGCTTGCGGTGGCGCCGTTTAGCCCCATGCTTATGCCCACGTCCGCTAGGGTTAGCGATGGTGCGTCGTTTATACCGTCGCCCACATATCCCACGCTAAAACCAGCGTTTTTCTGCTCTTCAATCCACTTAAATTTATCTTCCGGCAACATCTTAGCGTGCGCTTCGTCTATCCCGATTTCGCTTGCAACTTTTGTTACAATCTCCTCGTTGTCGCCCGAAAGCATCGCTGTCTTAATGCCCATTTCTTTTAAGTGACTTAGCATATGTTCGCTCGTTTCTTTTACCGCGTCTCTCAGTTTTATTTCCCCTATCAACGCGTCGTTTTTGTAAAGTTCTACAAGGGTGTTTTTGTTGTCCTTATTCAATCGGCCAACAAAATATTTGTCGCCGTCGTATTCAAATTCAACGCCTTTTCCGGCGATTTCTTTTAGTTTTTCCACCTTAGTTAGGTCTTTTTTGTTTTCCTTAACAATTGCCTTTGCAAGTGGGTGGTTGGAGTATCTCTCGCCAAGCGAAGCAAGATAAATTATGTCGTCCTTATCTAGGTCGTTGTCCAAAGCGTTAACGTCCACAATTTCAAATTCGCCCGTAGTCAAGGTGCCTGTTTTGTCAAATGCGATTGTATCTATTTTTGCCAACACGTCTAAGTAATTTGAGCCCTTAATTAGGATTCCATTACGCGACGCATTTCCGATGCCCGAAAAATATGCAAGCGGAACCGAAATTGCAAAAGCGCATGGGCACGAAACAACTAGGAATATTAGTCCGCGATAGATTGCGGTGTTAATATTTCCGCTAACAGCCCAAACCACGCCCCAAACGATGACGGCAAGCACCATAACACCTAGCGTGTACCACTTAGACATTTTGGAAATAACTGTTTCGGCTTTGGCTTTTTTATCGCTCGCATTTTCTATTAAGTCCAAAATTTTGCTTACGGTGCTATCCATATAAGTTGCTGTCGCTTTGATGTAAACCGCGCCGTCTAACACGATAGAGCCAGACAAAACCTCGTCGCACGGTTTTACAAGTTGTGGCAAACTCTCGCCCGTCAAACTTTGTGTATTAAGGCTTACTTCCCCACTCTCCACAACTCCATCTACCGGCACTTTTTCGCCCGCTTTAACCACCAATTTGTCGCCAATTTTAATCTCAGCAGGTGTCACCCTAACCTCTTCGTCACCATTAACCAAAACCGCATACTCGGGCTTAATATTTGTAAGGGCTTCGATAGATTTTTTCGATTTGTTAAGAGCAAGGCTTTCTAAAATTTTTCCGATTGAATAAAGGGCAATTACCATCAGCCCGTCGCAATGTTCTCCCACGGCAGTCGCACCAATTACCGAGATTGTAACAAGCAAATTTTCGTTTACAACACCCTTTAAAAGTAGCATAAGCGCCTTGTAATAGGTCTTGTATCCCATAAGTAGCGCACTTACCACAAACATCGACCAGAATAGCCACGTTGGCATTTTTATTGTGAAAATTAACACCGCAAAAATCAATCCAACTGCGAGCAAACTTACATCAATCCACAACGATTTATTTGAAATTTTGCTCGTTTTTTTGGTTACAATTATTGCGTCAGGTTCGAGTTTTTTAGTAAGCAAAACCGCGTCATTTAGGGCGCGCTCTTCATCGTCTGAGTCTATTTCGATATATGATTTTACAAAGTTTATTTTTGCGCTATTTATGCTTTCTAGTTCGTTAAGCTTTGCCTCCAAACTCTTTGCACAATTAGGGCAATCTAGCCCTTCAATTCCATATTTTTTACTCATTTTCCGACTCCAAAACGTGTTCCAAACTTATATCAAAAACCTGTTTTACATGGTCGTCAGCAAGCGTGTACCACACTTCTTTGCCCACCTTTCTACTCTTAATAAGGTTTAGTTCTCTCAAATTTTTCAACTGATGCGAAACTGCGGATTTTGTCATATTCAAAACGCTTGAAATATCACAAACGCATAGTTCGTTTTTCTCCAACAAATTGATTATTTTTATACGCGTACTATCCGACAACGCCTTGTAAAAATCTGCGATAATCAAAAGCGTCTCTTCATCAAGCATTGTATCTTTTGCAATATCAACTTTTTCTTTGTGGATTATCTCACAATCGCACATCGATTCGTATTTTCCCATTGAATTTCTCCTAAATTATTATATGCAAATGGTTGAATTTACATTCAACTGTTCGTATTATAATTGAACGACCATTCAACTGTCAAGTTTTTTTTGTATATTTCTTTATGATTTTTTTAGTGGGCAAAGATTTATCCTTATTACAATCAAAAATTACAGCCTCACACCAATTATTAAAGTTGGAATTTTAACCTTATCTTAAAAAGGCAACATAACATTTATAGTGTTTTTTTTTACAGCCTTTTATTTTGAAAAAGATTGGCAAACAACACCCTATTTTCAATGCGCGCCAAACAAAATTACAATTTTGGGTAAAAAGTTTGCGTTTTTTGTTTTTTCGGATATAATGTAGATACTATAAGGAGAAAAGACATGAAAAACTTAAAGAGAATCCTTGGTGTGAGTTTTGCGATATGCCTTGTGATGTTGTCGGCAGTGCTACTTACATCTTGCGGAGGATATGTAAAACCGTGGGGCAAAACCCTATCATATGCCGGTATAAGCGACCTAAGCAAAACCGAATACACCCTTAACAATGAAAAAATTACGCTTGACAAACTTTTAGTTAAATACTTTGACGACATCGACTGGAAATCAACGCTTGGAAAACAACCAGGAAGCGTAAAAGACGGCGCAAACGCATTGTCGCTTATCAACGGCAAGGCAAGCGACCAACTAAAAACCAGCACTCTTAAAAGTTTGACCTTTGCATTTTCCGATAAAGGCACCGTGACCATAAACAAAACAAAATACGCTGTTGCTACAAAGGCGGAGACAAAACCAGCCGTTTATCTTATAACAATCCCATCAGGCGACGATAGCGAAAACGAAGTAATTTCGCTAAAACATTACACTAACGACACTTTTTACTACACATCAAGTTTTGACAGTTCTAGCGAAAAATCAAGCAAACTATCTAAGGCAACTTACACAATTGAAATAAAATTTAACAAAGCAATCACGACCACCGGCAACAACACAACTGTTAGAATTATAGCAACAGCATACACACTATTTAGAGCACAATAATTTGTTAAATGGAAATTTAATAAATACAGCCTGAATACAACTTAATTGGCCCACAACTTTGATAAACAAAACTTAGCAATTACAAAACGATGAGCGCAATTTAGTAAGTGTAATTTGACAAATCTATATTGATGAGTACAACAAAAAAACGACCTATTTTAGGTCGTTTTTTTATGTTTTTAAAGCCCTCATTAAATCAAATTATTTAACAAGTGGAACGATTATTCCGACAACGACAAGTAGCAAGCAAACGATGTACAAAACTTTCCAAACGGTTTGCTTTTTAGCCACATATCTCCAAGCCAAAACTGCAACAATGCAAATCATAATTGCGGTTGCAAGGTCTTTAAGAGCGGTCACAACTTTAAAGTTTACGCCACATAGCGACAATACCATTGAAACCAAATATAATATTGCAACAGCGCACATTGTGTACATTGAAATTTTGTTGATACCCCAACCACTGTTTCTGGAATTATTTTTCTTTTCTGCCATTTTCTATTCCTCCTTAAAATTCTATAAAATAATATTAAAAATCCTTAGTTTTTGTCAAACAAATTAGTTGAATTGAACATTATTTTTTACATATTCGGTCAAGTCTTCAATCTTAATTCTTTGTTGTTGCATAGTGTCGCGATCACGAACAGTAACTGTGCCATCTTCAAGTGTATCAAAGTCAATTGTTACGCAATATGGTGTGCCAATTTCGTCTTGACGGCGATAACGTTTGCCAATACTTCCCGCCTCGTCGTAATCACACATAAATGTTTTGGAAAGTAGCGCAAACACCTCGTTTGCCTTTTCAGACAAGTTTTTCTGCAATGGCAAAACAGCCACCTTAAAGGGTGCGATTGCTGGATTTAGGTGCATAACCACACGAGAGTCTCCCCCCTCAAGCGTCTCTTCGTCGTACGCCTCGCACATAATTGCAAGTGTTAGTCTATCGGCGCCAATCGAGTACTCGATAACGTTTGGCAGAAATTTCTCGTTTGTATATGGGTCCATATACAACATACTCTTTCCACTATATTGTTGGTGGCGCGACAAATCCCAATCGCCACGATTGTGGATTCCGTTAAGTTCTTGCCAACCGATTGGGAACAAGTACTGAATGTCGCAAGCGGCTTTTGCATAGTGAGCAAGTTTGTCGTGGTCGTGGAAACGCAAATGCTCAGCGTTAAGGCCTACGTCCTCTACAAATTTTAGTGCTCTTTCTTTGTAATCAGCATAAAATTTCATTCCATCTTCGTGACGGCAAAACTTTTGAAGTTCCATTTGTTCAAACTCAATTGTCCTAAATAGAAAGTTTCCAGGAGTGATTTCGTTTCGGAAGGATTTTCCTATTTGTGCAATAGCAAAAGGGACTTTCGCTCTCATTGTGCGTTGAACATTAAGGAAGTTTACATATTCGCCTTGGCAAGTTTCTGGACGCAAATACACTTTGTCGGCATCTGCTTCTAGTGTGCCACGTGATGTAACAAACATTGGGTTAAACTTTCTAATAGGAGTCCAATCTCTCACTCCGCAATGTGGGCACTTAATGTCGTGGTCGGCAATGTACTTTTCCATATCCTCGTTTGTCATAGCCTCTGCTGCCACTGCGCCCTTGCTGTGTTGCTCAATAAGTGTATCGGCTCTAAATCTTTGTTTGCAGTTTTTGCAATCCATCTTAGGGTCACCAAAACTTGCAATGTGACCGCTTGCTTCCCATACTACTGGGTTCATTAAAATTGCTGCGTCTACGCCATAAGTGTTTTTGTCCTCTTGCACAAATCTCTTCCACCACGCGCGTTTAATATTGTTTTTAAGTTCTACTCCAAGTGGCCCAAAATCCCAAGTGTTTGCAAACCCGCCGTAGATATCACTACCCGGGAAAACAAAACCCCTGTTTTTACATAAATTTAATATTTTGTCCATCGTTGCTTTTTGTTCCATATATATCTCCTTATATTTTATATTTTTGTTTTTGTCAAAAAGTGTGTGGTTATTGTCAAAAACTTCATTATATGTGACACCACATATGTTATTCAAGACAATAACCATAATTCAGTATTTTTGCATATATTTTACTTTTCCGTTTTTTTTATTTTACAATTACCATTTTTTAATCATTGTTTTTTATCGCAAAATTTTTTTTGTGATTTTATAACCGCATATTTAAACTGTACAGTTTTTTATAATTGTTATGCGCCTTTTAAAACTCTTTTCACAATTATCGGTCATTTTTAAAAACAAAAAACCCTATGCAAAAAAACTTGCATAGGGACGATTTTTATAAAACCGCGGTTCCACCCTAATTGGTAAACACCCACCTTAATTTGTTCTGTTACGCCAAACTCTCGCGTATGACATTTTATCATCTCCTAAGCAATCGCCACTTGCCTTTTCGGATTTATAATATATTACTCCTAATGCTCGTCATTGTCAACACTTTTGCATTTACTTTAAAGTACATATTTTTTAATTAGTGGATATCCCGCTCCAAATAGTAATCCAGCACCAAGCACAATTAGTAAAATTAGCAAAATGCTAGGAATGGTAAGGTTTGCGCTAGCATCGATAAGTATCATTGAGGTTTTGCTCTCGTAGTCACCCACAACCGCTTTCACTTCAATAAAATAACTTCCGCCACGTGTAATGTCAATGGTGCTTCCCTTTTTCCATGTTCCGTTTTCGCCAAACTTGTAGTAACACTCTGCGTCGTCATCTGCTGTAAGCACAATCTGCGCTTTGGATTTTAGTTTTGCAATGTCTTCTTCGTTGTAGGTTTTGCCCTTAATCACATACTTGAATGTAGGCGATGTTGGGATAACCGTAAACTTTGAAAATTGATTATCGTAATACTTAACTATGTTTTTTACTTCATTATAATAAGAATCCGAGTCAATTGTTTCCTGGTGCCTTTTTGTGGAAAGTGGATATTCGGTGTTGTCGTTTGCAATGTAGTAATATTCCACTTGATACTCGCCCACTTGCAATGGCAGACTTGTTTCGTCCTCTGTCACTTCCCAGTCTTTTAGCGTGTACACAATTTCTTCGCCCTTGGTTATCACAATCTTAACTCGGTGTACTTCGCTTGATTTGTAATATTTCACGACCTTTGCTTTTGTGATTACTTTTGTCTCGTCAAAAGAAAGGCCCTGTAGCCCCAAGTGGAAGGTGTAATTTTCCACCGCCTTGAAGTCGCTAATGTTATTGTTGTAAAGTTTGATTATTCCGTTTGTTCCAGTTGTGCTCTCTGGCAATGTAATCTGGTTCATACTTGTAAAACTATTTTTCGATAGGTCAATTAAACAACTATTACTAAGCATATCAAAGCCATTGAAACTTGTAAGTAAGTTTCCGCTAGCGTCCACAACTTTTAGGTTGTAACACCCGCTTAGGTCAAGGCTAGTAAGTTGGTTTCCGCTTACGATAAGCGTTTCAAGTTTCGGAATGCAGTTAAGCACCTCGGTTGAAATTGTAGTAAGCGAGTTGTTGGACACGTTAAGTGTTTTTGTGTAGTTCAATTTAAAGTTTTTAAGACCGCTCAAATCCGCAATTTTGGACGATGTTGTCCCGCTTAAATCCAAGTTGACGCACTTTTCGGTTTCCTTGTTGAAATCCTCATCGTAAAGGATTGTGCCACCTCTTCCCGCAATCTGTCTTAGCCTTTTGTACAGCGCCGAGTCGCCTATTTTTGTTTCGTCAACCGTCGTTTTTGGCGTGTCTGCGTGAACTTCCGCCCGTGGTGTGAACACTCCAAACAACACGACTACGCTCAATATTAAAATTATCAAAGAGTATACGCTCTTAAACTTTTTTCTTTTTGTTAACATTTCGTTTTCGCCTTTTTTATATAATACTATTTTCCGCGAAATTTTCAAAATGATTTATCGCTATTATTTTTTCGTTGTGCTAATTCGGCTTTTTTATTAACCGCGTTACGCTTGTACATAATCACAATGATTTTGTTTGCAATGCTTACTCTAATCCAAATCAAAATTGACTGAAAATTGTTAACCCGCCATTTTGGGCGCCCTAAAATAAAAAAAATTGTTTTTAAAAAACTTTCGGACTATTTATTGACATCAGCCCGCCATTTTGCTAAAATATCCTTGCAAGTTAAAAATCCCCTCTTTTTATTAACTTGCACATTCGGAGAAATACTCAAGAGGCCGAAGAGGCGCCCCTGCTAAGGGTGTAGGGCGGTAACACGCCGCGAGGGTTCAAATCCCTCTTTCTCCGCCAAGAAAAAATGGCTAGTTTTAGCCATTTTTTTTGTTTTTTATGATGATGATTAAATTTTTAAGGGGTTTGTGAATTGGAATCGCTGGAAGTGCCGTATTTAAAAAAGACACCAACTAATTCGATGTCTTTTTTTATGTTTATGAATTTTTTTTGGTTGATTTTTTTATGCTAGCAAAGATTTATGCTGGCATATTTTATATTGTTAAATCCCCCATCAACAAGGTTTTTATCTATAAAGGGTATGTCAAACGACTTAATATCGACAAGTTTTGTATCAGTACGGTGCCCAGTAATAAAGTCTTTTATCTAACATTCTCCTTCATTTTACAACCGAAAATTTTGTCGTCCAAGAAAAACGCCGTATCCCTTACAAAGGTTTGTTTTGGCAAGCCGTCCTCCATTTCAGCAAACTTAACATCGTCATATTTACTCAAAACATTGCACATATTTTCGTGTTGTTGTTTAAGTTTTTCGACGTCTATGGTGCCTTTAAAAGACTTCTTTTCGTTTATGTTAATCGGTTTTCCCTTAACAAACTTATCTGGCTTGCAAACAAAGATCATATTTTTCTCCTAAGCGTAAATTTGACATAAGTATAACATAAAAACCGACATTTTTCTAGTATTTGGCTAAAACTAATGTCATCTTTAAGATAATTTCTAAAACCGCTATTTAGAGCACAACTATTGCTGTTAAAAATTTTGTATTTTCCTACAAGTATGATAGAATAAAAAAAAGGAGAATGATTATGGACATTTGGGAAAAGTTATACAACGAAGCAAAGAAGGAATATCACCCCGAGACGGTCTCACCATTTATAGACGCTCATCACGTTGTTTGCGCAATTGAAGCGGAAAACGGGGAAATATACACTGGGTTTTGCATTGAAGGCGCAAGTGGCGTGATTGCGCTATGTGCAGAACGCGTGGCATGGCTAAATATGTACATTCAAAGCGGACAAACAGTTGTGAAGAGACTAATCGCGTTTAGAAACGAGCCGCCAACTGGAAACGGAGGAATGCCTTGCGGGGCGTGCAGAGAGTTTTTTATGCAACTTTCCGACAAAAACAAGGATATGGAAATAATGTTGGATTACAATTCAAGAAAAACCATAAAACTAATTGACTTGATGCCTCACTGGTGGGGTTGGATAAGATACGACAACGCGCCTAAGGGAAACTAAATAGTCAGAAAAAATATACCTTAGTTATTTTAAACTAAGGTATATTTTTTCGGCGCATTTAATGCCGTCTATTGCACTGGTCATTATTCCACCCGCATATCCCGCGCCTTCGCCAATAGGATAAAGCCCCTTTACACTCGCTTGAAACTGCTCGTCTCTCACAATCGTAACTGGACTACTGCTTCGGCTTTCGATTGCGATAAGCAAGTTTTTATCGTCCGCAAAACCTTTAAGGCGTTTATCAAATTTAGGCAGTGCTTCCTTTATTGCGTACGTCACAAATTTAGGTAAACACTTAGTTATATCGCAAAAAGTAATGTTTGGGAGATAGGAAGTTTTTAGCGGAAAAGTTTTACCCTTTCCTAAAAACTCACCGACCGTTTCAGCGGGCGCATTATAATTTCTCCCGCCAAGTTCAAAAGCTAGACGCTCGTACTTTTTCTGCATTTCCACGCCCGCTAGCACGTCGTCCCCGCCAAAGTCCGACGGCATAACATTTACTAGCACCGCGCTATTTGCGTTTTCTTTGTCGCGCGCAAAATAACTCATTCCGTTTGTGACAATGCTCCCCTCATCGCTTGTAGACGAGACCACAACTCCGCCAGGGCACATACAAAATGTAAACACGCTCCTACCATTGTCCAAATGCTCAACAAGTTTGTAATCAGCGCTAGGCAAACGCTTGTCGTAGTTTTCGCCATACTGGGCTATGTTGATATCCGTTTGTTTTTGTTCAATCCTAACACCCATAGCAAAAGGTTTCTTTTCCAACGTAACACCCATAATTTTTAGCAAACTAAATGTGTCACGAGCGCTATGTCCCACTGCTAAAATCAAACGGTCGCAACTTAAATCAAACTCCGAGTTTTTGACAATATCCAATAGTTTTATGCCACAAACATTATTATTTTTGACATCAATGTTGATTAACTTGGTGTTAAATTTTATTTCTCCACCTAGTGAAATTATTTCGTTTCGAATGTTTTTTACAACAGTTTTTAGAATATCGCTTCCTATATGAGGTTTTGACAAATATAATATTTCCTTAGGTGCACCGTGCACATAAAACTCATTTAACACATCGCCTACATATCCACTATGTGCGGTCGAATTTAGTTTTCCATCACTAAATGTGCCCGCGCCACCTTCACCAAACTGCACATTTGAGTAAGTATTTAATTTTCCTTTTAACCAAAATTCTTGCACATCTTTTTCGCGATCGTCCACACACTTACCTTGCTCTATCACAATAGGTTTTAATCCCATTCGTGCAAGCATTAGCGCCGAGAACATTCCTGATGGCCCAAATCCCACAACCACTGGACGAGAACTTGATTTAATTTGTTCGTATTTTTTAGGACTACGGTCAATCGTTACCGCTTTGTCCTTATGTGTTTCCTCCAAACGCAAAGTAAGGCTCGCGCCAATGGTCGCCACATAATATACAGTTGGCTTTTTCCTAGCATCAATGGATAATCTTAAAAATTCGTACCCTTTCACATCATTTGCTTGTATTCTTAGGCTTTTGGCGATTGCTTGCTTCACGTCGTTTTCGTTAAAACCAACTTTTAGTTTTATATTTTCAACCTTAATCATACTGCACTTCCCACAATCCAGCCACTTGTCCACGCCCATTGAAGGTTATATCCACCACACTCGCCATCAACATCACATTGTTCGCCTATTACATACACGCCCGATTGGTCTTTAAGTTGAAGGTTGTCGTCCAATTTTTTTAATTCCACTCCGCCTGACATAACTTGCGCGTTATCATAATATCCGCACACATTAAATGTTAGGGCTTTTATTGTGCTTGCTAGTTTTTTACACCCTATGTCGTCAAGTTTTTTTACACCCGATTGAGCCATTACAAACTTTGCCACCTCATTACACAACCACCCTACAAACAAGTTTTGTTTAAATTTCTTCGCTCTTGACTGTATCAATTTTTCCACTTCATTTAAATTGTTGTCTGGCATTAGGTCAATTAAAATTGTTCCATCATACTTTTTTGCACGAGCAAACAAACTGGACAAATTAAACACCACAATTCCGCTAAGACCATCGTCTTTGAACAAAACCTCGCCACGATCGGACATAGTTTTTTTACCGCATCTAGCAGTCACACCCACATCACTAAGTCTCAACCCAGATAGTTTTTTTGTATTTTCGATAGTCTTTAAAGCGCAAAGGCTTGGATAAAGAGTGTCAGTTTTTAGTAAACCAATTGACGACAGACCCCCACAAGAATAAACCACACTTTTTGTCAAAAACTCCTCATTTTCTGTCAATACAGCATAACTATCTGGCTTTTTTATAACTTTTGCAACACTACTATCGCCTAAGAACTCTACACCATTTTCTTTAAGTTTTGCGTTTATTACATCTATCACACTTCGAGCAGAATTGGAAAAAGGATATACTCTTCCCTCATCGTCAACATGCACAACAAGCCCCAAATTCTCAAAAAAATCTATTGTGTTATTTACTCCAAATCTATTTAGATACTTATCAATATTTACATTATACTTACTTGAATCAGCGTGAACGTTTGTAAGGTTGCATTTGCCATTCCCAGTAACCATTAGTTTTTTTGCTGGTGTTAGCCCACTATCAAGCAACAACACCCTTCTTCCCCTACTGGACGCCTGAATTGCACACATTGCGCCACTGGCTCCCGCGCCTATCACTATTACATCGTACATAATTTTTCTCCCACAATCATTATATCAAATATTTTAACACAATCAAAACAATTCTTCCACAACAATCCTTTTCCAACCATAAGTTTTATTCTAAGCCCTACCCACTAAAAGACATATTGCTCAACATCACACATGATTATTTAATTCTTAATCCGACTATAACACGACCCGCCAACTTTTCCTTAAATAACAACGCAAAGACTATAATTAAAAAACTTTGATCAGATATACCATAAAAATCATTAAACCTAAAAAGCCACCCATATTTGAGTGGCTTATATATTGTTTCATTTCATATTACACATACTGCTATATAACGTTAAATACTTTCTCACATCATATCGCGGAGGGTTGTGGCTACGGAATGGGCTTTGGCAAGGAATTGCGACGGAGTTAGGTCGGAATAGATGCTAGTTTTGTTGGCGGAGATTTTGTGAACTTCAAGTAAAACTACGTTGTTGTAACCCACTTGTTTTAGTTTTGCCATAAGGCTAGCAAAGTCGATTGTGCCATCTAGTGGAAGATAATGCAAATCGCGCAAATAATCGTCACCCGGCTTGTAATCCCCCAAATTGTCATGCAAGTGAACTGCCAAAAGCCTCTTGCCATAAAGTTTTAGCAAATCCAAATCCTTGGCATACAAGTTATGGTGCCCCGAGTCGTAGCAGAATCCGAAATAACTTGATTTAATATTGTTAAGCAAATATTTAATATGACCAATACTCCCATCGTCGACATTTTCAAGGGCAAGTTTTACACCACGAGCCTTGGCGTACTCCATAAGCCTTTTAAATTCGCTTAGCCCATATTCGTTAGGTGGAGCAAGTTTTTCGCGAGGATCGCCATAGGAGGAATGCAAAACCGCAATCTTAACGCCATACTTAAAACAAAGGTCAATCTGGCTCATCATAAGTGCCATTTGAGCGTTGTGTGTTTTGCCGTGTACCCAAAGTTTTGAATTGCCGACACTATGGTCAAGATGAACATAACACACATTTAGACCCAGTTTTTTAGCGTACTTTAACTGTTCCTCTTCTTGTCCTCTCACAAAAGCAATCATTACGTTTTTGAATCCCGCTTTTGCGATATTTTTGCAGATATTTTTGTAATTTTTGCCCGCCTCGCAATTTGTATTTATCCCAACTTCTAGCACATTTTCCCCTTTTTCTTTAGCACTTTGGTCAAAAAACTTTGACCTTATTTATGAATTATATTCTATCACAACCCTTTGCCAAATCGCAAACATTTTGGCGTCTTAAAGCCCGCTTTCCGTTATTATATTGACAAAACATCAAAAGTAGGATATAATGAAAATAGTATATAGCATACACGGGCTAGGCGGAAAAAGTCAGAAAACGAGTGACAATAAAACGCGAACAAAGGAAAAAAATGGGATTTGAACAATTGCAATCATATAGGCGTCAATTTTTGGAGGAAAACAAAAATCGCGACCACGTAATTATTAAAGGTCAAAACCACATTGTTTTGTCCACGCCACACGCCGTATCGCAAGTAAGGCTGGGCAGACCAAAACAAGCCGAAATAGGCACACTGAGCACGGCGCTATACTTGCAAAAAACCCACAATTGTTACCTAATAGCAAAAACCAAAAACAACTTTGACGATGCAAACTTTGACACAAAATCGAGATACAAAGACGCCCTTATCCGACTTATTGAGAAAAACGACATAAACTATGTTGTGGACCTACACGGATTGGCATCAAAACGCGACTGCGATGTTAACCTTGGCACACACCTTAGCGAAAACATAAGCGTAGACAAGGACGCATTCGATACGCTCTACAACACCCTAGTGAAAAACAATTTCGTAACAACAATCGACCAGCCGTTTATGGGCGGAAACCAAACTATCGCGGGGAGTATGAGACTAATGTTTCCTCACATTTGGACGATACAGATTGAGGTCAATTGCGCGATAACAAACAAAAAAGAAAACTTTAAAAAATACAAATTATTGTTAAAAACTTTATCCGAATGGATAGAATATTTGAAAAGCAAAAAGGGGTAAAATATGTCACACAAAGAAAAAATGAACCGCCATATTAAGGGATTAGTATGCCTTGCTTTTAGCGTACTTTGCTATTCGCTTATGTTTTGTTTTATAGACTACGACTGGGCATTTGTTTTTTTACTACTACTATCGTTTTTGGGGCTTGGAATGATTGTTTTTATTTACACCAGAAAGCCCGACAACGCCTCAGTATTTAACCTTTTAAAAACAACTGTTTATGAAAATCCAATGAGCCTAGACGAAATAAAAAAAGCATATCACTATGACGGATTGGACAACATTTCAGGCAAAATCTTAAAACTATTTTACAATAGCGACGACACAAAAAGATGCGTTGTTGTACAAGAAAGCAACGGCGTAAAGATAACATTTGAGGAAATAGTATATCACGACGACGAGTCGAAAATATGGACATACGACTTCGCATATTGGCAACCACTAGACGAATCCAACGGAAGTCTTTATGCCGACGCCGAACTTGCAATTAAGGACAATTCCGACAACCTTAAAAACTATCATGAAGAGAAGTACACCCAAGTAAGGACAATAAAATACGGCACTGAAATTTGGTGGAAAATCGACCTAACCTCGCCACTTATCCCCTTCGCTAGTTACAACAAATTTGACCTAGTTATTAACGGCAAAATAGTCAAAGACGCAACCATTCACAACACACATTGGTTTGACAAAAACACCAGCACCGCAACCATAAGTATGACAGACGATATACAAAATAGTTTCCGCTTCAAAGTATTACACAACGGCGAAATTATTGCAACTGGCAAACATTACAGAAACGATTTTTAATGAAGTTTAATGCGTATTTTAAGTAATAAGGTTAAATATAAAAATTTAAGTTAAAAACTTAAACTTAAATAAATTAAATAAGCAAATTAAATAAAAAAAGGTTAAAAGTAAAAGTAAAAAAGGCTTTACGCAAAGTAAAGCCTTTTTTATATTATACTATGGTTGTTTTACTTAAACCATATAAAAAACCATATAAAAACATATCCATTACCCTATACTTTGAGCCCTTTAAATTGCGATAATAATTATTAGGTCGCAATTTGAATAACAGTAAGCATAGCGCTCGGTGCACCTGAAGCAGTTATTGTCCTGCCAGTGGACAATGTAGGAACAAGCGTGATTATGTCATTTTGGGCAAGTGAAAACACAATAGTTCCACTCACATTTGTGCTTGTAGTGAGCGGGCGCGTTGTGCCGATGATAAGGCTATTATTCCTATAAATACCCACACAGTCACCCGCCGTTGCAGAAGCGCCGTTGTTAATGGAAAATGAAATTATATATGTGCCAGTTCGTGGAATTGTAATGCCACTATCATTAACCGCCATACCATTTCTCGTTAAAACTTGATCCATAACAATAGGCCTACCACTTGCAATTTGCACAGCGTTTGGATTATAAATTGTTGCGTTTATATTCAACGTTGAGCCAGGAGGTCCAGCAACCCCCGCAGGTCCCCTTGGCCCAACCTCACCTTGTCCTCCGGTTTCACCCTTCTCTCCTTTGGGAATTTCAAAGTCTAAAAAGTGCACATCGCCCTCGTATCTATCCTCAACTTTTGCTGGCTGAGTGGAATCAACTTGGGTAGTAATGCCCGCCACAATCACCTCGTCACCCTTTTCCCCCTTCTCTCCTTTTTCACCCTTTTCGCCACGCGGGATAAAGAATGTAAGGTGGTGCACGTTTCGCTCAAAGTCGTCCAAAACTTGCGCATCTTCGCCAGCGTCGACGGTTTCGGTAAGGTCGATAGAAATCATTTCGCTTATACCAATCTCGCCTGGAAACCCTCTTGGTCCAGTATCTCCCTTGTCTCCTTTTTCGCCCTTTTCGCCAACACTTCCTGGGTCGCCCTTGTCGCCTTTAATTCCTTGTGGACCTTGTGCGCCGACCTCGCCTTTTGGGATATCAAAATCAATATAATGTGTGCCCTCGACATATCTATCGGTCACTCGCGCAGGCTGGTCGCTATCAACTTGTCGCACATCTCCCACTGTAATGTCTGCTAGCGCTCCGTCAAATCCACGTGGAATATAAAAGTCAAGATGAACAGTGTCACCTTCTATTGTGGACATAACAAAAGCGTCTTGGTCGGGCGTAAGGGTTTGGGTAGAACGCGCATTTATTGTCACTCCGCTTGGCCCCGTTGCTCCAGTTGGCCCTGTGGCACCAGTCACTCCCGTAGCACCTGTTGCACCTGTGACACCGGTGTTTCCCATAAACCCGCGTGGGCCGTTTACAATCTTTTCGGTGCAAATTTGGTCAGACCCGCCACTACAACAACCCCTTTTCTTAAACGTATCGTGAAAACAATTATTTTTCATCGCAACTCCATAAAATCAAAATTTAGTAAACAGATAAAATGCCTCTTTAATTTATTATGAAGGTTGCCGTTTAAAGTGTGAGAAATTAGCCCAATAACGAACAAAATGTTTCAAAAATATATATAAAACATCACAAATCCAATGTTTCAATCTAAAAACAATGGAAAAGTTTATACTTGTCTGCGAAATATATACGACCTTAAACGAAGCACAAAAATGAAAAAAGTTTAACAAAAAAATATTGACAACGAGCAAAACATTGGGTATTATAGAGATAACAATCTCGTATGTCCATTCCAGATTGGTAAGTTTTGGGAATATTTTTTAAAGGAAATCTTCTTATGAATGGCAATAACACATACAATATTTCTTTGCTGTGTTTTATTGTTGTAAATTAAGGAGGTTATTTTTTTAAACAGCAGAAAAAAAATTTACTAAACAAGGGAGAAAATTATGAAAGTAATAATTGGAACAAAAAATCCAGGGAAAATTAACGGGGCAAAACAAGCCTTGGAGGGATATTTTAAGGACGTAAACATTGAGGGCGTAAACGCGCCAAGCGAGGTAAACGACCAGCCTGTAAACGACGAGACATATATGGGCGCAGTAAACCGCGTTAAAAACGCGATGAAGTACGCAAAAGAAAACAACATTCAAGCCGACCTATTTATGGCGATTGAATCGGGGCTTGTGTCCAACTTTGGGCGCTGGTACATCACAAATGTGGCTGTTGTGAGCGACAATAACGGCAATTTTAGCACGGGGCTAAGCGCAAGTTTCCCAGTGCCAGAAAAGTATGTGGAGGATATAAAACAAAACACACTTGCCACAGTGATGGACAACCTATTCCACGAGTCAGACCTTCGCAGTTCGACAGGCGGAATCGGGCTACTAACACACGACAAAATAACCCGCATCGACCTAAACAAACAAGCCTTTACAATGGCTCTAACCCAATTTGTAAACGGAAAAATTTGGTGCGACGACAAATCCACAAAACTTAACACTCCAAAAACGAAATAAACTCCACCCGAGGTCTCAATGAAAAAATATGATTTAGTTGAACTTAAAATCGACAGCCCATACATAGTGCACAATTTGCACAAGGGTACTTTTGGGCTTGTCGTTGAAGCAGGTAATCCTTTTTCAACAATATTGTTTTTCAACTCTCAAAACATGGGCGACTATGCGGTTTTGAGTGTTAACAATCAAGACATTGAAGTTAAAAACGAAAAATTGCCAAACGAAATACTTCAAGAATTGGTTGAAAAACTAGACACAATTTTAAAAAAATCTAAGCCATATTTAAAAGAGCCTAGCGTAAAAGAATTTGACGTTGTGGAACTTATGATTGAGCGAGATGGTTACGCAAAACAAGGTGTTCACAAAGGCGACCGTGGAACGGTGGTAGAAGATTACGCTGTTGACGACCATGTACTTGTTGACTTTACGGTTGTGGACGAAAATGGCGAAATCCGTGGCGATTGCATTTCGGTAAAAACATCTGACTTGAAAGTGATATAACAACACCTTAAAATAGCAGTAAAAAAAGCGGCACTATAATAGTGTCGCTTTTTGTTTCTTAAAATTTACTATTGTTATGAATTACTATTGTTTCTATGATCAAGTTCTGTGCACATTGTGAATGTTTTGTCAAGATAAAATACATCTTGCTCTTCTCTTCGTGTATCATCATTATCATAAGCCCCTAAAATCACACGGATGTAACCTGAGTTGCCATTCCCATCTTTGTCGTTATAATGTAAATAACAATTATTTCCAATAACAACATTACATTCACCGTCACTAAAACCATTTAGGTCAATGTTGCCATCA
Organism: uncultured Clostridia bacterium; assembly: GCA_934757825.1. Taxonomy (GTDB): domain Bacteria; phylum Bacillota; class Clostridia; order Christensenellales; family UBA1242; genus UBA11490. The sequence continues at coordinate 398,931 of CAKVLP010000001.1, read as the reverse complement.
GAATCAAGGCTCCAAGTATTTTGTGTGAAGTACCTTACTTCGGTAACATTTACATAATTGAATACGTCGTTAAGTGAAATTTTGAACATAAGTGTCCCATCATATTTTTCCATAAATCTTTGCCAAATTGCAATAAGGTCGTTATAATCAAACACAAGTGTGCCGTTTGAGTCGACATTCGTAAACTCATATACATAGTAGTATCTGCCAGTAGTGGTGGTTGTTTCTCCACCCTCTGATTCGTCTTTATCGGGATTATTGTAACCATTGTACAAGTCGCCAATTTTTGTGCCAGAAGTGTTTTCAACAGTGTAGTTTTTCATAGCATCATTGCCGTCGGTAACGAAGTCATATTTTGCAGTCTTTTGAAGTAAATCCACTTTCCTTAAATATCCAAGTTCCAAAAGCACATCAAGATATTTATAGTCTGCATTGTTCATTTCCGTTAGGTTTTCTCTCCATCCGTCATAAAGACCCACGGGAGAAGTAAATGTGAAGAAATACTCCGAATTATCATTTTGTGTTACTGTCCCATATTTCTTAATTGTGCCATTTTCAGTTGTTTCATCCTTCCTTATAAAAGAGTAAGATTTGTCATAGAAATATGATTTGTTTTCAACACGAACTTGTATAGAATCGGCGTCAACAAACTTAGCATAAATGTCAATATTTTCGCCAGCATAGAGTCTATCAAACATCATAGTGCCAAATAGGTCGCAAGGATTTGTAAACTGGGCATCGTAGTAATAACCCTCAATAATTTTGCCCGCTGGGACTCCAAGCGTGGATACAGGAGCATAGTAAATACCATTGAAAGGCATATCGAAATAGTATTTCGCAGGAAGCGGAACATATTGAGTCTCGCCCTCGTCTTCCGAATATCCATAACTCAAATATCTAATAAGTGCACTATCATTTTCTTCCATAAAGTCTTTGAAAATAGGATATAACTTTGTTGTTGTATCGCCCACATGAGCATTAACTGTGGTGTATCTTTCTAGTTTTACATATAGCGTAGGAGTGTCGCCGTCCAACCATAATTTTTCTCTTATAATCGCCTCTTTCAATGCTTGGAAGTCACCTGCTGTGCCTATAACTCTATCTTCCCACCAATTGTAATCATAGTACTTAATGTGATCAGGTTCCAAAACCCAATCTTTGTAAGTTGTGCCTGCTGGGAAATTGTATGTTTCGTACCAGTACGATGGGAAGAACACTTCGTCATCTCTGCCGTATTTGCCACCAACTGGCTCGGCTTCTGTATCAAAATAATCCCTACATTTAATAGGCTCATCAAAGCCATATATTTTGATTTGGAAGTTAACGATATCGTGTGGCTTAACAAGCACCCACATATCAATCGGTTCTCCCGTTGCCATAACATTGTTAGATCTTTGCCATGGGTTATCGACTGTTGGCTTATTTGTGGACAAGCCGTAGTAATATAGCGGTACAGTAAAGCCCATATATGGGATAGTCCAGCCAGGTACTGGAACGGTGCTACGATATTTGTTCTTCATGTCCTTAGGCAATTGATCCCACATATCCGAAAAACCTCCCCCTCCCCATTCGTTAGTTATATATTTTCCTGTTGGGACTGTCACTGTGTATATAAGGTCGTTGTTAACAGGGAATTGGGAATCATCTGCTTCTTGCCCTTTATTTTCGTTTAGCCAATCGTTATATCTTGTTGTGTTGTATTTTATAGATTTTTCGGTGTCTTCGCCGTAAATAAAGTAAGTATCTAGTTCTTTGCCGTCTTTGTCATCGCCCTCGGTCTCTACCCAACCTAGCACGGTTTCGATGTCGTGAACTCGCACGATTGTGCCTTGTTCGAAAACAGCGGTCAATGATGTGATTTCGCCAAACTTAATGTTGTTGACCGTCGACTCGGTGTAAGTCACGTCATTGTTGTCAATCCAGTTTTTGAAAATCCAGCCCGCTTCGGTTTCAACCACTGGGGCGTAAAGTTTGTAGCCAGGTTTTCCCATTTGGTCGATTGTCTTGTATGTAAAGTGGCTAGTGTTGATAGTAACTCTTTCTAAGTTAACCCATTTTGCATAGAATGTCATATCGGAAGTAAGTGGCTCTTCGCTGTAATAGTCTATCATCTCGCTAAATTCGGCGTCTTTGTAGAAGCCCACAAACGCCTTGCCATATTGCTCTAGCACAACACTACGCATATTTCCAACCGAAACTGCTTCGTTGAAATTCTCTTCTGCGTTTGCAGAGAACTTTCCGCCGTTCATAACAAGTGTTGGGCGGCCGCCGTTGCTCCATTTTGCAAACACTCTATTGGTGTAGTTGCTTGTGCTTCCCACAACTGTTATTACATTATTTTCAACTGGCATTGTATAACCCGCATCATAGTACCAACCCAAGAATGTTGCGCCGTCCTTGGTTGGAGTAGGAAGAGTAACTTTTTCGCCATTGCTATATCTACTTTTGAAATCGCCAATTTCGGCGCCGTCAAATGTAACTTCGCCAAAAGATGGAGTGCTCTTTAATCCTTCTAGCAAGTCGGGATTATTGAAATTAACCTTTTTACCGTATTCAAAGTCGATTACGGTTTTTTCATATTTTTCGTCTTCTAAGCTAGCTGGAGTGTAATCTTTGTGTCTTTGTACAAGTAGTTCTACGTGATTGTAAGTTTTGTCCTCGTTAAGGATAACTTTTACGTCCACTGAATATGCTTTAAGTTCGGTTGGTGCATAGAAAGCATCTTCAATTTTTGTAGGATACCAATTATCCTCAGGGAACGACAACACAAATATTGTGCTCATTTTAATGTCGTATGTAATTACATTTTTTCTTAAATCCTCATCATATTCCTTAACTTGTTTGCCAGAATATGTGGTTTTGTAGTCCGAGCCCAAAATGTCTTTTGACATCTCTACGTTTAGGTTTTCGGCGTAATCAATGTACTTAGTCAAATCGCTTAGATATTTCATTTCTTGTGCAATAAATCTTTGATAACCGCCCTTGCTTGTTTCCTCAGTGGTGTATTGCTTGTCACGCAAGTTGTCGCGAGTTTTTTCGTAGTATTTATCGCCGATTTTGATAAATATCCTATCGTTGTCGTTTTTTATAACTTCGCCGTCTGATATGGAATCGAACTGGTTTTGCGTCGAAACGATTTCGTTGTTACCAGTTTTGTAATAGGTCAAAACAGTTTCGGCTGTTTGTCCATTAAACGTGCTATTTGTGGAAATCGTCATTTTAACGCCCGATTTGAATGAAAACTCATTTGGGATATATGACTTTATTTCTTCCTCAGTCAAACTGCTAGGATTGGACGGCTGTTTGCCACCATCTCCACTTCCGCCTCCATTCCCTTTTCCGTCGCCCTTATTGCTTCCGCAGGCCACAAGTCCCAACATACAAGGGATAAACATAAGGATTGAAAGTATATATGTTAACTTCTTTTTCATAATATTCTCCTTAAATAATTTATATATTATGATAATTTTATAATAGTTTACATCATAGCGGTTTTTTAAGCAAGTACTTTATTACTCAAAGTAATTTTCAAGGTAGTAATCTTACCACTTATTTACTACTTTTTCGGCGAATGCTAAGAAGTTTTTAAGTTCAACCTTTTTGCCGTTGTCTAGCACAAAGTATCCATTAAAGCGACCGAAAACTTGGTGCTGATTGCTAGCGATAACTAATACATTGGAATTGGCGTGCCTATCCAAAATCGGCTCAAAGTTCATTTCAAATCTGCCATCGCTCGACGTAAATGTCCATGGCGACATAAAATCGTCTTTGCCGTTTTTAAGTTTTGGGATATTAAAGTTCAAGCGGTCAAGTTTGTGCGCGACTCCATCGAAAAACACCATATTTTCGCTAGCATTTGTGGTGTCGCCAAAGCCATAGCCAATGTTGAAGCCAATTTCGTGGCCGTCTTGCACGCCACAGCCAGCGCCCCAAAACCACGTGTTTTTGTATGTCCACACGCCTCGTCCCCAGTCTAGGATTGCGCGGGTGTTATCCTTAAAATCGTACTGCTCGTCGCCGATAGTGACCTTGCCAACTGCTTTAAGTCCCACAATTTTTTGGTTGTAATAAAATGCGGTCTTTTTCTCTCTAAACGGTGTGGCGATAACCATACTATCCTTTGGTTCGTCGGTCAACGTAAAGTCGACTGTTATGTCTTTTTTATCTTTAAAGTTTTTAAGCCAAACCGAAAGGGTCCTAACTTTGCCGTCGTTTTTGAAAGAAAAGCGGTAGTTTTTATGCGATACTGTCACATCGCCCACTTCGCTTGTAGGTGGCATATTTGTTTTGCCTTTTGGCATAAATGTCATTGGCGATTTTGTAGTTTCGCTCCTATTTTTAAAATCCAAAAAACTCACGGAGTATAGCCCCATATACGAGTTGTCGTCGATTGTAAGCGCTACGCCATAGTCGTCGTTGTAGATAAGGTAATAATCCCACTCCTTTATCCTAAGTTTGCCCGCTTTAATCGCACTGCGGTCGTATTTTTTTATTAGGTGCGTGGCGTATCCGCATTCCACCAAGTGCCCGTTTTCGTCTAGCAAATTGCCCTCTTTAAGCATTCTATTTTGCATAATTTTCTCCCTTAAAAAATTCTCAATTTTCCTATATCATATTATTAACACGAAATTTATTTTTTAGCAACTTAAAATTGTACGTACATTTTTCCTACTTAAAAACTCTACTCTAAATTCGTTTTACTCAAAAAAAATCACCCTAATTTTGGGTGACCTAAACTAACCAACCTATTTAGAATACCTAGCAGTAATGCTATATGTAATAGCGGTTCTGGAATTATTAAATTTATCGTCGGCATTTTTTAGTTCGTCGCCATAGTTGCTGATTTTCAATGAAAAGTAAATCGCAATAAATATAACCAAACACACTAGCAAAATGTTGAAAATCTTTTTACTCATAATAATTCTCCTTAAATTTCACCCACTATTTTATATTATATTAACCTAATTGTCAATATCTAAAAAATAATTTTACAACATTCAAATAAAAAATTTACGGATTTTGTTTATATAACGAATAAGGTGTTAATATTTAGACGGGTAGAAATTGTGGGGTTTTGCGCTATTTTACAAAAAGAGGAAAGACTACCCTGTCACAAAAACTTGCAAGATTTTTTGCGGTATGGTATACTACCACAAAAAAAGGGAAAAGTTGTATAGTATTATGGACAAAAACAGACTAAACACAGCACTTATACGCCTGCAACTGGGCGACAAAAACGCGCTTGACGAAATATACGAACTGACCAACAAAGCAGTATTTTCTGTTTGTCTAAGCATCGTAAACAACAACGAAGATGCACGCGACCTGATGCAAAGTACATACATACTTGTACAAGAAAAAATCAATTACTTTAAGGCCGGCACCAATGGTTATGCCTGGATACTTACAATCGCTAAAAACCTTAGCATAAACGAAAACAAAAAACTTAGTCGCGTGACCCCAACCGATTTTCAGGAAAACGAGTTTGTGGCGTCAAGCGAAGATGTCAACAACGACATTCCCGTGTTCAAGGTGGCAAAGCGCGTGCTTAACGCCGACGAACTGACCATTGTTATGCTTCACATCGTAAGCGGATACAAACATCGCGAGATTGCGCAGATAGTAAACAGACCTTTGGGAAGCGTGCTGTGGTCGTACAATAATTCACTTAAAAAATTAAAGAAATATATTGAAGGAGGAAAAAAATGAAAAAGAAACAACTTAAAGAAGAGTTGAAACGCGAAGTTGATTTACTTATGCCAAAAGATATGTTGGAACAGATTAAGTCTACAAATGTTGTGCCAAAGCGCGTAGTAAACAAAAACATTGTTGTCATAAACGAGCACAACAAAAAACGCAGTATTGTGCCAATAATTGCGTCTTGTGTGGCTAGCATTATTCTTTGCGTTGCAATTTTCCTACCAATCGCTTTAAAATCCAAAGAGGAATACAACAACTGGCTTGCCAACAAGCACAAACAAGAAACTCAGATTGAGGAACAAGAAAAATCTCAAACTGAAACTGAATCACAAAATAGCAAATAAAAAAATAACCCTATTCAAGGGTTATTTTTTTTGTTCAATTTTAAGAAACAATTAGTCTAGTTTTGTTCCGCACTTTTCGCAGAAAGCAGACTTGTGCGAACTAACGTGTTTACAATTTGGGCATTCCTTAACGATTTTGGCACCGCATTTTGCACAAAAACTTGCGCCAACAGCAATATCTGCGCCACATTTTGGGCAGTTGTTGCCGACTGTTTCGTCAATTAGGTTTGTGGTGTAGCCAGTGATAACAATTTTCAATGCAAGCGACAATATCGAACTGCCAATTCCAAGTATTGCACCAAATGGCAAAAACAATATAAAGCAAACGATAGTCCCAGTAGGTATTCCCACGCTAGCACTTTTTCCAAAACTCATTTCTGAGATTGCAAATCCAGCAAAACAACCAAATACGCCAAGACCGCCGATTATGGTCAAAATAAGACCAATAGTCATTAGTTTTTTCCTCAACTTTTTTGCTTTTTCGCAATTTGCAACATTGTTAACGTCCGAGTTTAATTGAATAATTGTATCGCGTAATTTTTTAAACATTTTCTTTTCCTCCGTAATTTATTATATCATAGATTTTTATACTTTTCTATGGTTTTTTATTGCATTTTGTTTATTTCACAATTTTTCCGCCACCGATAACAACGTCGTCCACATAAAACACAGCCGATTGTCCAGGGGTAACGCGCGCAACGGGGTGAGCAAAGTTGACCTTAACTGTCTCGTCGTCCAAAAACTCGATTGCGCCAGGGTTATCCTTACTTTGATAGCGAATTTTTGTGTTGACTTCTAGCGGTTTTGAGTGATCAAAGTCAATTAAGAAGTTTAGGTCTTTTACAATCATCTCGTTTTTGTATAAGTCCTTTTCCTCTCCAACGATAAGTTGGTTTTTCCTAACATCAAATCCGATTACGTATAGCGGGGTGGCGTGAGTTACGCCTATGCCCTTTCGCTGACCGATTGTGTAGTGATATAGTCCAGTGTGCTTGCCAACAACTTTGCCGTTTAGCACAATGTCGCCCGGTTTTGCCGAGATGTCCGAGTTTTCCTCCAAAAACCTTGCGTAGTCGCCGTCGGGGATAAAGCAAATATCCTCGCTATCCGGCTTGGACGCAACGGGAAGGTTGTGCTCGTGAGCAATCTTCCTAATTTCTTCCTTATTATGAAATTTTCCAAGCGGGAAAAGCACTTTGTCTAACAATTTTTGTGGCATTGTGTAAAGCACATAACTTTGGTCTTTTCGCTCGGAGTCGGCTTTTTTTAGAACCGTTTTGCCATATCTGGCGTCATATTCAACGTTGGCGTAATGTCCTGTGGCGAAGTAGTCACAGCCAAGCTCTTTTGCTTTGCTGTACATTAACCCAAACTTCATATATTTGTTGCATTCCACGCAAGGATTAGGTGTCCTCGCGCTAGCATAACTTTCGATAAAATCCTTAATCACGCAATTGTGAAACTCGTGAGTAAGGTCAAGTGTATAATGCGGAATATGGAGAAAATCGCACATTTTTTTTGCGTCAATCGAAGGGTCGGCGACGCATTTTTTAGGGTCGTCGTAAAGTCGCATCGTAACGCCCACTACTTCGTAGCCTTGCTCCATAAGTAACACAGCAGACACGCTACTATCCACGCCTCCGCTCATTCCTAGTAAAACCTTTTTAGCCATTTTTATTTTTCCTTTTTCTTTCCGCTTTTGCCTACTTTTGGTTTTGAGCCGTGTTTGCCTTCGCCCTTGCAATTACTGCCCTTTTTGCCTTGACAGCACTCGCCGTGTTTTTCTTCTTTTTGACAACAATTTTTATCTTTTTTGTCGCCACAACATTCTTCCGACTGCTTAAAATCGTCTTTATTTTGCCCATCGCAAGCCTCGTCGTGACTATGGCAACAGCAGTTTTTCTTGTCGTTCTCAATATCTTCGTGCTCGTGACAACATTTGTCGTGACACTCTTCTTCGTCAAGTTCCACAAAATGCGCTTTAAGGGTTTTCTTAATTCCCTTAAAATATGCTTTCATTGCCTTTTCCAAGTTGTGCAAAATCTCGGGGTTATGGGCGCCCAAAAAACTTGTTTGGATTTGCCCGTCGTTTCGCAAAATTATGTTTATAGATGTACAACATTCCTCGTTAATCAAAACTTGATTGTTGACACCAGTTACTTTAAGATTAAGTTCGTTGGGAGTGTTATATTTTGTTTCCATTATTGTTCTCCTTATACATTAAATCTAAATAGCATTACGTCGCCGTCTTGCACCACATAATCTTTGCCCTCAATGCGCACTTTGCCCTTTTCTTTGGCTTGTGTCATTCCACCCGCTTCGATTAGGTCGTTATACGAAACAACCTCGGCTTTAATAAAACCTTTTTCGAAATCGGTGTGAATTTTGCCCGCTGCCTGAGGTGCTTTGGTGCCACGCCTTATCGTCCAAGCCCTAACTTCTGGCTCGCCCGCTGTAAGATAACTTATTAGCCCTAGTAGCCTATAACTTGCGACAATTAGTTGACCAAGACCAAACTCTTCTAGCCCAAGTTCTTCCTTAAACATTTCAAGTTCGTCGTCGCCAAGTTGGGATAATTCCTCCTCAATTTTTGCGCAAACAACTATACTCTCGGCATTATCCAAAACAGCATAGTTTCTTACTTTTGCAATGTTTTCGTCGGAGTTTTGATTACGAATTTGCTCCTCGCTAACATTTGCGCAGTATATAACTGGCTTGCTGGTTATTAGGAAAAAGCCCTTAATCATATCGCGTTCTTCCTCGGTTGCCAGATAACTTCTAACTGGCTTTTCTTGTTCGAGTAGTGTCCTTAGTTTTTCAAGAAGCGCCATTTCCTTAACAGCGGTTTTGTCGCCCGCTTTTACGCCTTTTGACACCCGCTCCAATCTTTTGACAACACTCTCTAAGTCGGCAAGGATAAGTTCCATATTTATCTCTTCAATATCCCTTATGGGGTCGATGTTGCCGTCAACGTGAATTATCTTAGAATTTTCAAAACACCTAACCACATGCACAATTGCATCAGTCTCTCTTATATGACTTAAAAATTTGTTTCCAAGCCCTTCGCCTTTTGATGCGCCCTTTACAAGCCCCGCGATATCCACAAATTCAATTGTGGCTGGCGTAACCTTTTTGGTGTTATACATTTCGGCAAGTTTTATTAGCCTATCGTCTGGCACAGCAACAACGCCTGTGTTTGGCTCGATTGTGCAAAACGGATAGTTCTCGCTCGGAATGCTATTTTTAGTGATTGCGTTAAATAATGTACTTTTTCCAACGTTTGGAAGACCTACAACTCCTAGTTTCATTTTTTGTCCTTTTATATTGCTTATTTTGTTACTTTTAGATTATACAACATTAGTAAAGTAATTAAAAGTATTTTTTAATCTTTTGGGGACAATAAATTACTATAACCTTGTACTTTGCCCGCAATTAGTCGAAATTTGTAATACTTTGTAGGGGCAAGTAATAAAATGTTAAAAAGGTGAAATTATGTTAAATTTTTTTAATGCAATCGTAATAGGCTTCGTGCAAGGCGTCGCCGAATTTTTACCAATAAGCAGTAGCGGTCACTTGGTGTTAGTGTACCAACTTTTTAACATCACGGGCGACACGCTAGTGCTAACAATCTTTTTGCACGTAACCACTCTCTGCTCAATCCTATATGTTTATAGAAAGGATATCCTAAACCTTATAAAACACCCTCTTTGCAAAACCAATAAATTGCTTGTCGTAGCCACTATCCCCACTGTGATACTTGCGCTTGTTTTAAAAACTTTTATTGAAGGTTCGTTTAATCTAAACTTTATTTTATTCGGATTTATCATAACAGCACTACTTTTGGGAATTGCCGACTATTTGTCAGAAAAGCGGGCGTTATTGTCAAAAACCACACTCGCGTCGGCAAATAACTCAAACTTATCCGCATTAAACGCCCCGAAGATTACGACTAAAGACAACACAATAATCCACTCCAATCCAATGCTAAAAGTAAGTGGCGACATCACAAATATTGACATAAATTACTGGCAAGCAATAGTAATTGGATTGGCACAAGGGCTAGCGTGTTTTCCTGGAATAAGCCGAAGCGGGAGCACAATTGCGACGGGGCTTATGCTTAAATGTGACAAAAGCGAAGTCACAACATTTTCCTTTCTACTAAGCATTCCTACCATTGTCGGGTCGCTAATACTAGCACTAGTAAAAGTAAATGGTGCAGGTCTTTACATTGGCACGGGGTCGTTAATCGTAGCGTGCTTAGTAAGTTTCTTTGTAGGAATATTAAGCATAGGGCTACTTATGAAAGTTGTAAAAAAACAAAAACTAAGTTATTTTTCATATTATCTACTTGCCCTAGTTTTTGTAATATTGTTTATTAAATTTGTGTTTTAAAAAAACCATACAAAATTGTATGGTTTTTATTTTTTTGGAAGTGAATATTTACACCCACAATAGTTTTGACGATAGATGCCATATTTTTTGCTGTTCTGGATACTCTTTAAATATCCGTCATTTTTCTTGAAATTGGCTTCCAAGAATTTAACACCATATTTTTCTTCCATCGCCTTGCCTATTTTGTTTATGGCAATGTAGTCCTTATGTGGGCTAACCGACAGGGTCGTAGTAAATATATCGTAGCCTTTTTGTTTTGCATACTTAGCGGTTTTTTCAAGGCGAAGTTCGAAGCATTTTAGGCATCTATTTCCGCCTTCGGGTTGGTTTTCTAAGCCCTTAACAACAGCCTCGTATTCTTCGGGGTGATAGTCTTCTATCACACACGATATGCCCATTTGAGTCAAGAAATCGCTTTGAGCCTTAGCCCTTTTTAGATATTCTTCCTCAGGGTAGATATTGGGATTGTAAAAATAAACGGTCACGTCGTAGTTTGCGGTAAGTTGGTCCAGCACCCCGCTACTGCAAGGACCACAACAACTATGTAGCAACAACCTTTCCACGTTTTCCTCCTATATTAAAGTGATTATATATCCCGCAACTACACTTATTAAATATAGCGATAGGATAATCAAAATGGTTTGTTTTCTGTTTTTGTTTTGTTTTATAAGCATCATTAGTCCAAGACCTGCGTTGGCGGAAAGCCCTGCCACGCACGCGCCAAGTGTAAGCCCACCCATTGCAAAAAATTTGCTAATAACCACGCTAGATGCACAGTTTGGGATAAGCCCAACTAACCCCGCAAAAATCGGTTGAAGCCAAGTTGTGGTGTTTAGAAAAGATAAAATTGCGTCCTCGGTTATGAAATAAACTAGCAGTCCGACCACAAGGTTTATGCCAAGGATAAATGCAAAAATCCTTGCGCTATGCAAAAGCGGATGTTTTATAAACTGCCAAAATGTAAGTTTCCCACCCTCTTCTTCTATCTCGTGGCCGCAGCAGCCTGTGTGGTGCTCTCCATCTGGGGCGTTCATCTCGCCCATCAAGTAATCATGTTCGCAATCACTATCAGTCACATTTATTTTCGACGACTTTTTATCGTCAATATATTCAATTTTTTCGATGTAATCTTGTTTCGGTTTTACAAAATGGCCTAGTAGCATAACCGAGTAGCCCACAACAATTGCAAGACCAAATTTGATAAGTAGTATTAGCCACAATTTGCCCGCGCTATACGAATTGGACAAAAGTATTGGGATTGCTTCGTCGCTAGTCGCAATATAGATTGCCATAAGCGTGCCAAGCGAAAGCGATTTTTTAGTGTACAAATCGGTTGCAATAACCGAAAATCCACACTGCGGAACAAGCCCAACACCTGCGCCAAACAAAGGGGCAAATTTCCCCTTCAAAAATCGGCTATTTTGCAGTGATTTTGCAGTTTTTAACTCAATGAGTTCTATCAAAACATAGCAAAGTAGCAATATTGGAAATACTTTAAGTGCGTCGAGTATTGCATCGAGTATCGCTTCCCACATACGTCCTCCTAAAAACAAAACTATATTATACCAAATATCATTTTAAGTCAATAGTTTGACAACACTATTAAGTGTTTTGCAAGATGTATATTCCGACAAATTTTGCAAAAAATATAATAACAAAATTGTTTTTAAGGAGGATTAAAATGAAAACCAACGCCAACAAAACCTTGCTAACCATCGCCTATTTTGGGTGCGTCCTAATTATGCTTGCACTTGTTGTAACGCTTATTATCGGGCTACTTCGAACCAACGTGGCGCTATGGGTTAGGATTTGTTATATCGCACTTGCTGGACTACTTGTTGCGGTTGTGATATACGATTGCGTAAGCTTGTATATGGGCGCTTCAACCTACATTGCTGGATTTATTCTATACGCTTTGACGGTTGGAGTTGTGATAGTATGCTTTGTGTTGTACGCTCGCCTTACCATCAACAACGGCCTTATACCAACTGGCGACCTATCTCTTTACCTATTTGAGGTGGGCAACATTCTTGCAATCAACATTCTTAGTATCGTTATTTTCTGCGTGGGAAACATCAACGCAAAACTTAATCGTACACCAGTTAGAGAAGCAAGAAACAAATAACAAACTCTCTAAAAGATGACAAAAAAACTTTGCATAACCTGCAAAGTTTTTTTTACACAATCATTTTAATGGGTTAATGTCATTATAGAACCTGCTACTTTCCTCATCGGTTAAACCACCAGCAGCATTAATACAATAGTTTGAAATATTGACCTTATCATCTGATGCCAATACAACAATCAATCTATTCCAACAAGATTCATATTTGGTTATCACTTCTCTGCCAGCGATTTTATTTTCATCGAAAATGTATGCGCCATAATATTCATCGTTCATAATCTCTGTTTCCGTGATTTCCTCTGGTGTAAAATTGTGTGCATAGTTTCGCTGGTCACTTAAATAGTTTTTTAAATCGTCGAATTCTGTTACTTTTACTGCACCATATTTTTCAGTTACATACTTTTCCCAATCTTTAATTTTCATAACTCTTCCTTATCTTGTTTTTATGATAACAAAGAAAGAGCGTACAAGTCAAATCAACAAGATGAGTATAGTTACGATTTGTTTAAATGATAATTGTGTTAATTGTAAATTAAAAAATTTTCAAGTTTGTTACAAAAGAAAAAACTTTGCATAACCTACAAAGTTTTTTATTTATTATTTTAAACATTTAATATAAAAATTTTTTTCTGCAAGACTTGATAGCGTTAATTAGTTTTGTTATATAAGGTCTTTTTTACGTATAGACCTTATCAAAGTTTTAATGTCCCAAGTGAGGTGTTAGTATCCGCGGAGGGAAACAGAGGTCACATAATTTGAAAGGATATTTTTATATTCCTCGGCTTTGTCTTTTGGCACTTCTTTTAAACCGCCTTTTATTGTTGTTCCATTATCGACAAATTTTTGAAGATACATTTTTTTAGCGCCCTTAACAATTTCGCCCATTTCTTTAATGGACGCATTAGTATGCAAACCGTCCACAAGAGTTGTGCGAAATTCGTAGTCAACCACGTTGGTTTTCAAAAGTTCTATGCTTTTTACAATATCCTCTTGCCCACAAGTTGTGCCCGCAGTGAGCGGATACATTTCAAGCGAGTTTTTAATGTCCATAGCCACAAAATCCACAAGTTTTTCGTCAATTAGTTTTTTTAGCATCGCATAGTTTGTGCCATTGGTGTCGAGTTTTATTTTATATCCCAAATCCTTAATTTTTTTAATAAACTCGGGCAAATCGGGATAAAGTGTAGGCTCGCCTCCGCTAACAACTACGCCGTCGAGTAGTTTTTTTCGAGAGATTAGATAATCAAAAACCTCTTGTTCGTCAAGCGGAGTTACGTCCAAATTCACAAGTCCAGAGTTGTGGCAAAACGGGCACCTAAAATTGCACCCGCCCGTGAAAATCACTGCGGAGCAAAGGCTTCCGAAATCGACCATTGACAACTTTTCTAATCCATATATTTTCATAATTTTTCCTATTTAAGCGAATTTACATAATTAACCGCTTGCGTGCCAGCCACTGCACCGTCGCCTACTGCGGTTGCGACCTGTCTAACCCTTTTCGCACGGCAATCCCCAGCGACAAAAAGCCCAGCGGTCTTGGTGGTGCAACTTTCGTCCGCCAAAATATAGCCGGCATTATCTAAGTCGACCAAATCCTTAAACTTATCGTTGTCTGACACCTGACCAATCGCAACAAAAAGTGCAGGGGTGGCTATCTCGAATGTTGAGCCATCAGTCCTTTTAAACTCAACCTTTTCAAGCGACTCCTCGCCAATCAACTTGCTAGCGACCGCATTCGGGATAATTTCAATTTTTTTGTTATTTCTCACTGCTTCTTCAAGCGCTTTTTCGCCGAAGAACATATCAAACATTGTGACCATTGTTACCTTATGGCAAAATCCGGCTAGAAGTAGCGCGTACTGCATAGCGCTGTTGCCGTCACCCACCAAAACAACGTCTTTGCCCTTATAGAATGGACCGTCGCAAATGGCGCAATAGTACACGCCCTTGCCTAGCAACTCGTCTTCCCTATTTAGCCCCAACATTCTTGGCTTTACACCGTTGGCAATAACCACACTTTTCGACTCGTATGTGTGATAATCGGTGGTTATTTTAAATATATCTCCGTCCTTTTCGAGTTTTTCGACCTCTTCAAGTTCGAAATTTGCGCCAAGGTCGATTATCTGCTCGTACATTTTGTCGCTAAGTTCGTAGCCCGAGATGCTCTTAATGGTAGGGTAATTTTCCACTTTTGGCGACTTGGCGATCTGTCCGCCGTAGGTTTCACGCTCTAGCACAAGCACGCTTTTGTCACCTCGCAAAGCATAAAGGGCAGCAGTCATTCCTGCCACCCCACTGCCAATTATTGTTATATCAAACATAATTATTTTTTCAATCCTTCTATATATTTTTTAATGTCACTCACATTATCAAACATCATTTGCATATCGCCCTTTTGAATTAAAAGCGTAGGTGCTTTTTTAATTCCAAGTCGCTCGCAAAGTTCTCGGTTTTCCACAGCGTCAAGCGTATCGAAATCGAATTTTGCATTAGTCATTATGGTTTTTGCCATTTTGCAATTTGGACAAGTTGGAGATGTAAACAACACTGGTTTTGCAAACTTTTCGTCTACGTGATGTTCCTCTTCGTGGCAAGCACACTCGCAATCTTTTTTGTGGCAATGTTCCATTTTAGATGTTGCGATATTGTAATTTTTTCTATCCTTAAACTCTTGGCTCTTGCCGTCGTTCCAGTTTGCAACCGGTCTATAATATCCGGTAATTCGGCTATACACCTCAGTTGGCCCGCCACAATGTGGACAAGTGTGTTGTTCGCCGTCCAAGTAGCCGTGAGTCGCACAAACCGAATAAGTTGGGCTCATTGTGTAGTAAGGAAGTTTGTAGTTTTCAGCAATTTTTCTAACCAAATTCATTGTTGCTTTCCAGTCTTCTAGGCGTTGACCCAAGAACGTGTGGAAAACCGTGCCCGAAGTGTACAAGGTTTGAAGTTCGTCTTGAACGTCAAGTGCTTTGAAAATATCGTCGGTGTATCCAACTGGCAAGTGGCTAGAATTGGTGTAATATGGCACCTTGCTATCGTCGTTGGCAGTGATGATATCTGGCCAGCGCTCTTTGTCGTGTTTAGCAAGACGATATGATGTGCTCTCAGCAGGAGTTGCTTCCAAGTTATAAAGGTCGCCATATTCCTCTTGATAGGTCGATAGTCTATCGCGCATAAAGTTAAGGGTCTTTTTAGTAAATTCTTGTGCTTCCTTGTGTGTTAAATCTTGTCCAATCCACACGGCGTTTAAACATGCCTCGTTCATACCAACTAGACCGATTGTGGAGAAGTGATTTGCAAATGTTCCAAGATATCTCTTGGTGTAAGGATACAATCCATTTTCAAGAAGTTTTGTGATTGTGTCACGTTTTATTTTTAGGCTTCGTGCGGAAATATCCATCATTTTGCCAAGGCGGTCAAAATACTCCTCTTCCGATTTCGACAAGTACGCAATACGTGGCATATTGATTGTAACAACGCCCACGCTTCCGGTCGACTCGCCACTTCCAAAGTATCCGCCCGATTTTCTGCGAAGTTCTCTAAGGTCAAGTCTTAACCTACAACACATACTTCTAACATCGCTAGGTTCCATATCGCTATTGATGTAGTTGGAGAAATATGGTGTGCCATATTTGGTGGTCATTTCAAACAACAAGCGGTTATTTTCGGTGTCCGACCAATCAAAATCCTTGGTGATAGAATATGTAGGGATAGGATATTGGAATCCTCTGCCGTTTGCGTCGCCCTCAATCATAATTTCGATAAACGCCTTATTGATCATCGCCATTTCTTTAACGCAGTCTTTATATTTAAAATCCTGCTCAACACCACCAACAATAGCGTTAAGTTCGGCTAAGTCGTTTGGAACAACCCAGTCAAGCGTGATGTTTGTAAATGGCGCCTGAGTTCCCCAACGGCTTGGAGTGTTAACACCGTAAATAAAGGATTGAAGCCCTTGTTTTACTTCTTTATAACTTAGGTTGTCAATCTTTACGAATGGCGCAAGATATGTGTCAAACGAACTAAACGCCTGTGCGCCAGCCCATTCGTTTTGCATAATGCCAAGGAAATTAACCATTTGGTTGCAAAGAGTGCTTAGATGTTTTGCTGGGCTACTTGTGATTTTGCCAGGAACCCCGCCAAGCCCCTCTTTGATAAGTTGTTTTAGCGACCAGCCAGCGCAATAGCCTGTAAGCATACTAAGGTCGTGAATGTGAATATCGGCATTTTTGTGCGCTTGCTCAATCTCCTTGTCGTACACGTCGCTTAGCCAGTAGTTGGCTGTGATTGCACCGCTGTTGGACAAAATAAGCCCACCCACCGAATAAGTAACAGTGCTGTTTTCCTTAACACGCCAATCGGCAAGTTTTAGATACTTATCAACAGTCGCCTTATAATCTAGGAAAGTATTGCTAATGTTTCTAATTTTTTCGTGGTCTCTACGATATATAATGTAAGCCTTCGCAACATCTTCGTAGCCATTTTTCATCAAAACATTTTCAACAATATCTTGAATGTCTTCAACAGATGGAACAGCGTCAACGAATTTTTCGGTCAAATACAGTTCGGTGATTTTTGCCATCTTTTTGCAGTCTTTAATTTCGCCGTCGCCAATGCTCATCATAGCCTTTGCGATAGCATTTTCAATCTTCGTGATGTCGTAGTCTGCAAGTCTACCATCTCTTTTTCTAATTTTAGTAATCATAACATACTCTCCTTATATATTATAAAGGCAATCAATATATTGTGTTTGTGTTTTGCCACAACTACAACAAATTGTGCTTTATTACCTCGATACTATCATAACAAAAATAGGGTGTCAAACAAAAATATTGAAAATTTTTAAATTGTTTTTCGACTTTTCCAACAAGTATACACTTATTGTCAAAAAGTCGTAATTTTTAGGTAAAAAGTAGAAAATGTTGTTTTTTGTCGAAACAAATTTTGATAATCACATAGTTTAAAACTTAAAACAACAATTACAAATTGTACATATTTCACACAAAATGAGTAAAA
The DNA here is from genome assembly GCA_934757825.1 of uncultured Clostridia bacterium. Classification (GTDB taxonomy): domain Bacteria; phylum Bacillota; class Clostridia; order Christensenellales; family UBA1242; genus UBA11490. The sequence goes on along the minus strand of CAKVLP010000001.1, from coordinate 381,354 downwards.
AAACAACCCCACCAGGAGTTGTTTTTTTTATAATACTTATTAAGTTTTGAGTAAAGTGGATATAAAACATTTAAATTAAAGTGATTTTAAAACTTCGCTAACTTCTTTCATGTCGCACTGACCAGCGTAGTTTGTTTTAAAGTGACGCATAACGCTAGGCACTGTTTTGTCGTCTAAGCCCATAATAATTTCTTTAATTTTCTCTTTGCTTAGCATTGCTGGCAAGTATTTTTCGATTGCTTTTCTTTGAAGTCCAATTTTATTGCACTCTTCCATATTGCCAACTTTTTTGTAGTTTTCAGCCTCTTCGTCAAGTTCCTTAATGGTCTTTTGGATAATCTTAACAACGTCCACATCGGTCACTTCGGTGTCGTTGGCGCGCGCGTTGATGCCGGCTAGCATTATTTTGTTCATAATAACACTATAAATGCTTCTTAGGTTTGCGTCGTGATTTTTAAGCGCCTCAATATTTGCTTTTTTAATTTCATCTACTATCATATTACATCTCCAATTCTTTAAACTTTTTGTCTTCTAGGTTTTCAATATATATTCCGCGACGTCCCTTTTCAACATCGTCCAAAAATTCTGCAACTGCTTTGTTGTATGGCACGGTTAATCCCGCTCCCTCGCCAAGTTCCACAACACGAGCACACATCGAATCAAGTTCGGTAGGTTGTTTGTTTTCTAGCGAGCGAAGGGCACTGCTCACCATTTCGCCGTTTTGTTTTATAAGCCTACTAAACATCTTGCTTCGATATCTAATGCCCGCAAAGGAGTTTTCAACAAACTGCTCGTAATCAAATGTGTCGTTGTAAGGCATAATCTTTACACCCATTTTTTTAAACAACTCCACATCTTCTCTGATTAGCCCTATAAACAACTTTTTAGCGGTTTTGTATTGTAGTGTTCTACCAAGATTGTAGCCTGTGATGGCGCACACACTGGAAATCGCGTTGCTAAGCATAAACCTACTTGCGATAAATCCTAGCATATCGTCCTCAACCTTAACATCGCTAATACACGAAAAAATTTCTTTTAAAAATGGCACATACACATTTGAACCTTGTGTGATTGCACCCACATGAATTCCGCCACCGTGTAACACGTTTACGTGGTTTTCGTCCACTCTTGCAGCGCTAAAATCAATTACAATTGGGACATATCTATCCTTTGGAAACACGGGCAAAAACTTGCCATAACTTAACACGTTTTGCGGTGTAACGATTACGCCGTTTGGGCTAAGATATTCCTTAACGTCGTTGTAGGCGTCCAAGGTCGCGTAGGATTTTGTAAGTATCAAAAGCACGTCTTTTTTGCTGGAAAACTTGTTGTTTTGCACATATGGCACAAGGTAACTTCGGTCGCCAAATGCGCCGTTGATTTCCAAGTTTACGCAGTTGTCAATTGTAAGTCCCATTGTGTTTTTCTTGGTTATTTCCACATCGTAGCCCTTGTCTTTAAGTAGCAACGCGAAAACTGTACCAATAGCACCGACACCGACAATTCCAATTTTCAATTTATCAGCCATTTTTTTCTCCATTATTTTGTGATTTTTTTAGCAAAACGCCGTTTACTCTTTCGTAAACTCGTTTTTCATTGATTGCAAGTTTTTTGTTGATTTCATCTTCAAGCGAAAACCCTAGCAGTTCGGATATACCAAGTAGGTATATCGCAACATCGGCTAGTTCGCTTCCCAAATCGTCTTTCTTCTTTAAATATGCTTCGAATGCCTCCGACACCTCGCCGTGAAGCAAAGCAAATTCGAAAGGAATGTCTGTTGTATTAAAGTTGTGTTTAATTTTGTTGTCAATCACCCTTTTTTGTGTTTTGTTTAGATCCATATTTTCTTCCTCTTGCAGTTTTTAAGATATTATAAATCGTAAAACACAAGTTTGTCAAATTTCTTTTTTAAGGGTAGAAAAAATTTTTAATCGGTTAGTTTTTAAGTGCTTTTTCTAGTTCGCTTAGCGCCCAACGCATTTCTTTAAACGCGTCCTCATATGGTTTTGCGGTAGTCAAGTCCACCCCAGCACGTTTTAAAATTTCTAGCGGATAATCGCTTCCGCCCGAACTTAAAAACTTAATATAGTCATCTTTAAAACTATTGTCGCTTAAAATATGATTAGCAAGGCTTATTGCACTAATTAGCCCAGTAGCATATTTAAACACATAATAACTTCTATAAAAATGTGGAATTCTAAGCCACTCGTGAGCAATCTCTTTGTTTGGTTTTACAGCGGTGCCGTGATAGAATTTCACAAGGCTAGCGTACTTTTCAACTAGCACGTCCTTACTCATAGGCTCGCCTTTTTCGACCACCTTGTGAGCAAAGTCCTCAAACTCGCTAAACATTGTTTGTCTAAATATTGTAGTGCGAAACATTTGAAGATATTTGTCTAGCAAATAAATCTTTTCGTCCTTATTTTTAGCGTTGTTATACAAATATTTTAGTAGCAAAACCTCATTTGTGGTGCTGGCTATTTCGGCTAAAAATATTGGATATTGAGACAAGTTGTATGGAAGGCTAAGGTCGCTAAAATACGAGTGCATTGCGTGACCCATCTCGTGAATAAGTGTAAATTCGCTTTCCAAATTGTCAACGGTGTTAAGCAAAATGTATGGGTGAACCCCGTACACACCCAAGCAATATCCGCCCGTATCTTTGTTAAGCGTTGGATACACGTCTATCCAGTTTTGCTTGATAGCGCTTTTCACAACCGAAGTGTATTTATCACCCAAAACAGCTAGTGCTTTAAGAATTGTATCGCACATCTCGGAGTACTTAGGCTTCTGATGCGATTTAGTAATCGCAACTCTTAGGTCGCTGTGTTCTAGCGTTTTTAGCCCAAGCGCCTTTTTTCTAAGGTGCAAGTATTTGTGTAAATATTTCACATTAAGCCTTACTTCATCAACCAGTTTTTCGTAAAGCGTAATTGGCAAGTTATTCCCAAACAAACTTTGCGAAAGCGTGTCGTCAAACTTGTAGACCGTGCTATAAAATTTGTCTTTTTTCACATTGGCGATATATGTGGTTGCAATCGTGTTGCCAAGTCGCATATATCCGCCCATAAGGCTTTTGAATGCTTTGTTTCTAACTTCGGCATTTTTGTTTTCAAGTAATAACGAGTAATTGCTATTATTAACCTCATACTTTTTGCCGTCCACAGTGATTGGGTCAAACTTAACGTCGATTGTGTCGATGTTATCAAACACATTGCTAAACTCGCCCGCAAAATCACCACTTGCCGAAATCACTCTCTCCAACTCCTCGTTAAGCACGTGTGCTCTGCCACGTTTTAACTCTATTAAGTCGAGTCTGAAGTTTTTAAAATCGGGGTCGGCGATGTATTCGTCAATTTTTTTATCGCCTAATTTAAGCAGTTCGCTATCCGAAAAACTATCCGCAACGCTTAGTTTTGTTTCGATATCGCCAAGCGTGTTTAGAAGCCCAACGTATTTTTGGTCTTCCATATCCGAGGAGTGATTAAGATAAACATAAGCGCCAAGTTTTTCTCCAATCTTAGAAAGTTCTTCCATTTTGTTAAAGTACTTTTTTAAACTTTCCTTATCCCCAAGTTTGTCCTTAAACGACGCTATCTCGTCAGCGCCTTTTTCTAAGGTTTTCAAATCCTTTTGAAAATCCTCAAATGTGCTGTAAATGTGGGTTGTGTCCCACTTGTACTCCGCTGAAATCTGACTTCTCTTTTTCAACATAACACCTCTTTTACAAATGAAATTTCTTTAAAAATTCTGACTTTACGGTCTTAAAATCCATAAGGAATATTCCTAGCACAATTAGCGAATTTAGCACAACGCAAATCATATATAATAAGTTGTAGGTCGCAAGACTTGTGCACCAAAAGATTATTCCCACAATTATCATAATCAAAAATATTATTAAAAAACTGAAAAGATACAAGCGTCTTTTACTGCTACAAAACAAAACCATAAGCAGTGTCAAACTTGCCCCGCACAACACCGACGGCAAAACATAGTTTAAAAACCAGCCTTTGTCGACCGACATAAAACTTGTGGAAACAAGAATAAATGAAATACAGATAAGTTGAAGAAACACTTTTTCAAACGTATTGCGAAGCGACAAAATTGTGTGTCTTATCAAAACCCACAAGTAAAGAATCGAACTTATTACAATAAGCGACCAAGGGCGCCCCTTAACAAGAAAGTTTATAAACACACACCCCACTATCACCACAAGCGAAATAAGGGTAAAAAGTCTTAGCACAAAGTGGCTTTTGACATCAGAACGGGGTTTTTTGTCACAAACATCATATAAGGGTGCAGTTTTCTTGCCAGTTTTGTTTTCAAGGTTGTTGTAGCACAATGGGCAATGTGTGCTTTCGGTGTTAACATCAACATTACAATTGTTACAGTGTTTCATATTTATTTCTCCCAATAATTACTACTAATTTCTACACTAATGCCCTTGCTGGTAAGTGTTGTGAAAAACATTTTTTCCAAATCATTTTCAACAAACAACCTACTAAAACTTGCGGTTATGTGGTCGTCGTAGCCAATAAGTGCCAAGTGTGTTTTGCACGAATAACTAGGTGCTAGCGTAAACACAAAGTCGGTCACATAAGGCTTCATAGATTCTGGCAAATCCACAAGTCCCAAATTGCTCACGTTTGCGGTGTGAAGATTGTCGCCCACATAATTGTAAGCAAGCCTTAGCACAATAACTTTTAAAAACAATGGGACGATTTTCAAAAACCAGTTTTTCTCTTGTTTTACGTTGCTATATGCAGTGGCGTCAAGTTTTTTCTTGTCAAGCCCGCTTTTCAATTCGTTTTTGCAGATCTCAATGCACTCGTCCAAAGTGATTTCTTCTTCAAAGTTATGGCCAAGCCTACAAAACATCGCAAAGTTTCTAAGCGTTTTTGTGTCGTAGATTTTGCGCATATTTATAGGTACAAGCAGTTTTACAAGTTTGTTGTTAACCTTTTTGCCTTTTATAAAGTTTTCGTAAATGCAGTACATATAAAGCCCGCTTAAATATGCCGTGATTGTTGCGTCGTATTTTTTACATTCCGTTTTAAGTTCGGCGGTGTTTATCTTCCCGGTTATTATTCCGCACCCGTCGTAATTAAACGGCGTGCCGTCGGTATGAAACGCGTTTTTCTCTTTTTCTGGTTTTAGTTTTGTTTTGTCGCAAAGTTTCATAAATGCGTCGTTGGATTCGTCGGACGTATAAGGAGTAAAGCAAGTAAGAATTTTGTTTTCGCCCTCAACCTTTTTGCCCGACAACAGCAAGTATTCAAACACCAAACTTTTAAACACGTCTAGTGCGCCCGTCCCGTCGGCAAGCGAGTGGAACACCTCCATTGTGATGTGGTTGTGCTTGTAAAACACCCTAAATAGATAGCCGTTGTTTTCAATCTGGTCGATGTATTTTAGGAAAAATGGTGGTTCTTCTTGCACTGTGAATGGGCGGTTGTTTTCCTCCAAATAATACCAAAAAATTCCGCGTTTAAGTTTTACATTAAAACTTACAAACCTATTTAGGATTTCGTTTGTAGCTTGTTGAAGCGTGTCTTTATCTACGTCCTCTGTCAAAACAGCAGTCAAGGAAAAAGTACTCGCTCTGCGCGGGTTGGAGATGGGTGGATATATTTTTGCCGCATTGTCTAGCGGATACCAATTTTTACGTTTCATATATTTTTCGTCCAATTTCGACACTTAGTCGAGTTTAATATAAAATATTATAACTTTTATTTGTTTTTTAAGTCAAGCAAACTACTTGCCTACGACAAAGTAAATATACACATTTGGTGTTATTTGTTTACAATTTTTGCCAAAATTAACATAATTTACAACAACCACAAAAAAAAGACCTTGAATTTAATCAAGGTCCTTTCTTTGTTTAATTATATTATTTCATATTAAAATAGCGCCTAGTCCATTTTAGTAAGGACTATTACAACTTTTATTTATTCTTTAAGTTAAACAAAATTAAAAGTCTCATATCAAGTTTGCATACATTTACTCTTTAATGTGGATTATTTAATTTAATATTTTTTTACTTTATGATATACTTTACTAAAAGGAAGGGAAAATATGAATATAGAAAAAGAAGTACGCTACGAAATTAGCGAACAAACAATCAGCCGAATAATTGAACTTACAAAACCATACAAACAGCGCACCAATATGTTGGACATTATATTTGGATATCACGGACTAGAATCTTTACAAAAACAAGGATACATTTGTCGCATTAGGCAAAAAGCCGACAAGAAAACTATGGAAGTTAAAAAGCAAACCTCAGACGGCTGGCTAGAACAAGAAATCACACTAAACAACCTTGGCGACGGCATAAACTACTTACAACTTATAGGAATGAAGCCAAATATGTTTTTCAAACGTTTTAGAGAAGTAAGGCTGTATAAAGGGCTAAAAATATTTATAGACGAAATGGAAATACTAGGCAACTTTGTGGAAATAGAATATCAGGATTCGCTTGACGCAAAGCAAGAACTAAGCGAGTTTTTAAGGGATGCAAACATTACTGGCGACGAGCAAGACCTTTACGGCAGTATTGTAAGGTCACGCATTAGCACAGACCCTAAGTTTAAAGAAACTTACACAAACGCATTAAATAGCGTTATTGACGAGTACTGCAAAAATTGATGTTGTTTTATAACTCACATAAAACACTCCGACCTCAAATATGCCAACTTAAAATATCATTAAGTCCTATTACATATGCTATAAACAACATAGCGGATATAAAACTATATTATATTAAATCATTATAATAAAAAAGACCTTGAATTTAATCAGGGTCTTTATTTTTTTAAACATGTTTCCATACTGGTTGTAAAGTAATATTGCTGTCAATCGTCATTGTAGTATCACCGCTATACTTCTGTGAACTACCAGCAACATCGTATAGATTTATCGCATTTTCAGCCCAAGCTACAGTTTCAAAACTGTATTTCTTTTCTATGCCAAATTTATAGCCATACACGCAAGTTGCTTTGTAAATTGTCAAATCAATACTCTTACCACGCTCTACTTTAAGTGTATTATTGTTGGTGCCCGAAACCGAACTATTAGAGATGTATCTAATATTCTTAGTGATAGTCCACCATGCTGGATTTGCCCAACCCTTAGGATTAAAGGTCACAACACAATACTCTTTTACTTCCCACACTGCAACATAACTGCTATCGCCAGCGACTACAACAGTGTTTCCTTTAATAAGTGTAGCATCTCCATCTTTACTCCACCCCATAAAATGGTATTCAGTAGTATAAGAGAAATTATCGATTTCGTAATTTGAGTATGTAGGAAGTGTAATCGTACTTCCTTCGTAAACATTTTCAAGTTTGTTATATTCTGCACCATTTAATGTTGTATATTTGGAGTAGATTGTGTAATTGTATTTGTTTTTAGCATACCAAGTTGTATCATTGTTAATTACAAAATTTGTCACTTGTGTCGTAAAGTCAGCATCCAAGTAATACAGAGTATCTTTCTTAAAGAAATTGTTTACTGGGAATTCAAAACTTACACCTGCCTGAACTTTTCCGCTATACACCTCTGTCCCAGCACTAAATATACTTACATGGTAAGTCTTTGTTTCCAGAGTCTCCCACTTAGCATACAAAGTAACATCGCTGTCTGGCATTGTATCCGAGGTATACAACTCCGTAAAGTTTTCATCCAAGTACCAACCCTTAAACACTTTTAGAATTGACGTATTATCATCATACTCCATTTCAATGTTTTTAAGCACTGGTAAATTTATCTGTTCACCATTCAAACGCGTAATACTTTCTACTGAAATATTTTCGTTAGTTACAAACTCAATTGTATGGTATGTTCTTTCACTTATTAAATTCCACTTAGTGTACAATGTCGTATCATATCTAGGATATGCCGTAGATGTATACTTCGTTCCGTCCGCTGTAAACCAGCCTAAGAACACATAAACTTTTTCGGACTTGCCATCGTCAATCACTCTATTAGAATATGCTGGAAGATTGATGGCAGTACCAATTGCCCCAGTAAGTGTTGCAACATATGTTTCGCCATCATACAACACAACCGTGCGATCTCCTTGATTTGCCATATTCCATTTCCCAGTGCCCTCTTTCTCGTATTCCCCGTCAAGTTGGAATCTTGAATCACTTAGAGCAACTAACGCGTTAGAAATATCCACACTACTACCAATATCGGTTAGTTTTAAATTGTTATTGTTATCTGTTTTTAAGATTATTAGGCTGTTTAATAAATCAAGATTAAAGTTGATTGTGCCTAAATAATCTTTGTTTCCGGTGTTTGCATTATTAACTGTCGATAGATCAACATGAAGAGTGCCAAGGTCGTCATTGTAAGCAAGTTTTCCAATGTTTACATCAAATGAATGAGTGTTACCATTTTTTACATAGTTTAAGATAATATTGCTATAATCAAAAGAACCTTCCGAAAGTGCCTTTTCTTTATTCTTATTACTTGTTTCAATTGCCTCGTTGATTTTTGATTGAATTTTATCAGTAAAGCCCAACAACCACTGCATATAATAATTAAGATTATTCATCAAATAACTTGGTGTAACTTTGGTAACCCGATCAAGTTGTTTATAAGACATCAATCCCCATCCCCACTGTTCGTCCGATGTTTGAAGATACATCTCTCCATCACGATAATAAATATAAATCGTGCGATGTCGCTGATTTATCAAACCTATTCCCGTATCTCCAACACCGTTGGTGTTTTTATTATTAACAAGACCAATCAAAGGATAGTTTCCAATTTCAACCGCAATTATAGGCTTTTTATCATTATCTAGTTTTACTTTAATATCCACACTAAGTTTTGCAGCATCAATTGCAAGACTTCCAAGTTTTAGGTTCATTATAACGCTACCATTTACATGATAGTCGTTCATGTTCGAAGTATTAACAAATGCCCTTATAATATCCGAACTATTTGAAATATCAATGTAGTCGTTGTCGTATACTTGGGTCACACCGTTGAAGTCTTTTAGTTGGACGCTAACAGTGATATTTTCGTCCGCAGTAACGCCAGTGTAAAGTTTTTCAATCTCAACGTTTGCTAGTTTTCCGCCAGCCATTTCAAATGTGATAGCTGGGTTGAAGTCAGGGTCGCCGTTAAGTTTTTGACCGTTCATAACAATTTGAAGTTTGCCGTCGGTCACATCAATTCCCTTAATATACTCCAAGTAATTTAGTGGATTGATATTCGATAACGTAGGAACGATTTGTCCCAAATTGTCGGTGTCGATGTCAAATTCTTTCTTGATTTTTTCAAGTGCAGGAATGCCCGAAGTGTCTACATTCAATACTTGCAACACAATTCCCAAAATCTCTTTGATACTATTTTTGTGAATACTTAGTTTTAAGCCTTCCCAATTTACATAAAGTTTTTCGTTTTGATAATTTACATCTAGGGCAACATTTGTCTCGCCACTAACGCGCGCGCTTCCGCCTGCGTTTAACTTAGTAGACTTAGTGCCGTCAGCCAATGTGTTCTCAATAATATCAAGCGCTAGATTTAGGTCGATATTTAGATAATCCGCATTGTTTCTAAACACTTTGCTATTTGCCACGATGTTAAACTGTCTTAGTTTTGCGGTGTTGTAGATAGCGTCCACAATATCGGTAATAACTGTGTAATTATCGAAGTCGGCGGTGTCAACCGCATTAAGCGTAAAGTCGTCAAACCTTGTGCAATTCAAAATCGCCTTAGTTGTGCCATTTTCAAAAGTAACCCTATTAAACACGTCGGTGTATTCGGCCGTTATGCGAATATTGTCCATTAGAGTTGCGGTCACGGTGTCGTCGCCGAAGTGCGCGTTTGTGATAAAGTCAAGGCTAAGGTCGTCAATGTTAAAGTCTTCAAACAATTTATCAACATTGATATCCGTGCCAAAGTTTTCGTTAATCCAATCTACTAGGCTTGGAATATCGTCAAATTTTAGTTTTAATTTTAGTCCGATAACGTCTAGATAGAATGTCTTATCAATGTAGTAAATATTGATGTCAAGATTTTTGAATGTGGTCTTAATATATCCCGAAATGTCGGTCAAGTTTTCGCCAATCTTAACGCCATAGTTTACAGTAATTCTGTTGGTCTCTTTAAATAGGTCAAACGTCAAGTCGATGTCGCCAGAAATTGAGCGCGACTTAAATGTGTTGTAGAACGCGTTGCCAACAGGTGCCAAGTTGTCAAGTTCGATAACGCGGTTGTTGGACACAACAATTCTATAATTGTTTGGATATGTTATTGAGAAATTTACGTCAATATCGTTATAGTTTACTTGAACTCTTGAAATCAACTCGTTGTAGGTAAACACTTTTAATGCAATGTCGTTGTAAGTAAGTTTAAACGAGTTTTTGTCGGTCTCAAATTTTGTAATATTGTTAAGTTTTATTGTTTCAATAATTGTAGCGATGTCCTTAGTTGCGCCAAGGTCAAGGTCGAATATTTCGGCTATTTGATTTAGGTTTTTATCCAAATTGTTAAGGTTAAACATAAAGCAAATATCAAACACGTTGATGTAAACTTTGTTGTCTGCCACATAACCCACAACCTTAATGCCTTTGAATGTGGTTTCAAATTTTACTGTGATTGTGTCGGTGTGGACAAGTCCTAATTCCACCTCAATTATCTCGCCCGCGATATTGAGCGTTGCAATTGCGTGAACCCGCTCGGCCTTTGCTGTGTTAAGGGCGCTAACAGCCAAGTCGTAAAGGCGTGTCGCTTGTGCGGTGTACTCGCTCGTTTCGGCTGGGCTAAGCGTATTAACCTCGCTTGCTTTATCGACTGCCACACTTGCCACAACCTCGCCCGCTCTAAGGTCAAGGCTTAACTCGCTTAGGTCAAGTACCGCCGAAATTACTTTATCATTAACGCTAAGCGAAACCACGATTTCCTCGTCCACTAGGCTTAGATGAATGTCTTTAATTTCTAGTCCGCTTGGGGCTTCTAGGCTGTATGTTTGCACGACGTTAATTCTATCCATAACAGCGTTTATTAGTTCTACTATTTCATTAAACGAACCGCTAATTTTAATACCGTCAAGTTTTACATAGATTGTGTTGTCTTGAACATTTACTTCAATTGTTTTGTCATATGCCACAATTTTCGCTTCGGCTTTGATGTCTTGTAAATCGGTCAAATCCGCTTTTGCCTCGATACCAATTGTGGTGTCGCCAATATTTACTGTGCCGTCAAAGGAATATACTTTACCAGTAACAGCGTTTTTGATACTTTCAATTTTTTCTTTTGTGATGTCTATTTTTTCATAATCTTCAAAGTTTTGCTCAACTGTAAATTCGTCCGCAAATTTAACGTTTGCGTTTAATTTGTCGCTTGCAATTTTAATGCTATCAAATTTGCCCGCGTCGGCAACAACGCTAATTGTATAGTCGCCATATTTTACGTCAAGTTGGCTCGCGCTAGGTTTTACAAACTCAATAGTTTTTTTCAAAATTCTTTGAAGTGTGTCGTTAATATCTGTCTTGTCGCTGTCCGATTTTAACTCGTCTAGCACATTGCTAATCGACGCAAAATCGGTCATAACCTTAATGTCGTCCGCTTTTAAGTACACGCCGTCTTTTGTAACGGTTAGCATAACTTCAACACCCATAACCTCTGCCTTAAACTGCACAAGTTTGTTGTCTTTAAAGTCTACGCTAAGTATGCCGTTAAGAGTAAAGTCGGATACACTAAGTTCTACATTAGCACTAAACTGCTTGTCGTTAAGAAGCGATCTAATAGGTTGTAGCAAGAACTTTAAGTTGGTCACATTTGTAAAGTTTTCGTCTGCCACCGAAATTGCAACGTCGCTAAACAAGTTGATAATGCAAGTATCGTCCACTTCAATGCTATTTACTTTGCCATCTACTACTTTAAACTTAATTAGTGTATCGTTAAAGTTAACAGCATATCCATATTCAGTTTTGGTGATATTTTTAAGGTTAATATTTTTAACCGCGTCGTAAGCCTTAGTCAAAACTGTTTTAATTTTGTCCGCTTGCTCGTCGCTCAAAGCACCCACAACGCCAGTAAGTTGTTGTAAATCAAACTTTGGAAGGTCGGATTTTAATTTTAGCACACCCGCGTCCAAATAAATTTTGTTGTCTTTAAAAGTAAGTGCAAAGTCGTTGTCAAGCGCGTTAACTTTTGCTTGCATACTGTTGTTTTCAAGGTCAAGCGCAACGCTTACTTGGCTTTCAAATGCGTCAAAGTTAAATCCAATTTTCTTGCCAGCAACTGTATTGTAAAGGGTTTCAATAAGCCCAACGCTTTCGCTTACGTCCACAAATTCTTTGCTAGGAACATTAACTTTTGTTCCCTTATTTGTGGAATTGAAAACCACGTTTGCACCCACATTCATTCCGCTAAGTGTAATGCGGTCTAAGTTTACATTTTTAATATTATAGTCTTTGTCAGTAAGTATAACTACCTTAATAGCGTCGTTAAGGGCGATTGTTAATTTAGCGCCATTATCAAGTTTTTCCTCTTTAATCTCGCCAAGGCTATCTAGCAAACTCATATCGAAACTCGACATAAGGTCGCCACTAAGGTCAATGTCAATTCCGCATAGTGACAACACGCTCATTGTCGCCGACATAATGCTCGACGCGCTCATACTATAATTTTTGTCGCCAATCGACACATATGCCATTCCGTCTTTGTATGTCAAACTAACATCAAAGTATATATCGTTGTAGGTAAGTCCGGCGTTTACATTAACTTCGGCGCCCTCCAAACCCGGATACATCACAAGGTTTATGTCGGCTTGTAGCCCAATCTCGTCCTCACCTCTATCGGCGTCTACATTGAGCACAAGGTTGGCGTCCTGCATTTCCATAAGGCGCGTAACCATCATTCCAAGCGCGCTCGAACTACTGGTGTTAGGTTTTAGTTCGGTGTTTCCAGCCGAATAAGTTTTGTTGGAAAACGAAACAACCACAAAAGCAACGGAAAAAGTTACTACAATATATGTAGCAATATATGTAAGTATATTTCTCCAATTCCTTTTCTTTTTTAATGCTGGATTTTTCATTTTTCTCCTTATCTAGGTATCACAAAACTATTATCATAAGTAAACTCGTCGGTAAGCGTGCCGGTGGTTGTAACCTGACCAAGCACTGCAATTGCAACCTTGTACACTTCTTTGTATTCAATCTTGTAAAGTGTAAAGTCGTCGCCAATCTCAAACGTCAAATCAATGCTTTCAAAAACTGGGAACTCGCTACTGTTTGAGGTTTGTTTGATTTTGTACATATAGTTTTTAACCGAATAACTGGTTTCAAGTTTTAGGCTAAACGAATGTCTATCACCCACTTTGCCGTTGTATTTTTCCGACAAAACTGTATTAGAACTAACTATGTAATTCAAGAAGTAATTCGCCTTAACGCCATTTTTGCTATTAAAGTCATCAATAGTCATCTTCTCTTCTTTGGCTTTTGAGTAATCGGTTTTTAGCGATTTATCAACGCTACCTTTATACAAACTCACAGTGTCGGAGTTTTTAACGTAGTAGTATTTTGTTGCAAGGTTAACCATTCCTTGGCTTACCTCTTCGCTATAATACTCGCCACCCACAAGCGCTTTGGTGCTTACAAGGTTTTGTGCAACGCCCGCTGCCACAACCTTGCCGTAGGTGTTTCGCTTAACATACGATTTTTGGTTTAGGTAGTACTCTGCCAATATGTAGTTGTTGGTAGCAGAAATCTGTGCAACCGACTTATTCTTGGTGTCACGCATAACTGTGCCAATGTTGTCGCGAATTGCTGTTTCGTCTGGCAGTGCGTCCACTTTAAGACCGCCCATATATCTGCTCACGTAAAAGTTTCCTACAAAAACACCGGAAAAAATGCCCACCACTATGATGACCACTAGATTTATCCAAAATCTCTTTCCGAATTTTTTCATTTAGTCTCCTTCACAACTTCCTTTTCAATCTCTTTTTCTGATTTGTCTTTTTTCTTAAACAATCCCCATAGGTATCTTAGCGATATTTTGGTCACTCTTCCAATCTGTCTTGCCGACGCTTTGGTAATACCAACCACGCTCGTCAAAATTTCGTTTAAAAGCGGTTTGCTAATTTTTTCCATATCGCTTGCCTTAATGCCATAGGTGTAATATATATAGTCGGCAACTTGTTTGTCGGTAAGTTTTTCAACCACCATATATTGTTTGTTTTCCACAATGTGCTGGTGCGCTTCGTCAAACTGGTTTCGGCTGAATTTTTCTAGCACACAGTCCGAACTTACAATATCGTCGCCAAAGTAATTTTCAAAACTCGTAACAAAGTTAAGTTTTTCTCCAGTTGGAGTGGTTTTATCTTTGAGCGAGTGAATTTTTACGATGTTTTCCAAAAGGGAAGCGTCCGATGTAATAGGTTCGCTTAGATACCTATCGTAAAACACGCTCGACACCGATTTAAACAACTTTTTGTATTTATGTACGAAAGTTACGCATATCTTTTTCACAAAGTTGCCTAGTCCACTCTCGCCCTCTTTCACTATCAAATACGCGTCCTTATTGCCCACAGCGTAGCACAAAATCTTTGAGTCGTCTTTACTTAGGCAAGTCCTCAAAGTGTCAAAAAAGATGTGTTTTACTTTTTCTTCCTTAAAACACAAATTTTTGGTGCGTAGTATTACTGTATATAAACCATTTTCGCTGGTTAATCTCTTCTTTCTTGCCATTTTTCCCTCTTTTGCATTATAATGCTATTACATTATAAATATATTGTCAAGCGTTTTAAGATAGAACCGTCCCTTTTGCAACAACTTTTTAATTTTTCAGGTTAAAATAGAGTGCGAAAGGTGGAATTTACAAAGTTGTGGTTTTTTATTTCACAAAAGGCAAAAAAGTGTATATAATAAAATTATGGATATAAACACAGTTAGAGATTGGAAGTTTAATATCGCTTTTGACAACAGTGCATACAAAGAAATTGTGCATCATTCTTTTTTGTACGACACAAAAGAGCGCGATATTTTGGATTTTCAGATTGAATTTTATCGCAAAAACTTCACTTTTGAACAACTTTTAAAGTCGTTTAGGATCCTTAAAACTAAGGACGAAATCGACGTTTTCAAGTCGGCTGTTATTAAGCGCCGAGACAATATTCTATACATTCCTAGCGAGTTGAAGCAATATTATCTCGATATCATCAACAAGGATTTTAAGGCGAATTCGGAGTTTTTAAAAGAGATGCTTAATCTTGCTTGCACCAAGAAGTGCAAGAAAAACCCTATGCTTCCAATTTACAAAAAAATGATGGGTGTATATTACGCGCCCGTATGCAAAAAGTTAAAAAAATACGCGCGTCGCAAAGCAATTAAGCCTGCGGTGGAGCGTGCAAGTTCTGGTTCAAATTACATCACAACTGCAAAGCGCATTGTTCGCGATTTATCGAGTGATGATTTGACGCAAGGGATTTGGGGCAAATTTACGCTTTCTAACATTGACATTGATTACAACACCGATCCTGGGCGCGGGATATTTCTATCCAAGTATTTTTACTCGGGCAGTGCTAATTCTTACATTATCCAAACCAGCGGAAATTCGATTAGTTCCGACGATTTACGACTATCGATTTACGGAAACGTTTATCCGGGTTGCGGGCATTTATTTAGTCAGATTATGTACAAGCGTGGGTTTAATTTTGATTGCGGTGCCGATTTTATCATAAACGGCTGGGGCACTTTTGCTGCTTGGCACGTTAAAAACAACCAATACACGCGTTATCAAAAGGTGTTATATTCCACTATTACCAATCTACTAATTTCCGGGAACTGGCAAGACAGTCTTAGCAAGATTTACATTTATCTTCTCGGGCATTTTTCCAAGGAAGAGGCTATCAGGTATTTAGTTATGATTGTGGGGTATCCTGGAAAGTTTGAAAGTTATGTTATGGGTGCGCTTGCAACCGAACAACTTATCGCCAGAAAGTTTGCGACTTCTCCGATGGGGTTATTGGACGAATACAAAAAGCGCAATGTTGCTGATTTCTTTGCCCTATTCAAGCCTAACACCAACAAATGCTAGTCACTGGGCGTGACTGCCTGTATCAACCCACTCTACTTATAAGTACAAACTAAGTGGGTTCTGGGCAATTGCCATTGCGGGCTATGTCAAACAACTTTATATCAAAGCATAATCTAAGAGGGTTCAAAGTCATTTTTTGTAGTGTGTCACTATCGTGACGGGTCACTGGTCGCGTCTGACTGTATGAATAAGACCTTATAAAAAAATTATCTTATCTAATTATAATTAAAATTAACCTTAAAAGAAAAAATCCGCTAGATATAGCGGTTTTTTTAATAAAAAACACTCTAATTTTAGAGTGTTTTTTGACTTATTTTCTAAAACTTTTTTATCATTTTGTTCTACAAGTATTTTCAAGTTTTAAATTGATTTTCTTAGGTCTTTTTATAATTTCACATTACAAGCGAAAATTACAAATAATCCTTATTTAAGAGAAGCAAGGTATTCGTAAACAGGTGCTTGTTCTGCGATCATTACTACTTGGAAATTGCTCTTTTCGGTGCTAGAACTAGCGTCTACAAGGTATGCAGTGTAAGATGTAAAACTAGAAGAGTTTTTAACTTCCAACCAAAGTTGGGTATACTTAACTGTTTCTTTTGTAGCGGAGTTTTCGTTTACATATTCTTTGCCGTCAAAAACCAAAATTTGTGGTGTGCTGTAATAGAAGGCGATGTAGTAAGAGCCGTCGTTTGCATCTACTGCTTCGCTAATTTTCTTCTCAACATTTTCCACTCTGCTTTTAAAACTTCTAACGTTTTGGAAAAGTGCCGAAAGGTTGTTTTCTTTCAAACTCTCGTTAAGTTTTGTGATAACTGTCGAGTACACTTCGTCCTCGTTGTCGTAAACATATTTTGTGCTAGTTTCGTAGCCATTTTTGTATACTTCAATTGAGTATGCCTTGTCGTTTACGATGCCATAAGCGGTGTAATTTGTGCACGCAAGTATAATTGTAGCGATAAGTAGCGCGCCAACCAAACTTGCACAAATTGTCAAAATTATTTTCTTTGCCTTTGCCATAATCTTTTAATTCCTTTAATCTAAAATTGTTATAATTAAGTTAATATATTTTTGCTATTTTGTCAAACAATTATTTATCTTTATTTTCATCAGTCTTTTTAGGTGCTGATTTTTTTGTTGTTTTTTCTTTTTTAGGTTTGTCTTCCGATTTTGTCCTAGTCTTTTTCTTAGGCTTTTCTTCCTCGGTTCTACTCTCAGTCTCTGCCTTTTCTTCGCGGTTTTTCTCGGCGTATTTTTCTTTTGCTCGGCTTATTTGTTCGCGAAGTGAATCGCCTTGTGACTTAATGCTTTCGTATTCTTCCTTAGAAATTACACCAGCATTATTTAGCGCCTCGGCTGTTTGCTCTTTAAGAAGTTGCATTTTAAGTTTTTGTTCTCTTTCGTGCTCAGCCCTTATATCGGCGTCCTTTTTAGCGCGTTCTGCGTTGTCTTTGTCAATCTGCTCGCAAATTATTTTGTAATCAACGCCAGCCATAACCTGCTCAACTTCCTTGGTGTAGATGGTTTCTTTTTCCATCAATAAGTTGGCGAAGTTTTCCAAAATATCCATATTTTCGCTTAGGATTTTGTAGCCACGTTGGTAGTTGTAGTCAATAATTTTCTTAATTTCTTGGTCAATAACAGCAGCGGTTGCTTCGCTGTAATTTACTTGTGTCTGGTAGTCTCTACCTATAAACACTTCGTTTTTGCTACCGAAACTTAGGAAACCAAGTTTTTCGCTCATACCCCATTCGGTAACCATTTTTCTTGCAATCTCGGTGGCCTTAGCGATATCGCTACTAGCACCTGCCGAGATATCTTTTAGGCAAAGCGCCTCGGCAATTCTGCCACCCATAATCATACAAATTCGGTTGTTAAGTTTTTCAAGAGTGTAGTGCTCATCGTCGTCGCTTGGGCGAGTAGATGTGTATCCGCCAGCCATTCCACGTGGGATAATACTAACCTCATGCACTTGGTCGCCACAATCAAGTTTTTTAGCCAAAATTGCGTGACCCGACTCGTGATATGCTGTAAGGCGTTTTGTGTTTTCGGTGATAAGTCGGCTTTTCTTTTGAGGTCCCATCAAAACCTTGTTGATGCCCTCGGTGATGTCTTCCATAGTGATGCACGATTTGTTGTTTCTAGCAGCCAAAATTGCGGCTTCGTTAAGGACGTTTTCAATATCGGCACCAGTAAATCCGCTTGTAAGTCTTGCCACAACTTTTAGGTCAACATCGCTTGCAAGTGGTTTGTTTTTGGCGTAGATTTCAAGAATTCCTTCTCTACCTCTAACGTCAGGTGTGTTTACGTAAATCTGTCTATCAAATCTGCCCGGTCTAAGTAGTGCTGGGTCAAGTACGTCCGCACGGTTTGTTGCAGCAAGTACAATTACGCCCTCGTTGGCTTGGAAGCCGTCCATTTCGGTCAACAACTGGTTAAGAGTTTGCTCTCTCTCGTCGTTTCCGCCACCAAGACCAGCGCCACGCTGACGTCCAACTGCGTCTATCTCGTCAATAAACACAATACAAGGCGCGCATTTTTTTGCTGTTTCAAATAAGTCTCTTACACGGCCTGCGCCTACTCCCACGTACAACTCAACAAAGTCACTACCCGTGATGCTTAGGAAAGGCACATTGCTCTCGCCCGCAACTGCTTTTGCTAGCAAGGTTTTACCTGTTCCAGGAGGGCCCACTAGAAGCACACCCTTAGGAATTCGAGCGCCCAACGCCTTAAACTTAGCTGGGTTTTTCAAAAACTCCACAATTTCTTGAACTTCTTCTTTTTCCTCGTCCGCTCCAGCAACGTTTTCAAATCTAACGTTTGATTTTTCTACAAGTTTAGCACGGCTTTTGTTGAACGCGCCAACTCCGCCACCCTTTGTAGAAAACATTTTGTAAATTAAAAATCCGATAACTATCATCACAACAATGCTTACATATGGCGCAATTGTTTCGATGATTGAGGCTGATGGGTTTTTCTCCTCCCACACAACCACGTTTTTGTTTTTGTAAAGCGCTTCTGCTTCGGCGCCAGTAAGTGTGCCCGCTTGATATGCCCTGACGTTTTTGTTGTATTCTTTGATAAAGTCTAGCGATGAGTAGGCTATAAATTCAAAGTTGTAATCGGCGTAATCTGGGAAGTTTTCGGCTGAGATATCACTGCCGGTTTTTCTAGCAAGTCCCACGCCGTTTCCTTGAATGTAAACTTGCGAGATTTCCCCGTTTCTAACCATATTTTCAAGTTGGGTAAGGTTGATGTTTTTACCAGGCAACCCCGAACTTGAAAGAATGATAATTAAAATAAACACGAATATAATCGCAATAAGCGAAATTAAATTACTATAATTTTTCTTCTTGTTTTGTTCCAAAATATCCTCCATGTAATGTAGTTTTGCTGAATAATTCTAACATAAAATATGCAAAAAGTATAGTAATTTATTAACTTATTTACTTAAATTACCCCGCAAAAAATAGACATTTTCGCAAAAAGTGTTTTTTGTTTGTATGCCACCTAAAAATAAGTCGATGTCGCGACCAAACTACTCGCTATATTAGTCCCACGCCAAATCGAAACGCCATAGCGATTGCGTCGGCTATAAAGGTGGCAACATCAACCACGGTTTTTAACTTTACACTCCTTAAAAAATTAAGCGAATTTATTCCGCTTGTTTCCACAACGCCCAAAATCGAGTAGTCGCCAACAAGCGCGCCCTTATTAAACTGCCCGCCTGGCACCGATCCAAAGGGATAGTATTTTATCATTCCAATTTCGTCCAATTTGCCAAGAATTCCGTCCACAACAATCACAGGCGAATTAAGGTGGTTTTGTTTTACATACCTTATCACTTCGGGCAAGTTTTTCGATGTAACCGCATAGTCAAGCGACCCGTAAACAAAGGCGTTGATGTGGTGTTTTTTAAGTAGCATCTCTCCCACTAACACACCCACCAAGTCGCCCACAACTTTGTCCGACCCCACGCACAAAAACACGGGTTTGACTCGCTTTGACATTAAAAAACTACTTAGGTTTAGCGCAAGTTCGCGTTTTACTTTTTCACAACAATTCTCCATAACCACCTCGTTAACATTTTTCAAATTATGTCCGCGTGGAGGTTTTTAAATACTTTTACAAGGGCAAATATATAATATTTTTGTTGATAACACCAATAAAGTTAATGACAAAGTGTAAATTTTGTGGTATTATACTTTAAATAATATGTGTGTATCAGGGGTAAATTTATGAACTGGATTGACATTGTATTTATTGCAATATTAGCAGTTTTTGCGATAATCGGACTATGGAGAGGGTTGTTTGACTCACTACTAGCACTTATTTCTTCGGGCGTTGCACTTACTATCGCAATTTTCACTGCAAAACCTGTTGCAAAATTTTTAAACAATTTGCTTAAAATCAACAAGTGGTTTTCCGATATTCTTACTAAAACCGTAGGAAAAGACGGCACAATCACGCTGTTTGGCAAAACAGAACTTTCTTTTGGTGTAAAAGAAGTTGCGGAATTTTTATCGATTGTGTTTGCAATTATCGTTATATTTATCCTTATCAAACTTGCTGTTTGGTTGTTGGCAAAACTATTTGACAGCGTAGCAAGCAGTAGCACTATTGCGTCTGGTCTTAACAAAGTTTTGGGGTTGGTTTTCGGACTTGCTCGTGGCTTGTTTGTTGTGGTTGTTGCACTTGCACTTTGCTGTGTGTTTAGTAGCACAAAACTTATTGGAAACAAGATTCAAGAGACCGTAGACAATTCGTCAATCACTAAGTACGTTTATAAGTACGTTAGCGATTACACCGAAAAAATCTTCGACAAAACCGACACCGCGTCCTACATTAAAGACGTTGTAAATAAGTCCCAGCCTGCTGAGGAAACCCCTGCTGTGACTCCGGCAGAAACTCCAAGCGGATCGGGTTCTGGCGAAGCAAGTGCCTAACTAAGACACATTCAATAACAAGCATTTAAAAGCAGAAGTTGTAAAATTTTATACATCTTCAATAGACATTAAACACTAATCATTAAACATTAGAAAAACATAAAATCTCACCATTGTTTTGTAGTGATTAAGGTTATATTAAAAATACAAAAAAAAACCATATCGGCTTTGATATGGTTTTTTATTTTGTCTACAACTTCCCTTAATAATATTGAAAATAATAGTCTTTTGTGGTAATATATCCATAGAGGTAAATTATGCAATATTTATTGTTTGTAGACGATACAAGTTTTAATCACAACAAAAAGTCCGCGCATCTAAACCAAGAGGAAATATCAATGGTCGGGTGTCTTGTTCCAATTGTAGAACTTCCCGCAATGGCAGAAGATTTGTGCGACCTTTTAGCCGACTTAAGGGAAAAATACAACTGCACCGAGTTTCATTTCACCGATATTTTCAATCAGAAAAACCAGTTTGAAAACATAACCGGCGACGACGCAATTGCGATGATGAGGTCATTCGTGGACATTATTAGGCGATACAATGTGGAGATAATTACACAGACCGTAACACAAGAGATTTT
The DNA here is from genome assembly GCA_934757825.1 of uncultured Clostridia bacterium. Taxonomy (GTDB): domain Bacteria; phylum Bacillota; class Clostridia; order Christensenellales; family UBA1242; genus UBA11490. The sequence goes on along the minus strand of CAKVLP010000001.1, from coordinate 359,769 downwards.
AAAAAATACCGATTTTATAGAAGGGCTAAACAAAGTACTTAGGGAGAGTATTTTCAAACTAACTCCCGCCGAGGAAAAATCGCGACTTAATCAAAACAAAAACTCTGGGAAACAGGTTCAAAAAAGTACAAGTATTTTAAAGGAATTTGGTGTAGACAATCGTCAACTTAACGAGGCATATGGGCTTATTTTAAACATATTTATGGCGAAAAAATATTTGAGTGAAAAAAGTAAGAACCACCTACTTAAAGCCGTTTTTTGTGATGCGGGTCTTAAAAAGCCTGGGACTGAGGCAAAACTTTTTTCGCTTTATCCCGACGACCCAACTAAGGCCTATCACATCGACTTAAACTTTGAGGATTCCGCCAGCCAACCATTCCTACAACTTGCCGATTTTTCCGCGTGGGCTTTATCGCGCACAAAACAAACTTTGGACAATTCAATCGAGACCGAAATGAAACCTTTTCAACAAACAATATTGTCCGACCTTTCTACTATCGCGGGCAATTATGTTAATCTTCAACGCGTCCGCACAAACACATCTCACGGCATAAATTACGACAAAGCGTACGACGCTATGGTTAAGAAAAGAGACAATCCAACTAGACCTAAGAAATAAGGATTAAGAAGATGAAAAATAGCGGAACATATAGTCATTGCAGTAAATGCAAAATAAAGAAGAATTGTTGTTGTGATTTTGACGACGAAATCGATAATATTGTAACAACAGTACGTGAACGCAATGTTATTTTAAATCGCATCGGAAAAAATTACGATAAGTTTTTTTCTAAAATAAATGACGAGGCATACAACATTTTAAACATCAACGGTATCTGTCCGTTTTATAATAAGGGTTGCACAATATACGATATACGACCAAGCGATTGCAAACTTTTTCCTTATGATATCAAAAAAATTGGCTGTAAATATTACTTAATTTTGTACGACCTTCCTTGCGGAAGTATTAACGTAAATGAGGACGTTTCCGACGTGATTGAAATTCTAAAAACAATCATTAACACCTATACCGATAAAAAAATTGAAGAGAAAGTAAGCAATTTCAAATATAAAATAATTAAAGAAATTAAATTGTAGAACACTTCATCAAAAAAAAGACCTTATTAAATTCGGGTCTTTTTTTGTTTAAGTATAAACACCTTTTTAACACAGTAATAAGTCTCACACGATAATATGTTAGTGTTTTAATTATTATAATGTTTTCCTTATTATTCTGCAACTTTTACAATCTATCAATAAGGTCGTAAATTCTATCAAGGTCATCGGCGCTATAATAATCTATGTAAATTCTACCTTTTTTATTGTTTCCAATAATATTTACCTTAGTCGAGAATTTCTTTTGCATTGTGTTTACAAAGTCGCGCATTTCCATAGATAGGGCTTCTTTGTGTTTTTCCTTCTTAGGCTCAGTTAATTCCTTAACCGCTTTTTCCATATCCCTAACAGTGATGCGTTTTGTAATTGCCTCTTTGGCAAGTTTTAGTTGAAGTTCTGGGTCAGACACAACCACAAGACATCTTGCGTGACCGGCGCTAAGTTTACCACTTTCAATAAGCGCAATTACTTCTGGACAAAGCGACAACAATCTTACATAATTCGCAATCACTGGACGACTTTTGCCAAGTCTTTCTGCAAGCACATCTTGTGTCCAGTTGTAGTTTTCAAGAAGTTCTTGCATCGCCTTAGCCGTTTCAATTGGATTCAAATCTTCTCTTTGAATATTTTCAAGTAGGCTAATTTCTTGAACTTGTTGTTTTGTGTATTCTCTCACAACCGCTGGAATTTTCTTTAACCCAGCAAGTTTTGATGCTCTAAATCTGCGTTCACCTGCAACAATAGTATATCTATTCCCATTTGGTGTAACTAGGATTGGCTGAATAACACCATATGTTTTAATACTATCTGCCAATTCTTTAAGCGCTGTTGGGTCAAAGTTTTTTCTTGGCTGTTCTTTATTGTTGTCAATTAGCGAAATATCAATTTCTGTTGTATTTAGGTTATTGTCAGAAACTACCGACTTTTTGTCAGAAACTTGCTTTTTATTCTCAGAAACCTCGTCTCTATTGTCAAAAATCCCTAGTAGGCTATCAAGACCTCTTCCTAAACCTTTTCTTTGTTCCATAATTCAAATCTTCCTTTATTATTTATTTACTTAACTCTGTATTTTATCAAGTATTCTTTTATGTGTTATTTTATTTATTGCTTGCTTGTTATTTTACTTGTTACTTTATTTATTATGTTTTAAGAATTCTTGGGTAAGTTGTTTGTAAGCAACACCACCAGAACTCTTCGGATCATAATAATTGATAGGTTCTCCATAACTTGGAGCCTCTGCAAGTCTAATATTTCTAGGAATTATTGTCTTATATACTTTTTCTTTGAAGTATTTTCCTACATCTTCCGCCACACTTGTACCCAAATTACTTCTGCCGTCTTTCATTGTAAGTACAACACCCTCAACATCGATATCCTCATTAAGGTGTTTTTTAATCAATTTTAGAGTATACATAAGCACACTTAATCCTTCCAAAGCAAAATATTCACATTGAATAGGAATAATTACACTATCACTCGCAGTTAAAGAGTTTACTGTAATTAGTCCAAGTGAAGGAGGGCAGTCAATACAAATAAAGTCGTAATTATCTTTAATTTTGCATACAGCCTTTCTAAACACTTTTTCACGGTTATTTACATCTACAAGTTCTATTTCAGCCCCTGCCAAGTCAACATTTGATGGAATAAGTTGTAAATTTTTAAATGGAGTGTCCAAAATCACACTTTCTATGTCGTCTTCGTTAATAATAACGTTATATATCGTTTTATGCTTGTCTTCTTTATTAACCCCAACACTACTTGTCGCATTACCTTGTGGATCCATATCTATAAGCAAAACCCTCTTTCCCATTTCTCCGAGACAACTTGCCATATTTACACAAGTCGTTGTTTTGCCTACACCACCTTTTTGGTTAATAAAGGATATTATTTTCCCCATAATATTCCCCCTATTTTGTAGTAATTTCATTATAACATTATAATTTTTAAACTCCAAACAAATATTATGGATATATTTTAAAAAGTTTGTCAAAATTGTTTCACGTGAAACATTTTCTCCCTGCGCAATACACTTGATATTTCAGATTAGCCAATTTTACCCCATATTGGCTCATTTTTCATATTAAAATAATCATATTTTTTGATATTCGAAAAGAATATAATTTAAATAAAAATAAATTTAAGACCAGTAAATAGTTAGTAGAATCTTAACTTATTTTAATATAATAATATGTAATAGTTTTAATTTAGTGATAATTAGTCTGATTAGTATTGTATTAAATAAAATTGTATTAAATATATTTATACAAAACAATATTATTAAATAAACAACTTAGAAAATGAACTTTTTAAATAAAAAATCCACTAACGGTTTAAGTTAATGGATTAAGACGTGGTTTGTTTCCTCCACGTGGATATTTAGGATTTGTAACATTTAATTTGTTTAAAATTATTATATTTCGGTTTATTGTTTCATTATTATACTTGATTTGATATTTAAGAGTATCAAAATGTTTCACGTGAAACATTTTTAGTACGTTTTCACATTGTTTGATTTCATATTCAAAATTATCGCCTTTATACATAAACACTTGACCATTTACCTTAGCAAAAGGAATTAAATATTCACAAAGAACGTTCATAGGAGCCACAGCTCTAGCAACAACATAATCGTATTTTTCACGGTTTAACTTAGCAAAGTCCTCGCATCGAGTATGAATTGGGTTTATATTACTTAAATTCAATATGGTTTTTAGTTGAATAAGGAAATTAACTTTTTTATTCACACTATCAATAAGTGTAAATTGAATGTCAGGTCTAAGTATTGCAAGTGGAACACTAGGGAAACCAGCCCCAGCCCCGACATCAAGTATTTTAGTATTGTCTTTAAACTCTTTATATGGTAAAACACTGTCTAGGAAGTGTTTTATAAGGACATCATCATATTCAGTAATAGCAGTAAGGTTATATTTTTGATTTTCTGACACCAAAAATTCATAATACTTGTTAAATTGTTCGATTTGCTTTTCATTAAGGTCTATATTATATTCCTTAAATAATGAAACAATATCCATAACACACTCCTTTTATAGTAAATAACTAGAAATCATAAAACAACATATTTAGAAGAATCAACACTAAATAATATTTGCCTATATTTAAATTACCGTATATATTTATCAATATTTAAATCTCAATAACCACTCAAATGATTATATATATAAATCACGGCGAACATTAAAATTATAAAATTCATAAATCCTAAACACATTCACTCCAAAATGTTTCACGTGAAACATTTTTAGTAAAGTACACTAAAAATTATTTTGCGGATACACATTAGAAAGCGAATACACATTAGAAATAAGTAATAATTGTATTTAATATAAGTCATATATAATACAAATACAATTGTGACATGATTATTACACGCGCGTTAATATCAAATGAATTTGTAAGGTTTTTTATTATACAACTATTATAATAGTAACATTATTTATTATACATCTATTAAGACAGTGGGGTTATTTATTATAGATCGTTTTAATATAAACAATCAAAACTGAGATATCGGCTGGGCTAATTCCAGATATACGGCTTGCCTGACCAATATTAAGTGGTTTTATTTTATTTAGTTTTTGTTGAGCCTCTTTTCTAAGTCCTTTTATCTCATCAAAATTTATTTCAATTGGAATAAGCATATTTTCTTGTTTTAGGCTTTGCTCAATTTGCTTTTCCTGCCTTACAAGGTATCCCTCATATTTAGCCATTATCTCAACTTGTTTTAATACAGCCGTAGGGTATTTAGTCAATTCTTGGAATAAAGGCAATAAGTCAGTAAAGAAAATAGTATTTCTCTTTAAAGACTCAAAAATAGTCATTCCGGTCGAAGTAAATATTTCACCTTTGGACGAAAGTAATTTTGCCAAATCACTTTTTGAATTAAATCTTTGTTCGCAAAATCTTTTTACTTCATCAATTTGTTGCATTTTGGTTTTAAAGTTATTATATCTCTTTTTGTCAACAAGTCCATACTTTCTGCCAATATCTGTAAGCCTAATGTCAGCATTATCCTGTCTTAACCATAAGCGATACTCTGCGCGTGAGGTCATCATACGATATGGTTCGTTGGTACCCTTGCTTACAAGGTCGTCAATCAACACTCCAATATATGCCTCATTTCTTTTTAATACAAGTTGTTCTTTACCTACTACATACTGGCCAGCATTGATACCTGCAATTATTCCTTGTGCGCCTGCCTCTTCATATCCACTTGTTCCGTTAATCTGTCCAGCGAAATATAGACCTTTTACGAATTTACATTCTAGCGTAGGGTAAAGTTGGGTAGGGTCAATTGCGTCGTATTCAATAGCATAGGCGTCGCGCATAATTTTTGCTTTTTCAAGTCCCTCTACACTATGAACAATCTGCTGTTGGATATCAACCGGCATACTTGTGGATAATCCTTGTACATACATTTCATTTGTACTAAGCGCTTCTGGTTCTAGGAAAAGTTGGTGTCTTTCCTTATCGGAAAATCTTACAATTTTTGTCTCAATACTAGGACAATATCTAGGACCTTCGCTTTTAATAACGCCGCTATACATAGGCGCTTTATCCAAATTTTTAAGAATAATATCCTTAGTATCCTTAGTGGTATAGGTTAACCAACAATCCGCCACATTTTTAGGTTCTTTTTTGGTCATAAACGAAAAGCACTGTATTCCGTCCTCACCCTTTTGCACTTCTACCTTAGTGTAATCGACTGTGTTGTTATAAATTCTAACGGGAGTGCCAGTTTTGAATCTAACAATCTTAAAACCCAAATCCAAGAGATTTTTAGTAAGATAACTTGCGTTGGAAAAACCATTTGGACCCTCATTTTTGAGATATTCGCCCACGATAATACGGCTATTAAGGTAAACACCAGTGCAAATTACTGCGGTTTTACATATAAAAGTTTGACCCTGCGCAGTTTTAACAGCAGTAAGTTTGCCGTCTTCTACCACAAGTTCGCTCACTTCGGCTTGTTTTATATCAAGATTTGGTTGGTTTTCCAAAGTCTCTTTCATAAACGTGTGATATTTAATTTTATCCGTTTGAGCGCGCAAACTCTGAACAGCGGGACCCTTGCTACTATTTAGCATACGTCTTTGAATAGTCGCCTTGTCAGCGTTGATACCCATTTGTCCACCAAGCGCGTCGATTTCACAAACCAAGTGTCCTTTTGCGGTGCCACCAATACTTGGATTACAAGCCAAAAAAGCAATACTATCGAGATTTAAAGTCAATAGTACTGTTTTTACTCCTTTTCTAGCTAGCGCCAAACACGCTTCACAACCCGCGTGACCACTTCCGACTACAACGGCGTCATAATCTGTAATAATCATTTTTGTATACCTGATTTTTTATATAAATTTATATCTGTTTTTCTGTAATTATTGTTTTTCTTGTTTATTTTTTTATTTCAATAAGGTTTTTTTTATAACTTGTAATCGAATTGATTATACATTATAGTATTTACCTTGTTATTTTCCAACACAGAAATTCATAAATATTGAATTTATGATTTCCTCATTGTTTGTCTCGCCAGTGATTTCGCCCAAAATACTCCAAACATTGTAAATATCAACACTTACAAGTTCAAGCGAAACATTATTATTGAGAGATGTAAGCACATCGTCAAGACTAGCAAGCGCGCGGTCGAGTGCATTTATGTGCCTTGTGTTGGTCACGATAATGTTTGATTGAATTATATTTTGGTCAATAACCATGTCATATAATTTTTGTTTAATTTCGGTTATGCCTTTTTTGTTGAGTGCACTAGATGTAAGCACATCTTTAAATGGCAAATCATTTTTAGTGACCTTACTTGGAAGGTCATTTTTGTTAAGCACAACCAAGACTTTTTTATCCCTGACAAGGTCAACTATCCTTTTGTCCTCATCGGACAAATTTTCACTTCCGTCCAAAATCAAAAGCACAATATCGGCTCTATTAACCGCATCAATCGACCTATCGACGCCAATTTTTTCCACGACATCGCCACTTTCTCTAATACCAGCCGTGTCGATAACCACAAACTTAACACCATTAAAAACGTACGTTTCCTCCAAGGTATCACGCGTAGTGCCCTGAATATTAGTCACGATAGCGCGGTCGAAATTAAGTAGGGCATTCATAATGCTGGACTTTCCAACATTTGGCTTACCTAAAATAACAACTCGACACCCGTTTTTTATCGTCATACCAGTGTCAGCAGTGTTGCGGATTTTTAGAATATCCTCTTTAAGTTGTAACATTCTGTTAAGTACTTCTTTTGCTGTAATATCCTCAATGTCATACTCGGGATAATCAAAATTAACATCAATAAAAGCAAGTGTGTCGGTCAGATTTTTCTGAATTGAGGCGATTTCCCTTTGCAAATTTCCTTGCAAAAGGTTGTAACCCGCCTTTAATTCGCTGTCGCTTTCGGCATTGATAATATCAATAACCCCTTCCGCTTCGTCTAGTGAAATTTTCTTGTTTAAAAACGCGCGTTTTGTAAACTCGCCCGGCTCGGCAAGCCTAATACCGCTAGACATAATTGTCTTTAAAATAAGGTTTGTGATAGCGACCCCACCGTGACACTGAAACTCCACCAAATCTTCGCCAGTGTAAGTGTAAGGTGCTTTGAAATACACACAAAGGCATTGCTCGCTAAAACCATTTAATTTGAAATGTCCAAGATACATATATCTAGGTTGGATATTTGAAATATCCATATTTTTGGCGGAAAAAAACTTGTCAACAACCTTTAAAGCGTCGTCGCCACTCACACGAATTATTGAAATTCCGCCCACACCAATCGCTGTGGAAATTGCGCAAATTGTATTTTGTTTCATATTGATTAGTTTTCCTAATAAAAATTAACTTTATTTTTAATCGGCTACATTATATCACAACATTATAATTTTTAAAATAGTTTAAATTAAAAAAGTTGTTTTGAAATAAAAAAAGACCTAACTTAATTTTTAGGTCTTTATATTTTTTTTAATTAACCTTACTAGATTTAATCCGCCTTACGCGATGTAATCAATAACCAAAAATCTTGTAGGATCGGTGCCTTCACTGTGTGTGCCGATGTGATTTTTGTTTTGAAGCGCGGAGTGAATAATTTTTCTTTCATAGCGGTTCATAGGTTCTAGTTTCATACTTCGTTTGTTTTTAACAACCTTATCTGCAAGTCTTAGCGCCATATCGATAATAGTGTTTTCTCTTTTTGCGCGGTAGTTTTCGATGTCAACGTAAATTTTGCGCTCGTAGTTTTTAAATTTATCGCGGATAAATGTGTTAAGGATATATTGCAAAGCGTCTAGCGCGTCGCCGTGATAACCAATAAGCCCGCCCATATTGTCGCCACTTACTCTTACCATAATGTCCTTATCTTCCTCGGTCACTTCTAGATGATTTTCTCCGCCATACACTTTAAGTAGACCTTCCATAAACTCCTTTGTTGCGGTTAAAACTTGTTTAGAAAGTTCGGCGTCGTAATGAAGTTCTTTTTTCTCAGCCACTTTTACTTCTGACTTAACAGACTTTGCTTCAAAATCATTTTTCTCTTGCTCGTTTTCAAACAAGGTCATTTCAATTTTAACTTTCTTTAATGTTTTATTTTCTTCCAAAACTTTAATGGACACGTTTTCTTTTTCGGTTTCTAGTAGCATAAGACCTTTGTCGATTGCTTTGTCTAGACTTGTAGATGTAACTTCAATAGTTCTCATTATATTTTCTCCTTACCTTGAATATTCAGGCTTGTTGTTGTTTTTGTTTTTATTTGCTTTCTTCTCGAATATGTTGTCGATAATAATAGTGATAAGCGGAGAAGTAACACACATAAACAACGAACCGGTTAGAATGTAGATACCAAATGCTGCGTTATAGAAAATCATAAACAAAGCCATAATGATAGGCATAACTATGGTCATCGACTTGTTCATGGTGCTAACATAAGGTTGTCCCTTTTTCTTTGCTCTTGATTTGGAAACCAATTCCGATAAAAACATACTTAAAAATGACAATCCGCCATTTAGAATAGCAAGTAGGAAGTATCCGTTCCAACCCTTATACTCAGCCTGAATTGGGTTCATAATTTTTTCGTAGTTTTCTTGGGTTATTTCTTCTTTGTTGATTTTGGTGGTCTTAACAAAATTGTTGTAGTCTAGCGTAACCTTTCCACTTGTGTCAGGGCGCCAGATATTTTTAATCCACAAAAACCCGTTTTTGATTTCGCCGTACTTTGTTACAACAGCCTTTTCAGCCTCACCTTTAATGTAGTCGTCGATTGTAACGCCGTCAACAGGGTTTGAAGTGTAAGCCTCTCTTGCGCTTGCCTCGGTGACAATATATGTATCGTTAAGGATAGTGTATTCTTGATACAACTTATAAGCACTCATTTTGTTAAGGGTGCTAAATAGCGTAAAGAATATAACCATAGTTAAAACCATATAAAGTAGCATTCCAAAACAGGTGCCGTAGATGTTGAAGTTGTGTTTTTTGTAAACCTCGCTCATCTTTTGGTTTTTCATATTTGGATTGTTGGCATATAACTTGTTAATCTTGTCGATTTCGGGTTTCATTTCAACTTGCATTTGCATATTTTTCTTGGTCACGATTTTGTTGTAGAAGTCGAATGGCAACATAACAACTTTGATAAGCAAAGTAAGAACTATAAGCACAACCGCGTAGTTTGCAATTCCACCTTCAAGCCAATTTATGATCTTCGCCCATAAACCAGTTGGTGCGTTTATAACGCCCAGAAAGTTTAAAAAATCCATTTTTTATCTCCTTTTAAATTGTAGGGTACTAAGTCCAGCCCGCCCTTACCAAGTGGGTTACACCTAACAATGCGTTTTGTACCCAGCCACACACCTCGCACAATGCCCCATTCGGCGATTGCGTCGAGCATATACGTGCTACACGTTGGCTGAAAACGACAGTGGTTTCCTTTGAGTAGGGGGGAGATACATTTTTTGTAGAAATAAATTAAACCTACTAACAATAACCTAATAGGATAAGTTATTACGTATACAAATTTATTCATTTATAATCATACCACTTTTTTCGAAAACTTGAAACATTTCTTGATATATTTCGTTAAATGTTTTGTCGCAAATACTAGGTTTTGCAACGATTACATAGTTAAACTTGGTGTTAACCACCGGCATAATCAACTTAAACGCCTCGCGCATACGTCTTTTAATAAGGTTTCGGGTATGAGCCTTGCCTATTTTTTTGGAAACAGAAAAGCCAACCTTATATCCTTTGGCTTTGACTGGGGTGTATAAAAGCACAAGGTTTTTGCCCGACTTAGATACGCCGTTTTTGTAGATGTAACCAAACATTTTGCGTTTGGTTAGCCTAAACTGTTTTTTTAACATACCTGCCTCTTTATTAAAAAATAGTGTCTAACTTAAAAATCAATTAGACACTTTTAAATAATTTACTTATTTGATGTTGCTAGTCTTTTTCTGCCACGGTTTCTTCTTCTCTTGATTACATTTCTGCCACCAGCAGTTTGCATTCTCTTTCTAAATCCGTGAACTTTTACTCTTTGTCTTTTCTTAGGTTGATAAGTTCTTTTCATTTTGTAATCCTTCCTTTTGATATATTAAATAGTAAAAAACTATTATTTAAAATTTTAAAGCGTTTTAATTATAATTTATAAAACCAGTTAAGTCAAGATATTTTTTAATTTTTTTGCTATACAATCCTAACTGGCAAAATCAAATACAAAAACTCGTCGCTTTCGTTTCCGGTGATAATGCAAGGCGCAACACTCGACGAAAAACTCAACTTCAAAAATTCGTCGGTCGTCACACGCAACGCTTCGGAGAAATATCTTGCGTTGAATGCAATTGCTAGGTCGTTTCCTTTAAGGGAAATTGTGATGTTTTCCTTAATGTCGCCAAGTTCGCTTTTGCTCGATAATACCATAACCCTGTCGCTTATCTCAAACTTAACAAGGTTGTTTTTGTCTATCCTAGAAAGTAGCGATGCTCTCTCTAAGGCGTCGGCAAGTTGTTGTTTGTTTAGCACCAACTCGGTCGTGAAATTGCTAGGAATAATTTGATTGTAATCAATATAGTTTCCGTCAAGCAAACGGGTTGTGATTTTTGTGTTGTCTAGGTCGACCATTAAGTAGTTTTTCTGGATAAACACTTTTACTAGATCTTCGCTTTCGGCTAGAAGTTTTGAAATTTCGTTTAGGCTACGTGCAGGCACGATAACACTAAAATTGCTGGTCGAACTCTTTACTGGCTTTTTAACAACAGCAAGCCTATATCCGTCTAGGGCGATAGATTTTACAAAACCATTTGCAACTTCTAATTTACAACCTTTAAGTATTGGCCTTGTGTCCTCTTGCGCAACACTGAATATCGACTTGTTAATAAGGTTTCTAAGGTCGTTTTGGGTAATCTCAAAATACTCGCTGTAATCAACCTTTTTAATCTGTGGAAATTCTTGCGGATTAAGGCATTGAATTTTACCTACGCTGTCGGTGTATTTAATGCTAAGCACGTTGTTTTCGTTAAGGTTAAGTTCTATTTGCTCGTTGCTTAGTTTTTTGATGTACTCATTAAATAGTTTGCCAGGAACAACTGTTTCGCCTTCAAGTTTTACTTCGGCGCGAATTGTCTTCTCAATTGAAAGTTCCAAATCGGTGGCAGTAAGCACAAGGTTGTCCTCTTCGGTGGCAAGTTTGATACCCTCCAAAATAGGATTTGTAGTCTTGCTACTTGTACCCTTAGAAACCTTTAATAATGCATCACTAAGTTCTAATCCTTCACAAACAATTTTCATAGATTTCCTCTCCTAAATGTTAAAACTATTATAACTTAAATAAACTTTATATTCAATAATATTTAATCATATTTATTTGAATTTTAAAATTTTATTTTTTATGTTTAATTGACGAGGCAAACTTGCCCACCAATTATTATTAAACATAATTAAATAATATTATTTATTATATACACTGTGAATATGTGGATAACTTTAAAAACCACAATATATAGTAACCTAAAACTCCTAAACTTCGTTGACGCACCACTATATATAGAAAGTGACAATGTGCACAACTCGTGAGTAAACTAAACAAGTTAGTCACATCACGTGAAAACGAATGTGTATAACTTTGTAGTTTTTAGTAAAAAGCGGTCGAATTATGAGTAATCAAAAACTAATTTTAGGAATTTTGACACATAGATTTTATGTCGTTAACAATTACTTTGATGCGGTTGTTTTCCTTAATCTTTTCGCTAATTTTCTCGCGGGCGTGAATTACTGTTGTGTGGTCTTTTCCGCCAAATATAGCGCCAATTGAAGTAAGCGGAAGGTCAAGTAGGTCGCAAATTACATACATACATATTTGCCTTGGTTCCACAATTTCCTTGTTTTTCTTCTTTCCAAGCAAATCTTCTTTGGAAATAGAAAAGTATTTACACACGCAATCAATTATCTTATCACTATTAAGGGATAATCTATTTGACGAAACGTGGTCTTTAAGCGCCTCGGTCACGTCTTCCATAGTTGCGGTCGATTTTCCAAGTAGTTTTGCTATAAACCAAACCTTAGCAAGAATTCCCTCGATTTCACGAATGTTGGTGTCGCAGTGTTCGGCTATGTAATTAACAACCTCGTCGTCAATACTGTAATTTTCCTCTTGAATTTTCTTCTTTAATATTGCAAGACGGGTCTCAAAATCTGGCGACTGTACGTCTTGTATAAGCCCCATACTCATACGGGTCTTTAACCTGTCCTCCAAAGTCTCAATTTCCTTAGGTGGACGGTCGGACGCGATTATAATTTGCTTGTTGCTTTGATATAGGTCGTTAAAGGTGTGGAAGAATTGCTCTTGTGTGGAGGTCTTTTTAGAAATAAACTGAATGTCGTCCACAATAAGTACGTCAAGATTTCTGTATTTTTCCCTAAACTTGCTATTTGCGTAATCTTTCCCGCTTGTAAGGCTTGCAATGTAGTCGTTTGTGAAATTCTCACAAGTTACATACATTACTTTTAGTTTTGGGAAGTTTTTGCGAATATAATTGCCTATTGCGTGTAGTAAGTGGGTTTTTCCAAGTCCCGACCCGCCGTAGATAAATAGCGGATTTATTTTTCCAGTTGGGTTTTCGGCAACCCCACGTGCGGCAGCGTATACAAACTTGTTGCTGTTTCCCACAACATAACTGTCAAAAGTGTATTTTTCTTGGAACTTACATAGGTCAAGGTTTTCGTCCTCCACCTTTTCGGTTTTGGTTTCGCTAAACTCTTTAAGTTCGTCCGGGTCAAGTACTTCAAAACCGGTCACTATTGGATTAACTTCCTTTAAAGCCAAGTTGATTTGGGTGGAGTGAAGTTTTTTAACTCGGGTTTTAGCCGATTCGCTGGTTGCGCTTAAATAAAAAACACCATCTCTTATCTCAACAGGTTCTAGTGTTTTTATCCATAGGTCAAAGGAAACTACCGTAACTTCCTTTTCTAGTATTTCGAGTGTTTTATCCCAAGTTTCTTTTAAATTTAACATAATGTTGCTCCAAAAATAAATATCGATACTTCTTATAATGATATTATCAAATAATCTTAGAAAAGTAAACAAAAAATAAAAAACAAACACCTTAAATGTTTGTTTTTTACAAGCCTTTTCCCATATCTTTATAGTATTCGCTCGCGATGATTTTGCCGTTTTCGATAGTAAACTTATCGCACGGAAATCGGAAATCAAAATCGGTGCAAGTGATAATGGTTTGAATGTTTTGCACTTTTTCTAGCAACTTTAATTGCCTTGCTCCGTCAAGTTCGCTAAGCACGTCGTCAAGCAATAACACTGGATATTCGCCTAACCTATCCTTAAACACTTCAAGTTCGCCAAGTTTTAGCGACAACGCCACCGTCCTTTGCTGTCCTTGCGACCCAAAATGCCTTATGTCAATGCCGTTGACCATTATTTTAAGGTCGTCGCGATGTGGGCCAACTGTGGTGTATCCTAGTTGCATATCCTTGTCGAGCGTTTTTTCATACTCCACCATCAACATTTTCTTGATTGTTTCCTCGTCGCTTGCCACCATTCCCACATAACTTAGGTCGAGCGTTTCTTTGTTGTTGGTCAAATATTTTTGCGCGTTGTTGCAATACACTTTTAACTTTTCAATAAGCGCAATTCTGTCTATTATTATCTTTGCGCCAACCGTCGCAAGTTGCTCGTTCCAGATATACACAGTGTCGGCTAGCGATTTTTTGGATAACGACGTCTTTAATAATTTGTTTCGCTGTACTAGGATTTGATTGTATTTGTTAAGGTTGTAGAAATAATTTTTGTCGAATTGACATAGGTCAATGTCCATAAACTTTCGCCTTTGGTCGGGGCTGTCTTTTACAAGTTTTAATTCATCGGGCGAAAAATATATCGCATTTAGGTTTCCCATAAGTTCGCCCATTTTCTTAATGGCTAGCGAATTTATCTTAATCGTTTTGTTTTGGTCTTCGAATATAAAGACCTCAATTTTTTTCTGCGTTTTGTTTTTAATAAGTTCTAGGGTTACTTTCGCAAAATTACTACGCCATTTAATAAGTTCCTTGTCCTTTGCTGTGCGAGGACTTTTGCCTATTGCGCACATAAAAATACCTTCCAATATGTTTGTTTTGCCTTGCGCGTTTTTTCCAATCAAAACATTTATATTGGAACCAAAATTGATAATCTGATTGTCGTAGTTTCTAAAATTTCTAAGTTCTATCGATTTTATATACATTTTGCTAACCCTATTTTTAGTATATCACAATTACTTAATTTCTCAAAACCAAATTAAGCCTCAAAATCCCCATTTTTTATCTTTTAATAATATGGTTTTTATTCTAAATTTGCTAAAAATCACTCACTATTTTTTATGTTTTATTTAATTGTTTCAATATTACATTTGATTGTTTTATTTTTATGTAAATATAATTTTTGATATTTTGTAAATTGTTAATAACCTTTAACTCTATCTAGTACTTATTAAAAATTCGCCCAAAATTTACCCTAAATTAGATTTTTAATGAAAAATGTATGTTTTTCAAATATTAAGCCTAATAGAGGGATTGTGCGCGCCTAAAAATACACCACAATATTGATATATATTATATATAATATAATTTATATAAAAATATTAAATTTATTTGTAATATAATATAATTTATGTTATTATATAACTATAAAAAAATCTAAAAATATAGTAGGTAAAAAATTATGGCAGAAGATTTACAACACGTTAACATGAAATCGGTCAAGTATGACGAGAACGACATTCAGGTCTTGGAGGGTTTGGAGCCAGTTAGAAAACGTCCCGGAATGTACATTGGTAGCACCGATAGCAGGGGTCTACACCACCTAGTTCAGGAGATTGTCGACAACAGTATCGACGAGTCGCTTGCTGGATATTGTGACACTATCAAAATAACCCTTAATAAGGACGGCAGTTGTACCGTTAGCGACAATGGTCGTGGTATTCCTTGCGGAATGCATAAGACCGAACACAAAAGCGCTGTTGAGGTTGTGCTTACAAAACTTCACGCGGGCGGAAAATTTGGTGGCGAGGGCTACAAGATTTCGGGCGGATTGCACGGCGTAGGACTTAGTTGTGTAAACGCACTTTCCGAATGGCTTGAAGTGACCGTTTATCAGGACGGCAAAGTTCACGAACAACTTTATCGTAGAGGTATTCCTCAATATCCGCTTAAAGTTGTTGGTACTTGCGAAAACACTGGTACAACCGTTACGTTTATGCCAGACGACGAGATTTTTGAAACCCTAGACTTTGACTACAACTTGCTAAAAGCGCGTTTTAGAGAGATTGCGTTCCTAAATCGTGGCATAACCATTAGCATTGAAGATTTGCGCTACGAAGAGCCTTTAAAAGAGGTTTATCACTACGAGGGCGGAATTGTAGAGTTTGTAGATTATTTAAACAAAAACAAAGAAACCTTGTTCCCAGGCACCGTGTATGTAGATGTTGCCAACGACGACAACGAGGTTGAAATTGCGTTCCAGTATAATAATGGCTACAACGAGATTATCAACTCTTATGCCAACAACATTAACACCGAAGAAGGTGGAACCCACTTGGAAGGCTTTAAAAACTCTCTTACTAAAATCATTAACGACTACGGCAAAAACAATAGGATTTTAAAAGAAACCGAAAAACTTAGCGGAGACGATGTTAGAGAGGGTTTGACCGCAATTATTAGCGTAAAACTTAAAGACCCACAATTCGAGGGTCAGACCAAAACAAAACTTGGCAATAGCGAAATGCGAAAGATTGTAAGCGACGCTATGACTGAGAAGTTTGGCGATTATTTGGAAGAAAACCCAAGTATTGGAAAAGAACTTGTTCTAAAATGTATAACCGCAAAGAGAGCGAGAGACGCAGCGAGAAACGCACGCGACCTTACAAGACGTAAAGGGATACTAGAAAGTACCACACTTCCTGGCAAACTTGCCGATTGTACCTCCAAAGACCGTTCTCAAAGCGAAATTTACCTTGTAGAGGGCGATAGCGCTGGCGGAAGTGCAAAACAAGGACGTGACAGACGTTTCCAAGCAATCTTGCCACTAAGAGGCAAAATCCTAAACGTAGAAAAAGCATCGCTTCATAGAGTTATGGGAAGTGAAACAATCAAAAATATGATTACAGCGTTTGGTTGTGGCGTAAGTAGTGAGTTTAACGAGGAAAAACTTCGTTATGACAAAATTATTATTATGACCGATGCTGATGTCGACGGAAGCCATATTAGAATACTTCTTTTGACATTCATATTTAGATTTATGCAACCACTTATTGAAAAGGGACACGTTTACATCGCCCAACCACCTCTTTACAAAATCGCGTACGGCAAAGAGACACATTACGCTTATAGTGACGACGAACTAAATCAAATCCTAGACAAAATGGGACGTCCAAAAGTAACATTACAACGTTATAAAGGTCTAGGCGAGATGAACCCAGAACAACTTTGGGAAACAACTATGAACCCAGAAAACAGAGTTTTACTTCGCGTTACTATGGAAGATGCGGTTGTTGCTGATGAGACATTTACAAAACTTATGGGCGAAGATCCAGAAGTAAGGCGTGAGTTTATAGAGCAAAACGCAAATCTTGTTAAGGACTTAGATATTTAAGGAGTGTAGGCAAAATGGATAAAAAAGATATTGACGAAATTTTAGAAAAAGTTGACAACTCAAAAGTTATAGACGTTAAGGTTAAGGAAGAACTTGAAAAGTCATTTATTGCCTATGCAATGGCTGTAAACGTTAGCCGTGCTATTCCAGACGTTAGAGACGGTCTAAAACCCGTACATCGTAGAATTTTGTATTCTATGAACGAACTTGGTCTTACTCCTGACAAACCTTACAAAAAATGTGCTACCATCGTCGGTGATGTGCTTGGTAAATATCACCCACACGGCGATAGTTCGGTGTACGACGCGCTTGTTCGTCTTGCGCAAGACTTCTCCATTAACCTACCACTTGTAGACGGCCACGGAAACTTTGGTAGTGTCGATGGTGACGGCGCCGCTGCTTATCGTTATACCGAGGCTCGTATGAGCAAACTTGCTATTGAGATGTTAAGAGAAATCGACAAGGAAACAGTTGATTTCTATCCAAACTTTGATGACACTTTAATGCAACCAGTTGTACTTCCTTCGCGTTTCCCAAACCTACTTGTCAATGGTAGTGATGGTATCGCTGTTGGTATGGCTACCAATATTCCTCCACACAATTTAAGTGAGGTTATTGACGGTGTCTTAGCACTTATTGACAATAAAGATATAGATATTGACGAATTGTGCAAGTATATTCCAGGTCCAGACTTCCCTACACGTGCTTTAATTATGGGTAGAAAAGGCATTAAGGATATGTATAAGACCGGTAAAGGCTCCTTCTATATTAGAAGCCGTGCCGAGATTGAGGATTACGCTAATGGCACAAAACAAAGAATTGTTATTTCCGAAATCCCATATCAAGTAAACAAAGCAAAACTTATAATTCAAATTGCCGATTTAGTTAAGGCTAAAAGGATTGAAGGTATTAGCGATATTAAGGAAGAAAGTGACCGTGAAGGTATGCGTATTGTAATTGAAATTAAAAAAGACGCAAATGCTCAGGTTGTGCTTAATACCCTATACAAACACACCCAACTTCAAGTGTCATTCGGAGCAATTATGCTAGCACTTGTAGACGGCGTTCCAAAAATTCTTAACCTAAAACAAATTTTGAGTTATTACCTAGATTTCCAAAAGGACGTTATTATTCGTCGTACTAAGTTTGATTTGGATAAGGCAGAGCAAAAGGCACACATTCTTCAAGGTCTTGTAATTGCTCAGGCAAATATTGACGAGGTAATTCGTACTATCAAACTTTCCGATGATAAAAACGACGCTATTGCAAAACTTGTAAAACTTTTCGAACTTACCGAAAAACAAGCAACCGCAATCCTAGATATGCGTCTTCAAAGACTTACTGGTCTTGAAGTTGAAAAACTAAAACAAGACCTTATTAGCACCGAAAACGCAATTAGAGAATTTAAAGAAATTCTTGCTAGTGAAGAAAAAGTGCTTATGATTATTAAGCACGACTTGCTTGAAATTAAAGAGACTTATGGTGTTCCTAGAAAGAGTGAAATCAGTTATGATTATAGCGAAATCGACATCGCCGACCTTATTAAGAAAGAAAATGTTGTTGTTACACTTACTCACGGCGGATACATTAAACGTATGCCAGTTAGCGAGTACAAGGCCCAACATCGTGGCGGAATGGGCGTAAGCGCTCATAAAACCAAAGAAGAAGACTTTGTTGAGAGTATTTACGTTACTTCTACTCACGACGACTTGTTCTGTTTCAGTAACAAGGGTAAAGTATACACAATGAAAGCATACGAAATCCCAGAAGCGCAAAAACAAGCCAAGGGAAGAGCGTTTGTAAACTTGTTACAACTAGACCAAGACGAGCGAATTACTACAATTATTCCAATCGCCGACAAATCAAGCGGATATTTGATGATGAGCACCAAATATGGAATGATTAAAAAGACAAAACTAGAAGAATTCGCTTCAATCCGTAAAAATGGCAAAATAGCCATCAAACTTAACGAGGGCGACGAATTGATAAGTGTGTACGTAACCACTGGTGACGACGAAATTATTATGGCAAGTAGTTCGGGCAAATGTATTAGATTCCACGAAAAATTCGTGAGAGTGCTTGGCCGTGAAACAGTCGGAGTTAAATCAATCCGCCTAGAAGAGGGCGAATACATTGTGGATATGGCTGTTGTTAATCCAAATCTACAAATGCTTACTATAAGCGAATACGGCTTCGGCAAACGTAGCAATCCAGACGAATATCGTGTTCAAGGTCGTAACGGAAAAGGTATTAAGGCCGGCATCTTCAACGAAGTTACTGGCGGACTTGTAAACCTAAAACAAGTTTCGGAAAACGACGATATTATGATAATTTGCGATGACGGTCAAATTATTCGTATTAAAGCAAGCGAAATTAGCATTATCGGCAGAAACACCAAGGGTGTAAGGATTATGAAAATGCGTAAAAACGGCAAAATAATCGCTGTTGCAATCACTCCAAGCGAGGAAGAAGAGCAAACACTTGCTGAAAATATGGAAGAAGGCGTAGTTGAAACCGCCGAAAACATCGAAGAATTCGACGATATGCCAGCAGAAGAACCTACCCTAGCCCAAGAAGACGATAGTTTGCTTGACTAATTGGAAATAGTGTTTAATATTTAAGATATCGTTTAAATTTTAATAGTTAAAAAAAGAGAGCGCCTGCTCTCTTTTTTATGTTGATATCATTATATTTTTTTATATTGTATTATCATATTTTTTTATGCTTTTTATTCAATTTATCTCCTTATGGCTTTAAAAATCTTTAATTATTTATCTGTTGCTCTGTGTATGTTTTTAAATGTTACCAATCAAAATTAAAAGTTTTTTATACACTATTCGACAATTTTCGACAGATTTAGAAAATAAATGTAACAACTCTTAAAAAAGTCGCCCCTTGACAAACGGATTTTGTTTGATATAATAAAATTAGGAAAATTAGAGAGGGAAAAAATTATGATAAATTGGGAAACAATTTTTGGATGGAAAAATAACCCAGTTGTAAAAGAGGCTAATATTGCTGATAAAGTTCTTGATAAAGCAAACGAATTGCAAGAGTACTTTTTCAAGAAGGCATTAAAGGAGGCTAAGGCACAATATACAGCCTCGCCTACTACTGTTCAGTATTTCTACTTAAAGGAAATGTACGAGTATCTAAGAAAAAATGTAAAATTTCCAGAAAAGGCGTTTTATGATTACCATAACGAACTAGCAAGGCTACAAAAAACCAGAGATGTGTCTGTTGATGAGCAGGCGCAACGCTTGAAGAGTTATGGTATTGATGTTGCTAATGTGTTTTTAAATAAAAGTGGCACTTGCGAAACCCTTTCGTACGCTGCAATGCTAATGTCGAATAGAGACGTTCAAATTAAGGATTTTAAAGAATATATTACATATAAGTACGGTATTTTGGATTGTGAAGCGTACAATATTCGAGGGGATAAAAATAGACACACTATGTTTTTTAGATATTTGCCCGACTCCACAATGAGATCCTTTACAGATTTTTATGTGGGAATGGATGACAAAACCTCCACAAACGAGTATTTTGACACATCAATGGACAATATGAATTACTACGCTAGAACAAGAAGAAATGTCAGAATAAAACCAATCGAAACGTTTTTGCTTGACGATAAAATGTCGCAAAGATCAACCTACTATTTCCTTGAACAAAACACTTTTAGCGATGCAAGTAAATATGTTCGCGAAAAAGTTGACGAGGACGGCGACCCTATAAAAAGATAATATTATAAGTATGAAAAAAGGCTTTATTTAAAGCCTTTTTTGTTTTTTTGTGGTTTATTGTCCTTAATTATATCTATCCTATATTATATTTAATAATATTGACATTGTACTACGTTTGAGTATGTCGATATTATTAAAAGTATTTATAGTTAATCCTTACTAATTTTACTTTTTAAGGATTTCGTTAAGGCCTATCATTATTCCAAGTTTGCCATATTCGTAGGTTAATCCGCCTTGCATATATGCGATGTATGGAGGTTTAACTGGACCGTCGCAACTCAATTCAATTGTTGAGCCTTCTATAAAACTTCCACCCGCCATAACTTCGTCGTCGGGGTAACCTGGCATTGGTGCTGGGATTGGTGTCACATAACTGTCTATTGGGCTCCCCGCTTGAATTCCTTTGCAGAAGTTTACAAGGTTTTTCTCGCTATTTAGCGTAATTGTTTGGATAATGTCGGTGCGCTCTTCGTCGCTTGTTGGGTCTACGCTAAAACCTAATTTTTCTAACATTCGACTAGCAAAAACCATAGTTTTTAGGCTGTTTTTTACTACAACTGGCGCGTTGAATAAGCCTTTATAAAAACTCAAAAGTTGGTTTAGGTTTGCGCCAAGTTCTTTGCCAAGGCCGGGTGCTGAAAAGCGATCTGCAACATCGTTTACATATTCCTTTTTGCCCACAATGTATCCGCCCGTTTTCACCTCGCCACCGCCAAGGTTTTTGATAAGCGAACCCACTATCACGTCGGCGCCCACTTCGATTGGTTCTTTCTTCTCCACAAGGTCGCCGTAACAATTGTCCACCATAATAATTACGTCTTTGTCCACTTCCCTTATGGCTTTAATTACGCGTTCAATTTTTTCAATGCTTAGGCTTTTTCTCTCGCTATAACCGCGTGACCTTTGGATTTCCACAAGTTTTACTTTGCTTTTTTGTAGCCTGTTTTTAATTGCTTCAATATCAAAATCGTCGTTAATTAGGTTGATTTGCTCGTAGTTAATTCCGTTTTTGATAAGCGAATTTCGGCTGTCTCCGCTAAGACCAATTATGGTTTTTAGAGAATCGTATGGCTCGCCGGTGATAGAAATAAATGTGTCGCCAGTTTTCAATAGCCCCGAAAATGTAAGGTAAATCACGTGTGTGCCCGACATTATTTGAGGTCTAACAAGCGCGTCTTCCGCCTTAAAAATCTGCGCGTAAATTCGCTCTAATTTGTCTCGCCCCTCGTCGGTGTAGCCGTAGCCAGTTATTTCGCTAAAATCGTTTACGCCCACCCTGTTGTCCTGGAACGCCTTCAAAACTTTTGCGCTGTTAAAAAGGCAAGTTTCGTCAAACTGCTTAAAAATCGGAGTTAGTTCTACCTCAACTTCTTGCGATAATTTTATAATTTTTTCATCAATATTATAGTTGTAATACATATTTTTATCCTCGTTTTAAATCACACATATTTTACTAGAACTCGGCCTAAAAGTAAATAAAGAAACTTAGGTTTTATAAAAAAACTGCAATTACTAGGCGATATATAGCAATTTTTTTGCGCTAAATATTTGAAACAATTAAAAACATATTGACAATTTGGAGTAAAATCTATAAAATCTAAATATAAATAAAGTGAGGCGAAATATATGATAGATGTAAACGACATTAGAAATGGTATGACCTTTATGTTTGAAGGAAATATTTATCAAGTAATTGAATTTTTGCACGTAAAACCTGGCAAAGGTTCGGCTTTTATGAAAACCAAAATCTTGAATTTGCGTACCGGCTCTACAATTGAGCGTACTTTTAACACAAACGTTAAATTCGAAGAGGCTAGAATCGACCGCGTTAAAGTTCAATACTTGTACGAAGATAACGGCAATTATTGCTTTATGGATGTAAATACTTATGATCAATTCGAACTAAGTGCATCTCAAATTGGCGACAAGGTAAAATATTTGGTAGAAAATATGGAACTTGACGTTACACGTTATCAAGGCGAACTTCTTGGAATCGACCTTCCAGAGAAAATGGAATACACAGTTGCTCACACCGAGCCTGCTGTTAAGGGTGGCACAACAACCAACGCTTCCAAAGACGCAACTATGGAAAATGGCTTGCTAGTAAAAGTTCCTTTGTTCATAACCGAAGGCGAAAAAATCATCGTTACAACTTATGATGGTAAGTACTACGGCAGAGCATAGTTATTAAAGACCCGATTGTATCGGGTTTTTTTAACGCCATAAAATCTTTTTGTTGTTTTTAATGTGTAAAGTGTGATAAAATAACCCTAAGGATTAGGTAAAAATATGAAAAAAGTAGTTTTGGTGACCGGTTCAGCAAGAGGAATCGGACGAGAAATAATAAAACAATTCGCAAGTTTAAATTATGTTTGCGTTATAAATTACAATACAAGCACTAACGACGCCAAAGCCCTTAGCGACGAACTTACAAAAATCGGCGTGGAGAATATGTGTGTTAAAGCGGATATTTCAGACGAGAGCCAAGTGAGCACAATGGTAGAAAAAGTTGTGAAAAAGTACGGAAAAATCGACGTTTTGGTAAATAATAGCGCCACAACCCACGATAGTTTGTTTGTTGAAAAAAACGCCGTAGAATTTAACGACGTGCTTAGGACAAACATAACTGGCACATTTTTGGTGAGCAAATATGTGGGCGATATAATGTTTAAAAACAAATATGGTAGGATTATAAATATCGCGTCCACAAACGGCATCAATCAATATTATCCAATGTGCGCCGAGTACGATGCGTCCAAAGCGGGCGTTATTTCGCTTACCCACAACTTGGCGGTTCAGTTTGCGCCATACGTAAATGTTAATGCGGTCGCTCCGGGGTTTATCGCCACCGAAGCAGAAATTAGCGATATGGACGACGAATATATTAAGTCCGAAACCGAAAAAATAATGGTGCGTCGCGCTGGGACAGCAACCGATGTCGCAAACCTTGTTACGTTTTTGGCAAGCGATAAAGCGGACTATATAAACAACGCGGTTTTGAGGATAGACGGCGGAACTTACGGGAGTTGTTAATGAAAATACTATCACCAGTAGGCAGTTTTGATAGTTTGAAAATGGCGGTTTTTAACGGCGCCGACGAAGTGTATTTGGGTATAACCGACTTCAATGCGCGCGCAGTTAACGGCTTTACTTTTGACCAGCTTAAAGAGGTGGTCACTTTTTCACACACATATGGCGTAAAAGTGCTTCTTGCTGTAAACATTTTGTTTAAGGATAATGAACTACAAAAAGCCCTTGACCTTGTTGTGGACTCATATAATATTGGCGTTGACGCTTTTATCGTGCAAGATTTCGGGCTTGTAAATTTAATTCACAACAATTTCCCTCAAATCGAACTTCACGCCAGCACTCAAATGGGCATTCACAATCTTGAAGGTGTAAAAGCGATTGAAAAATATGGATTTAAACGTGTAGTTTTGGCACGCGAAACCTCACTTAGCGAGATAAAAAGAATACGAGAGGGTAGCAATATTGAGATAGAATACTTTGCACACGGCGCATTGTGTGTGAGTTTTTCGGGAAATTGCTATCTAAGTTCGTATATGTGCGACGCAAGTGGAAATAGGGGAAAATGTAAACAACTTTGCCGTCTGCCATACAAATTGTATAATGGCGACAAAAAACTTGCCGATGGCTATTTGCTTAGTGCAAAAGACTTTAATATGTTAGACCGAATTGACGACCTAAAAAATGCGGGAGTAAATGTGCTAAAAATTGAGGGGAGGGCAAGGCGTCCATTCTATGTTGCAATGGCTACCAAAGCATATCGCGACGCAATCGACGGCAAAAAAGTTGACACCCAAAACCTTACACTTGCGTTTAACCGAGGGTTTACTGAGGGATACTTTAACGGCAATGGAAATATTATTTCGGATTACAACAACCATATCGGTGTGCGTGTTGGCAAAGTCACAAAAGTAAACCTTGGCAAAAAGTTTAACGAAGTGTACTTTGATTCAAATAGACCCGTGTCAAAAAAATCGTTGCTTAAAGTATTTGTGGACGGAAAAGAAAAAGCGTCGTTTACTGCTTTTGATTTGACCGAACTATCCAAGGGGAAATACAAAACCACAACCACAGTAAAAGTTCCTCTTGGCGACTTGCATCTTGTGGTGGATAATGGTAACGAAGAGGAAGTTTTAAACACTACTTCAAGAGTTACCACTGATATTTTCGTCACGGCAATTGCGGGGCAAAAAATAACTGCGGATATAAATTGTAGAGGTTATCATATTTTGTCCTACGGCGAAATTTGCGACGAGGCAAAATCAAATCCGCTTAGCGAAAACGAAATTAAGGATAACTTTAATAAATCGGAAATCTTTAACGCTAAAATAAAATGCAACCTTAAAAATGCGTTTTTGCCAAAACAAAAACTTAACGAATTTAGAAGAAACACATTAGCACTAATTCAAGAAAAACTAACAGAACTTAATTTCCCAAAATTGCAAAAAATAAAAATTAACACAAATTGCAATTTTAAGAAATTGTCAGATATTTCGTATATTAAAACAATAAGTAATAACTTTTTGACAAAAAATATGGTGTTTTCGCCAGAAACTTATACTTTGGAAAATGTGGAAAAATTTATCGAAAAATGTAAATCAAAAAATGCAACTCCATATTTGGACTTGCCAAACTTTGCACTTAAAGAAGATATTGAGTTGTTAAAAGATATTATTGGCAAAACAAAAATTGCAGTCGTTGCAAATAATTATTATGCGCTTGACTTTGACACCGACATTGTTATCGGTGGTGGGCTTAATGTGTACAATAGTGTTTCAGCCAGTGCGTTTGACCGCCCAGTGCTTTGCGCAGAAAGCAATATTTCCACTCGTATCAAAATGCCATATATGACGCTTAGACATTGCCCAATGAAATCGCACCTAAATGCAACGTGTAGTAGTTGTCCTTATTCTGAGGGTTATTATTATGTAATGGAAAATGGCAAAAAACTTACCCTTACTAGAAAAAAATTATCCACTTGTACATTATATCTTGAATAAAAAAAGTCCGACAGTTTGGTCGGACTTTTTTGTAATATTGTTATTATCTTTCTCGTTTTTATAGTTTACTTTTTTTACTTTGCATCTTTATCTACTTTGAGTTTTATATTTTTTTAGAGTTGTTTATTTGTAATTTAACAACATGTTATATCAATGCGGACTAAATTATATTTTACTTTTTATCCTTATTAAAAGGGGTTAGGCCTTTTACTTCGTTTACAGGGATACAGAAACAAATTCCGTTTCCGCGCTCTTGCAAATGTGTGCGGTCGGAGATTTCTTGCATAACCTTTTTCCTAATCGACTTTTTCACAAGGATAAGCACAATTTCTTTTTCCGCTTGAAGCGCCACGCCGTTAAGTTCAAGGTCGTCTTTTTTTATTGAACTTCTGCCATATAACACGGTTGCTCCCGTTGCACCCGCGTCACGCGATGCGTCAATAACATAGTCGGAGTAGCCTCTATTGATGACTGCAACAATCATCTCAATTTGTTCGTTTGTTTGTTCTTTAATGCTTACTGGTTTTTTAGGTTTTAGTGGTCTCATTTTAAGTCCTCCAATTTTATATTCATTATATCTAGCACGTCACTTGTAATTGCGTCGATTGTTGTTGTGAAAGCGACACCATTGTGCGGAACGTCAAGTTTTAGCGCCTCATTAAGTTCGTCCAAAATCTGCTCCGCGTGTTTTACTGGCACAACCGTTGTGATAATGTCGCGGTCGATTATGCCAAATCCAAAAATGTCGCCAAGGGTAGAGTTGGCGGTGCCTTTGCCCATCATAACCGAAAAGTGCGATATGCCGTGGTCTTCAAAAATCTTTTTTACATCGGCAAGTTTTTTGTGCGATGCGATTACATAAAGCATTTCAATTGGCGATTGTTTTGCCATAATGTCCTCCTTTAATTAAATTCAATAACAGTAACCTTTTTCTTGTCGCCTTTTTTGTTGGAGTCGGCAAGTTTTTTGTTGTTTATGGTCATTTTTAGACCCATAAGTTCTACAATCAAAATTGGCGTAAGCACAATAAGTCCCACTGTGCCAAAGCCGTATGTCATAATGTCGCACCCGCGCGCCGAGCAAATGCCTTGCATAAAAGGAAGTATAAACGACCCTGCAATCGACCCCGCGCTCACTCCGCCCGAGTCAAAAGCAATCGCTGTTATGTGATTCGGAATAAAGAAAGTAAGTATAACGCAAAGCACAATTAGCGGAAACGCAAAGTAAATCATCTCTATCTGGAATAGCACTTTTAGCGCGGATAGTAACACCGAAATCGAAACACCAATCGACATTGAAATAAGCATCGTTTTTTTGGAAATTACACCCGACGATAAGTCCTCAACCTGCTTGTTTAGGACGTGTACGGCGGGTTCTGCCACAACAATCACTAGCCCTAAAATTATGCTTATTGGGATAATAATCCACCATACTTGCGATGTTGCTATCGCGGTGGAAAGCACGTTAGCAAGTGGCAAGTACCCCGCATTAACACCTGTGAAAAATAGCACGATGCCCACATATGTGTACACAATTCCAATCATAAGCCTAGCAATAACCTTGATAGGGTATTTAAGCGCGCTGAAATTGTAAATTAAGAAGAACAAAACCACGGGAAGTAGCACAATTGCAACATCTTTTAGGCTTTCAAGTAGCGCGCCACCTAGGCTTAACCCAAACTCGCCAAAGTTTTCAAAAACAGAGTATGTGGTGCCAACAATCTCGGTGTTTGCCTTGCCACCAAGGATTGCGCTAATTATCATAATGGCTATAATAGGGCCGATTGAACAAATCGCAAGCAATCCAAACCCGTCGTTTTCATTGCTTTCGCCCGACCTTACGGCTGCAATTCCCAGCCCAAACGCCATAATAAATGGCACCGAGATAGGCCCCGTAGTCACACCGCTTGCGTCAAAACAAATTGGCAAGAAATTGGACGGTACGAAAAACATAAGGATAGCAATAAGCCCGTAACACACAGCCATAATGTATTTTATCTTTATTTTAAGTAATATTCTAAGTACCGATAGTAGTAGGAAAATCCCCACACCCACCGATACGGTTATTAAAAACACCCATTTGTTTATGCTAGGCACTTGGCTTGCTAGCACCATAAGGTCGGGCTCGGCAATTGTTACGATAGTGCCAATTAAAAAAGCACATACTAGCATTAAGGCGACTTTTTTAGTTTTGCTAAGGTGTGAGCCAATGTATCCGCCCATTTTCATAAGCGACATTTCGCTACCTATTGTGAATAGACAAATTCCCACCATCAAAAACACCGAGCAAATAGCAAATCCAGCCACGCTTACACCAGCGTCGCGCACAAAAATAAGCGATAGTATAATCACTATCAACGAAATAGGAAGTATTGATAATATCGCTTCTGTAATTTTCGCTAAAAACTCTTTTTTCATCTCGTTATTTAAAAACCTTATTCTACTCCTTAATTTTAGCATAACAAGCATATTTTACAAAATAAATTACACTTTTTTGTCGGTAGATTTTAAACAAACAAGGTTTCAAATTATACATTTTTTAAAATATTGTCCAATATTAAAATTAAAGTCGAAAATATGCTTGCCAACGTGGGGGTGGGTAGTTATAATAGCAAAAACGTATACAATAAAAAAACTTAGGATTTATGGGTTAAAAATGGATAAAAAGAAAATACTTGTTACATTTATTGAATCAGGTTTTGGACACATTACAAGTGCCCGCGCCATATCGGATAGTTTGAAAGAAAAATATGGCGATGTGTACGACATTCAAGATGTCAACATTATGAAAGAAAACGAAAAATCGGTTGCGTTTGAAAAGTTTTTGACCAATCAGACAAAGGCGACAAATAAGATACACGGCTACGGATTTTTTGTGTTTGCGCTAATGGAAACATTGGGCGGAAACAAGCTGTTAAACCTAACTCACAAAACAATTTTCAAACAATATGTAAAGGGCACTGTTGAGACCATTAAAAAGTACAAGCCCGACTGCGTTGTAAGCACCCATTATTTCATAACATTCTGCGCACTCGCATACAAAAGGGAGTACGACCCAAACTGTTTGGTTGTGACCTACAATCCCGACAACAACGTGCACCCTTGGTGGGACAAAAGCGACGGAATATTTATTTCCAACAATATTTACGCCACAAGCGAGGCGGTAAATAGGCGTAAGTTTTTGGGCGAAAACTGCTACACAGTTAACTTCACCGCTCGAAACGACATTTTGACTTGCAACCAACCTAAGGAGTTTTTCCGCGAAAAGTACGGCATTGATAGGGACGCATTTTGTGTTGTGGTGGCAGACGGTGGCTATGCACTTGGAAAATGCAAAAGCGTAACCAATCAACTGTTGAAAACCAAAAAGAAACTTACCATAATTTCGGTGGCAGGAAAAAATCAGAAAATGTTCGACTATTTTCTAAACAAAAACCCTAAGCCAAACATCAACTTTATTCCACTCCCTTTTGTGGATAATATACACGAGTTTTATAGGGCTTCCGATTTATTTATAACCAAAGCGGGTCCAAATTCGGTGCTTGACTCGGTGTTTATGGGTACGCCGGTTTTGATTGATTATTATCCGCACCCAATCGAAAAAGCGACCAAAAAATTGTTTGTCGACAAATATAAATGTGGCGAGTATATTAGTAGCCCGTATAAAATCCGAAAACGCGTAGAACAGTTTGTGGACGACAAAAGCCTTTTGGCGCCTTATATTAAAAACACTCACAAGTTTAAGAAAGAGTGCAACGGCTCTATGGAAATAGCCGACATTATAAATAAAGAATTAAGTAGAAAAGATGAAGAAGAATAAAAAGTACGAAGAAAAAATGGCCGAACTTGAAAAACAACGCAAGTACGATGTTGATGTAAACTACGGCGAATATTTGTTTGTGCAAAAACAAGAACCAAATCATCGCTATATTTACAATCGGGTTATCGACAAAATTTACTACGCTATTTTGCGAGTAATGGTGTTTGTGTTTGCGCCTATTGTGTTGTTTTTAACATATAGATTGCGCATAAAAAAACGTAAAAATTTGAAAAAACTGGGCAAATCTGGCGGAATTGTGGTTTTCAATCACGCAGCACTACTGGATAGTTTGATTATAAAACAAACCATATTTAGAAAAACGTTTTTTGTGGGCGCCGAGCACAATAATAAGCGCGGGTTTGGTGGATATACTATCAAAATCCTCGGATTTTTGCCGTTGTCCTCGCTGTTTAGCAACCAGAAAAATCTGGACAGCGCGGTTTCGTATTACACGTCGAAAGGCAAGTTAGTTTGTATGTGTCCCGAGACCGCAATGTGGCGCGGATACACAAAACTTCGCCCTTTCAAAAACGGCGCGTTTTACTATGCGGTTAAAAATGATGTCCCAGTTGTGCCAATAGTAAATTTGATAAGAAAAGCCAATTGGTGGGACAAATTGTGGGGCAGAAAATTTAAGGTGACCACTCAGGTTTTGTCACCAGTGTACGCCAACAAGGATTTGCCCGTTAGAGAGCGAATTGAGGATTTAAAAATTCGCTCGCGAAATAGTATGCTTGATGCTATGAACGACTTTTATGGCACCGAATGCGACGTGCTTAAAATTGATGAGTTAACTGACGCCGAGAGACTTAACGCCAACACTTAGTTGGCGTTTTAATTTGTCCTAAATTTTAAAAAGTAAAACCTTTTTTTGTAAAGTTTTATTTTTATTTGAGTAAAGTGTAAAACATTACAAAACTAAAATCCTTTTGTAAGCATTTTCATATTTTTGTTGACATTTTAATTTTTTGCCATTATAATTACTATTGCAAATTAAAAATTACAATTTTTCCAAAAATGCTTATACATTTTCGGGAACCCTGATTTGACCTTTGCTTTATTGTTTGCAGTGGTCAATACAAACAAATACAATTTAATATGCACCGTTAGCTCAGCTGGATAGAGCGTTGGTCTACGGAACCAAAGGTCGAGAGTTCGAATCCCCCACGGTGCACCAGTAAAAGAAAAATCCCAATCAGGGATTTTTTCTTTTGCGATGAAATTAAACCTTGTGGTTTGGTGATATTACTTTGTAATGATATTGCCAACGCGATGATATTTTTGCTAATGCAAAATGAAATTTAAATACAAATGTTGTTTTGACAGCAAAAAGCGTGACGTGATATAATAAATATAAATAGTAAGCGACAAGTTTCGAATAGACGCGACAATTTACTACAAAAAGGAAATTTATGGAAGAGAAAAAAACAGAGAAAAAAGGGAGCGAATTAAGACGCGCAATATTTCAGATAATCGGTGGGGTTGTTTTTATTTGCGTGATTTGTGGTTTGTTTGTGCTGGTCGCTTATCATCGCTCGGAAATTAGAGTTGAAAATCAACAGAAATTTTTCCTTTTCGCTGTGTTTGCTATTTTGGGTGGTCTAGTTATGATTTTTAGTGGAGTTGTGGACATTATAGATGCGGTTAAAAAGCGCAAAAAAAATAAGCCCGAAGAGGAAACAGACGACGACAAAAAATAGCGCGTTTTTTTGCTAATATGTGTGATTGTTTGCATTAAAGTTTTGGCATAAACCCGCAAATATTTACATAATTATGTGGCAATAATTATTGCAAAATTTGTCGTTTTGTAATATAATGTATTTATAACAAAAGGAGAAAAATATGGATAATAAAGAGGAAAAGACTGTTCAAGAAAAACAAGTTAAAAATAATAACTTCAAAGCATTTTTCACAATGAAAAACCTAGTATATATGCTTGTAGTGACGTCAATATTTTTTGCTTTGCTAAATAAGTTTATAGCATTGTTGGCGGGAAACGCAGTAGTATATGCGATATTCTTCTTTATAAGTTTTGGGCTTGCATTTTCGGCATTTTTAATTGACCTATTAAGCAAACTTAAAAACAAAGAAGAAAAGTTGGATTTTTCAATTGTGCTTACAATTTTTGCAATGATTATTTCTTTGGCTTAAAAAAAATGACTCCCGTATAATTGGGCTTTTTAGGCATTAAAAAGTGAATATTAGAGGTTGTTTGTAAGTTTGGTTTTGTTTTTAGTGAACCATAAAATTAGAAATATCAATATTAGTAAAAAGGCTTGTTTTTCACAAGCTTTTTTTAATTGTGGAAAGGTTTTAAAACGATTAAATTTGATGCGGTTGAATTAAAACAAAGCCCTGTCGCACTACAAAATTAAATCCATTCAATTAAAAACATTTGCTTAAATTAAAAGTTGTTGATATAATCTAAAAAATTTCAAGTCGGGGAGCAGATAATGTTTAAAAACGACAAAAAAATAATTGTTGTGCTGGAAGGTCCTAGCGGGGTGGGAAAAGACACCATTATGAAAGGGCTCATCGACCAACACAAGGGCGAGTTCGCCCACGTTGTGAGTTGTACAACCAGGGAAATGAGGTCGTACGAATCGCAAGGAAATCCTTACTTTTTCGTGTCGAGCGAGGAGTTTGATAAGCTTGTAAAATCGGGCGAAATATTCGAACACACTGTTAGACATGACACAAAACGCGGAATGAATAGACGCGCGTTTGACGACATATTGGAGTCGGGCAAAATCCCTATTAAGGATTGTGACGCGGTCGGACTAAAAGCACTTAAAAAACTCTATGGCAAAAAGGTTTTTGGCGTGTACATAATGGCTCCGAAAGAGGACGTCGAACGTAGGCTCATCGCTCGCGGAGATAGTCCCGAGGAAGTAGAAAAAAGACTTGGAAACTACGAAGAACACCTAAAACAAGCCGTTTTTTATGATGTGACAGTCGACAATATCGACCTAAACACTGCAATTTCGGACGTATACACGGCGATTATGAATAGATACGAAAGTTTGAAATAGACCTTAATTTCTAAGGTCTATTTTTTTTACTTTTTTAGTTTTAAAACTGGCAAAAATATGGCGAAATCAAATTGATTAAGGATTATTTATATTACACATACTATATTAAAATATATAATATATACACAAAAATATTTGTTAGATTTTCCTCTGTGTGATAAAATTAACTATGAAAAAATAAAGCGGGTGAAACAAATGAAAAAGGTAAAAACATATTTATTGGCTATAATGTTTGTAATTGCTACGGCGTTAATGGGTGCATGTAGTTGCGGAGGACCAGACATTGCTGTCGTTGACCTAAAAATCACGGCGATGTCGGACAACCTTGTGTACAACGCGGACACCGAAGAATATATGGTTATGCAGGGCGAAAAGTTTACCATAACTTACGAACTTTTGCCGAGCAACGCGACCGACACCACAGTGTATGTCGATGTTACCCCAGCCAATAGGGTAGATTACACCGACTTCACGGTTAGAGCGGCGACCAAGACTGTTGAGTTTACCGCAGCGAAGGACAACAAGGGTCCGATTGTTATTTCCTTTACTTCAAAGGACGGCACTAAGAAATCGGAAGTAAAACTTAACGTTGTTTCTTCTAGCGACCTACAAAAACTTACCACGCCCCTAAATCTTCGTTATGACGAAACCGAAGGCAAATTTATGTGGGACGAAATCACCGACGCTAGTGGCGAGGTTGAAAATATCTCCGGTTACCAACTTTTGATAAGCACGGCAAGTGGAGAGGAAAAATTTGACATAACCGAAAAAGTTAACGGCAAATATCCGACCGAACAAAAATACAATTTGGAAAACGGCGTTGCGTATTTTGCAAGGATTAAATCGGTGGGCAAACTTACCGATAAAACCTACGATAGTGCGCTTTCCGATAGCACCAAGTTTTATGTTTTGCCAAGCCCAACCAATTTAAAAAGCACGCGCGGAGTTGTGTCGTGGGATTATGGCGATAAGGACAATATTTCGGGCTACAAAATCACTTTTGGAAACAATCAAGTTGTAGAAAGCCTTGTTGCTCCTGAGACAACCCAGTTTGACATAGCACAATATATCAAAGAAAAACGACTATCACTTACTACCTTTAACGTTCAGGTTCAGGCGGTTAATTCCGACTTTAACCCAGGCAAAGACGACAACGGCATCACAAGTTATGTTTTATCAAGCAGAGCAAATCCTCAAATCGCTATCACTTGCATAGGTGCGCCAGAGGGACTAAAATACGAACTTGTTAACCCAGTAAACTCGGTTGTGGGCGTGACCACACTTTCTTGGAGTGCAGTGACCGGCGCAAACGGCTACGACATTGTTATCAAAAAATTTGGTACCGAAACAATTGTTAAAAACATCACGGGAAATGTTGGCACAAAACTTACATTGTCCGACCTTGCCACCGGAAAATATACTGTTACAATCACAGCCAAAGGCGACGATGACAAAACAATCTACGGCGACCAGTCAAAAGTTGAATCCAACTTTGTGGTTCTTCCAAAACTTAACGGCGAAGTAAAATATGCCACAAATAGCCTAAATCTAAATTTGACCGAACTTACAAGTCTTATCGGCACCGACAACATCACGAATAGGCTATCGTATGAAGTGTTTACCAAGACGGCGCTTTCTACTTACGACCGCACCGACGCAAAACTTATCGTAAACTCTGGCAGAACAATTGACCTTACAGCGTTTAATTACGCTACACCATACAAGATTATGGTTAGACCTATCGTTAAGATTACCGAAACCGAAAAGGGCGCAGTTACAGTTGACGGCACAGCATTCAACGTTGTTGCTCCTGCATTTAGCGAAACCGATTCCTCTTCGGCTGATTCAATTTCGCAATTGGAACCAGCAAGCGTAGAAAGTATTGATGTGGACGGCAACCTTACATTTACAGATGTTAACACCGTGTCAATTGGCGAGATTTACAAATACAAGTTCTTCCTTCTTAAAAACGGCGTTACAACCGAAAAAACTGTTGAGAACATCACAGTCGCTGACGGCGGATTGATAACCGCGGGCGAGGACAATCAAAAAACAATTGACCTAAACAAAGTGTTTATAGGATTACTAAACGACGCGGGCAAATACGAGGTTAAGGTTGTGCCAGTTAGCAACCTTAAAATCGACGCTAGTTCTAGTTCGGTCGCAACAAGATATTTTGAGTTTAAAAGACTTAGTGCTGTTTCTTCCATTTCAATCGGCGACAACAACACCATTTCGTGGACAATAGTAGATGGCGCCGACCACTATTTGATTAAGATTAACGATTCGGCGTGGGCAACGACAAGCGACCCTAGTTATGAAGTGACCGAAACTCTTGACACCTACAACACGGTAAGCATTATTACAGTGGGCGACAATAAGACCACTCTAAATTCAGCAGTTGGCGAGTTTAAAAACTTGCAAAAAGCGGAATCTATTTCAAATATTCGCGTTGAGGACGGCGTGCTTTTATGGGACGGCGGGGTGGCAAATAGCAAATACTACCTTACAATCTCAATTTCTGGAATGGAGCCTATGACCACCACATTAACCGAAAGAAAATTCGATGGTCTTAGCGGAATAAGTTTTGCTGAGAGCGCAACAATCACTATTCGCCACGGCATCGAAAACGGTTCTGATATGGCGTTTAATAGCGAAACAAGCACTCGAATTCGCTTGACACGCCTAAATGTTGTGGATATCGCAAATAGTTTTGCGGTTGTGGACAATTCAAACGTTGTTAAGTTTGCGTCAGTTGCTGGTGCAAGCGGTTACAGGGTAATTTTGAAAAAGGGCGGAGTTGTAAAGAATATAAAACTTACAAGCGATGCTTCTCTTGTAGACGAGGATACTTTGCTATTTACTTTGACTACCGAAACAGTAGACGAAGAGCAAAGACAATTTGTAAAATTCACACTTCCAGAACTTGCAAACGGCGAGTACTCAATCTCAATCCAGGCCCTTCCAGCCGACCAAAATGCGGTTGAAAATACTGACAGCGAAACGGGCGAAAAGTACATTGAGTTTAAGATGATAAGCGAGGTGAGTGGATCGGCAAGTTTTGTGATTTATCCTGAGGTAACTAGCATTAACACTTCGGGCAAAATCACTTGGGCATTCACCCAACCACGATATTTAAAAGACTTTGTTATCACATTTGTTGACGGCGAGTTTGCTAATAAAACAATTGTGCTTAGCGAATATTCGTTTGACTTTGTAAGTTTTTTAAACGGCGAAGTTAACACCCTTATCCCAGCCGGAACCTACACACTTTCAATTCAAGCAAGAGCAGATTTGGCAAACGTGGTGTATGCGACACCTACACAATTTGTAGTTGTTAAAATCGCCACCCCAGTGCTTAGTTTTAAGGACAACCAAATTACCTTTAAGGCAATTGAAAACGCTAAAAGTTATGAGGTGTATCAAAATGGCGAAGTTATGACAAGCGGATACACACTTAGGGTTGTGCCAAACGAGGACGGCGTCTCCGACGTTGTAATCGACGGGCTAAACATCGAGGCGGGTATGGAATACACCTATACAGTTAGGGCGATTGCAAGCGAGGGCTTTATCGACGGAGCGATTTCGGACGAGATAAAACTAAAAATGTCGTCAGCTCCTCAAAATGCCGTTTTGTCAAATGGCGTAATCACTTGGGACGCGGTTGAAAACAACAACGGCTACCTTGTGGTTAGAGGCGAGGATAAAGTCGAGACTGATGTAAGTTCTTTTAATTTGCCCGCATTAGACGAGGCGGGCGAGTACACCTTTTTAGTTTTTACTAAGGGCGGAAACTTGGTGGACGGCGCATATCTACTTAATAGCGAAGCGCTAGTAGTTAAGGTTACAAAACTTTCCACCGCAACCAATATGAGCCTTAATGGCGACATATTTACTTGGAGTTATGAGGGCGCATCACACCCAAGCAAATACGAATTACTTTTGGAATACTACGATAGCGAAAACGACACTTGGATAGAAGTTTCGCTTAAAAACTATACATATGTTGAGGACGGCGACCCAAGTTTTGACTTGTCGGAAATCGTCGATTACAACGGATTTAAGTTGAAAGTAAAGACTTTCGGAAACGACGACAACTTTGCCCTTGATGGCGACGTAGAGTACTTTAATGGAATGATAAATGGGGTGGAGAAAAACGAAAATGTTTTTGAAAGAGTAGTAAGCCCAGTTTTGTCGTATCAAGACGGAATTGTGACTTTGAACGAAAATGAAAACTATGGCAGTTATGAAGTGTATGTACTAGGCGACGACGGAAAATATACAATACTTAGCCCTTCGAAATATGCAATTTCTGACGACCTAAAACTTACACTAAACGGAGAAACGGGCGTAAATTATACAATAAAAGTTAGAGGGATTGCCAGTGGCACAAGCGGAAAGATCAACAGTTTGCTTTCGGGCGAAATGGTCATTAGCGCTTTGCCAAAAGTGAGTGATTTTAGAATAGAGCGCAACTTGTCATCTAGTGAGGAGACAAGCGATTACAATGGCACTTTTAAGTGGACTAGCATTCCAAGTGCAATTGGTTATAAAATTTACTACAAACCTAATTCAGAGAGTGCCTTTGGTGTGGAAAACTTTGTTTACATCGACGGCGGAGCAAGCAACTATTATTCCTTTGAAACTATCTTTTTAAACAAAAACTTAGAACAAGGCAAGGATTATGATTTTATAATCGTAGCCCTAGGCGGTCAGACAAGTGGTACGCCAAACGTGTGCTACCTAAATAGTGTTAGGTCAAGCCTTGTTACGGTGCGCTGTGTGGATAGCGTTAGTTCGCTAAAACTAAGCGACGGTTTAATGTCGTGGTCGCGAGTGACCGGCGTAAACGGCTACTTTGTGGAATTTGTGCAAGTTGTAAATGAGAGCCAAACAGTCATATATTCCACAACAGTTACGTCTACTTCACTAGACCTAAGCGACCTTAAAATACTTACTATTAACACAAATTTTTTAGCACGCGTCACTCCTGTTTCGACCGAGTCCAACAACTTCGTTATCATTAACTCGACTGGCGAAGAGGGAAGTGTGGGCGTTAAGGCAAAACAAATCGCATTCACTCGTTATTCTATGATAGAAAGCGTTAAGGTTAGCGACGGGCTTATTAAAGTCACTCTTTACACCCCAGATAGCGCCACCCTTGACGCCGTAAAAGATTTGTTTGACAAATATGTTGCAAAAGCAAAAGACCTAGAAGAGGGAGGCGAAGTTGTTTTTGATGAGGACGACCTTCTTAACTACATTAAATACTTTGGATACCTAAATCTTAGGGTTTATCCTACGGGATATGCTTACGAGTCAATCACTCCCAACAAACTTATAAATTCGGTTTTTGATAAAACTAACAACAAAATTATTTACTATTACGAACTTGGACTAAAAGTTCCCGCAACAACATCGCTCGAACTTAAAATCCGCGCAGTTGGAAACGAGTTTGACGATAGTGGTGAAAACAACGCACTTCCATCGTTTTTCATAACGCTAAATGTGTATAAGTACTCCGCACCAGTTAAAACCAAAGTGGACAATCTAACTACTAGCGACGGATATATTTCCTTCCAAAGAGTTGTGGACGGGAACGGAAATTATGTTACTAAATATTTGTTAACAGCAACTTGTAGCAAGGCAATGGTTGCAACCGACGACGAAACCAGCGCTACAAAGATGAACATTTACACACTTTATGCCGATATCGAAACTTCTGGCATAATTGGCGACGATATTGCGACATTTGTTTTGCTAGATGCGTCCGATTTGTCACGCTGTTATTACACTGGCAAAAACCAATCATTTAAATATTACTACTTTAATTCTAAGGGCGAAAAAATGGATTGGGAACAGGCTGACGGAAGCACAAAACTTGTAAACAACGTAAGTTATGTGTTTACGCTTACGACCTTTGGCACAGCCGATAGTGACGCCGAAACAGGCGACATCTATCTAAGAAGCAACACATACAACACAGTTGAAATAACCTACCTTTACGACTATTCCGCATTCGGATACAAATACGACAACAATAGCACCGACGGCGGATACTTGACTTGGAACCGAAACGACAAGTGCCTAGGCTACGAGTTGTATGTTGTGAGCCGTTCGGTTGCCGAAAAATACTACGGCAGTGCAACATCACAAGCCAAAGCCGATTCGCGCTGGGTCTTCGAACTTGAAGAGACCAAAGTGTATTACATTAGCGTAGAAGAGACTATGTTTATGTTCTACAACACAAGCGATTTGGAAGCAGGCTACTACTGGTGCGCTATTAGACCTATCGGAAACGGCGTAGACTTTATCACATCGCCAAAAACTTCCAACACGGTCGAAGTGTACAAACTTAACAATGTTGTTAATGCCAAATTGCAAGCCGGCAAATTTGTGTGGGAAGTAAACGAAGCCGAACTATCGGGCAGTAAAGTAATCGGATTTAAAGTACTACTTTATACCTACCAAGATGGCGTGGCAGACCGCACACAAGTTGCACTTCCATCGTTAATTGGAACAAGATATTTCGACGGAACTCAGTTTACATATAACGACTACGACCCTGTTACAAAAACATTCCACTACGAAATCCCAGAAGAGGTTTTGGTAAGTGGAATTAAGGTCGATTTTAAATGCCATAACGGCGAAAGATACGGCCTTGGTGTTATTGCAATCGGCGGGGCAGTTAACAACGACCAGTGTGTTTGCAGTAGCGTAATAGACATCATAAATAGTGGCAGAGGCTATGAGCGTCTTGCCCAAGTTACACTAAAAACCAACACCGAGAGCGGTTATAATCAAATTGAATGGAATTACACCTACGACGAGGAGCTTTACAAAGCCAACACTAAGTCGTACACAGTGTTTATCGAGGACGAGGAACTTAGTGGCACCTACGACGCATATCAACTTAGCAACTTTGTTAGCGGTGGCACCTACAACGTTTCCGTTAGAGCAAACGCGTCTGGTGGCGAAACCGACGAGTCGGGCGCTACAACCACAGCGGTTTATCTAAGCAGCCTAAAAAGCAACTACTTAAAACTTGTAAAATACTACAATCCAAAGATTGTTGTTAAAGAAGGCGTTATCGGCTGGGGCAACGACCAAAACGGTCTTAACCTTGTTCCTGATTCGTCTAGCATTAAGGTTATAAGCGAAGTGACAGGCGAGGTGGTTGCGTCGGACAATCATCTTGACGGCGATATCACAACTTACGAACTTGGCAACGAATTGCCATCGGGTTACTACGATGTTACTATCAACTACAATTCCAGCACCGAAATGGAAGGCGAAATTCCAGTGTACCACATCGAATCGCAAAGTAGCACCATTAGAGTGTTCAAACTTGCCACCCCAATAGTAAACGATGTTGAAATTTTGACGGGCGACGGCGAGGGTAAAATCCGCGAAACAGGATTTAGCGGTGCTTTGCAGTGGAATGTTGTGGACAATGGCGCAGGTCAAAGCCTAGAATCATATTTGGTTAATATCCTTATAAAAACAGGCGAGGACACTTCCACTCTTAAAAATTCTATTAAGTTTGCCCGAAATAGTTCGAGGGTTTATGTTAAGACCGAAGCAAATAAAGACGACGAATATGAGTCCGATTTCGACACGAAGTACTACTTTGAATACAACACAATAGACGGCAAAATTTACTTTAACATTGGCTTTGATGTACTTGAAAGCCTAGTAGGAGAAAACATCAAAGGCAAAACAATAATCCTTAATATAATTAGCCTTGGCAACACGGTTACCAACACATCGGGGTCGTACAGTGCCAGAGTTAATTCGTCGATATTCATAAAAACTATCGACTTTACGACCACAGCCCCAGAGAATGACAATTCCGATACAGTAAACGGCATTCTAAGATGGAGTGGTTCGGAAAACCCAGTTAAAATAACTTACACCTACTTAGGAGAAATCAAAACAGTTTGGCTAGGTAGTGAGTACATCAAAAAGTATGGCAAAGTTTACTACCTTCCACACACCTCCAACGTGGCGTATGGCAAAGTTACTATTGAGTATATTCTTAGCAACACATTCTTCTCCAATCCACGCGAAATCATTTTCGGAACAGTCAACTTGTTTGAAAGTGGCGAGGGTACAGACGCAAATCCATACATCATCAAATCGCGTCTAACAAGCGGAACCGCAAGCGAAATTGCAAACGATATTACCACTCAATTTAAAAACATTAAATATCGTCCAACTTCGGTTATTAGAATCGACACAAGCGTAACGGAAATTGACCTCGGCTCGTGGACACCTATCAACACGTTTGCAGGCAAATTGCTAGGAAACGCGTCGGGCAGAGGTAGCAATGTGGTTGTTAGAAACATATCGTTTGTAAAACCAACAGTTTCCAACAACAACACTTATGCTAAGATTTCTATGTTCCTAGAACTAGCCGAATCGGCTGAGATAAGCGACTTTATGTTTGCTTACAACACCAACATCGAAAACGCTGGCGCAAGTGCAGTTGCTAATCCTATTATGATTAGCGGTATTGCTCTTGACAACTACGGCGTCATCTCAAATGTTGTGATTGCGGGCTCGACTGATACAAAATCGTATATCAGAGTTTACACTCAAAGAGACATTATGTATGGCACAATCGCTCTTAATAACTATGGCGTTATCAAAGACAGCAAAGTAGAAAATACATTCTACTCTGTTCTAAAATCGTCGGCAGTAAGACAATCCTACTTGTATGGTGGCGGAATTGCTTATTCCAACTTTAATACAATTGACAACTGCGTAATGTCGGGCTCAATCAATGCTGGCGCCGATAGTTCTAGCAACGTGAAAAATCGTTATGTTGGTGGCGTGGCATATCTTAACAACGCGCTTATCCTAAATAGCGACTTCACTGGCAAAATTTCCAGTTGGACAATGGCGGGTATCGCTGTTTACAACAACTACATCGCTGGTTCTGGCGAAGCACCATACGAGGTACAACTAAGTAAGTATATCGGTGGCTCAACTATCGAAAAAACTTATGTTGGCGGAAATATCCTAGGTTGTTTGAGCAACGGTGTGTTTATCTTGTCGAGGGGTTCGACCGAGGACGGCTTTAATATTGGCGGAATTGCTGGTCAAAACAATGGCGCTAAAATCGTGAGATGTTACGCTAAGTTTGATAAGGGTTACACCAAAGAGACTGGTGTTAACGAAAACCTTGACCTTGACGAAAGCGCCGAGAAAAAGGGCTTTGTGTTTACAGCATTTACAAACTATGGCGGTAAAACCCTATATAGTTATATCGGCGGATTGGTTGGTATTTCAAGCGTAACGATGATGGGCGAAACAGCGGTTTACTCGTCGATTGAAAACTGCTATGCAGAGATGCTTAGCACTATGAGCGCCGTAAACGAAAGTTATATCATCAAAGGCGCGCTAATTGGCAGATACTTGTTTGCGTCGGGCGTTGCGGAAGATTACAACATAAAAGGAAACATCTACTACTCCACAGTAGTAAGTGTTCCAATTAGCGGAATATCGTCAAGCACGCTACAAACAGTTGGTTTGTCGTCGAGCAGTGATATCGTAAATTACGTAAGCGAAGACGCTGAAAATAACGGACTAAATAGCAACACAGTTGATTACACGCAAGTTAGAAAATTTGTATACGATGAGACATTAAAACTAGAAATATAAAGGTAATTTAGTAAAGACATGAAGATTAACGCATTTAAAAAAGAGAAAAAAGTTCTTAACTTTTTCAAATCACTCATAGTTTCCATAATACTTGGAATGCTCATAACCCTAGGTGTGAGTTTGCTATGCGGATATAAGTACAAAATTGTCGTAACTGGCAGTATGTATCCTACGCTTGTTCCACCTACATTGGTTATCATCGCACCAGTTAAATACGACGACCTAAAAGTGGGCGACATCGTAAACTGGTCAGGTTCGAGTGGCAACTTGACTTACACGCATAGAATTGTTGAGTTTAACGAGGACGGGCTGGCAATAACCAAGGGCGACGCAAACCCTAGCAAAGACGGACCTCTAAGACGCGAGCGCTACAACGGCAAGGTTATCGCAAACCTTGACTTCGCTGGCAAGTGCATAAACTACCTAAAAGCCAACATATTCTTTGTAGGGCTTATCCTTATATATTTGTTTTTGATGTACATCATATTAATGTAAAAGGCCTAAAAACGCTATAAGTTTATTAAGGTTTAAAAAAGTTAAAAGATAAAAGTTATAAAGTATTTTGAAAAGTATAATATTAAAAAGACTTATATTATAAAAACATACTAAAGAAAAAAATAACTTTAAAAAAGAAAAATGCAATCTAAAACTAGATTGCATTTTTTTAATTCTATAACCCTAACACTTTTGCACTTTTACAAAATCGGTGTCAATTTCCATATGTCTGCTTGCGCTGGAAATTACTATAAAGTCGCCAGGTTTTGCAAATTTGTTTTCGGTGGCACACTTAGCACATAGGTTAAATATGCTACTAACTTTGCCATATGGGATATCCTTAACAAGAGGGTATACTCCACCAATTAGTCCGCATTTGTAGTACACGTGACATTCGTCGGTTATTGCGATAATTGGGCAACTTGGCTTAAATCGTGCGATAAGTTTTGCGCTGTTTCCGCTGTTTGTAAGCACGGCAATTGCCTTGGCGCCAAGAGCAAAACTCGTGGACACTGCGCTGTGCGAAATTATGTCTGGGGTGCTTTTGTTTTTGTATGTGGCAGATATAAAGTTTGCGTAGTTTTGAATGTCTTTTTCGGTCTGCTCGGCGATCTGCGCCATTGTTTTAACTGTTTCAACTGGAAATTTTCCCACAGCCGTTTCGCCCGAAAGCATTATTGTAGATGTGCCTTGCAAAACCGCGTTTGCCACATCGCTTACTTCGGCGCGCGTTGGGCGAATGTTGTCTTGCATACTGGCTAGCATTTCGGTCGCTGTTATCACAAATTTGCCC
Source organism: uncultured Clostridia bacterium (assembly GCA_934757825.1). Lineage (GTDB taxonomy): Bacteria > Bacillota > Clostridia > Christensenellales > UBA1242 > UBA11490. Next base: position 315,928 of record CAKVLP010000001.1, on the reverse strand, counting down.
GCACTTGTCGTTTTTTCTATCATCTCGCGCTGGATTTTTGGAAGGCGTTGAAGGGGAAGTTCCACTCCAAGGTCGCCTCTTGCAACCATTATTCCGTCGCTTGCTTCGATTATTTCGTCTAGATTTTTAAGCCCTGCTTTACTTTCAATTTTGGAGATTATTTCTTGTTTGCCGTGGTGCTTTTTGATAAGAGCGCGTAGTGCAAAAACATCTTCTTTGCAGTTTACAAAACTTGCAGCAACATAATCTACATCGTTTTCAATTGCCCATATTAGGTCTTTTTTGTCGGCGCTATTTAAGTACTCAAAATTGTATGTTACACCAGGGAAGAATAAACCTTTGTTGTTGGAAATTTCTCCACCCGCTTGGACTTTGCAGGTGACATATTCGTCGCTAACTTCCACGATTTTCATAACGATTAGCCCGTCGCAAGCAAGCACCTTGTTTCCCACTTTAAGTGCTTTAAATATCACTGGGCGAGTCACGCCTACGCGCGTATTGTCGCCGGGAGTTTGCTGATTTGTTAGGGTAAATAGTTGCCCTTTTTTAAGCGTTATTTTGCCCGATTCAAACTCCAAAACTCGCACCTCAGGGCCCCTTGTATCCACAACAATTGATAGCGGAACATTAAGTTCGTCCCTAATTTGTTTTGCTAAATCCACAATTTTTTGATTAGCCTCGATTGAACCGTGGCTAAAATTTATACGCACGCCATTAAGCCCGTTTTGTACCATATCTTTTAGGGTTTTGTAATTGTTGCAAGCAGGACCAATGGTCGCCAAAATTTTCGTTTTTCTCATATTTTTCACCTTAATACTCAAAATACTTTATATTATTATAACTAAAATTCTACAATTTACAAAACAAATAGTTGACAATTGCAATGTTTGTATTTGATTTTTTTGCTTGTTTGTAATATAATTATCATAATCCTAAAAGTGATTTTTTAGGAGGTTAGTATTCAATTATTTTAGCGTGATTGAATATATAAAAATTATGAGGTATATATGTTAAGAATATATAATACATTAACTAAAAAAATAGAGGACTTTGTGCCACATAGTGACAAGGTTGTGACAATGTACACTTGTGGGCCAACCGTATATCACTATGCGCATATCGGCAACTTGCGAAGTTATCTAATGGAAGACATCTTGGAGCGCACCCTTAACTTCTTGGGTTACAATGTAAAACGCGCTATGAACATAACCGATGTTGGACACTTGTCGGGCGATAGCGACTATGGCGAAGACAAAATGGTGGAGCGCGCTAAGGAAACACACAAATCAGTACTCGACATCGCTAAGTTTTACACCGAAGCGTTTAAGGACGATTGCAAAAGGCTAAACATTAAATGGCCAGAAATTGTTGTGCCTGCTACAAGTTGTATTGATAGATATATTGAGATCATCAAAGACTTGCAAGCCAAAGGTTATGCCTATGTTTCGCACGGAAACGTTTACTTTGACGTGTCAAAACTAAAAGAATATTATGTTCTTACTAATCACAGCGCTGAGGATAACCTAATAGGTGTTAGAGAGGGTGTTGAGTTTGATGAGGGCAAGAAAAACCAAGCAGATTTTGCGCTATGGTTTACAAAATCAAAATTTGCTGACCAAGAACTTAAATGGGATAGCCCTTGGGGGCTAGGATATCCAGGCTGGCACATTGAGTGTAGCGGAATTTCCACTAAATACTTGGGTGAATATCTTGACATTCACTGCGGTGGCGTGGACAACAAATTCCCACATCACACCAATGAAATTGCTCAGAGCGAAAGTTATTTGGGACATAAGTGGTGCAACTACTGGTTTCACGTGGAGCACCTTAACAATGAGACTGGCAAAATGAGCAAAAGTGAGGGTGGTTTCGTTACCGTTAATGACCTTATCCAAAAGGGTTATGACCCACTTGCATATAGGTATTACTGCTTGACTTCGCATTATAGCAAACCACTTGTGTTTAGTTTTGATAGACTAGACGGCTCTGCTACTGCATATGAAAAACTTAAAAAGACCATATCAAAAATCGAAAACACGGGCGAACTAGATGACAAAATATATAATGTGTACTTGCAAAAGTTTAGCGAAGCGCTAGAAAACAACCTTAACACCTCAATGGCAATTACAGTTGTTTACGATGTGTGTAAGTTGGAATGTAGTGGCGCTACAAAACTAAAACTTATAGCAAAGTTTGACGAAGTGCTAGGATTAAATTTATTGGAGTCAAAATCGGATAATATCCCAAGCGAGATTAAAAAACTTGCCGAACTTAGATGGCAAGCAAAACTTAACAAAGATTGGATAAACGCCGACAACTTGCGCGCCGAACTATTGGAGGCAGGCTATATTATCTTTGATAGTAAGGACGGATACAAAATAGAGAAAAAATAGAAAGCGATTTCGCTTTCTATTTTTATTTACTTTGCCTTAGACTTTTGATATAATCCATAACTAAGAGGAAGAATATATGGAACATTATTTTATTGCAAAAGAACATTCTGCTAGCGACTACTTTACTTTTAGCGAAACCTATCACGGAAAAACCTTTACATTTAAAAGTGTGGATAGCGTTTTTAGTAAAGATAAAATAGACGAGGGCACCAAAGTGCTACTTAACACTGTGCTTGACTTAAACCCAAATATGCAGGGCGAAGTGCTGGATTTCGGCTGTGGACTTGGCGTAATCGGAATTGTATTAAAAACTTTTTATAAAGATGTAAAAGTGGATATGCTGGACGTTAATAGCGTAGCGGTAGAATTAAGCAAGGAAAACTGCACCCTTAACAATGTGTCACAAAATAATGTGTTTTTGAGTGACTTATACAATAATGTTGACAAAAAGTATGCACATATTGTCACAAACCCACCTATTAAAGTTGGCAAGAAAATATTGTTTGGAGTTGTGAGTGGTGCAAGCGAGCATTTGACAACTGGGGGAGATATCACGCTTGTGATTAGAAAAAGTCACGGCGAAGAGAGTATGAAAAAACATATGGAAGAGGTTTTTGGGAATTGCGAAATTTTAAAACGCGATAAGGGATATTACATTTTAAAAAGCACAAAAAAAGACTAGGAGAAACTTCCTAGTCTTTTTTATCGTCTCTTTGCTATGGTCCTTGCTTCGCGGTTGCGATTTAAGTGTTTTACGTTTGGCACCTTGTGTCCGCCCGAAAGTTTTAGGTTGTGGTCAAGGCAAAGATAGTATATTTTTTTAATAGTTCTATCCATATCCGACTCGTGCTCTTTAAATGAGTCGAATAGTTTTAGTTGGGCGCGTGCTCGCTCTAAGTTGTGGTCAGGACGACTTGGGTCGGTCTTGAAATACTTGTTGCCGTCCAAGTAGTCGGTCAAAAATCTAAGCGATAATTCGTAAGTAATTACGAGCGGCGCAACCGACATAAGCGATAGTTCTTTTTCGGTTAATCTCTCAGCCGTCTGGCTTAAAAACCCGTGCGTGAATGCCACGAATTTCTTTGGCGCAATTCCCACATTGTCAATGTTGCGGTCGTCCTCCGCTCCCGTGTTGGCGCAAAATCTTATCGCGTCGCCGTAATCAAATAGTAGGCTTCCTGGCATAATTGTGTCAAGGTCAATTACGCATACTGCGTGGTGGTCGTTGTCGTCAAGCATAACGTTGTTGAGTTTTGTGTCGTTGTGAACCACGCGCTGTGGAATTTCGTGATTAGTAAGTGGTTCCATAATTTTTCGCGCGTACTCAAATCCTTTTAGGGTTTTTATAATCTCCTTGCGTGCCTTTGTGTATTCTTCAAAGGATAGATTGTCTAGTTTTTGCTCAAAAGTTTCAAATCTTTTTATTGTGTTGTGAAAGTCTGGAATGCTCTCATACAATGTGTCCGACGGAAAATCGGAGAGTTGTTGTTGAAATTTTCCGAAACCTACTCCCGCCTGATAAAGTAGTTGGAGGCTAGCGTCATCGTAGGTGTTTGCGTTGTCGATACACCTATATACTCTAAAATATTGATTGTCGTCCTCGCTTTTGTAGTACAATTTTTGCTTGTCGCCAAGGCAAGGCACAACTTGCAAAACTTCGCGTGAAGGGTCTCCACCGCTATTTTCCACTTTTTCTTTAATGTGGGTGGTGACTTTGGAAATATTGTCCATAAGTTTGTCGACGTTTTTAAAAACATTGGTGTTAATGCTTTGAACTATGTAGGTTTCGCCGTTCACCGCGGTGACTTTCCACGAGTTGTTGATAAGCCCTTTGGATATAACTTGCGACCTTAGCGCGTCAATGCCAAATTGCCCACATATCTTTAAAATATTCATTATGTGACCTCTTAATTCTTTTATTTCAAGTTCCATTTTTCATTCAATAAATAAAGTTAAGTTTCACATTATTTGAAAATCATAAAAACCAGAACTTCTAAGTACAATATATCTATGATTTTCTCACTAAAAAGGTTTTTCAATTAAAAAAGACACGTACGGCGTGTCTTAAATGGTAGCGCCAAGGAGAATTGAACTCCTGATTCCACCTTGAGAGGGTAGCGTCTTAACCTCTTGACCATGGCGCCATATTTTTTAAAGCACACTTAATATACCAAATTTGGCATATAAAAGTCAATAGAAATTGCCCAAAATGTTGTGGAAGATTGCAAAAAAACAATATTTGGATTTAAAAAAATCAAAAAAAACACCGCGGTCGTTTTGAATTTTTAAAGCGTATGTGTTATACTAAACTATCCAGTTATATTAAATATATATAAAACTCTATTAAAAAGGAAATATTTCTGTGGCAAACAATAAAAAGAAAAAAACTAAAAAAACAGTTGAAAAAGCAATTTTGACTGAAGAAGTTAAAACTCCAACCGAAGTTGTAGAGCCAATTGTTGAAACTCCCGAAGTGGCAGAACTTGAGCCAGAAGTGACCCTTCCTGCTAAGGAAAAAGCCCGCAAAGAGGTTAAGAAAAAAGGCACTAAGGACGTAATTGAAGTTGGCACATTCGAAGAAGACGGCGTGGTGTATAAGACTCCTAGGATTTTAGAGAAAAAAGAAAAACCTGCAAAAAGTAAGAAAGGCAAAAACAAAGAAACAGGCGTGAAGTTTGTGGAAAGATACAATCCTTCCTTCAAGGTTGGCCTTACGACAGAGCAGATTGAAAAGAGAGTGTCGGAGGGTTGCGTAAACGTTGTGGAAAACAAAAACGCAAAGACTTATGCTCAAATCTTTTTGTCCAACATTTTCACGTTCTTTAATATTTTGTGTATCTCAATCGCAGTTGCACTACTTGTGGCAAAAGCACCACTTAAATACATAATCTTTATGGTGCCATTTACCTGCAACCTAGCAATCGGAATTATTCAAGAAATCAAAGCCAAAAAGACTATTGAAAAGATAAGCCTTATGGTGTCGCCAGTCGCCACGGTTGTGCGTGACAAAGCGGAAATGGAAATCCCAATTGAAAACCTTGTCTTAGACGATATCGTGGTTTTCTCTTCGGGCAAACAAATCTGCGCCGACTGTCTAGTGTTAGACGGCGAAGTGGAAGTAAACGAAAGTTTACTTACTGGCGAGAGCGTTTCCATTAAAAAACGCAAAGGCGCTATTTTGTATAGCGGAAGTTTCGTAGTCAGCGGAAAATGTTACGCCAAAGTCGATAAAGTGGGCGCGGATAGTTATACTGCAAAACTTTCGGCAAAAGCAAAACATTATCAAAAACCCAAGTCCGAACTTATGAACACCCTTAACACAATCATCAAGTTTATCGGTGTTTTGCTAGTTCCGCTTTCAATACTTACTTTCTTGGACGTGTATCACAATGCGGGTCAAACCGAGGCAATTTACTTTACAGCGGGTTCAACGGTCGGAATGATTCCAGCAGGAATGTTTTTGCTTACATCTATGGCGCTTGCTGTGGGTGTAATCAAACTTGCTAAAAAGCGTACACTTGTTCAAGATTTGTATAGCATCGAGATGCTTGCGCGAACCGACGTGTTGTGCTTAGACAAAACAGGAACAATCACCGACGGAACAATGAAAGTATTTTCGGTGGTTCAACTTGACCTAGATTTCAATCAAAACATCACCGACATTATGGGCTCAATGCTTACAGCACTAGACGACAACAACCAGACAAGTAGAGCACTTGCGCTTCACTTCGGATATAGTAAAGAACTTACCGCAAAGAGCATAATCCCATTTAGTAGCGCTAGAAAGTTTAGCGCGGTTACATTCAAAAATGGCGACACATATATGTATGGCGCGCCAGAATTTGTGTTAAAAACAAAAAATGCCGACATTGAAAAACAAGTTAAGAGTTACGCTCAGCGCGGATTTAGAGTGCTTTTGCTTGCAAAATGTGTCGGGGAAATAAACGAAAACAAAATTAGTGACAAGCGCACCCCGCTTTGCCTAATTGTAATTGAGGACCACATTAGAGAAGACGCTCCTGCGACAATCGAGTGGTTTAAGAAAAACGGCGTTACTATTAAGATTATTTCGGGCGACAACCCAGTCACCGTAAGCGAAGTAAGTAAACGTGTTGGCGTGGAAAACGCTAAAATGTACATTAGCCTAGAAGGGCTTAACGAACAACAAGTTATCGAGGCTGCCGAAAAATACACCGTGTTTGGCAGAGTTTCGCCAGAACAAAAAAGCATAATTGTTAAGGCTCTAAAAAATAAAGGGCATAAAGTAGCGATGACAGGCGACGGCGTCAACGATATTTTGGCGCTTAAAGAGGCAGATTGTAGCATTGCTATGGCAAGCGGAAGCGAAGCCACCCGCAATGTAAGTAGTCTTGTGCTTCTTGACAGCAACTTTTCAAGTATGCCAAGTGTGGTGGCAGAGGGAAGACGAGTTGTTAACAACATTCAAAACACAGCATCGCTGTTCCTAATGAAAACCTTGTTTACAATTCTTATTACGACTTTCTTCCTAATTTTGCCAAACGAGTACTATCAATTTACAACAATCCATATGTTTTTGCTTGAATTCTTCGTTATCGGTATTGCGGCGTTCTTCCTAGCGCTCCAACCAAACGACGAAGTCATTAAAGGTAAGTTTTTCTCAAACTTGCTAGCCAAAGTTATACCTAGCGCGCTTATATTTACCATTAACGCAATCGGCTGTTATTTGTTTGACAAATACACCGGCGACGGCACACAGTTTATAACAATGACATCACTTACAATCACTTTCGCGGGCGTTATGGTGTTATACACACTTTGCAAACCTTTCAACCTTTATCGCGGTGTTTTGGTTAGCGGAACAGTGCTTGGCATCGTCACGGCACTTTGCGTGCTTCCTTGGTCGTTCTTTGGATATGTGCCTTTGACACTTTCCAACATATTGTTTATAATTATCCTTGTGCTTCTATCGTACCCAGTTTACAACACACTTCTAAGTTGGTTTGAAAAACTTCGAGACAGAAACCTCGCTAGAAAAAAAGATAAATAATAATAAAAACCCACCTTTAGTCACTAACTTTTGAAACTAGTGTAATAAAGAGAATTAGAAATCAAAAATCTAGTTCTCTTTTTTATGGGTACTTTATGCCGTGAAAGGTACTTGACAAGAGAAGAAATGAAAACATAATCTCAAAAGGCAGAGAAATGCAAAACAAAGTGCATAAGCACAAATATCGTTTCTCCGACTTAACTAGCAAAAGAGAACTCATTTCAGAGACTCTTGTCAAGTACACCATGGAATAAATTAGCCATTATATATAACAGCAAAAAGCGAAAGTGTTGGTAAACGTAACACACTTTCGCTTTTTGTCTGCTTTAATTTGGTTTATAGGTGTATGCTTGTCTGTCGGAGCGAAGCGACGACACTTGTATATGACAAGCACACGCCTAACTGCCATTTTAATATTTTTTTTAAAATTTTTATATATATGCAACAAATTCAAAAGATATATGTTATAATACAGATGGAGGGATTCATAATGAAGAAAAAAATTATAATCTTTATTTTAATGCTTTTTATGATATGCCCAGTATTTGCGTCGTGTAAATCAAATAATGACAAAGGCACTAAAACCACAAGTTCAATTAATATATCATATATGAAAGATTTGTCTATTGATATTGGGGGGTCGCAAGCATTTGGTATCAAAAAGGCATCAAAAACAACTTCAACAGCAAGAAATGTTAATTGTTCAACATTATTATTAAGTGCTAGTTTAGTTTCTAATTCTTCTGAAAACAATGAAAAATTTTATTTATATTCCACAACCGAATCATATGAGAATGGAACTGTTGAATATAATGATAATACTATTACCAAAGTTACATTTAAGAAAAATAAATCTGTACAAGAAGAAGTTTATGATTCTGAAGGAATCTTAATAGATTCAAATACAACTATTACACAAGAAGAAATTCTCGCTCAAATTAATAGATTGTACGTAAACCAAAGATATATGTTTATGCAATTTGTTGCAGAAGTTGATGAAAGTGGCAAGTATAACTATAAGTACAACAATGAAACAAAATCTGAATATCTTGAATTAAGACCAAATGAGTTGACTTATGATGAGAACGGAATTAGTGAATTTGACCTAAAAAACTATTATAGCTCAGCACTTTCTCAAAGTTTTGTTGTTGATATAATGAATGGAAATATTTACAAAATTAGCAATTTTAATATTGCATTAATTTATGATATTGATATTGTTAAAGATAGTAATGATAATTATTATAAAATGACAATCAACAATAATAATGAATTAGTTTTTACAGATATTATGCCCAATAAAGAAGTTTCAATTAATAATGTTATAACCGATAAATATGGTTATACTTATGTTGCAAACTCACATATAAATGCTAAAGATTCAGATAATAAGATAATATATTTTGTAGATGCAAAATATATGATTAGTGATTCTAAAGAAGTATATCTCATGGAATATGATTCTGGAACATTAATGTACAATATTAGTCAATCTATCATAAATGGTATTGAACAACCATATAACAACACAAGTATAATAAGTGGATTAGAACTTATACGACAAAATATTTCAAAATCTTCCTTAATTGGATATTATAAAGGAAATCGTGTTTACAATGGGAATTTATATACAGTCCCAGGCATAAAATTTATCGAAAATACCTTATATTTCAAAACATCAGTTTCTACAAATATAAAATGGTTCGATAATAATTTCTTAAGTTCAACATTAATTTTGAACTTAAACAATAAACTTTATTATAGAATTGTTGATATTGAATCTTGCTTAAACAATTCAACAACCCTTGAATTATCGGATTTTACAAAACTCTCTGATAGTTCAGTTGGAGAGTATAAAAATGATTATTATATAAAAGTTGGAGCAAATAAAATAAAAATTAAAAATGTTTTTTCAGAACAAACTTTGACAGGCACAAAATATTATAAATTATCTAAAACTGGTAATAATATAGAATTAATCTTATTGCAAGATATTGAATATTCTCAAAATGTTTATATCTTTCAACCAATTAATAAATAATAAATAAAAAGACACTTTTGAATTATAAAGTGTCTTTTTTTTCACTAGTTTCAAATCTGTTAGCCCTTAATTGGTGGTTTTTTAATCCTTTTAAATAGTTGTAAACTTTGTGAAATGGTCTTAAAATTTTTTTAATTCTTGGATTTATTCCAATTTTTTAATTTGAATCTTTTTCGATATTTTAGTTTGATAGTAGCCTAAAACAAAGTTGTTTTATCTGAAAACTATTTTGTTTTAGGTTGTGGCTTTGAGTAGTTTGGATTTGGAAATTTTTCCTTGCCAAGTTGCCACAAATATCTGTCCACTTTTTTTAAGTTGTATTTCTCTATCCCGTAAAAACTTCTAAAGTCAATTATGGCTTTTTTGAATTTCACATAATCTTTAAATTCGGTCACTTTAATGCTTGTAAATTTGTCACGAGATTTAAAATAGCTTAGCACATTGCTAACATATCCGTCGTAAGGATAATCCTCTGGCTTGTGGTGGCTGCAATATTTGGATGCAAACGATATAAGCTGGCGAGGTTTGTCGGCCAAATTCACATTTGCAATATCGCCAACAAGTGTTTCGTCTGACACCTTTAGTCGTGGGTCGATGTTTAGGTCAAAAATGTGTTTTGATACAGTAGAAATATCCATAATGTGAGTGCTGTAAAAATCATTTAAGACGCTTGACTTTAGCATGATATTTCTTAGGTCGTCGTTGGAATGAGCAAGGTCGTTAAATAGCAAATCAAAGGTGGCTTCTTGCTGCCTGTATTTATCAAGTGATTGCCACTTATCAAGATATTTTTCTACTTCGTTGACGCTCGGGTCATTTATATTTATCATAGTTCTTTTCATTTTAATCCCCCAAAAAACAAAAAAACTATTGTAATTATAGCATCAAAAATGCCAAATTGCAATAGTCAAAAATTTCTTGTAATTTGTGAATAAGGTCTTATTATAAAATATGTGTAACAATCCGCTTAAAGGACGTTATGCAAATGCCATTTCGGTGTTTTCGGTTTGGATTTTTTCCAAAACGCTCTCAATACTATCTTCCATTCCAAATCGCACTGCTCCTATCACTACAAGGCAGTCGATAAGATAGTATATGTCGTCAAGCAAATCGTCGTCGGTTTTGTGCGAGTAAAGAATGCTCGTCTCGCCCTTTACAATTGTGCGCCCCGAAAAATAAAAGCCAATCTGTTGCAACTCTTGCTCGTATTTAAGCGAGATGTAGGAGAGTTGTTGGATTACACGCGGTCTAACAAAATTGTATATTAAGTTTTCCAGCGCAGATATATCTGTTAGAAGTGGCAAGGCAAGTCTTAAATGTGACATTCTGCTGTAATATTTTTCTAACATTATTCCCTTCCTATTATTAGTGTATCAAATTTTTGCCTTTTCTTCCAAACGTTTTGGGGAAAATGTCGAAAAATTCCATATTATCTAGGATTTTAGCACGTTCTTTAAGTAAAATAATAAATATCGCGAGCAATTTGTGAATTTTAAGATAAATAATTTTTAAAGTGTGGTATTAGTAAATAAAATGCGCTAGTTAATTATGTTGTGGCAGAAAGTAAATATTAGGTATAAAAATAAGAATGGTTAACATTTTTATTTTAGAGCCATTGGCTTTTGCGTAAGAAATATTTTTGGCTTTTAAAGGATTATTTAAAAAACAAGTTAAAAATGCCCTTTAAGTGAAGAAATAAGTGTTAACCTTTATTTTTTTACAAAAAATAATATAAAAATCGAAAATAAAATGTTTGAGCAAATTGTTCTTTTAATATATAATAATAATAACAATTCTTAAAACTAAGGAATGTAATGTTCGAGGAGAGAGTATGGTTTCGTTAATTGTATCGGCTGTATTTGTGCTATTTTTACTAATAGGATTTTTAGTGGGGCTTAAAAGAGGTCTTAAAAGGACTGCTGTTAGGGGAATTTGGCTTGCAGTGGTGGTTGTGCTTTTGTTAATACTATCAACAAGCATCACCATGAAACTGCTTGGGCTTCCTATTGGAAAGTGGATTGCGCTTGAAGTTGACGGCGAGAAATTTATTAACCTTAAAGATTACTTGTCGGCAATGCTAGAAAGCAAACTTGCGCTTGACGGCGTAAACTACGAGGGGACAGTCAATGTGTTGTTTTCGCTTATATCTATGGTGATAAATGGCGTGGTGTTCCTAATATGTTTTTGGGTGCTTCAACTTATCACAACCCTTCTATATCACTTCTTCAACATTTTCATTTTTGCTGGCGAAAGACGCAAGAAAAAACAACTTAAAGCCGAGGGCAAAAAACTTAACAAACACCGCCTTGCTGGCGCGTTTGTGGGAATGGCGCTAGGACTTGTAACATTCTTTTGCACCATAACTCCGCTTGTGGGATATATCACGGTTGCCAAATCGGTGGAGAAAAGGTCGGCTGAAAATTACGGCACCGAAACGGGCATACTTACCGAATACGGCGGAGATACATATACGCAGATTGTAAACGCCTACGACGAGTCGATTGCGGGCAAAACGTTTAGCGCGCTAGGACTTGATAAGGCGATGTTGAAACTTATGGACTTAAATTCCAGCGTGGAGATAAGCGGTCAAAGAGTTACGCTTAGCACCGAGGCAGAAAAAATAGTGGACATCTACTGCGAAGTAGAGGACTTTAAATTCCCAGACCTAAACACTTGCACCAAAGAGGAAATGGCAAAATCGCTTAATTCCATCGACAAAATTGTTGATGTGGTGTTTAACTCAAAAATCGTGACATTGTCGGCAGATGTTGTGCTTCCTATCGGCATTAAGTACGCTCGTAAAGAAGTAAAACTAGACGACTACAAACAATATGTTAGAAACTTTATAAACGCGTGCTTCGACGAACTTGACACCTTCAAATCGGAAAAGATCAAAGACGAAGTAAAGAATGTTGTGGGGCTTGTTAGAACGCTTAACAACAACAACTTGCTTCTTCCAATTGTCCAAAACAATATGGGCGACGCTGTGATGTTTATGAAAAACAACTTGACTAAGGAAAACGTCAATGAGGTTGTGGAAGCGATGTTCAAACTTAACACCGCAAACGAAATGGCGCCACACATCGTAAACTTCCTACTTGGAATGGGTGCCGACCAACTTACTTATGAGTTTGCCGATGAGGAAACAATCACATCGACCACACTTAAAGAGGCATCACTTACAGTGCTATCAAGCGCTGTTGACGCATTGACTTGCGTTGATAAAAAAGACGATAAATATACTTACACTATCAATTCGACTTTGGCGGGCGCACTAGGCGGAATGTTTGACGCAGTTAAGTCGCTTGTGAGCGCCGACAACTTTAAAAATGTTGCAAACGGATTGGAACCAAAACTTAACAATATGTTGGCTGATTTGACTAAGAGTTTGCCAGAGTTTGCTCAGACCGCAGTGACCAGTTCCATCAACAATATTAGCGAAATCACAAGTTTTAAAGAAACATTCAAGTCCGCATTTGAGGCGTACGAGATTGTTAAGGACGAGTTTGACAACGCTAAAACCAACGACAAATACGACGTTGATAAAATAAACTTTGTCCAACTTGGCAGAGCGCTAGACAAAATTGAAAGAAACCAACTTTTGCAAGGCGACATTATCAAAACCGCGCTTCTTAATGCGCTAGACCAATTGGACAATAAAAAGACCGAAATTAGTTCTACATTCGAATTTACCAGCATTCCAAAAATCAAAGCAAACATTAACGGCGCAATGGGCAACGGGCTTGACATAAATTGGGAAGCCGAACTTCCTAGATACAGGTCGATTGTGTCGCTTGCGGTTAATCTAAAAAATGAAAAAGACCTAATGGCTAAGGTTAAACAGCCAGACGACACCACGCTAGAAACAATCGGTGCCCAACTTGACGGTGCACTTAAAGACTCAATCTTGTTTAAAGATTGCGATAGATTGTTGGTAACAGATATTTTGCAATACGCTCACGATAAAGTGACCGTTTCTAGTGACGAAAAAACCAATAATTCGGTTAAGTCGATGTTAATGAAAGCAAAGGCAAATGTGCAAGATGACACCCGCGCACCATTTACTTGGAAACAAGAATTTAAGCACATTAAATCAATGTTGGAAGTTGAGTTTGACAACACCGACGACGCAAATATTTTGGTTATCGCTGGTAAACTTGACACAATTCTATTTGGCCAATACGACGAGACAAACCAACTTGTTGGCGAGAAAAGTAAAATCATAACCACCACTATGATCAACGACTTTATTGTTGATTATATGGACCAAGTGTTTGGCGAATATTCCTCAGCAGAATCTTTCTACGAAACAGTAACCAAAATCAAAGACGGCTTTAAGAGTGGCAACATTTCCAGTTACAAAACCGAATTTGACGCACTTTTAAAACTAAAATCTTGCAAGTCCGTTGTTGAAGGCGATCCTGGGATTGACTTTATCAATACCGCACAGGTTAAGTCGCTGGGCGAAAAGATCGATAGCGCACTAAAACTTAAATCGGTTATCGTAGATAAAGACCTTGTTAATGGCTATCTAATTAAAGTTATCGACCAGTACGTAATTCTTAACAACCAATTTGATACTATCAAAACCAACATTGTGTCGAGACTTGAAAACGACAAACTTGACGCTAGCACTAAAACATACAATGTCGAGAGTTATGAGAACGAATTTGAATATTTGTCAAAACTTTCAAACATTTCTGTCGATTTTGGTAGCATTAAGATTGATACAATCAAAACCGCTAAAAACAGTCAAAACAAAACAATCGGCGAGTGCTTTGACGAGATTGCAGATTCAATCCTAGTAGGCGACACAGGCTACATTGTTATTAAAGACGCGCTAAACACTTACAAGGACGACACAAATAATAGTGATTATATTGATATTACTAGCGTAATTTGTGCAAACTACGACGCACTAGAAAATCAAATGTATTTTGCACCAAATTTGGACGGAACGAAATCAATTCACTATGTGACCTTAATCAACAACCTTGATGAATTCTATCAAGTGGTTGGTGGTGACAACAAAATGACTGACAACGTTGAACTTGCCACATTCAGTAGCACTCAGGCAAACAATTACGACGAGACGCTTGGCAAACTTCAAAACAACCTTGTTGTTAAGAAAAATGGCGCATTGGAAGTTGCGATTTTCGCAATCAACAAACTTAAAGCCAATGCAGTGGCTGGCACACAAGTTGCCACTTACATTGACACATATAGCAAATATTTAAGTTATGTTAAGGCGCAAGGCACTATCGCAGAACAGCCTTACAACACTCCAACCACAGTTAATCCAGCCGACTACACCGAGGGCGCGGTTTATGCTTACACCACCGACGGCGAAAACTTCTCGCTAACCGAAACCACTGGCGCAACTAAGATTCAAATAAGCAGACCATTTGAGGTTATTTACGCGCTAGTTCAAGCAGGTGTGTAAAAAATATTCGATTTTGCTAGCATAATATCTGCTTTTGGGTTATAATTACATTAAGGAGAAAAAGATTATGGATCAAAAACAAGTAATCATTGACGAATTAAAAAGAGTGAAACAAGATATTGAGTTTGTATTAGGCGAAATCGAAATGACTCAATACACCCTAGTTAAAGAAAAACTTAGCGAAAGTGATAAAAAGTACTTTATTAAAAAACATAAAGACCTTAACAAATCACTAAAATCCCTTAACAAAGAGTTTGCGTCTCTTGCTAAGGAAATAGAACAGGTTAACTAAAAACAGCCCCTTTGCGGGCTGTTTTTTATTTTAAATCCGAATGCTTCAATATTTGTTTTTTAGTTTTAGGTGTTTAATAGGGGATTAAGTTAATATTTACAACCTAAAAAATAAATTCAATTAGTTGTATTTTTATGTAAAGTTTCATTTTCGTTTTGTGCTTAATAAAACTTATATGTGCAAATAACGAAACCTTACAAATTGTACTTTTTTACAATGTTTTATTTTGATTGTTTTACTTAAAAAAAATATTATGATATTATTTATATATAAACATAGTTATATATTGATAACGGGTTTTAAATTTTAGAAAATGGAAAAGTGAAAAATGTATAACAAAACAACCGAAGAAGTTTTGCGTCTTAAAAACTCCTCGTCCAATGGTTTGACCTCAGCCGAGGCGAAAAACCGCCTAGCGGACACGGGCGCAAACGAAGTAAAATTGGTTAAGAGCCTATCATTAAAAAACAAAATCAAAGCGCAACTAAACAGTGTAGTTATGTATGTGCTTATTTTTGCTTGTATTATTAGCGCAGTTGCGACGATAATCTACAAAAACACATTTTTGCTAGTCAACGTTGTGCTTATTTTTGTGGCGATGGTGCTAAATGTGGTTATCGGGATAGTGTCGCTAAGCCGAGTGGAAAAGACGCTACTTACTGTGGACAACAAATTAAAACCTTACACCACCGTTAAGCGCGACGGAAAACTTATTAAAGTCAGGACCTCCACTCTTGTAGAGGGCGACATAATATATGTGACCGAAGGCGACATTGTGCCAGCCGACGTGAGGATTATCCGCGAAAACAATTTGTATATTTGCGACTTGCTTATCACGGGCGAAACCACGGCAATAAAAAAGACCGACGCTATTATAAACGGCAACAACTTGCCACTTGGCGAGCAAGACAATATGGCGTTTTTGGGAAGCAACGTGACCAAGGGGAGCGCGTATTGCGTGGTGGTTGCCACAGGGCTAAACACCGAGATTGGCAAAACCACAGGTCTACTAAACGACGAGATAAGCATTAAAACTCCGCTTATTGAAAAACTTGAAAAAACAGTGAGCATTGCTTCGTGCATTGTGCTTGCTCTAAGCCTAATAGGATTTATGGTAAATTACTTCCGCGGGGCGTCGAATGCCGATTGCTTTATGGTTATTGTTAACTTTGCCGTGTGCGTGGTTCCTGAGGGCTTGTTAATAGGCATTTACACCAATCTTAACCGCACAATCACAAAACTTTATCACAAAAATCTTTACGTCAAAAATTTGACCACAATGGAAGAACTTGGCGGAGTTGACATAATCTGTATTGACAAACTTGGCGTTGTGACCGAAAGCAAAATGCACGTGACCGACGTGTGGATCAACAACCGCGACGACTATCAAGTGGGACGCAATCCAAACTTTATATCGCTTTGCAACGCAATGCTACTTTGCAACAATGCCGAACTTGTGTACGACAAAGATAGTATCACAGCCGTAGGCTCGCCTTACGAGGTTGCACTCCTTAATTACGGCTTGTATTTGGGATATAATAAGGACAAGTTGGAGGGCATTTGCCCACGCGTAAACGAGTTTTACTACGACCGCGACCGCAAGGTTATGAGCACCATCAACACGGTTGGAGAGAAATCGGTCGTGTTTGTAAGAGGCGACTTTTTAAGGGTGCTATCTAAGTGCGACACGATTTTAAATGAGGGCGTTCCAACAAAACTAACCGACGAGAAAAAACTGCACCTAGTGCACGAGTATCAGAAGTTTATCGACGACGGAAACCTTGTTATGGCGTTTGCCACCAAGGAATATAGGGGAGATGTGTACACAGCCTCCACAACCGACGTGGAAAGCGCGCTTACGTTTATAGGACTTACAGCGGTCACTCCACGCCTTAAAGACAATGTTAAGGAAAGTATTGTTAGACTTCAAAAATCGGGCGTTAAGGTGATTTTGACCACTTCTGACGACCCAGAAATTACATACGCTACAGCACTTGATTTGGGGCTGGTGAAAAACAGAGCGCAGTTGTTGACTGGCGACGACCTATCCAAAATGACCGACACAGCGCTTAAAGTCGTCGTGGGGAAATATACCGTGTTCGCAGGGCTTGTTCCCGACCAAAAACTTAGAGTTATTAAAGCCCTAAAACAAAGCGGAAAATGCGTTTGCACAACAGGCGACAAAGTAACCGACATTAACGCTATGGATTTGGCGGACATTAGTGTGGGGCTTGGCGTGCAAGCGAGCGAGGTTGTAAAACAAAAAGCCGAAGTTGTGCTTATGGATAACGACCTAAACAACCTTGTAGAAGGTATTGTTGAGAGCCGAAGAATAAACAAAAACATTCTAAAATCGGTGCAATATGCATTTAGCGCTACAATTGCGCAGATTGTGACTCTATTTACGATTTTGGTCGTGATGGGCAAAACATTATTCTCCCCGTCGCTACTTCTATGGCTAAACTTCTTTAACGGGTTGTTGCCGTGCTTGGGACTAGGGGAAGAAAAGAGTTTCGCTAGCATCTACAATCCAAAACGTGACAGATTGTTTAATGGCACCACGCTGTTTAACATCATTGCATATGGCGTGCTTCAAAGCCTAATTGTGCTTGCGGTGTACTTTACTAGTACATATTATTTTGAATTCGACCATATCAAAACAATCACACTTTGCTTTGTTACAATCGAATTTTTGGAGATATTCCACTCGTACAACATAAAGCACGAAATCAATTCGATGTTCACCACAAATCCATTTAACAACTTGCGACTTAACATCAACACACTTATCTGCACATTCATTTCGTTTGTGTTTGTATGCTTGCCACTGGACGACTTGCGAAGTAGCTTAGGAGTTAGTAAACTTCTTCCGCTAGAATGGTTGTCGTGCGTGGGAATTGCACTTGTAATTATCCCGCTTGTGGAAATCATCAAAATGTTTGTCCGCACATATTTTGAATCAAGACGCAAAAAAAGATAATATTGACTTATATAAGTAAAAAAACAACCTAATTTAGGTTGTTTTTTTGTGCCAATTATTATTGATTTTTTTGTTTCGTTGTGATGTTATTTTTGATTTTTTCAATTATTGATTTTCTTTATATTTTGTTGTATTATTCAAAAACAAATATCGTGTTTTGCAAAAATGTTTTGTTATTCGTGATTTTCAAACATTTCCATAGGAAGTAGGTCTAGCACTTCCTTAATTTGTTTTGCGCAATATTCCATTTGTTCCTTAGTGTGAGTTGCGGTGTAACTGGTTCTAAGTAGGCTCTGTCCAACAGGGGTAGCAGGGCTAACTACTGGGTTTACATACACTCCGCGTTCCATAAGCATCATACACGCCTTGAATGTGCGCTCGTCATTGTATGTAAATATTGGGATAATAGGTGTTTCAGCGTCGATTATCTTAATGCCGTAGCCTTTAAGAAGCCCACGCATATATGCGCTTATGTCTTTTAGGTTTTGCACACGCTCTGGCTCTGCTTTAAGTAGTTCTAGTGCTTTTCTAGCACACGCTACACTTGCAGGCGTAATTGATGCGCTAAATATAAATGGTCGACTGCTGTGTTGAACATATTCCACAACCTTTTTCTCGCCCGCCATAAATCCGCCTAGGCTTGCAAACGATTTGCTGAATGTGCCCATAATGATGTCGACTTCGTCTTCCATATCAAAGTGCTCGCCGGCACCACGACCGCATTTGCCTAGCACTCCTACGCCGTGCGCTTCGTCTAGCATAAGTCTTGCGCCGTATTTGTGTTTTAATTCCACAAGTTTTGGCAAATTGCAAATTTCGCCCGTCATGCTAAATACACTATCGGTCACTATCAAAATGCCCTTGTCCTCTGGGATTTCTTTTAGTTTTGCTTCCAAGTCGTCCATATCGTTGTGTTCGTATCGTATCATCTTGGCATAACTTAGCCTGCACGCATCGTAAATACTTGCGTGGTTTTCCTTGTCGCATAGAATTACATCGTTTCTGCCCGCAATTGCACTAATAATTCCAAGGTTGGTCTGAAACCCTGTGCTCATTGTGATGCACGCTTCTTTGTGTAAAAACTCGGCAAGTTCTTTTTCAAGCGCGATGTGACTGTCAAGTGTGCCGTTTAGAAATCTGCTTCCGCTGTTTCCACTGCCGTACTTCTTTAAAGCCTCAACTCCTGCCTCAATTACTCTTGGGTCGCTTGTAAATCCAAGATAATTGTTGCTACCTATCATAATTGTTTTGTGACCTTCCATAATCATCTCGGTGTCTTGACCGCTCTGAGATGCGTGAAAGTATGGATATAGGTCAATCTTTTTTAAATCATCAACTCTGCTAAAATCATAGCATTTTTTAAATAAATCCATATTTTGTTATCCGTCCCCTTTGCAACGATACCTCAGTATAACACAACATAAAAGAATTCTCCAACAAAATACAATAACTTATTGATTTTTTCTGAAATAAATAGTAAAATATCACAGGAGTAAGGGAGTGGAACACGCTTCTTAGTACTCTTGCATTTTAATTATTGGGGTGTCGCCAAGCGGTAAGGCATTTGACTCTGACTCAAACATTCGTGGGTTCGAATCCTACCACCCCAGCCAAGCAAACAAAAAGAAAAGACCTATCGGCTTTTCTTTTTTGTTTACAATGAAATTGAACCGCAAGGTTCAATGATATTCACTAACGCGAATGATATTGCTAATGCAATGATATTTTGCTGACGAAAAAAGTGAAGGTTTAATTTCATATCATTATGAGCAAAGTGAATAATTTCCTTAGCCAAAGGTAAATATCATTGGCTAGAAGCCAATATCATTTAAAAAGAATAATCAAAATAAGTCGTAAAAGTAAAAAGGGTTTAATCAAAAATAGTAATTTTGTAGCGAAAATATAAAAAATGAAGGTCAACAAGTTTTTTTGCCAACAGGGTTTAAAGTACATTTTTAGCAATAATGTAGTATTTGTTTCCTTGCAAGAATTGTTGCCATATTAAATTGACAAAATGTTGTTAATTATTTATACTTTGCTTATATTAAGGAGCGAGTATGAAAGTTGCATTTATTTCGGATATCCACGCCAATTTGGAGGCACTAAAAGCAGTTATTGCCGATTGTAAAAGCCTTAAAGCGGACAAAATTATTTGCCTTGGCGATATCGTTGCAAAGGGGATACACCCACACGAGTGTATAGAGATTGTAAGGGCTAATTGCGAGGTGGTTTTGCAAGGAAACACCGACCATAGATATAGCGACGACCCCGAAAAGTTTAAAACCGACCAACTTGAATACGATAGGCTTTTGTTTAACCAGTCACTTATGACCCAAGACGACATAAACTACCTAAAAAATTTGCCACTTACTTACGAGTTTTATCTTAGTGGCAACTTGATACGCTGTTTTCACGCAACACCCACATCGCCTTTTGGATTTGTAAATGATTACGATTTGGATATGAAAAAGAAGTTTTCGTTGTTTTTGCCAAGCGAGTTTACTAAGAGTGATAAGACAGCAGACATCGCAGTCTATGGGCATTTGCACTATCCATATTTGCTACCAATTTACAACCGCAAAATACTAAACACAGGTAGCGTGGGCTCGTCCACGTGTGGCTTCTTTGCGGAAAATCTTAACGCTAGCCCCGACGAAATCACTAAGGCACACTATTTGTTGTTAGAAGGAAACGCGGGACAAGAAAAAGGCGACCTAACCATAACATTTAGGAGCGTGCCATATATGGTGGACGCCGAACTTAAAGATAACGAAAAACTAAACCCCGAATTTGACGCATACAAGGCAGAACTTAAAGAGGGCAAATATAGAAACATCAGCAGAGTAAAGACTCTTGTCGAAAGCATAGGCTACACCAACTATGATTTTTAAAAACAAAAAGAGACTTCAATTGAAGCCTCTTTTTTTATAACTCTTTTTGTATTGTTTTGTGTCGATTGAAAAATACTGGGCTAATTATTGAGATTAGTATTAAAAACGAGGGATAAAACTATCTCTTTTTAGCGCGTATTAGTTCCACAATTAGGCTCACCGCAACGCATAATATGGTGTATCCTAGTACAAATAAAATGTGCGGATATATTGCGCTTGCACCTACGGCTGAGAGGTCACTTGAAGTCATAACCGTGTGACAAAATGGCAGTGCATTTACAAAACTTGCAAAACCTTTTGATAGTCCGCTAATAGGCATAAATACCCCGCCAAGTATTCCCACAAGCGAGATAAAAATTGAGGATATTGGACCCGTTTGTTTTTCGTTGTTGCATATTATCCCCACCATAACCCCAAGCGAAATGTAAAATAGCGCGGAAGGGATAAGATAGACAATGCTAAGTAGTAGGTTTAGATTAAATGGAAACTTAAAAATGAGTGCGATTGCAAAAAATATGACGGTCTGAGCCATAGCAAGAGGAAGCGACGAAAGCGCAAAACTAAAATAGTAGGAGAGTTTGCTGGTAGGAGCGATGTTAAGCCTCTTTATAAACGACGTGTTTTTGTCGGACGCAATTTGCATCGCCACAAACATCGCAATGAATGTGTAGCCAAACACACATATTCCGCTTGCGTAGTTTTCTATTTTGAAGTTGTCTGGCACGTACTCAATGTTTGCAAATATCGCCTGCATTAGCACCAACATCGCAACTGGAAACGCAAGGCAAAACACAAGCGTAATCGGGTCGCGGAGCATCTCTTTTAGGTTTCTTTTAGTTAGAGCAAGTGTTTTCATTATTCTTCCTCCGTTAGCAACAAAAACGCCTTTTCTAGGCTTTCTTGCCCGCTTATTTTTTTAATTTCATCAAGCGTTCCGCATGCTTTGATTTTCCCTCGACTTATTATTGCTACGTTGTCCGCAAGCGACTCAACCTCTTCTAAATAGTGTGTCGTAAGTATTATGGTCATTTGCTTTTTTAGTTTTTCCACAATGTCCCATAGTAGTTTTCGCGCCTTCACGTCTAGCCCAAGAGTCGGCTCGTCGAGAAACAATATTTGCGGTTTTGATATTATGGCAAGCGCGATGCTAAGCCTCCTTAATTGCCCACCGCTTAGTTTTTTGCAAAGCACGTTTTCCTTTTCTTTAAGCCCAAACTCTTCAATTGCGCGCTCAATTGTGCTTGGGTTGGATATGCCATATAACGTGGCGATAAGTTCTAGATTTTCCCGCACAGTCAAGTTTTTTGCCACGGCACTTTCTTGTGGGGAGATATTCACAATTTTCCTCACTTCATCGCGGTCTTTATTTATATCGTGCCCGTTAAGAGTGGCGCTCCCGCTGGTGGCAGAAATCTGCGTGGAGAGAATGTTGATAAGCGTAGTTTTCCCTGCACCGTTTAGACCGAGTAAGGCAAAACACGTGTCGTCGGGGATTGTGAGACTAACGTCGTTTACTGCGACCAAACTGCCAAACTTTTTAGTGATGTTTTTTATTTCAATCATTTTGTACCTCGTCTTTCGCCTTGAAAATGGCCTCGGCAAACTTTAAATACTCATCGTATTTCGCAATTGCAATTCCGCGCTCTTTGTCACCAAACAAAATTAGCGTGTCACCCTCGTTTATGTTAAAAACCTCGCGCGCTTCTTTTGGAATAACCATTTGTCCCTTGTTGCTGACTTTGGTCGTCCAAATATACTTTCCGTTGTTTTCCATATTGTCACCTCGTCTTACTTTTCTTACTTTACTTACTTGTAGTATATATTCTTTTCGAAAAATTTACAATCATTTTCGCGTAAATTTAATGCTGGCACTATTAAAAACCGCTCAATTTTAATGTCGCGATCGGTTGTTGTGTCTTTCCCCATATATTCCTTGTCATAATTTTTTTGCATTCACGCAGATCCAAAATATAGCAAAAATATTTTCACTTTTTGGTTGATAAAAGGGGAGGGGTGTGATAATATATTATCGAACATATGTTTTATATTTAAACAGTGTAGTGACTGAGTAAAGGCGAGTTGATTTTGAAATATATGTATTTTTTTCGGGGAAAATAAAGAAGTAGGGAAGGTGTAATTTTGGAAAAGGAGCGGATATATTTTGTAATAGATATGAAGTCGTTTTTCGCGTCGGTCGAGTGTGCCGAGCGCGGGCTCGACCCGTTTAAGGTCAATCTTGTTGTTGCCGACCCCGAGCGAAGTCGTGGCACGGTGTGCCTGGCGATTACACCGCGAATGAAAGAACTTGGCATCAAAAATAGGTGTCGAATGTACGAAATTCCCGACAACGTAAAATATATTGTTGCAAAACCGCGTATGAAAAAATACATTAAGTACGCGTCCGAAATTTATGAGATTTATCTTAATTATATCGACAAACAAGACATTCACGTGTATTCTATCGACGAGTGTTTTATTGACGCGACCGACTATTTAAAAATCTACAATTTGTCTGCCCGCGATTTTGCGAAACTCCTTATGCGTGAGATTGATGAAAAACTACACGTTCCCTCCTCAGCGGGGATTGGCACAAATATGTTTTTGGCAAAAGTTGCGCTCGACATCACGGCAAAACATAGCCCCGACCGAATAGGTTATTTGGACGAAGAGTTGTTTAAAAAAACGCTTTGGCACCACCGCCCAATAACCGATTTTTGGCAGATTTCAACTGGCACAGAAGAGAGGCTTAAAAAGTACAACATCATAGATATGTGTGGGATAGCGCATTTTAACGAGGACATATTGTACAAGACTTTTGGCGTTAACGCGGAACTTTTGATAGACCACGCGTGGGGTAGGGAGACTTGCACAATTGCGGATATCAAAAACTACAAAACCAAAGCAAAGTCGATAAGTAGTTCGCAGATTTTGCCGTGCAACTACTCGTTTGACGACGCAAAAATCGTTATGCTTGAAATGGTACAAAATGGGTGTTACGACCTTATGCGACAGGGTTATGTCACAAGGAATTTTCGGCTTTATGTTTCGTATGGCGATACCCACGGCGATGGCGACGCTGGCACCACGCGTATGGTGGAAACCACCAACCTTTACAACACAATTTATCCGTATGCCATAAAACTTTTCGATAAGTTTGCGGATAAGTCGCGCCCGATTAGAAAGGTTGGCTACGACTTTCTTGATTTAACCCTTGACACCGCGGTGCAGTTTGATTTTTTTTCGGATAATGTTAGGGTTGAAAAGGAAAAGCGCCTGGTCAAAAGCGTAATAACCTTGCAAGATAAATACGGCAAAAATGCGGTTTTAAAAGGGCTTGACCTTTGCAAAAATTCCACACAAGTGGAGCGAAACCGAATGATAGGAGGACATAATGGCGGTTAGAACAAAAATGCCCCGAGGCAATAGGGCAAAACAGTTTGGGGCGTTTGATGCGCTTAAAGGGTTGCAAGACGCACTGCGCCTTAAAGAATACGAACACGAGCGCATTGTGAAAGGCGATATTCAAGAGGAAAAAGCCCGCGAAATCTCCGACACGCTAATGTCACTTAAAAAGGGGCAGGTGGTGTATGTTACGTTTTTCGATAAAGGGCTAAATTGCTCCCTTTCCGGCACCGCTCGCTTAGACGCCAACAATGGCATTTTGTACGTCCGCTCCTTTGAAATTCCAATTCCAGATATCTTGGATATAAAGGTTAAGTAAAGACTAATTGCTTTTGTATAATCCGCTAATTGTCTTGATAAAGCGACCTAAATATGTTATTATTTTAACATAGAAAGGCGGTAGATAGAGTGAAAAATAATAATTTTTTAAAAGTAATTTTTGGTGTGTTGTTCTTGGCGCTTGTTGCGGGTGCGGTAGTGCTTTGCGCGGTAGAACAATACGTTTTGGGCGGAGTAATAGGCGTGTTTACGCTAGCAATGCTCATAACATACATAGTAATTTACAACAAAATTGTGCGCTACAAAAACAAGGTTAAAGAGAGTCTTTCGCTTGTGGATATCCACTTGAAATTGCGTTTCGATCTTGTGCCAAACCTTGTTAACACGGTTAAGGGCTACGCAAAACACGAAAAAGAGGTTTTGATCGAGGTAACAAGACTTAGAAATTTGGCGGTAGATGCAACCGATGAAAAGGAAAAACTTGAATATTCCAATCAACTTGTTTCGCAAATGAAAACCCTTATCGCGGTGGCAGAGAGTTATCCAGAACTTAAAGCGCAAACACTTTTTAAAGGCCTTATGAACCAACTTGTTGAGGTCGAGGATCGCATTGTTTCGGCGCGTAGAATTTACGATAGCAACGTAAGCGAATACAACTCGCTTATCAAAACATTCCCAAGCAACATCTTGGCAAAAACATATGGCTACTCCGAAGAAGTTTTGTTTAGAATAGATGCAAACGAGAGAATTGCGCCTGTTATAACGGAGTAGTTTTATGAAAACCAGAGAAGAGTTTAAAAGTTTCGCCGAACAAAAAATCTTGGAGGGCGAAAAACAACATTATTTAAAATGTAAAAAACGCACTAATATTCTCCTTGCAACAATTCTCCCTGCAATCGCTTTGATTGTTGGTCTAGTGTGTTTGTCGCTTCAAGAGGGTATTGGTAAAATAATATCGCTTGGCGTTGGAGTGTTTGGACTAATATTTGCACTTATTTTAATCGTGGCATTGAGTGGTTTTAAGTGGAGCAAATTTAAAAGCAAATATACTCCCGCTTTAATAGATTTTTTGCTAGAAGATTACACGCACACTTACGATGTTAATGGCTGTGTGGCCGAAAATATTTACAAGAGAAGTTGTTTTAGCACCAATTACGACGACTACTCTGGCGAGGACTTTTTGTCGCTACAAATAAAAAATAACGACAATACTGACTCGGACACAACATTTTTAATAAGCGACTTGCACCTTACCAGAACCGAAACGGCAACAGTGACCAGAACGGGTGCAAATGGTATGACTTATACCCAAGAAGTAGAGCGAACTGTCACAGTTTTTAATGGCGCTTTTGGATATGTTGACTTCCCGTTTAACTTTAAATGTAGGCTTGCAATAAATGTCACCGATTCGCTTTGCAAAAAGATAAAATTAGAAGATATCAAGTTTAATAAGCGCTTTAGGGTGTACACCGACAATCAGGTCGAGGCGCTTTGCATCTTGACACCTACTATGATGAACAACCTAAAATATTTGGACTCGCGTATGTCGGGTGTAAGCGTTTTGCTTAAAAACAACGAGATGTTCCTAAAATTGGATAGAAACCTTTTCGAACTTAATAAGCACACTAAAAAATTGTCGGCAGATGTTTTCAATAATGTTTACGACGATATTCAGTGTATTATCCAAATAGTGGAAGAAATTAAAAACAACGATAAAGTTTTCCAAATGGACACCAAAGAAGCCAAATCAATCGTAAACAACATAAAAGACAACCAGAATTCAAAATCTTCCTCAAAATCCACCAAATCCGATAAATCCGAGTAAAAAAATTCTGTCAGATATATCTATTTAAAAAGTACCCATATAAAAAATATTGATATAGAAAAATATCAATATGGAAAAACAATCTACTATAATTAAAAAAATGACCTCGTGACGGGTCATTTTTCGTGAAAATTTATGTGCAAAGTAACCAAAAATGGGAATGATACTACTAATAGGAGTGCTTCGGGCGGGGCGAGGCTTGACATTTTATGTCTAATTTTGTATAATTATTTTTGTTTTTTATATGAAAGGAAAAATTATGAGTAAATTTACGAAAAGCCTAAGAATTTGGGCATTTTTTACACTTTTATGTGTAGCGATGATATTCACTTCGCAATATACTTTTGCGAGCGAAATTATATTTAGGTTTGATGCTGGTCGAGGGATGATAACAGGCATGGAAACAATACTTGAAGAAGACACCATCTTGAAAATACCTTACGAGATAGATGTTTTAGGGTTAAATGGCCCTTTTCAAGTTAAAGCGATAAGAGGGTTTAAATATAGTGGCAACGAGGCAACGTCACATTACAATTATATCGTAGGGTTGGATTTAAGCGAAGCGACTGGATTAAAATCAATAAGTAAAGTTGCATTTCAAAATTGCGCAAACTTAGGCGGAAGCATTACTCTTCCCGATGGGTTTGAAGAAGTTGGCGATGAAGCATTCAGCGGAACAAAAATTGAAACCGTGTACATTGAAAACATTTACTACGACGGCGAAAATATGATGTCGGTTAGCCCGACCGCCTTTCCGGACACCACTAACTTTGTATTTAAAAATGAAACTCAGCGCGAAGACTTTATATCGCAAAACTCCACAAACTCTGAGTGGACAAAACTAGAAGAAAGGTGCAAGTATAGACTTCATCTAATAGCAGTTAACGGGACCGATAGAATTGACACCGAAATTGAAATTATGTACAGCGCTAACATTGGAGAAAAATTTGATAATTTGATGAGCACATTAAAATCCACGCTTGGCGACGACTTTGTTGGCCTTAGTCAAAACGGGAGTTTGATTACAAAAGATACATCTATTACCAGTGACACTCTAAAATGTGAATTCAAAACAATAGCTCATTCCTCAACATCGCGCTCGTTTGAGTACGGCTCAACCGCAACACTTACAGTTGAGACTGAGGGCGAATATGTATGGAAAAGCGGAGAGGAAAATCTTTCGGAGTCAGCCTCTTACACACTTCCAATCTTAAACGTCGGCAACTACACCTATGTGTGCGAAGTGTATGAAAACGGAAGTCTAAAACAAACCGAAACAATTGAGGTTGAAATAACACCCGCTCACACACAAATTACTTTTAACACCGAAGCCAAAACTTACAGTGGAAACAAAATAGAAATAGGTTTTACTTCCGATAAATTCTCAACCGAATATTTCGAATTGACATATTCAGCACTTGATAGCGAAAGTGGATTGTACAACGAAATTTCCGAAGTCATAAATGCGGGCTCATACAAATGCGAGATAAATGTAAAACCCGAGTTTACTGACAATATCATCATAGATAATGACAAAACATACAGTTTTGTTGTCGACAAATATCATTTGGTTGCGAACTGGGGATTTGACAATAGCGTGTCTTATGCGACAATCAAAACATCTACCATTAACCCGCTTTCTGAATATGCGACCACTGAATTATTAAAACTAAACGCAACGACAAACACATATGAAAAAGCGATAGTTGGTATTGGCCATTGGAAAGCCGTGGTAACACTAAAAGCGGAATACGAACAAAACTATGTTATTGTGAATGCTGAAAAATATTTTGAAGTAACAGCCACTTATGTGAAAATCACTTGGGTGGGTGCTGATAGTTATGAATACGACGAGAGCGAAAAACAAATCACATACATCATAACCGGCGCAGAAGATGTTGAGGCTCATACAACCGAAGATTCTGTATTGCGTGCAACAGACACGGGCGTTTACAAAATCAAACTTGTTATTGATAACCCAAACATTTTGCCAGATGAGACCTCTACTTTGGTTTTCAACTGGACAATCACTCAAAAAACATTAACGGTAAAGTGGATTGATTCATATATGGAATACAATGGCGAGCCTCAGGCACCTATTGCATATATAGAAAAATCTAGCATTAGAGTTGTTGTGAGCGGAGCGATGACCGACGCCAATGAAGACAACAGCGCTTATACCGCAACAGCAACTTTGGAGACACCAAATCCAAACTATGTGCTAGATAACAACACATTCCAATTCGTTATTTCAAAACGTATCGAAAATATAGAACTACTTGAAAAGCAAATCACCAAGGATTATGACGGCGAATACGTTTTGCCAAATTACACCTACAACGGCGATATGCCAGTTAAGTTTTATCTAAACAATGTTGAAACCTTAAAAGGTGTAAAAGATATAGGCGAATATTCTCTTGAAATCCGCATCAACGAAACCAGAAACGTATGTGGCTATTCGGATTTTTGTTATATCCGCATTTTGCCAACGAGTTTGAAATCGGAGACTGGCAATGTAACAGTTGAAGTGGACGGCAAACAAGGTTTTGATATCAATACAAATCTTACTATTGACGAAATTCACAACGACAAAAACTTTACGCTTGCAAACGTCAGCAACGGTGGCAAACTTGCACTTGCTAAAATGATTAAGGTTAGCATCGACGGCGACCCAGAGGAAATTCCATCTTTTAAAGGCATAAAGTTTAAGATTAAAAACATTGACACCGACGGGCTTAGAATATTCTCGGTTACTCCCGACGGACTTGTTGAGTGCGAATACAAAATCGAAAATGGATACATCTGTATTGCAAACGCGGGCACTGGTACTTTTGCATTCCTAACCCAAAAGCCTACGTGGTTTCAAAGTGTAGGAGTTTGGGTGCTAAGTATTGCGTGCGGACTTGCGGTTTTGGCAATTGTTGTAGTTGCAATTGTTAAAAGACCCATCAACGAAAAACTTGAAAAGCAAGTAGTTAAGGCAATGAGCAAAGCATACGAGGAGCAATATCAAGAACACCTTAAACAACAAAAAGCACTTGAAGAAAAAGAAATCAAAGAGGAAAAATCCGACAATGTGACCACTATTGACCCCGACGACGAGGAAATGACCACAGACGAGGACAATATTAGCGAGGAAGATGATTTCAACAACTTCCACGATAACGACTAAGAATATTTAACTCTGTCGGACGAGAGAATTGAACAAATTGTGATTTAATATTATAGTGTTTTATATTACAATTAGATGACCTATCAAGGACAAAAAGCGACCATTTTATGGGTCGCTTTTTTTGTTATTACTACTTTTTCCATTGTTATTGCTATAAGGTTTATTTGTATTCCCCTCGTGAGCGCCAAAAATTTCTTTGTTTTTACTAATTAGGCTTTCTTTTGTTTTGAGATTGGCGGTTTTTGGGATTATAATTAGTATAACAAAAAACTTTTTTTAAGGAGGAGTATATGAAACTTACCGCAGAAGAAAAAGCGATACTTAACGGCGAACAAGGCGAAACCAAAGCGAAGATTATGAAAACGCTTGTGGAGTTTGGCGATGTGTTTGGAGCAAAAAGGCTTGTTCCAGTAACGACCGACGGACATCTTGTGACATCGTTTGGAATTGGGCTATTAAAGCCAGTGTATCGCATTATGGACGAGATAATCGACGCTGGGTTAAAGACGCCTTATCCATTCACGGTTGACCCTCGCCCACTTGACTATCAAAACGTAAAATGCGGGCTACTTAACAAACTAATTTTTAGCAAAATTATGTACAGCCAGCAAAAACATTATGAGGAACAACTTGAACAAATCGGGCTTAAAAACAAGGGTGCGTTTACTTGCACTTGCTATCTAAAAGAAGTGGGAAACACCCCTAAATACGGCGATATTTTGTCGTGGGCTGAGAGCAGTGCAGTGGTTTTCGCAAACTCCGTGCTTGGCGCTCGTTGCAACCGTAACAGCGGAATGCTAGACATTTTCGGCGCGCTTATCGGCAAGGTCCCAGAATTTGGACTTCTAACCGACGATGGCAGAAAGGCAAACTGGATAATTGAAGTCAAGACCTCAAAACTTCCTGAGGCGCAAATTTTGGGAAGCGCAATAGGTATGAAAGTTATGGAAGATGTTCCATATGTTAAGGGGTTAGACAAGTTTTTGGGAACAGAACTTAACGACGAGACAATTTCCTATCTTAAAGACTTTGGTGCGGCTACTGCTTCAAACGGCGCAGTTGGGCTTTATCACATCGAAAACCTTACACCAGAGGCTAAAAAATTGAAATCAAAACTTATAAACGAGGGCGCAAAAACCTATGTGATAGACGATAAAGAACTTGAACATGTTTACAAATCGTACCCAGTAATGTGGAAAAACAAAAACGCGCGTCCAAGCCTATGCTTTATAGGTTGTCCACATCTTACTTTTAACCAACTTGTAAAATGGACGGGCAAAATTGAGGAAAATCTAAAACAAAGTGGCAGAAAAAAAGTGGCTGTTAGGACAATTATGACCACCGCGCCAGACGTTTTAAATAAGTTTAAAGAAACAGGTGAGTACGCAAAACTAATAGGATTTGGTGTAAAACTATCGAGCATTTGTCCGCTTATGTACACCAACAATCCTATCGCTGGTGGCAAGCCAATCATCACCAACTCCAACAAACTACGCACCTACTCCAAGTCGCGTTATTACAAAGACGACGACATCGTAAAAATTATTTGCGGGGTGAAATAATATGAAAAAAGTTTTTAAAGGCAGAGTAATCTGCGAAGGCACTTATGAGGGCGAATGCGTGGTGTCGCGCCAAGGTCTTAACACCCTTGCGACATTCCAAAAATCCGCACTTAAAAATGCAAAACAAGTAATCGGCTCTGACCAAAACAACCCAGATGTTTACGGCAAAAACCTTACTGGCATTGCACTAATACTACCTCAAACAATCGGCTCGACGACGGGCGGGCTTGTAATTCAGACCATTTGCCAAATGGGCATAAATCCTTCGGCTTTGCTTTTCGCCGACGAAATCGACTCTCTTGCAGTGAGCGGTGTAATCCTAGCCAAAAACTGGGAAAACTCTCCAATTATTGCGATTGATAAACTTGGCAAAGACATCTTGTCCGCTATCAAAACTGGCGACCGCATTAAGGTAACCGAAGACGGCACCGTAACCGTTGTGGAGTAAGGCTGTATAGGTAAGTATATTCAATTATTGCTTATTAAAAATAAATATTTTAGATTAAGGTTTTATATATTAAGCCTTAAAAAAATGACCTGAGTTAGGTCATTTTTTTAGTATACATCTTCGGTTCCATTAAAGTATTCGCAAGAAAAGAACTCTTTTAGGGTTATATTTGCGCCTGCGCAAAGTTTCTTAATCGTGATAACTTTTGGACATTTGCTTTTACCCGACATAAAGTCAAAAACTGTGGACGGAGTTAAATTTGAGTTTAAACAAAGCGCGGTTAATGTTGTTTTGTTTTTCTCAACCAATTCTATTATTCTTTTCCTTATTGCATCATCTAAATTCATATTTACTATACTCCGTAACGATTTTCCGTAATAATCATATTACTTAACTTGCCATCAAGTCTTACGGAGTTTCGTAAAAATTGTTGCCATTATGTTAAAAATTTATCATACTTATTACGGAGTTTCGTAATATGGATAGTAAAACATGCTCGTTTCTAGGGCATAGAAATACCAAATTAGCCCAATCTCAAATTCAAAAGTTGAATGAGGTGCTTGAAAATTTAATCGTAGAGCAAAATGTGTCAACATTTTTATTTGGGAGCAAAAGTAAATTTAATAATCTTTGCCTTTCCTTAGTGACAAGTCTCAAAAATAAATATCCTTATATAAAGCGAATAGGATACACATGTAGAAGTGAAACATGTCATTTGGAAAAAGACAGACTAGAATGGGAAAAATATTATTTGAGCTTAGGTAATAAACCCTCTCAATTATTTGGATTTGAAATGGAGTGTGAACATAGGACTAAATACACGGCAGGTAAAGCCAGTTATATTGAAAGAAACCAGGCTATGATAGACAACAGTAATTATTGTATTTTTTATTATAATTCTGAATACAAGCCAAGCATCCGAAAATTATCAAAAAAGGACATGGGTTATTATCAGCCTAAAAGCGGAACCGCCTTAGCCTACAAATATGCAAAGAAAAAGAAAAAAGTTATAATCAATATTTTTAACAATTTTGAAGAATGACTTTAAAAAATTAAGGTCATTTTTTTTAGAGTCCTGAGTTATTCCTAGTACTATGGTTGTATGGGGAATGTGCTAGTCTAGGCTTGTATATTGTTGTAAAAAATGGTGTTGTGTGGTATAATTCCTTAAAACAGGTGAGGGTTAGTTTTAATGGACTAACACATATTTTTTACAAATTGATTTAAATGAGACATTTTAAGTTTGCGTTTGAGTGAACGAGAAGGGGATTAAGAATGGAAAGCACAAATGACACAGCCAAGAAGAAAAGTTTTTCCGATGTTTTAAAATCTATTGGAAACTTTTTTAAAACCAACATTATATTTACAATCATTTTGATTTTTGCCATTGTGTCGTGTTTTTTTGTTCCAATCGACAAGGAATATCTAGGGTATTTTGATTGGAGCACAATCGCAACGATTTTTATGATTTTGCTAGTTGTTGCGGGGCTTACACAGATAAACTTTTTCGAAAGCGTGGCTAGGTTTATTGTAAAAAAGTTTAAAAACACGCGAAGTATCATAATGTGTATGATTTTCCTTACGTATCTTTCGGCAATTTTTAACGCCAACGATATGTCGCTTCTTACACTTTTGCCACTTAGTTACATTGTGTTAAAATACACCAACAACCTTAAATATTGCACGTTTACTTTCATTATGCAAAACATCGCGAGCAATTTAGGCGGAATGATCGTCCCAATCGGAAATCCACAAAACCTTTACATTTACTCGTACTACCACTTGTCATTTTGGGAGTTTATTAAAATTATGGCGCTTCCTACATTGTTTGCACTTGTGTTGATTGTGGTGGTTTGTATGTTTGTGAAAAAGGAACCGCTTGAATTTAAGGACGATTACAGCGAAAAAGTGGATAAAAGGGTACTTTGGGTGTTCCTTGCTCTGTTTGTAGTTGTTCTGCTTGCGGTGTTTAGGGTGGTTCCTTGGTGGGTTTCGCTTATTGTTGTTTCAGTAGTTGCTCTTGTTGTAAAACCCAAAGCGTATTTAGGTGTGGATTACACAATTCCTCTTACTTTCGTAATTTTCTTTATCTTCTCTGGAAACATTGCGCGCATTCCAGCAATTACAAACTTTCTTGTTTCGGTTATTGACAAACACGTATTTTTGACCGCTTATTTGGGATGTCAAGTTATTTCAAACGTGCCTACATCAATTCTTCTTTCAAAATTTACAAATAATTACGCAGAACTTTTGGTGTCGGTAAACGTGGCAAGCTTAGGTATAATATTTTCTTCCCTTTCGGGCATAATTGCACTTAAAGAATATGTAAAAGTCGCAAAAAAAGAAAACTTTGATAAAAAACACGGAACCTGGTACTATATTGGTATGGACACGCTCTTTAATGTTGTCGGCGCAATTATCCTCGTTCCACTAAGTTATTTCACCATCGGCCTTATTTAAAAACACTCCCCACGGGAGTGTTTTTTTTGTATCGAAGCGAAAAACCACCAAATAGTCTGGTGGTTCGGTGGAGGCCTGTGTCATTGACAAAAAATCTTCTTGTGTTAACTTTTCATCTGCCAACCAAAATTTAACACAAAAAGATAATAAGTCATGCATGACACGAATAGTTTAGCACAACCTCTTCAAGTTTTCCAAACCTTTCGACCTTTCACGTATTTGGGAGCAAATAAATCTAAAAATTTGAAAACGCTTTTTCTGCGGATTGTTTAAAAATCTAGCCTTGTTTGTTTGATCAAAATCTTGTAAAAAGAGCATTTATAGGATTCCCATAAATGCTCATCGCTGTGGTTTTAGTATGCGAAAATGTGTAAAACTCAAACTAATTTAATCAAAAATTGTCGTCGTCCAGGCTATTAAATCCTTCGTGAGTGCAGGACGAAAATTCAAGTTTTTCGTCGCTGTAAAGTGCTAAATCTTCATAGGTTGACCCTTCTAAATCAAAATCAGTTTTGAATTGAAGAAGCCATTTTTTTGTTTCGTCATTAAGGCGAAAATACAAGACCAACTGCAAAGGCCCTTTTGTGCAATGAGAAGTGAAAGTGTATTCGTGCCTAACAAAGTTGTTGACTAGGGCAGAATCCGTATTTTGTACAACGGTGTCCAATTGAAATGTTTTTGTTTCTGGCATATTAGCCAAATCCTCGTTTGCCATTAACACGTTTTGAATATTGTGATAAAAGTGCCAAATTAAGCCACGTGGCTCGCTGTATTTTGTGTCTTTGCCCACGTGGTCGCAAATAAATGGGCTGGTGCCGTTGAAGCGCGCGGTAATTGGAAAATTGCTGTTTTTAACATCTTCGCAAAATTGCTCACATTCCTTGACGATATCGTTAAATAATGCTTCGAAATCTACGGAAAGATGCTCGTTTTGCAAAAAATATTCGTAGCGGTCCAAAAGGTATTGCTTTTCGTCGTTTAGGTTTTCGTCTAACAGCCTTTTCTTGTCGGTGGCAGGAATGCTTTTAACCTGCAACGCCGATGTTAAAGAAAAAATATTGCATTGACCAAACTTGTCTAAAATATATTGCATACTTGTGTCCATCTTTTATCTCCATTTGGTTTTTTCCACGAAATTTATTCGCTTCCTTTTAAAAGATTTTATCACATCTGCCTTAACTTAACAAACCATTTTAGGCCTTCCATAAACTATGTAGATTGCAATATGCGAAAACTGCTTCAATTTTTTCATCTTTGTTTATATTGAATGTAACAATCGGCTCATTGTTGGAAGATAATCTTTTAAACTGATTTCCTTTGTTTGTTTGGAGTTTAACCCATTCAATATAATGTTCAGGTGTCATTGGGTGTGGATTTGTGCCAATATTTACAGTAACCTTGCCACATCTAACAGAATAAACAGGAATATGTTTTTCTTTTGCTCCGTCATTGATGTTTGGTTTAAGCACTTCCATCTTCTTGCCACAGCATATTAGTGGTGCTCCGCTATCGTTAACCTTTACAACAATATTCCCACAGTGCTTACAATAATAAAAATTTTGTTCCATTTTTTATTTCTCCTTTTGTTTTTTTGATTGCCAAGTGGAGTAAAACAAGAGTCTCTTGCAATCTTATGATAATAATACCATAAATTTTTTTATTTTGCACTTACAAATTTGATTTTTAAATACAAAAGAACAACAAATTGTTTACATGGTTGCTCAAAATTTAGATTGTTGCTAGAAATTTTGCGAATAACTGATTTTTAGATACAAGTTAGATAATTTTAAGACATAATAAAAATATAAATTGTGCCTTTTTCAAAAATGTATTTTTACGCAATCAATTTAATAGTTAAATAGTTAGGCAAAACAATGCACAATTATGCAATGAGAACATTACTTAACCAAGATTTGTAGGCTAAATAATGATTGATTTAATTAGAATTGAGGAGCTTAATATAAGCCAACAAATTGAAAAAGCAAAGAAAACAAGAGATAAAGGTTGTTTTCACACTTAAAAAGGAAATGTTTACAAACTGCTGTTAAAGTAGATTTAATACCATCAAACCCAGTAGTTTATTGCTTTCAATGGGTGTTTCAATGAAAGAAATTCAGGCGTGGCTTGGTCACAGCACTTACGAAACAACAGCAAATATTTATTCGCACCTTGATCCAACAGCAAAATTCAACACCGCATCTGCGATAGTTGGAATGTTTGGAACAAAAGAAAATATTGAGGAACAAGAAAGAATAAGGCAAAATGCTATAAACAAAATTGATGAAGAACGCAATCTTGAGAAAGCAAGCCTTACAACTAATATTGAAAAAGGCATAAACGAATATCAAAAGGAAGAGTCGATTGAAGAAATTGACGAAGAAATTGCCATGTTAGAACTAAAACTTGCTGAAAAACGCAAAGCACGATTATTGAAGAACGAACAAGATGAGATGTAAATTCGACAATTTTCTACGAGTTCTAACAAAAATGGAAAATTCTAACAAAATTCTAACACGATTTTGGCTGGTATTTCGGTCGAAAAATGCAGTCTAAACAATATTTCAAAACCACAATATATGGGGCGAAATCCTAGAAAAATAAGAAAAAAGCACCATATTTGGTGCTTTTTATATGGCGGAGAGTTAGGGATTCGAACCCCAGGAAGCTCTCACTTCAACGGTTTTCAAGACCGCCGCTTTCGACCGCTCAGCCAACTCTCCATATTAAGTTTTTGGGGCATTTTTAATAATAATTCTAACAGCCCCGAATTCTAAAAATTGTAAATTTGTTAGAACTTTTGTTAGAATTGTAAGGTGTCGCTCACTAAGTTGTTAGAACTTGGAACTCTCAAAACCCGCCATTTTACGGACAATTAGGCAGAAATGTTAGAAATTGATGGAATTTCACACCAGCAGATAACTGCTTGTTTTCAAGACCGCCGCTTTCGACCGCTCAGCCAACTCTCCATATTAAGTTTTTGTGGGTAGCGGTCGAAAGCAAGTTTCGTCCGAAGCCCGTCAGAGGAAGTATGGTCATTGGCTAACGTCCACAGGACGTTACCTCCGCTCAGCCAACTCTCCATATTAAGTTTTTGGGGCATTTTTAATAATAATTCTAACAGCCCCGAATTCTAAAAATTGTAAATTTGTTAGAACTTTTGTTAGAATAATATTTTAACAAATCGCAAAGCCATCATACGCACATTCACAATGAAATTAAACGAAAAAGGCTTATAAATGTTGTCACGACCAAGCAGTCGACCGCTTAATTGTAAGCATAGTTTACTATAAATGAGGTTTAAAATCAAGAGTTTTTGGTGATTTGCTAAAAAATTTATAAATGCAACCAATGATTGTGGAGTGTTATGGGGCTTATGCTTCGGAATAATTTTCTGTTTTGATGTTTCGAGTGTTAGACAAATTTTTTATATCTGACAAGCGGTTTGGTATGGCTACAAAAATTTTAAACTGGGGATAGTCTAAATAGTTGTGATTGACCATACCTTTTTTTTAAAACAAAAAAAGACCTTGATTTTTTCCAAAGGTCTTTTTTAAATTTATCATTTATTATTTTAATAAAACGAATAGCGGTCTAGACTTTTTACAAGGTTAAATAGCATTTTATAGCTTTCTTTGCGTTTTGCCTTCATAAGCACAAGATATTTGCCGTCCTTTTTAAAGTCCATAACGGTTTTGCCAGGGAATTCGTCAAGGTCGATGTCGATGTCGGCGCGATAACCCTTAAACATTTTAGGTTTTACAAGCCAGAAGTAGGTGCAGGCGTCGTTCATTGCGATACGTTTGTCTTTAAAAGTAGGCTCCCAGTACGCGTCAAACATCTCGTATATAAACTCGCCAACATCATTTAGTTCTTTAAGTTTCATAACCTGCTCGTAAGTAAGATAGGTGTGGCGACGTCCCATTTCGGACGGAATCATAACGATAGGAATGCCCGAATTTAACACAATCGACATAGCCTCTGGGTCGCTTGAAGCATTAAACGAAATGTGAGGCTCGGTGTTTTTGTAACCATAAGGCGAGCCACCCTCGTATATAATTTGCTTTACATATTGCGCGCAGTCAGGGTGTTTTAGTAGCAAACTAGCCATATTTGTGTGAGGTCCCATTAGACAGATTGTAATCTCGCCCTTGTTTTCCATAATAACCTTGTACATTGCCTCAACGGCGGTTTCTTTAAGCGGTTTTATATTAACAGGGTCCTTAGGCTGATAATGTCCCATACCGGTTTTTGCGTGAATAAAAGAAGCGTCCTTGCGCTCCCTTTTAAGCGGTTTTTTCGCGCCGATTGCAACTGGAATGTCGTATTTTTCAAACTTCTCAAACAAATGCAAACAGTTACGGCTGTTTATTTCAAGGGTTCTGTTGCCCATAACGGTGGTCACGAGTTTTACGTCAAAGCGTTCGTCAAACATATATAGCATCAGCGCAATGCAGTCATCCACTCCCGGGTCGGTGTCTAGTATAACTTTAATTTTGTCGTCCATATTTTTTATCCTTAATTTTTATTTGTTTCCATTTTTCATTATATATATTTTGCGATTTCAAGTAAAGCAAAAGAGGCGGTTTTAGAAAATATCCACATAGTTATGTTATTAAAAATTGTGTATTTTGGTTCAAATTGTCCAATTTTGAACATTTTAAAAAACATACGTCAACTTTGATTTACTTTTGAAAATCTTTTGTATATAATGAGGGTACAAAATAAAAATAGGAGAGTGAAAAATGGCTAAAAGAAGTTCTAAAAAGGCACCAAAATGGTTGGTGGCAGTGCCAATTTTGTTGGCAGTTGTGGCTGTGGCAATGATGTTTTTGACCGTAGTTAAATACACTGGCAAAGTTTTGTCAACCGAAATTACATACACAGGTTGGCAAGTGATTTTCGGTCACGCTGAAAAAGCAGGAACAGTTTCTGCACAAGTTTTAGGATTTAGTTTTCTAGGCCTACTTGCAATATTGTTGCCAGTAGTAGGGGCTTGCTTGCAAGTATCAAAAAACAAAATCGTTAAACTTATCGGCGCAGTATGTGCTTTGGCTGGAACAATTATGTTGTTCTTAATGCCAAATATGGTTGTGTTTGCTGAAAACATGGGAACAGCATATTCATTGTACCAAAGTGCACTAGGCGTTGGCGCTATTATCGCTGGCGTTGTAACTGCACTGGAAACCATCGTTATCGCATACGAAGTTGTAGTTAAATAAACCATTTAAACTAAAAAGCGGAAGCATTTTCGCAAAATCAAAAGGCACCTTAGGGATACTTAGGTGCTTTTTTATGTTCAATTTTTTACAAAAGTTGTGCCAAAAACGCAAATATAATTTTTGAAATTTGCCCATATTTGATATAATGAAACAAAAGGAAAGTAAAATTATGAGCGACACAGTTTTCAAAGAAACAATTATCGACGCACTTCAAAAGGAAATGAAGAAGTCGGGCTATATTAGCGAAGAGGCGATTGTGGAGATGTCAAAATCTCTTAAAATCCCAGTAGGAGAAATTTATAGCGTGGCGACTTTTTACAACCAGTTTAAGTTTGTGCCAAACGCGAAGTATTTAATAGAGGTCTGCACGGGCACAACCTGCTTTATTTTGGGCGCGGGCGAACTGCTAGACGGACTTAAAAAACGCCTAAACATAGTCGAAATGCAAAACACGCCCGACAATAAGTTTTGTATCGCAACCGTTAGGTGCCTGGGCTGTTGTGGTGAGGCGCCGGTTGTTAGGATAAACGGCAAAATTTACGGCAAAATGACGCTAGAAAAACTAAAGAAAATTATAGACAACTTGGAATAAGGAAATCAAAATGACATTTGAAGAGTTAAACAAATTAAAGCAAAAAGCAATGCTAAATATGACCGCAAAACTCGACACAAAATCGCTTAAAAAGGAGATTGTGGTGTGCACCAACACCGCGTGCCACAACAACGGCGGTTCTGAGGTTTTGGAAACATTTAAAGCGGAAATAGCAAGGCGCAAACTTGGCAAGAGGGTCACTGCGGGACAAGTGGGGTGCTTAGGGCTGTGCGCCTTGGGTCCAATTGTAATTGTGTATCCCGAAAAGACCTTTTATTGTAAAGTTACTCCCGAGGGTGCAAAGAAAATAATTGCCGAACATATCGAAAAGGGCAATATTGTAAACGAGTACTTGTACGATCCGTCGGACTTAAATCAAGCCCAACTTGATAAGATAAATTTCTATCAAAAACAAGTTTTTGTTACGCGTAAAAATGTGGGGTATATAAATCCGCTTGATATTATGGATTATATCGCATTTGACGGATATATGGGGCTGTATAAAGCACTTGCAACAATGACGCCCGAAGAGGTTATTAAAGAAATTAAGGATAGCGGACTTAGAGGGCGTGGTGGTGCTGGCTTTCCGACCTACAAAAAATGGGAGGTTGCCCGTGCTGTTAATTCTGATAAGAAATATGTAATTTGTAACGGCGACGAGGGTGACCCTGGCGCATTTATGGATAGGTCAATTGTGGATAGCGACCCGCACGCTATTGTCGAAGCAATGGCAATTGCAGGATACGCGATAGGTGCTAGCCACGGCATAATCTACATTAGAGCCGAATACGAGTCGGCGGTTAAAAGCATTCAAAAAGCGATTGCCGATGCTAGGAATTTAGGATTACTTGGCAAAAACATTTTTGGCAGTGATTTTTCGTTTGATATCACGGTTAAATTGGGCGCTGGAGCATTTATTTGTGGCGAAGAAACCGCGCTTATTTCCAGTTGTGAGGGTAAACGTGGCGAGCCGGATATAAAACCGCCATATCCAGCCGAAAGAGGATACAATAATAGCCCGACTGTTATCAACAATGTGGAAACGCTTGCCAATATTCCGAGCATTATCTTTCGTGGCGCAAAGTGGTATAGCGGGTTTGGAACAGCAACCAGTAAGGGCACCAAGGTGTTTGCACTATCGGGTAAAATTAAACATACCGGACTTGTTGAGATGCCAATGGGTGCGACAATTAAGGATATTGTGTTTGACGTCGGCGGCGGAATACTAAACGGCAAAAAGTTTAAGGCGGTGCAAATGGGCGGGCCAAGCGGAAGTTGTATTCCGGCTGAGTATATGAACACCAAAATCGACTACGAAAGCCTAAAAGGTCTTGGCTCAATGATGGGTAGTGGCGGAATGATTGTTATGGACGAGGATACTTGTATGGTGGATATGGCGAGGTTTTTCCTAGAATTTTCGGTAGAAGAATCTTGCGGTAAATGTACGCCGTGCAGGATTGGGAACAAGCGAATGCTTGAAATCCTTACTAGGATATGTGAGGGCAAAGGCACAATGGACGACTTGTCCGAACTGGAAGACTTGGCAAATTACGTTAAAAATAGTTCGCTTTGCGGACTTGGGCAAATGTCGCCAAATCCAGTGCTTTCCACGCTTAAATATTATAGGGACGAGTATGTGGAACATATCAAAAACAAGCGTTGCCCAGCGGGTGTTTGCAAGGCGCTAAAACATTACGAAATAATGCCCGATGTTTGCGTGGGGTGCTCGGCGTGCTCGCACGTGTGCCCAGTAAAGGCGATAAGTGGCGAGATAAAACACCCCTTTAAAATCGACCAAAATATCTGTGTTAAATGTGGCAAATGCTACGAAACGTGTAGATTTGGCGCTATCAAACGAGGTGGACAATGCAAATAACAATAAATGGAAAAGTTTGCGAGTGTAAAGAGGGCGAAACAATATTGCAAGTCGCTCGCAGAAATAAAATAAAAATCCCTACTCTTTGCTACTTAAAAGGGATAATAGAGGATAGCAGTTGTAGAGTTTGTATGGTGGAAAATGTGGACAATCACAAACTATTGACCGCTTGCTCCACAAGGTGTTTTGACGGACTAAATGTTAATACAAAAAGTCCAGCAGTAATCAAAAGCAGAGTTGACACCCTTAAAATGCTACTATCAAATCATCACAAAAACTGCGATGAGTGCGCTAAAAATCACAAATGTGCGCTTCAAAAATTATTTAATGAATATGGCGTAACCAAAACGCCCGATTACTATCAAAAACAACATTTTGAAATTGATAATTCGTCGCCTTGTATTTTAAGGAATGACAATAAGTGTATTTTGTGCGGTAGATGTGTTGCGGTGTGTAAAAAAACACAAGCCGTGAGCGCGCTTGTAAAACAACAACGCGGATTTAAGTCGTTTGTGGGTTGCGCGTTTGATAAACCGCTTGCCCAAAGTACATGTGTGGGGTGTGGTCAGTGCACGCTAGTGTGTCCGACAGGCGCACTGCTAGAAAATAGCGAGATAGACGATGTTAAGCGCGCGCTAGCCGATAAGGATACGCTTGTGTATGCCCAGGTCGCTCCGTCGGTCAGAGTTTCGCTTGCCGAATATTTTGGCGAGCCGATAGGAACTTTTGATGAGGGTAGAATGGTGACCGCTCTTAAAAAACTTGGCTTTGACAAGGTGTTTGATGTGAATATGGGCGCCGATGTTACAGTTAAGGAAGAAAGCGAAGAATTGCTTGATAGGATAAAACGCAATAAGCGCTTGCCACTGTTTAGTTCTTGTTGTCCGGCGTGGTTTAAATATGTTCAAAATATGTATCCCGAGCACACGGAATATTTGTCGAGTTGTAAAAGCCCGACTGAAATGCTTGGCGCGATTATTAAAAACTACTATACCACAAAAGAAAATATCCCTGAGCAAAAAATAAAGGTGGTGGGCATTATGCCGTGCACAGCCAAAAAGGGCGAAAAACAGCGTGGCAAAGATGTGGACTATGTGCTTACTACTAGGGAACTAGCAAAACTAATATCCGATAGCGATATAGACTACTTGCACCTTAGAGAGACTCCATTTGATGATCCGTTCTCAATGTATAGTGGTGCAGGTCTAATATTCGGTGTAACAGGTGGCGTGACCGAGGCAGTGCTTAGGTCGGTGTGCAGAAGCCTTAACAAAAACGACGAGCGTGTCGACTTTGAAGAAGTGCGAAATAGTGGTGGCAGAAAGGAAGTGACCGTAACCTGTGGCGACCTAAAACTTAACTTGTGTGTGGTTAATGGGCTTAGGAACGCAAAAGAAGTTATGGACGATATAATTGAGGGTAAAGTAAAATATCATTTTGTAGAGGTTATGGCGTGCCCTGGTGGCTGTTTAAACGGCGGAGGACAAAACTATGTGGATTATTCGGAAGTGGATATTGAAGATGTAAAACATCTAAGAGCCACTTCTCTGTATAATAAAGATAGGGAGATAAACAATAGAATAAGCACCGAAAATGAAAACTTGAAAAAACTATACGCCGACTTCTTTATTCCGTCCCCTAAAAAGGCAAAAGAGATTTTGCATTATAGACATTAAAAAAGACCCGTTTGGGTCTTTTTTGTTACTAGGTACTTTATGTCTAAAATTATTAAGAAAATCGACAATATAAATATGGTTTCTGACAATAAATATATGTTTTTTGACAAAATAAAAAAACTTAAAAACAATATGTTTTATTATTTTTAAAAATCAACCATATGAGTTTTTTAATTTGTGCGAGTTTAACAAATTTCGACAATCTGTTTTTTTAATTTTTATTTTTATATAAACTATGCTACAATTATCTTGATATTTAAGGAGGTGTGAGTTTATGAAATTAAGAGAAGTTGATCCAGAGGTGTTTGAAGCGATAGAACACGAAAAAGATAGACAAAATAATGGCATCGAACTTATCGCTAGTGAAAACTTTGTTTCCGATGCGGTGTTGGAGGCTGTGGGAAGTTGCCTTACAAACAAGTATGCCGAGGGGTATCCTGGGCATCGCTATTATGGTGGTTGTGAGAATGTAGATATGGTGGAAAACCTAGCAATTGAAAGGCTTAAAAAACTTTATGGTTGTGAGCACGCCAATGTTCAACCTCATAGTGGCGCGAGTGCAAATATGAGTGTGTATCTTGCGTTTTTAAAACCAGGCGACACAATCCTTGGAATGAATTTGTCTGATGGTGGACATTTGACTCACGGCTCAAAGGTTAGCATAAGCGGAAAGTTTTTCAACGCTGTGCACTATGGTGTAGATAAGGACGGCTATATTGATTATGAGGAAGTGAGAAGAATTGCAAAGGAGTGCAATCCTAGAATAATCGTTGCGGGTGCAAGCGCATATTCTAGGATTATCGACTTTAAGAAGTTTAGAGAAATTGCCG
The DNA here is from genome assembly GCA_934757825.1 of uncultured Clostridia bacterium. Classification (GTDB taxonomy): domain Bacteria; phylum Bacillota; class Clostridia; order Christensenellales; family UBA1242; genus UBA11490. Next base: position 271,518 of record CAKVLP010000001.1, on the reverse strand, counting down.
ACGAGGTGGGCGCGCTTCTTATGGTGGATATGGCGCACATCGCAGGGCTTGTTGCCACAGGGTTTCACCCAAATCCAGTGCCTTATGCTGATGTTGTGACTTCCACGACGCATAAGACCCTTCGCGGAACTCGCGGTGGAATAATCCTATGCAAGGAAAAGTATGCAAAACAAATAGATAAGGCAGTGTTCCCAGGACTTCAAGGTGGCCCACTTATGCACATTATTGCGGGCAAGGCGGTTTGTTTTAAGGAAGCACTTAAACCTGAATTTAAGGTGTATCAAGAGCAAGTTTTGAAAAATTGCAAAGCGCTTGAAAACACATTGAAAGAGCGTGGTGTAAAACTTGTAAGCGGCGGAAGCGACAATCACTTATTATTGCTTGACTTGCGCGGAAGCGGAATGACCGGCGTAAAACTTGAAACCATTCTTCACGATTGCAATATTACGGTTAATAAAAATAGCATTCCAAACGACCCCGAACTTCCAAGCGTAACTAGCGGAATCCGCATAGGCACGCCAGCGGTTACAACTAAGGGCTTAAAGGAAGATGATATGGTTGTTATTGCAAACATTATTGCCGATGTAATTGAAAAAGGCGAAGAAGCGATCGAATCTTCCCGTGAAAAAGTAAAAAAATTGTGTGGAAAATACACATTTTAAAAGGAGAAGACAATGAGAGGAAGTTATAATTTTTCAGCCAAATTAGAAGAAAAAGAACAAAAAATATACGATTTGGTGAAACCCGACGAAAAAATCGTTGCATCGTTTTCGCCCAACACAACCGCATATGTGCTAAGGCGCATTATGCTAATGTTGCCCGTTGCGATTGTGTGGCTTTTGGTGGATATTGTTTTCATAATATACATCGCCAATATCTCAAACGCGGTTGTCGCAAATGCGGGGCTTGTGGTGTGTATGGTGTTTTTCTTTGCGTTGCACCTTATGCCAATATGGCTTTGGATATGGGGCACAACCCAAACTTGCTCCGATCTTAGAAACACCGAATACGTTTTGACCAACAAAAGATTGCTTGTAAAAACGGGTATTAAGGCTTCGAATTTTACAATCATCAACCTTAAAGACATTACGGCAATCAACTACAAAAAAAGATGCACCGACAAAATGTTGAAAGACGGCGATATTAGTATCAACGCAAAACTTAACGCTGTTATGCTATATAATGTTTACGATATTCAAAATGTTTTGCCACAGTTCGTGGAGACGATAAGCGCCGTAAATAAGGACTTAATTACACCAGAAGACTTTAAAAATATGAAAATTTTAAAAAAATAGTCGAAATTTTTAAAGTTTATGCAAATAAACCAAACTTTGTTTTTAAACACAACTTTCTCAAATAATCTGACTTATTCAGTTGTTGAATAAGTATCATTTAAAAAAAAGGAGAAAGAAAAATGAAAAAACTAAAAAACATTGCAATTGCCCTTATGTTGGTAATTTGCGCAAGTGTTGCTTTGGTAGCGTGTGGTGCAACTAATGTTGCAGGAAAAACATATGCCTACGAGAAAACAGCAACAAAAGTTGAGACATTAACAGAGGCTCAAATCGAAAAGATTGGAGGTCAAACTGTTTATGACGAGTACAAGAAGTTGGGAACAGAACCAGAAGAAACGATGAAAGGTACAAAAATCGAGTTTAAGAAAGATGGTACAGTTGTTGCAACAATGGAAGGCGCAGAAGGCGAAGCTAATACAGTATATTATAGTCAAGATGGCAAATCAATAAAACTTTATGAAGACAAGGAAAAGACTAAAGCTGTTGAAGAAATGGGCGAATTTAAAGTGAACGGGAAGACCGTTACTGCTACTATGACTGTTAAATATTCGATGTTAAGCAGGACAGAAGTAGCAGAAGCAGACGATTTTGTTATTTTCACAACAACTGTTACATTCAAACAAGCATAATTTAAAGTATTTTAAGCAAATATAATCTAAACTAAAAGACGTGAATTTTCACGTCTTTTTTATTTTTAATAATATTTTAAATAATTCTAATCGGCAATTTTTATAATGATAAAAAGTATTGATCGTTAAAATTAAAAACATATTAAACATACTTTTAAAGTAGTTTTAAAAATAATGTGGTTAAGACTTGGTAATAATCGGCGAAAAAATAGCGGCGAAAGAACTAAAACCTTAAAAGCGATAAATTTTGGAATGTAAAGTAAAAAAAATTTCGAAAGTGTAAATTTTTACTCGCGCTTAGCATATACATTCTTTGAATAGGAGGAATGTATGCCTTTTAGTTTTTTTAAGAATAGGAATAAAACATTGCAAAGCAGTTCACTAAGTAAAGAGCGTGAGGATTATGTTAAAAAGTTTGCAGTAACTAGAAGTGAGGAATTGCCACCTTGTGAGAAATTTATGGCGTGTTTTGAGAAATTGTCGCGCAACTATGTGCTTGCCCTAAGTGACCCAAACGAGACAGTAAAAAGCGCTGGTGTAAGCGTACTTGAATTTTCAGAAGGGTACGAAATGCGAAACGAAAACACCGACGAATTGCGAAAAAGTGTGGTTGATTTGTCAAAAGAAGCCTACTTTTTGACAATAGCCCTTATTGGAGCGCTTTCCGCTTGGGAAAGTAATTCTAGCGAAAGCGACATAAACGACATCAAGATGGAAGTGCGAGTAATAAGCGATATAATGCTTAACATATACAAACACTTGTCAATGCTCGACGTTGCGCCTCAGTTTGAGGGCGAAGAGATTGGCAATGGAAAAGCCACGGCGCTGGAAATACTTGATGCACTTATTGAGAGTATAACAAAACTTAACGATATGATTGACATTGGATACATAAACAAACAACTAGAATCTATCCTATTAAAACTTTATGCGTTTAAAATGAGGCTAGAAAAAATAAAATAACCTTACGATTGCCGTAAGGTTATTTTTTATATTGTTAACAATGATTTTTTAATTGCGATAATTGTTTTAATTTTTGTTTGATTTTTTAAGGTCTCTTTATTCTAATTTAAAATATCCTGTTTCAGAAACTAATATTTGCAATGCAAAACCTTATTTATCAATAACGACCGATTTGCCTAGCAAGTAATCGGAGCCTTCAAGTTCGATTAGGTCGGGGTGGTCAAACTTTATCTTTTTAATAAAGTTGTCGTAATCGGCTTTGTGGTCAAGCGAGTCACTGTTTATTTCAAGCAACAACATTTTTTCGTTGTTACGGCTAACACCGCTTGCGTATTCGGCCTTAGAAAAGTAAATTGTAACTTTTAGACCCGTAATACTAATATAGCGATATCTTTCGCGCAATTTTTTGGAGTAAAACATAACGATGGTTTTAAATAGTGTCGATTTTACATCTACATTCAGACCATATGGAATAAGTTCGCCAATTGATTTTGTCATAAAATCCACATATTTTAGTGGGTTGTCTTTTACTGGGATTTGCATTTCAAAAACGTCTGGCATATTGCTTAAAAAGGCAATTCTTTGTTTGTCTTGCTGGTGCCTTACAACTAAGGTCGCCATATTGTTTCCCTTATAGATGTTTTTGTTGATGATAATGCCGTTTTTAGCGAAGAAAAAATCAATGGTGTCATAGTATTCTTTGGTCACCAATTCTTTTCCGCTGTCAAGTAGGGCAAACCCCATCAAAACTCCGCCGGGTTTTAATATTTTCGCTTTGGCAAGTTTTAAGTTGTCGATAGCGAATTTTGTCGAAACGTAATTACTTTTTTGCATACTTTCCATACCACACATTATATTATATTTTGAGTGTTTTGGCAATAAATTAAAACCATATCTAAAAAGTTTTACCGCGCTTTATGGTTGATTTTTAAAAATTTTTTAGCCACTCGCTCTCAAAATTTGCCCAAAACCACCATTAACTTATTGAAAATATTTTGATTTTAATATATAATAAACTTTAAAAGAGGTGTTGGCTTGAAAAAATTACTTAAAGCATTTATCTTAATATTTTGTTGTGTGATGCTTTGTGGTTGTGCAAGCGTTGAGTACCAGCGCGTAACCGACGATATGGGACAAATCCGCGACAAGTTTACGATAGAACTTGAAGGGACAAAGATTGTGGGCAGGATTGGCCAACACAAATACGACGCACTAAAAGCCGACATTGAGCACGACCTTGAAAACTACATTTCGACCATTCAAGGAATTTGCACTTCGCTTCAAAGGGAACTTGGCGGACAAGTTGATTTTAGCGAGGGGGTGCAGGCGGTTGCGAGCGAGTGGTATTCCACTGGTAACGGCAACGAGCAAATTTTCGTGCAAGTAAACTACCTTAATTCCAGTTATTACAAACTTGTAAACGGCATAACCGATGACGACGAGGAACAAACTGCTGACGGAAATCAGATTGTAAGCAACTGGTTTGTGAGCAAGTATATTATCAAAGCAAACAATACATTTAGTAACATTGAAGACTTAGAGGGCGAGCGTAACTTTTACGATTATTACACGTCCACTTATGGCGAGTATACAATTGAGGACGTAAACCTTGTGCAGATTTACGGCACAACCGATAAGCGCTTAAAATCAAACGCCGATTATGTGGAAAAAATTGACGGCGTAAACTATCACTTGTGGGAAATCGACACCAAAAACGGCGCATACAAAACTTGCGAACTTAGTTATTATTATTTGACCGCAGTTGGAACGGGCTGGTACGTGCTAGCACTTAGCCTTGCGGGTGCGCTTGCTGTTACGCTTATCGTGATATGGCTAGTAAAATCCGCTAAAAACAAAAAGTACAAAAAAACAGTTGTGACCAACATTGAAGCGGACGCGAGCGACGAGGATTAGGAGTGAAGAAAATGAGGAACAGATATTTTTTTGATAAACGTGATTTGCGACACTTTTTTCTTAAATACGGCATAATGCTAGCAATCGCAATTCCGCTTGTGATTGTCGCAAACTATCTAATGTATCGCCACAACCCAAACCAACGTTTTATCCTGGTTGACCTAGCAATTATTGCGGTGGTGGTTGCAATTGGCGAACTTATATGTTATCTTATTAAAAAGGCAAAACAAACCAAAGAAGAGGAGTAGTTATGAAAAACGCTAAAATTGAAGGGCGTGTAATGCCCCATAGCATTGAGGGCGAACAAAGTGTGCTAGGCTGTGCACTTATAGACCAAGACGCTGGATACAATATTTTAAGTTTGTTGTCAGGCGACGATTTTTATGTTGAAGCGCACAAGATCATCTTTAACTCAATGTACGAAGTGTACAAGAGAAATAGCCCAGTCGACCTTATCACTGTTTCTGACGAACTAGAAAAAAACGACTTGCTAGAATCCATTGGCGGTCTTGAATACATCACAACTCTTACAAACATTGTTCCTTCGGCAAGCAATTACAAGCACTATATCGACATTGTAAAACGCGATAGCGTGCTTAGGAAAATTATAAATAGTGCCAACGACATCATCAACTACGCCTATGACGGCCCCGAAAAAGAGGACGCCATCGCAATGGCAGAAAAGAGCATTTTTGACATCGGCAGAGAGGAAGAACGCGGAGCGCTTACACCTATCAACGAAGCGCTTGATGGCGTTATGGACAAGTTTGAAGTTATCCAAAAGGATAAGACAAGTTTGCGTGGAATTTCCACTGGTATTTACGGGCTTGACAAAATCACAAACGGCTTGCAAAATAGTGACCTTATCTTGGTGGCAGGACGTCCAGGTAGTGGTAAAACTTCGCTTGCTATGAATATCATAAACTACGCCGCTATTAGTGGCAGAAAAAAATGCGCAATATTTTCGCTAGAAATGCCTAAAATTCAGTTGGCTCAACGTAGTCTATGTAGTGTGGCATATGTTAGTATGGAAAAAGCGCTAAAAGGCGAACTATCCGTTAAGGATTGGAAGGCACTTTGGAGCGCTAAGGAAAAACTTGCCAACGCCTCCATTCACGCCGACGACAACTCGCTTAACACGCCAATGGACATTTTGAGCAAGTGCCGAAAACTAAAAAGAGAACACGGGCTAGACCTTGTGATGATTGACTACCTTCAACTTATGAGTGGCAATGGCAAAACCGCCGAAAGCCGTCAACAAGAAGTTAGTAATATGTCGCGTAACTTAAAGATTGCAGCGAAAGAGCTTGACGTTCCAATTATCCTACTAAGCCAGTTGAGCCGTGGTGTTGAGGCGCGTGCCGACCACCGCCCAATGCTAAGCGACCTAAGAGAATCGGGCGCAATCGAACAAGACGCTGACATTGTAATATTTGTGTATCGTCCAGATATGTATAAGGATTGTCCAAAGGAAATCGCTGGTCAAAACATCGCCGAGATTATTGTTGCAAAACACCGTAACGGTCCGCAAGGCACGGTTAAGGTTAAGTGGATTGGCGAGACCACAACTTTCGTTAACTTGGAAAAGGACGCCAACGCCCAGAGTTTGGAGGGCACCGAACCACCTGAGCCAAACAAAGTTACTCTACCGGACGAAAATCTACCAGACATTGTTCCGCTTGATGAAAGTGACATTGTAGATGATATTTTTTAAAAGGGAGTGAAAGTAATGGAAAATAAAGATATCCAACTAAATCAACTTATTGACGCACTTAATAAGGCTCATTATGAGTTGGTGGCATTGCAACAGAAAAAGCAAGAACTTTTAAAAAGGTTTGAAATGTCAATAGGGTTAGATCAGTCTGAACTCTTTGCTGAGATGAAGAAAAACCAGGACGATTTTGAAGCGCTTAATAAAAAATCAAAATTGATTTTGGAAAAACTAAAAGCGCTTAATGACGGTCGCGACTAATAGTACTTGATAGTAATTTGTTTGACTTTTTTACACAATGACAAATTGAGTAAAAGCGTCTTAAATTGCGGAATAATACCTATTAAAAATATGGCGGATTGCCATATTTTTTTTGGCTTTTTACACATACTAAGCAAAAGGGAAAATGTATGTCTAAAAAGAGCAATAGAGTGGTGTATGGAATAGGAAACTTTGGATATAGCGTTGTAAGCCAAACGCTTACAAACTTTTTTATGTTCTTTGGCACATCGGTGTTGAAACTCTCTGGCGCGCTGGTCGGAATTGCGATAGCCATAAGCACATTTTGGGACGGTTTTACCGACCCGATTGTGGGCTATCTAAGTGACACCTATCCTTTCCTAAAAATGGGACATAGGCGGGGATATATGTTTGTGGCAACATTCGGAATGATTGCCTTTAATCTGTTTATATGGTTTGTGCCAGTGGGGCTGAGTAGCGGTTTAAAATTTGTGTGGATTTTGGTGGGACTTCTTTGTATCGAAACCTTCAACACGTTTTACTCCACGCCGTATATGGCACTTGGCACCGATATTAGCACTAATTATCACGACCGCACACTTATTCAGATAAGCAAAACGTGTTTTTTCTTGCTCGGAATGATTGTGCCGAGCGTTTTGCTTTACGTGTTTTTGCCCAACACCGAGGAGTATCCGATAGGTCAGTTAAACCCAGTCGGATATAGATATATGGCTATTTTCACAAGCGCGATGTGCTTGATAAGCGGGCTTATTTGCGTGTTTTTTATCCGCAGAGAAAAAGAACCCGCAAGTGAAAAAGTGCGATTTAAAATGTCGGTTATTTTCTCCGACTTTGTGAATACTTTAAAGTGTAAAAACCTCTCGCTTTTAATCTTCGGCAACGCAATATGTATGATAAGCGGAACAATCCTTACAAGTGTGGGAATGCACTTTTTTACCTACTGTTTCGACCTTACAAGTATGCACATCACAATCCTGATGGTGGTGCTACTGAGCGGAATTTTTTTAAGCCAACCATTATGGTTTAAATTAAGCGTTTCGCGCGACAAAAAACAATCGTTACTAAGCGCAATTTTTGTGTCAGTCACGGGCTCGTTTTTGATAATAATAATATTTTTGCTTCGCTACAATATTCCTTTGCCGTTTTTGTTTATTTGTCTTGCAATCTTTGTGTGTGGGGCGGGAAGCGGAGCGCTGTTTTCAATCCCAACCAGTATGTATAGCGACGCAATTACCAAGCAAAACAAACTCACTGGTCACAACAAAACGGCTATGTATAGCGGAGTTCTCACATTCACTAGCAACATTGCCAACTGCCTTGCTTTGCTAATAATTGGCGTGTTACTCGACATAATCGGGTTTGACCCCGAGGTGCACGTTCAGTCGCTTGGCGCCCAAACAGGGCTGGCACTAATACTATTTGTAGGCGTTCAAATCGCCCTAATCGCTGGATACTTTTTGTTTTCAAAATGCGATGTTGTTAAATCTTATCGCAGTCACAAAGTGTCAACTTGATTTTTGTGGAGTGATAAAAAATAAAGATTATTTTGTGTAATCTAAACCAATAGTAAAAATATTATCTTAGTGTATAAGTGCTTGCTTTTTAAGGTTAATGATGCTATAATGCCACATATATAAGGTGGAAATATGAAAAAGATTACAAGAAGCGAATTACTAAAAATGTGGATGGAGTTTTACAAGAGTAAAGGCCATATTGAGATTAAGAGTGCGTCGGTTATTCCCGAAAACGACCCAAGTGTGCTATTCACAACTGCTGGTATGCACCCACTTGTGCCATATCTAATGGGACAACCTCACCCAATGGGCAAGAGGATTTGCGACGTTCAAAAATGCGTGCGCACGGGCGACATTGATGAGGTTGGCGACCGTAGTCACCTTACATTTTTTGAAATGCTAGGCTCGTGGAGTATTGGCGATTATTTTAAGAAAGAAAAGACCGCTTGGAGCCACGAGTTTATAACTAGTCCAAAGTACTTGGGGCTAAAACCTGAGCAGTTTGCCGTGACGTGTTTTAGCGGAAACGAGCACGCTCCTAAGGACGAAGAAACCGCTGGCTACTGGGAGACTTTGGGTGTAAAAAAAGACCGCATTTTCTTTATCCCCGACAACTGGTGGGAGATTAACCGCGGACCTTGCGGACCTGACAACGAATTTTTCCTAGACACTGGCAAACCAAAATGTTGTGACGAATGCAATCCTTCCTGCGATTGCGGAAAATATATGGAATTTGGCAACGACGTGTATATGCAATACAACAAAGTTAGCGACACCGAATACTTGCCAGCAACACAAAAAAATGTGGACTGTGGCTATGGACTAGAGCGTTGTATCGTTGTGCTAAACGGCGCAAACTCAATCTATGTGACCGATGTTTTTGAGGGTGCTATTAAATTGCTAGAAAGCCTATCGGGCAAAACCTACAACGACGACGGCGACGAATACACTCGTTCGTTTAGAATTGTGTGCGACCATATCCGTACATCGACCGTAATTATCGGAGACGAAAAGGGGCTTACTCCTTCAAATGTGGGTGCGGGCTACGTTCTACGTCGTCTTATCCGCCGTGCTGTTAGACACGCTATGAAACTTGGCATTGAGAAGGGCAACCTTTCAAAACTAGCCGAGCATTATGTGGATTTCTTTAAAGACACATATCCGGAATTTGAGGATAATAGAGCAAAAATTGTAAGCGAAATCAACAAGGAAGAAGAGAGATTTTTAAACACAGTTAATGCTGGCGTTAAGGAATTTGAAAAAGTCGTAAATGGCATAAATCGCAAAAACGAGTTTATGTCTGCTAAGGATCCAAACTATATGCCAGAGACCGTAATCACTGGCAAAACAGCGTTTAGGCTATTTGACACATTCGGTTTTCCAATCGAACTTACTACCGAAATGGCTCAGGAACGCGGTCTAACAGTTGACAAAGCGGGCTTTGACGAAGCGTTTAAGGAGCACCAGGAACTTGCTCGTACGGCAAGCGCTGGGCAGTTTAAAGGTGGTCTGGCCGATGACAGCGACGCAACAGTCAAACTTCACACCGCGTGCCACTTGATGCTTGCTGGACTAAGACATATGTTTGGCACCAAAGTAGAGCAAAAGGGTAGCAATATCACAAGCGAACGACTAAGATTTGACTTTAATTTCGATAGGAAATTGGAACAATCCGAACTAAGAGAAGTCGAAAAATTTGTAAACGACGCAATCGCTAAAAAGATACCTGTTGAGCGCGTTGAAATGCCATTCTGTGACGCATTAAAAGCGGGCGCATATGGCGTGCACAAGGCTGAGCATGGCGAGATAGTTTCTATCTACAAAATTGGCGACGTGGACTTCCAAATTTGTGGCGGACCACACGTTAAAAATACGGGCGATCTTGGCAAGTTTAGAATTGTTAAGGAAGAAAGTTCCAGTGCGGGAGTAAGGCGTATTAAAGCCGTTTTGGAATAATCTAAATAAAGAAATAATTGAAAAAAAAGACATTATCTATTTTGAATAATGTCTTTTTTGTTTTTTAAAAATCAATATGGTTTTGAATTTAAAATCCTTATATATTTAAGGCTTATATTTTACGACTTTAAAACTCGTCTTTAAACACGTTTTTTATATTACAATTTCTATCGCAAGTTATTTCAAGTTCTCATATTTGCTAAGTTGTTCTCTAAGTCTTAAATTTTCCTCTTGCAATGCTTTAACTTGACGTTTTAGTGTCTCAACATCTTCTTTTATCTCAGGTGTTTCAGTAACGTCGCGTTCCACTTTTTTGCCAAGGATAGCAAGTGCACAAAGTAGACCAAACACAACAATACAGCCCGCGATAAATAGTTTTAAAATTGTGTCGTTTGCCAAAACAGTGCTTCCAAAAATTACCATTGTTAGGATAATATCAATAACGGCAATCAAAGCGTAAGTTATTATTTGCAAAACTAGGAAGTGCTTGTCAAGTCTTAGGTTAAGGGTAACGATAATGTTGAATAGGATAGTGGCAATAAGAAGCACATATACAAGGTTGTTAAAAGTACCTTTTCCACCCACCCAAATTATGATAAGTAGGCATAGGCTAAGAGTTGCAAGTAGTCCCAAACACACATATCCCATAACCTTGTTTTTCTTTGTCATAGTAAGCGCGTTTATTGAGAAAAAACCTGCAATTGTGATTGTGGCGCAAGTTTCAAGTAGTTTTAGAAGTGTGCCCGAAAAGGTTTTTAGTCCAAATATCGCACCTACCAACAACACAATACATACAGCAAGTGTGGTTAGAGATGTGTACATCAAAGTTTTTTTAGCGGTTTTCATTTTTTCCCTCCAATTTTTTTATAGTGTATCATTTTGAAAATAAAAAAACAAACAATAATACATCTTTTTTTGATATAAAATATGCTTTGCGAAAGGAATTTTTGTCAGATTTTATATTAGCCCGATTGGTTTTTCAAAATTTTTGGCGCGTTAGCATTAAACTTGCCAACTATGGTTAATTTATTTGATTTTTGTGTTTTGATACTATATAATATAATAAATAAAATGTGTATGGGCGGTGCGTATGAAAGCCTTAAAAGGAATTTTAATCTATACTGGTCTTATATTGCTAGCGATAATCCTAATATTTGGATTGATGGTTGGCATTATGTTTTTGCAACCAAAAGTTAATATCTTCGGCTATTATTTTAGGAATGTATCACTTAAAGGTTGTAGCCATTTTGCCGAACTTGCGAATACCAACGGCTCTAGTTTCAGCGAGACCCACGTAAAACTAATTATCAAAGCGGAAAATTACAACATTGTTGTTCAGCCTCAGACTGACGACAGCAACATTATTATCCGTAGTGAAAGCGATTATTTTGGCTTTTTAAAAGCGACTGTTGACTCTGACACAAACAAGAAAAAAGCAGTTGAATTGCCATATCTTGTGTACAAGACCAGCGACAGCGTTAGTGGCGGGGTTTACACCAAAACAATTGAGGGCAAACTTACTGAGCCAGACGGAGCATTTGCTTACAGAGACCGCAACACATTGTATCTTCGTTTGCCTTTCTATGACGCAAACAGTAGACCTATTAAATATTCATTTGACCTTACGACAGGCAACAAAGACATAGAATTCACGACAGGCACCGAAGCCGATAAAAAGACAATTCCTATTAACGTAGGCGAACTTACTCTTTCCAATAAAAAGGGCTCAGTAAAACTAGGCGCGTTTGGCTCGGAGATGGGAAAAGTTGATAAGGAAATCACTGTTACAAAACTTGACGTTTCCACCATTGGCGGAACTTATGATTTCACTAATTTTGACAAAATCACTGTTACCGACAACATTCTAAAACTTAACTCCAAAAACGCTACATACAAGTTTAAAAACCTTGTTGCGGAAGAGGGAATGGAAGTTGTGGGAAACAACGTAAAACTTAGCACAGAGCAAATTGATTGCGGGGATAAGGGCTTTTTGTATAGAGCCGACACAGGCGCGCTTAACATTGGAATTTTGAATTCCTCCAATCGTGTGAGAACCACAACAGTTGTTGAAAACAAAGTGTTGTTTGCATACGAACAACCTAATTCGTCGGAAGCCGACAAAATATACGAAAACACAATCTTTACAAAGAGTGCAGCTGTTGAAATCAACGAGATGGTGGGAAAACTTGGGCTTAGCAATAAGTACGGCTCAGTTAAAATAAACCATATGTCGCACCAAGCATCTATCACGAGCGAAAATGGCGATGTTGTTATTGGCGAATCGGGCTTTTGGCCAACCAACATTAAGACAAGTGAAGAATCTACCAACGGGGAAGTTGTTAAGGAATTTACTTCTACATCTTCACTTATTGTTTATACCACTTATGGCGACATAAAAATTGGCTCCTACTATCAAGACGGCGTGTTTTATAGCAAGAAAGGCTCAATTGATGTGTACTCCAAAGTTAGAAGCGACAAGGAATCCGACGCAATTAAAGAGGCAAAAGGCACAACAAGCGCAAGATATTACTATACAAGCATCACTTCTAAGGACGGCAAAATCACAGCAGTTAGCGAGGGTAGCCCAATTAGAATTGTTTGCACTGGAAACGCAAACGTAAAACTTACTATGAAAAAACTATTTGAGACAATCTCTTATGGTGACAACAACAACGTAGGATTGCTTCCTAGCGTGTTTAACGAGGGCATTCCATACTATGTAAGCACCAACAACGGCACAATCACAGCAAAACTTCCTATCCAATCGTACCTAGTATATGTGTCGGGCAAAATCTCCGGCGAGATTGGCGCAACATCTTCGTTTGACGCCGAGAACGGAACTCAAATTAACAACAAGAAAGACAATCAACCAAAAGTAAAAATCACTGGCAAAAAGATTGTTTTGAGTTCTAATATTTAATCTTTTCTCTAAGGATACAAATAATTAAGGATAAAAAAAGCACCAAGCGGTGCTTTTTTGTTGTTTTGATATAGTGACAATAAGAGTTATGTTTAAAGACGCGTTTTAATTGCGTTTTGAATATAGTTTTAATTTTTAAAATCCTATTATTCGCCCGTGTCGATTGGGATTTCCACAAATCCTTGTGGTTTGTGGCACGATGGACACTCATTCCACGCTTGTTTTGCGGTGTGTTCAAATCCGCATTCACTACATTTCCATTTTCTTGAGGTTGCCGATTTGTATAATTTTTTGCCTTTTAATTTGTCGTAAATCTGTTGAAGTAGTAGGTGGTGACAGTTTTCAACGGTCGCCACCAAGTCAAACGCGTGTGCCACGTCTTCAAATCCCTCGTCGCGCGCGATTTTGGCAAACGACGGATACACGTTGTCACTCTGGCTAAGTTCGGTGTTTATGCTGTCCATAAGGTTTTGTTGAAGATTTCCAAATAAAAATGGATAACCGCCTTCAATTTTGATGTCGTTTTGTTTTTTTGTGCAGTTTTTCACTATCAAATCGTAGTAAACTTTGGCGTGCGCCATTTCATTTTTGGCGAGTGTTTTAAGTAGGGTTTTGATGTAAGCGTAACCCTCTTGTTCGGCCTGTGTGGCTATAAATTGATACCTTGCGCCGTCCTGGCATTCCCCCGCAAACGCTCTCGCTAAATTTATTTTTGTTTCACTTTTGTCAAATTCAATACTTGGCATAATATATCTCCTTAATTAAAAATTTGTTTAATTCTTAACATTTGCCTGCTTATTTATACCTAAATTGCCTAAATTTAAGCCATATAATTGACAATAGTTGTTTAAAGTGGTAAATTCTTTATAATCAAAATTTGGAGAAAAAACTATGATTGACATTAACTTTTTAAGAAACAACCCAGATGTTGTTAAGGAAAATATTAAGAAAAAATTTCAAATGCACAAACTTGCCTATGTCGACACTGTTTTGGAACTTGACGCCAAAAACCGTGACCTTAAAAAAGAGGGCGACGACCTAAGGGCAATGCGTAACAAACTATCTAGCGAAATCGGCAAGTTGATGAGAGAGAAAAAGGTTAAAGAAGCCGAGGAAATCAAACAGACTGTTGTAAACAACAACGGCCGTATCGCAGAGATTGAGGAAGAGCAAGTAAAACTTGAAGCCGAAATCAAAAAACTTATGATGAGCATTCCAAACATTATCGACCCATCGGTTCCTATTGGAAAAGACGACACAGAGAACGTGGAAGTTCAGAAGTTTGGCGAGCCAGTAGTGCCTGCGTTTGAGATTCCATATCACGCCGACATCTTGGCTAGTATTGGCGGTCTTGATAAGGACAGCGCTGGTCGCACTAGCGGTAATGGTTTTTACTACCTTATGGGCGACGCGGCTAGGCTAGTAACCGCAATGATTAACTTTGCGCGCGATTATATGATAAATGTTGGATTCACATACTGCATTCCTCCATTTATGATTCGTAGCGACGTGGTTAATGGCGTTATGAGTTTTGACGAAATGAGCGCTATGATGTACAAGATTGAGGGCGAGGACCTGTTCCTAATCGGCACCAGCGAACACTCTATGATTGGTAAGTTTAAGGACCAGATTTTAAAAGAAACCGAACTTCCAATTACTATGACTTCGTATAGCCCTTGTTTTAGAAAAGAAGTAGGTGCTCACGGCATTGAGGAGAGAGGAATATATAGGGTTCATCAATTTGAAAAACAAGAGATGATTGTAATTTGTAAGCCAGAAGATAGTATGGAATGGTACAACAAAATGTGGGCTTACACTGTAGATATATTTAGACACCTAAATATTCCTGTTAGACAACTTGAATGTTGCAGTGGCGACCTAGCAGACCTTAAAGTAAAATCGTGCGACATTGAAGCTTGGAGCCCAAGACAGAAAAAGTACTTTGAAGTAGGTTCTTGCTCGACATTAGGGGACGCACAAGCGCGCCGTCTTGGCATAAGGATTAAGGGCGAAAACGGCAATTATTACGCTCACACCCTTAACAACACGGTGCTTGCTTCTACCCGTGCTTTGATTGCTTTCCTTGAAAACAATCTTAACGAAGATGGCAGCATCAACATTCCAGTTGCGCTAAGACCATATATGGGCGGAAAAGAGAAGATTTTGAAAAAATAATGTTTTATTTTGTTGTAAATAAAATAATTTATTAGTATAATAATTACAGAATAAAATTAAGGAGATTTAAAATTATGTTACCATTTCTAGGTTTAAGTGGTGGGGCTATCGCAGGCATCATTATTGGTGGCGTATTGCTATTGCTAGTAATTGGCGTCATTATGTTCTTCTGGGCTGGCTATAACGGCCTGGTAAGAAAGAGAAACGAGGTTGAAGAAGGCTTCGCAACAATGGATGTTTACCTTCAAAAACGTTATGACTTGATCCCTAACCTTGTTGCTACTGTTAAAGGATTTGCAAAACACGAGAGCGAAACTTTGGAGAAAGTTATCCAAGCGCGTAATATGGCTATGCAAGCAAAACCAGGTAGTGTAGAACAAGCAAACGCCGAAAATATGCTTACTGGAACATTGAAATCGCTTTTTGCTCTTACTGAAAACTATCCAACCCTTCAAGCAAATACAAACTTTATGGATTTGCAAGGTCAACTAAAAGCAATCGAGCAAGATATCGCTAGTTCGAGAAAGTACTACAATGCTGTTGTTAAAGAATACAACAACAAAATTCAAGTTTTCCCTATGAATCTTTTGGCTTCTATGTTCAAATTTGAGAAAAAACCAATGTTTGAGATTGAAGACGCAGAACAAAGAAAAAATCCAAAAGTTGAATTTTAATTGATTAAATAAGTTGGATTTTATGAAAAAGAAGATATTATTTCTGTTGAGTTTAATATTGATAGTTTCGCTAGGCCTTTTAATAAGACCTAGTTTTTCTATTGCCTACGCAGCGGTGGATTACAACAACTATTACATTGAAAATTGGAACCTAAACCTTGATGTTCAGGACGACAATACCTATGTTGTTGTGCACACCCTTAAAGTGCAGTTTGGCGATTATAGCGACGGGCGACACAAGGGGATTGGGCTTGCAATTCCACTAAGCCAGACCGTTACTTTTAACGAAAACGGCAAAACCAGAAAACAAAAATATTTTTTTAAAATAAGCAATGTAAAAGCCGACGACGGAGTTGACCCTAACAACAACCAACTTTACGACACTTTTGTTGACGGCGGATATCATTACATCGAACTTGGTGGTGATGAGTACGTAAACGATTATCATACGTCCAAAGCCGATAGACTTATTACATATAGGGTGTCATATAAGTTTGACGTCGGAAACGACTTTGTGGATAATTATGATTTGTTTTTGTACAATCTTATGAGCAATGAGTTTCCTACTGAGGTCAAAAACTTTACATTCCAAATCAAACTTCCTAAAAACTTCGATGTTACACCAACATTTTATAAAGGATATTATGGCGCAAACGAGGAAAGTGTAATCCCTTATGTAATTGACAAAACAAACCTTACAATTTCGTCCACTGCGGGCATTAGTTTTAGTGCTCACGAGGGACTAACTATGAGAATGGAACTTCCAGAAGGCTATTTTAGCAAAATGAACAAGTTTCAGGTTGCAGTTGAAATTGGCGTGATTTTGGGCTCGCTTGCTTTGGCGGGAATTGTGCTAGGCATCGCTATAAGTAAGGCTGGCAAAAATAGACCTGTTAGAGTGGTGGAGTTTTATCCACCAGAGGGCTACACTCCTTGCGATTGCGACTATGTAATCAATGGGAAAATGGAACCTAAAAGGCTTGTTAGTTTGATTTTGTATTGGGCAAGCAAGGGCTACATCAAAATTAACAACGACGAAAATCATAAGCCTAAGTCGATTACTAAAATTAAGGATTTAGATCGCACGAAATCAAAATTATATGAAAATAGTTTGTTTGACGCGTTCTTTAAAAACGGAAGCACCGAATACGCGTTTGGTGGATCCGACCTAGTTTTAAGCGAAACAATGGCGGGTTGTGCTGGCACTGTTAAGGATTTAATTGGCGCTAGATACAAGGCGGAAAGCAAAGTTTCGCACTTTATGCTAGGGCTTATATCCTTTATTCCTTTGGTTATTATGATGTGCATAATGTTTTATCGCTCAAAAAACGGTGCCGATAACATTATGATATTGTGCTTTATGGCGATTTTCATAAGCATTATAGCGTCGATTATGTATTCAAGCACATATTTCGTCGAGGATAGCGACCGAAAACTCAATATGCCAAGGGTACTCGCGATTATGATTATGATTGTGTCGGTGGTGCTTGTTGTTGTGAGCACGCCACGTGGCTACGACCTTGCATTTGCTAGAATATTTGCATATGCACCTATTGCGGTGTTTGTAATTGTGGGTAAAAACTTATTTAGTATGCCAAGCGAAATGAAAGAAATGTACGGCCGTATTTGGGGCTTTAAACACAGCATAACCATTATGGAAAAAAATAGAATTGAAAAACTTATTAAAGACGACCCAAGTTATTTCTACGACATTTTGCCATACGCTTATGCGCTTAATGTGTTAGACGACTTTGTTAAAAACTTTGAGTCGGTTTATATGCCTACACCTCAAAACTATTATGTTTCTCCACTAGACGTTCATATTCTTTGCCATTCGCTAAATACGCAGTTCACAAAGAGTTTTGTAATGCCTAAGGTTTCCACAGGTGGATTTAAAGGTGGAAGTGGTGGCTTTGGCGGAGGCTTCTCGGGAGGAGGCTTCGGCGGAGCAGGCGGATACGGAAGATAACAAAAAAGATTGCAAATTGTTGCAATCTTTTTTTGTCGCATTTAGCAAAAATGAGGGTTTTGTATCATAATGTATAGTAAATAATGCAAAAAGATATACTTTTTTGTCAAAAAATCAATTTTTTTAAATTTTTTTTAAAATTTGATTGTGTTATTTTTCGAAAATGCTATAATGAAAAAAAATGGGGAAATTGCGTATGATTACGAATGTTTTTTATACAAGTGCAAAAGAATCGGTTAAAGACTTTATGGCTATGGAATTTCCGTCGTTTAGCCCCAACGAGACGGTGGGACTTATCAATTCGTGCTATAAATTTCTAAACTACGAAGAAGAGGGCGTTAAGATTCGTCCTACTATTTATGTGACCACCAATGTGCACGCTGTTGCAAAGGCAATCCCCGATTGTGTAGAAATATGCTTTTATGCCGACGAAAATGCCAACAACTTCAACCAGCGTATTAAGGCGCTTATGTGCTTTTGTTTGAGCGGTTGGTCTATTTATATTAACTATTCCTCTGGTGTGCAATACGGCATTATTAAGGCGCTAAATAGCATTAAGGAAAAAGCACTAGACAAACTTATTTTTGATAAGGAATATATGCCTGTAATTGCCTCGAAAAGCAAACTTATATATATGGCAGTTGTTGCCGATGGCGTTATGAGTTTTAGCGGAATTCAGGGCAACAAAACCAACATTTGCTTCAATATGGCCAACATTATGCCTCACGATAGCGAGGATAATATTGCAAGGTTTGTTAACGACGGACTTACAAAACTAAAAACAACTAAGAAAAAACGCGAAGATATTAAAAATATGTACAACAACATCTTTACTAAGATGTTTCATAACTCACACGGCACAATATGTGTTATTGTAGACAAGGATTTTAAGGACACCAAAGGGCTTTTGGCTGACGGAACGTGGCTTCCCGAGCCAATCCAACTTGCCAAGATGTTCCTAACCAGCAAGAGTTTTAGCGAGAGTAGGCTTAGAGATTACTCAGACGTGCTTGTTACAATGCTTAACTACGACGGCATAACTGTTGTGGATAACGCGGGCAGAATTTTGGCATACAATGTGTTTGTGGCGAGCGAAAAAAGTGTTGCCCGAAACATAGTGGGTGGTGCGCGTCGAAGAGCCGCATATACGCTTCTTAATACCAACAACAAAAAGATTATTGGCGTGTACTTCCAGTCGCAAGACGGTGACGCTTTTTACAGAAACATCAAGGAAAGCAGGGCGCAAGTGCAAGAATGCGCGACCCAAATTGACCACGTGACGTACAAACAAATGGACTTTACTGAAATTCAAAAACATTAAAGCATTATATTGTGTATTTTATATTTTTGTGTTAACATATAAATAAGTAAAGGCATAAAATGAGAAATTCGCAAAATAGGATTGTTTCCAAGAAAAATATTTTAATATTTGCATTTATTGTTAATTTGGCAGCACTTGTCACGTTGTCTTTTTTCAATTTCTTTTGGATTTATGCTGTTGTGGTCGGAGTAGGCGTAATTGTTATGTCGTTTTTCGTGGCTAACAACAATTTCGTAACACATAAAATGTCCACATTACTTGTGATTTTCGCATTCCCGCTTTTTGCAATTTTACTATACGTTTTCACTAAGAGTAAGGCTCGCTGGTTGTTTGGAAGGCGCACTTGGCGAAAACTTAACTATGCTAGTTCCGATTATGTGGTGGTGGAAGAGGAACCTTTTGAAACATTAAAAAAGCACGATTATAACGCTTACAAAATTTCAAAATTTTACGCAAATTATTTTAACGCACCCCTATATCAAAACACTTCTGTTAGATACATTTCCGGTGCAAAGAAATATTACGAAGAGGTTTTTGAGGAACTTCTTGACGCAAAAAAATATATCCTTATCGACGCGTACAAAATTCGCGAAGGCGACATCTGGGATAGGCTTTTTGAGGTATTAAAACAAAAAGCGCGCGAGGGCGTTGAGATTAAAATACTGTATAACCCTAAAACAAACAAGGATTCTTTTACAGATAAGTTCACATTCAAAAAACTTGAAAACTACAAAATAGAGGTTGAGCCATTTAGGTCGAGTTTGTATGGCTTTGCGTCTCACCGAAAACTTTTCGTTATTGATGGAATTGTGGCGTTTGTGGGTGGCGCAAACATCTACGACGACCAGTCGGTTGTGACCGCAGAATTCGGCAATTGGCGCCAGTCGGGCGTAAAACTTACCGGCGACGCTGTGTGGAACCTAAGCGTGTTATTCTTAAATTCGTGGCGTTTTGCTAAGGATAAAGTGGACACAGATTATATTAAATACAAGCCAGAACAACTTCCTAAGGCTAAGTCGAACGAGTTTGTCCAACCACTTAGCATAAGCCCATTATCCAATCGCAACGAGGTTAGGGATATGTATCTAAACCTTATCAATAACGCAAAGACCAACATTACGATAATGAGTTCTTGTTACTTGATAGATTCACATATCTTCTCGGCGCTATCTAATGCCGTTAAGGGCGGTGTGGACGTGAGTATTATCGCATCCAACAACACAGACCGTTATAATCGCAACATTTTAGGTCGTGGTTACTATGAGTCACTTATTCGTGCCGGCGTTAAGATATACGAATACGGCGGAGCGGTTAGATCAAAAGTTGTGAGTGTTGACGGAGTGACCGCACTTATTGGCGGGGCAAATGTTGACATTGGAAAACTTGAATCCTGTTTTGATTGTTCGGTTCTTATCCATAGTAGAGAAGTCTTAAAGGAAATAGATAAAGAACAGAAAAAGATTATGGAAGAGAGTAGATTGCTTGCCGTTAAGGATTTAAAAGATGATTCCTTTAAAGATAAGTTTAGAGGGAAAGTGTATAGATTTTTCTCAATGTAGAGCAATATTAACATCATTATAGAAAAATAAAAAAGCGACTATAAAAAGTCGCTTTTTTGTGATATTTACTTCGATTAAACTATCGCAATTATTCTATTAACATTTGTGTCATTAAAAATAATCTAGCGTTATTAGTCTGTTGTTTTTGTGTTGTTTGCGCCACCATCGTTAAAGTACAATATTCCGATAGTGTTTCGTCCGCAGTGACAACTTATCGTTGCGCTTGCAGTTGTTTCGAAAATCTGCTTAAATCCGTGAGCCTTAGCGGTTGCAATCGCGCTGTCTACAATTACTTGATCGGTTCTTGCGGTGTGAGTGATAAAGCAAAACTCTAAGTCTGGATTGTTGTACTCTTCAAGGGTGTCGTCTATGTACTTGTGCACAATGTCAAACATCTTGCCTCTGTACTTTTTGTTCATTTGCATTTTGCCTTCGCTAGTCACTTGAATTGAAGGGTGAAGTTTTAGAAGGTTTGCACCAAGAAGTTGAAGGGAAGAGCATCTTCCGCCCTTGTGCAAATAATCAAGACGGTCTAGGATAAAACTTGTTTGAACATATTGTTTTCTGTTCTCGACTTTTTCAATAATCTCCTCGTAAGTTGCACCACTTTCAGCAAGTTGACAAGCATATCTTACTAGCATTCCCACTCCCGACGAAAGCGATAGAGAATCCACAACATGCACTTTTTCAAAGTGCTTGCTTGCAGCTGTTGCGTTTTCGTAGGTTGATGTGATTTTGCTCGATAGGTTAAAATACACCAATCCCTCGTCGTTATAATGCTTCTCAAAAAAGTCTCTAAACATATATTCGTTTAAAGCGGCTGTTTTGGGGAGTTGTTTTGTTTTGTCTACGTAATCAAAAATTTCTTCAACCGAGATTGTCTCGCCGTCGGTGTAGTTTTTGTCGCCCAAAACTATTATGTAGGGCATAACACCAACATTATGTTTTTCGTAAAATTCCTTGCCTAAATCGGCAGAACTATCACATGCTATTCTTACTGCCATATTAAAAATTCTCCTAATTTTTACTAAACCAATTATATAAAATAGGGTGTTAAGTGTCAACTTTTATGGCGTATATGTTGCTAAAAAAGTAATTTTATTGTAAAATATTTCAGGTAAAGGAGTTTTTTAAAATCGTGGAGCAAAAGCATCTACATTATGGTCATCGCGAAAGACTAAGAAAACAAGTGCAAGAGAGTGGACTTGAATCTTTGCACGAGCACCAAGTTTTGGAATATTTGTTAACATTTGTTTTACCTCAAAAGGACACAAACGAGCTTGCTCATCAACTTATAAATAAGTTCGGTAGTTTTGCGGGCGCGTTGGAGGCTGATGTTAATTCGCTAAAACAGGTCAAGGGCGTAGGAGAGGTTGTTTCACATTTTCTAAGCGAGTTTAGAAGTTTTTATATCTACTATCAAAAACGTCGCAAAAAACCGATTGAGGTTATTAAAGATATGGGCTCGGCAAAACAATTTATTTTGCCATTGCTTAGCAACTTAAACCACGAAGAAGTATATATGATTGGAATGGACGGCAACAACAAGGTTGTGCTTTCCAAACGCGTTTCGGTCGGAGGCATAAACCAAGCAAACGTGACCGTCAGAATAATGATGGACGAACTTTATAAACATAAGGTTTCTAATTTTATTATGGCACATAATCATCCAACTGGTCCTAGCGTGCCATCGGCAGAAGATAACAAATTCACAAAGGCACTTGTGTTTGGTCTGGCTGTTGGAAATATTAACTTTTTGGATCATTTAATTGTCGGTACCGATGGAGTGTTTAGTTATCATCACGAGGGACTGCTTCAATCGTACAAAGATGAAGCGTGCGCAGTACTTGGAATAAGCGGTTCTCAGATTGCTCAGGGCGGAGCGAAATACGGAGATGAGAGATGAAAAACTTTACGAAAAACGACTCCGGATTTATCTGCGCAAACTGTGGCAAAGAAGTAAGCCCTCTTAAATATACTTCTCGCAATCACTGCCCATATTGCTTGCATTCCCTTCACGTTGACATTATGCCCGGCGATAGACAAAATCCGTGCAAAGGGCTGTTGGTGCCAATAAACGTAGAGGTTAGTGGCAAAAAGGGGTATGTTATTGTCCATAAGTGTCAAAAATGCGGGAAAATATGTAAAAACAAATCCGCCGAAGATGACAACTTTGATGAGATTTTAAAAATCGTTAAAAATTATTCTAGTCGGTTTTAGTTTGAGTTTTAACAAAACTGTGCTAGTATATTTTTGGAGAAATACAAATGAAAAACAACAGAAACACCCTGCTTTTGGTGGCGGGAATAATGCAGATTGTTAAGAGCGTTGTGAGTGCGCTACTGCTTGTAATTGTGTCCACATCTCTTGACGTAATCGACTCTTCTTTGAGGGTTGCAGTTTTTAGGTCGCCACTGTATTCCTACAATCCTCAGGCGGGCGAAAAACTTATGATGATGATTATCATATTTATATTTTTGTATTTGGGGTTTTCAATTATCCTAAACTCGGTGTCTGGGCTAATATACATAGACCAATCGAAACTTGGCACCGAACCGCTTACTATGCGAAAGTGGATTGCAATTCTTTCAAGTGTCAACTTGTTAATTTTCACATCGGTTATTGCTTCGATTTTGGGGCTAGTTGCGCTTGTGGTGGATAAAAATCAACCCGATGCTTTTGAAAAGCACGAGAACGATGAATATCCGATTAGGTTAAAGCAAAAAATAGAAGAACTTAAAAAATTAAAGGAAGATAAGTCGATATCCAAACAAGAATTTTTGGATACGCTTACTAAAATATTGGTGGAAGATGAGTAAAAAAGAAAAAGTATGGCTGGTTGTGACAGCGGTTATTAGTTTTGTTTTGTCGGCTATTATGATACTAGGATTCTTTTTTGTTTTGTTTAATGTGCAAGGCTTAAAGGATTTTACTATGAATTATATCAAAGAGTATTTGGGAGCAACGACTGAGAGAGAAATTAACTTTCAATTGACCGTAACAATGGGCGATTTTGTAGTGGGTGCGCTTCTTAATATTTACGCGGGATATTGTTATTTGAAATATTCCAAGAGAGACGTTGTGCTTCCTGGAATGTCTAGGGTGCTAACATATGTGGCTTTGTTTCAGTGCTTGTTTATATTGTCACTAATTCCTGGAATTATTGGCTTGATAATTTCGGCAAGGATAAGAAAAAGAGAGTTTTCGGCACCTGTTGTTGCGATGGAGAAAAAGGATAGTATGGAAATTTTGAGCGAGCGAATAGAACTTTTAAAATCGCAAAAAGCGTCGGGGCTGATCACGGAGGAGCAGTACAATACACTTCTAAATAAGTTGATTGAAGAGGAAGCAAACAACAAATCCAATCAAAACGACACCAAATAGGTGTTGTTTTTTTGTAAAGTTGTCTAAATTGCCCGATTTTTCTTTTCAAAATCGTCATAATTTTATATAATAAGTTTAGTTTAGATTAGGAGAAAATTATGTTTGGATTTAGAAGTGATGGGGTTAGAGTAAAAGATATTGACCCTGAAACAATGCTTGTCCCAATTTTGATGAAGACAAGAAACGATGCAATGAACTTTAACCTTGTTGAACTTCGTTGTGAACCTTTTGATGAGTGGATTAGGGAAAAACGCGAAAAGGAAGGAATTAACTTTTCGTATATGGATATTTTGCTAGCGGGTGCTGTTAGGTTGTACGCTACTCGTCCGCACCTAAATAGATTTGCTGTTGCGGGCAGAGTGTATCAAAGGAACGGCATTTACGCTTCCTTTACGGTTAAGAAGGGTCTTAACGACGAAAGCCCAGACGCTACTATGAAAATAAGGTTTACTGGCAGAGAAAATATTTATCAAGTTAAGGAAAAACTTGACGCCAATATTAAGGCTGCAATGGAGACTAAAAATAGCACCGAGAAGACTGCAAGATTTTTTAGATTTATCCCAAATTGTCTTGTAAAACTTGCTGTTAATTTCTTGCGTGTGCTTGACCACTTTGGAATTATGCCTAAAAAGATTATCGAGGTGTCGCCATTCCACACAAGTTTTTATTTCACAAACCTTAAATCAATTCACGGCGATTACATTCATCACCACTTGTACAACTTCGGAACAACTGGAATGTTTTATAGCATAGGCAAAGAAAAAATGGAACCTGTTGTTGAGGACGACAAGGTTGTGCCAGGGAAGGTACTTAAAATGGGTATGACCACCGAAGAGCGTTATTGCGACGGCTTCTATATGGTTAAATCTGTTAGAATGTTTAAAAAGTGGATGCTAGACCCAAGAGTGCTTGAAGAAGAACTTGACACAGAACCTGTTGAGAGCAAAAAGGAAAGAAAGAAACGCCTTAAAAAGATTGCCAAAGCCGAGAAAAAAGCCTTGAAACTTGAAAAGAAAAAAGAGAAGAAAGAGAAAAAAGAAGCAAAGGCAGCGTAATAGCGAATGAACAAAACATTTAAAAAAATGTATGACACCTGCGTAAAACTTGCCAAGCAAAATAGAGACTTGCACGAGCGTACTGGGCGTAGCCAAGTTGCGGCGGCTGTTATGGCGAAAAGTGGAAAAATATATTACGGTCTTAACATTGGCTGGTGGCACAGCGTGTGCGCCGAGCCAGTTGCGCTTAGCAATGCGTGGATGGCAGGAGAGCGCGAAATGCAGTATGTTATCGCCGTGAAATACAATATGCGTACAAACGACATTGAATGTTTGTCGCCTTGTGGAATTTGTAGAGAAATGTTTAACAATCTTCAGCCTGAAATTAAAATAATCCTAAGAGACGAAAAGGGCGAGTTTGTAGTCAAAACTATGGACGAGATGTTGCCCGACGTTGAAGATTTTGATAATCACGAATAAAAAACACCAGACTTACTGGTGTTTTTTTACTTAATCTTAAATGAACAAATAATTTGATTTTTGTAAAACCAACTATTCGTTGTTGGAAGAATCGGTCGAATCAACGATTTCTTCTTCATTTTCGTCATCGTCGTCCTCTGGAGCGTTGACAACTTTTAAAATAACAACTACAATTACTACGATACTAGCAAGAAGTGCTGTGCCACAACCAATAAGGAAAATGTATTTCATTGTGCGGTCGATTGTAACGTCGATCGTCATATCTTCGCGAATGTTTTTTAGCGAACTGCTATAACTAGCGCGCTCGCAAAATCCTAGTGGAATGTCTGGTTCTGGGCAATCTTCGCCATTGTAAACTGTAAGTATTACTTCGGTTTTGTCAGGTAGGCGGAATATAACCTTGTGAGTTTTGTCTGGGTTTTTGAAAACAGTAGGGTACAAATTTATGTCCTGAGTGATGTTGGACACCAAAACACGGTCGTCCTCGCCATTGAATGCACTATAACTTATGGAAATAAGGTTTTCGCCCGAGGTGTACATCCAAACCCACATATCGTTTTCGCCGATTTCTGGCAACTCGGAAAGTGGGAAATCGCTCTTTTTAATGTTACCGCCGTCCTCAACTTGCATAGTGCGAAGGGTCTGACCATTGTAGGTAAATGTCACGGTGTGTTTAATCGGCTCTGTGTCGGCAAAAACGTTGTGGCTAGTGGCTGGCAAAAACACAACGGCAATTATTGCCAACAACAACGACGCTATTAAAAATCTCAATTTGTGCTTCACCTGTGTCATAAAAATCCCTTTTGAAGTTGAGAATATCACTTTTCAGTACGATTATAAAATATTGGGTTAATTTTGTCAAATATAAACAATATATAAATAAAGTAATTATAGGAGGAAGTTTTGTAAATATGGAAAAAATAAGCGATTTAACCAAACTTGTTTTGCACCGCGGTCTTTGCGATAATGCGGTCGAAAACTCCTATAAAGCCTTTAAAGAAGCGTGCCTTCAACGCGATGTTTGGGGCATCGAAACCGACATTCAGTTTACGAAAGACGGCAAATGTGTGTGTTTTCACGACAAAAATGGCAAGCGCCTTATGGGTGTTAAAAAACTCATTCACGATTTTGGTTTTGAAGAACTTAATAGGCTTACGCTTGTAAATTCCGACAACACAATTACTGCCGATATTTGTCCTTTTAAAAAGTATGTGAAATTGTGCAAAAAATATAACAAGGTCTGCGTTATTGAGTTTAAATACGACTTTTCTGACAAACAGATTATGCGGGTCATCAAAACCCTAAAATGGCATAGATATTTGAAAAAATGTTTGCTTATTTCGTTTAGTACCAGCGTGCTTAGTAGGCTTAGAAAACTTCTTCCTAAACAAGACCTTCAACTACTTGTGACCAACCCTATGAAAAGATACTTTAACTTTTGCGTGTCCAATCGCGTTGGGGTTTCATTACATTGGAGACTTGCGCGCCGAGACACGTTTAAGAAGTTTCACGACGCAGGGCTTCAAGTGTCTGTGTGGGGCGTTAAGGGTTATTCTACTGCGTTAAAACTTGCGTCGTACGGCGTGTATAGCATAACCTCAGACAAAGTTATGTAGGTTATGGTTGCAAGCGAAGTAAAAATGTGATAATATAATTATATGGAACCAATTATTAAAAAAACTTTGGAAAAAACCAAAATAGAACTTAAAAACTATTGTGCCACTAAGCACAATTTCTTTGACATTTTCCCCGAGGACGAATACGATTTTTCGGGCAAGGATTACACGCATTATTTCTACTTTGATAGGGAAGAAGCGCAGTGTTATTTTGAGGATTATTGCAAGTTTATTGTCCGCAATTATCAAATCAATATGTTTAGGATTGACAATTATTATAGCGTGATAGAGCAGTTTGCTAAGTACTTAGAAAAACACCACGTTTTTTACAACAACCGCACAATGGTGGGCATAAGTATGTCGGTCAAAAACAACTTGGCGCTTTTTAAAATACTAAAAGCGCTTCAACCTTCTCTTCAAGTAAATGACCCAGAAAAGCCTGTGATTTTTGCGTTTGGCGAGGTTGACGACAAGCCGTATACTTTGCCGTTTTTTGATTATCTAGAACAAAAACTCGACGGATATCAGTACTTGAAAAAGTATGTTGTTGAGCCCTTGGTTGATGAGGATTTGGCTACACTTTCGAGCATATTTAAGGGCGTAAAATACGTGGGCGACCCACTTTTTATAGTAAATCCAAACTACAAAAATGTAAAACTAGCGCGCAACAAGATTATGACCGACTTTATAGGCACTGGTGCACTAAAGACTTGGTGTATTTCATATAACGGGGTGATTGTGGCGTTTGCAAACATTGTGCCCGACGAAAAATTGCACAAGCTTAATATCTTGTGCAACAGCGAGCACTACGACCTTGACTTTAAAAATGTGGTTGAGTATATTTCCATTTACGCGTTTGAAAATTTGGGCGTTAGCAAACTTGTTTGTTTTAACGACAATGTTGAGATGTCGTATAGCGCGGTTAATTCAAGCCTAACAATTGCGGGCTTTAAACCAAACTACCTAAGCGAAACGGGAGAGAGGGGCTACTCAAAGATAGAGTATTCCCTAAACAAAGCCGATTACGAATTTAAGAAAATAGAACCTAATAAGAGCATTATTAAATTTTCTTTTTAAAGGTTTATTAACTTTTAGATTTTAAACAAAATTCTACTCGAATTCTACTCACGAATAAAAAAAGATAGTGCAAAAGCACTATCTTAACCACATTACATTGTATGTTAACCCATAAAAACAATACAATATATAGTATAATTGGTAGTCCCAAGGGGACTCGAACCCCTGATACCACCGTGAAAGGGTGGTGTCTTAACCGCTTGACCATGGGACCATATTCAGATGTAATTTGGTAGCGGCGGTGGGATTCGAACCTACGACCTTTCGGGTATGAACCGAATGCTATAACCAACTAAGCTACGCCGCCACGAAATTTTAGACAATGTAATAATACAATACTTTGTATTTTATGTCAAGGGTATTTTAGAATTTCTTTACAAAATTTGATAATATTTGCGATGATGTTGGGTGGCAAAAATAAGTGCGTTGGAGTAATTTTAATCTGCCTTTTTGGCATATAATAATAAAGACAGCAGTAAAATCACTAAAAACTATTGACAAATATAAAAATTTGTAATATACTTTACTTTGTAAAATGAATATCGCGGGATGGAGCAGCTCGGTAGCTCGTCGGGCTCATAACCCGAAGGTCGTATGGTTCAAATCCTACTCCCGCTACCATTTAAGAAAAAACATCTTCTAAAAGATGCTTTTTTGTTTTAAAAAAACACCTTATTTTTCAAGGCGCCATAAAGTTAAGACCTTGATTGATAAAGGTGTTTTTTATTTACTTGTATAATATTTTCTACCAGGCTTGCCCCAGCCGTAAACTTCGCGGGCGTAGTTTTCCAAAAACTCTTGGTTGTATTCGCCGTCTTCGTAGCCGATGTAGTCAAGAAGTTCGTCATATTCGACAATCTCGGTTTGTTTTTGCGAAATGGTCGAGCGAAGTGCCTTTTGCCTGTTTTTAAGCGTCACGATTTTAGCAAACTGAAACAAAAGCACAACAAACAAAATCGCTGTTAGGCAGATTGAAATTATGCTTATTAACTTAACTGTTTGCTTGCTGTTTTTCATTATTTAAACAACACTCTCCCCACTTTGGTCGATCTAAAAGCGGTCGCCTTATTACTTAAATAATTATAAACCATAAGCCCAAGTTTGGCAAATAATTTTCCAAGAGTTTTTCGCTCCAAGAAAAAACTTAGCACAAAAGCACCACCTAGATATAGCCTAAACTGTCCAGAATTACAAACTGTCGTTATGAAAATAAAGGTCAGCCCCAAAAATGCGGAAAAAATAAAGTCGGCTAAAAGTTGGGCGATAAAGTGTTTTTTGAAAACATATACTATTCCCTTTAAAATTCCGTAAACCGCTCCGCAAAGTAGCCCGCCTAAAATATAATTGAAAATCATTTGAATATCCTTTTAAAAATGCCCCCGTTGTCGTTGTACTTAATGCTGTCAAACTCTCCGCTCGCTTCTAGCAAACCGTTTTCGATGTCAAGTTTTTCGATTTTAATTGCTTTGCCAGATACGGTCAACTTTGTAGATTTTACTTGCATTACAAGTAGGGTCTCGTTGCTACTCACCATTTTGCTAACGCCAGTTATTGCGAGTTTATTACGGTTGTCAAGCGTGATTTTGTTGTTAACGACTTCCGTCTGTTTTATTGTAACATTTTCCATTTGTTTTGATTTCTCCTTGTTATTGTAAAACATGTATATGATAAATAAAATCGAAAAATTATATCATTTTTTTTAAATCTACAAATTTAGCACATTATCTACAAAATAAGTTTTAATAATCAATTGTCCGATTTTCTTATGTGTTCTAAACTATCGACATAGGAGAAAAGATTATGTGGAAAAATAGGGTGGTTAAAGTATCAAAACTCGTGGCAGAAGTGCTGGTGTTTTTTGTTTTGGCTCGGGCGACTTGCGGGCTTGGACTGGCTCCATTTGGCATATCGGTGATGATTGCGTTGCTGTACTTTTTGCGACATACACCTCTTCACGCCATTTGCTTTGTGGTGGGCAACACTTTTGCTGGATTTGGGCTAAACTCGCTTTACATATCACTAAATGTTTTTGGCGTAGTAATACTTTCTTGGCTGGTTGCAAAAAAGTTTAAGAAAAAACCAAATCACTATACAATAATTATCCCTTATCTACTATCAATGGTGAGTTTTTGTTACCTAAATATTGGGGTTGCTAGGCAAAACCTGATGCTTACTTTTGCTGTGGTGCTAGGACTAATATTTACATACGTTGCTATTTGTTTCTTCGGCGCTGTGGCACGCGATTTTAATTTGACACTAAACTTGGACGAGAAAATTTGTGGCTCGCTTATGCTTGTTGTGCTCGGAATGGGACTAGCGAATATAAACATTTACTTTTTCGAATTTTCAAAATTTGTGGGTGTGTATTTTATCCTTCTTTGCTCTATGGTCGCTCCGCAAAACACATTTTTGATAGCGAGTTTGCTCGGGCTAGGATGCGCGCTTAATAGCCTTAACATTTTGTACGTCGCGGTGTTTGTGGGTTATTCCTTGTCCGCACTTGCATTCAAAACCAATTACAAAATATTCAGTATTGTGGCGGTTGTACTTACAGAAATTTTAATGGGAGTGTACTTCAAGGCATATCCTCACTTTACTTGGTTTAGTTTGCTCTCAGTGGGTGGTGCCGGGCTAATATTCCTGTTTACGCCAAAACGTGTGTTTTTAAAAATTAAAGACCTTATTGGTGCAAAACGCGAAAATCTCGCCATAAGGAGCCTTGTTAATCGCACTAAAAGCGGGATATGCAAGCGAATGAACGAACTAGCGCAGGTTTTTGACGAAATGAACGTTGTTTATCGCGGAATGATAAAGGGGGTTTTGCCACAAAGCGAAAGTCGAGAAGTATTGACCGACGAACTGCTTAGTAAGGTTTGTGGTAATTGTCCGGAAAAACATAATTGTAGTAGAAATAGCAATATTAGAGATGTGTTTTCTATGCTGATTGACGGCGGATTGGAGCGGGGACGAGTAAATTTGCTTGATGTTCCGCAATATGTCACTTCCAAATGCGGTCGGGTCAACTTTATGATTAACACGCTCAATCAAATGTTGAAAAGTTATAGAAATTACACACAGTTAGTGGACAATATGGACGCAAGCCGAATTTTGATAGCCGACCAATTGTTAGGCGTTAAGGAAATGCTTAACAAACTTTCCAATGAGGTTAGGCTCAATATAACTTTTGATGTCGAAAAGGAAAAACGGCTGGTTGAAGAACTTAGTTATCGTGGCATTGTGTGCTACGAAGCAATTGTCTACGAGGAACATATGTCGTCCAAGAGCGTGTCGCTTGTTTTGCGACCGGGAGTTGTAAACGAGGCGATTTTGGAAAAGGTTGTGTCAAAAGTGTGTGGTGTTAAAATGATGATATCAAACACCGATGCAAATCAAATCCCAAATTCTATTGTTGTCAACCTTAAAAACAAAGGAAACTTTGACATAGTGTTTGGGTGTAGTTCGATAAGCAAAAATGGCGTGCTTAAAAACGGCGACGCGCATAGTGTAGTAAAACTCGATAACGGCAGATATATGGTGGCATTGTGTGACGGAGTGGGAAGCGGAGAAAAAGCACAACGAATTTCCAACCTTTCAATTACGCTTATTGAAAACTTTTACAAAGCGGGTTTTGAAAACGATACAATCCTTAGTAGCATCAATAGACTGCTTAGCCTTAACAACGAGGAAAACTTTTCTTCGGTTGATTTGTGTGTGCTGGATTTCAATAATAATCTTTGTGATTTTATAAAACTTGGTGCAACATATGGCTTTGTAAAAAATGCAAATAAGACAGATGTCATAGAAAGTAGTGGGCTTCCAATAGGCGTATTAGAGGAAATGAAACCACATATTACAAAACGAACAATCCAACCTTTTGACATTATCATACTACTTTCTGACGGAATAAGTGATGCTTTTGACACAAAAGAGGATTTGCAAGAATTTGTGTATAATATAAATTCTACTAATCCGCAGACAATTTCCGAAGAAATACTTGACCGCGCGGTGGACTTAAATGACGGCAGAATAAAGGACGATATGACAGTTTTGGCGGTTAGAGTATTTCCAGTATAAAAACCTTGAAAATTTTAGTTTTTTGTTATATAATTATAAAAATTGCTTAAAAATTAGCATTTTTATATAAAAATTAACAAATTATTGAGGTTTTGATGAATAAGATTGAACAATTTGTTGTTAATAACAAACTAATTAAAGAAGGCGAAACAATTGCTGTTGCGTGCTCGGGCGGACAGGATAGTATGTGTCTGCTTAATGTTTTGATGCATTTGACTCACAAGTTAAAGTTTAATTTGGTAGCAATCAATGTCGATCATTCCCTTCGCAAAACGAGCGCCAATGATAGTTTGTTTGTCAAAAACTACTGCGAGAAAAACGGAATTAAACTATATAGTTTCGTGCTTGACATAAACAAACTTTGTAGCAACAAAAAACTTGGCGTTGAGCAGGGTGCGAGAGAGGGGCGCTATCAAGTGTTTAACAAACTTCTTGACGACGGCGTTGTTGACAAGATTGCGCTTGGTCATCATATGCAAGACCAAGCGGAAACAATTTTGTTAAACATATTTAGAGGCGCGGGTGTTGCCGGTGCGTGCGGAATGGAAATAAACCGCGACGATCGTTTTATTAGACCGCTACTTTATACTCCTAAGACCGAAATCCAAGCATATGTCCATGCAAACGATATTCCGTTTGTGGAAGATGAGACCAATCTTCAAAATGATTACTCTCGCAATTTTATCCGCAATATGATTATGCCCCTTATTAGAAATAGGTGGCAAAATGCTGATTCGACTATTTGCGAATTTGGAAAACTATGTAGGCAAGATAACGAGTTTATAAATTCGCTTATTAGTAAAAACGCAATTGTTAGAGAAAGTGCCAACACGGTTAAGGCGTATTCAAGTTATTTTCTTAACAACCCTTCTCTTACAAGTCGATTGATATTTAAGTGCCTAAAACTTATTGGCGCAAGTGTTGACGTGGAGAAAAAGCACCTTAATATGGTGTGTGACTTGGCAATCAATGGCGACAATGGTGCAAAAATAAACTTGCCAAACGGAGTTGTGGCTATTAAGGAATATGGATTTATAACATTTACAAACAAAAAACTTAAAGCCGATATAAAACCTATTAGATTAAAACGTGGCAAATTTAATGTGCCAGGAGTGGGCGTGCTTGAAGTGTATATTTCAAACAATGTCGACATAAACGCATATCAAAACGTGTTTGACGCAAAAAAAGTGGACAAAAACGCTGTTTGGCGTTTTAGGAAAAACGGCGACGTTTTTGAAAAATTTGGCGGAGGGAAAAAGTCGCTTAACGAATTCTTCATTGACCGAAAAGTTCCCGCTAGATTTAGAGACGTGCTTCCAGTTTTGGCGCTTGGAAATGAAATTTTAGTTGTTGCAGGTGTTGAGATTAGCGACAAAGTAAGAGTGGATAAGTCCACAACCCAAGTGTACGGCGTAAACTTTATAACATTTTAAAAAAACTCCCGAATGTGGGAGTTTTTAATTATAATTTCTTGTAATATTAGCGGATATTATATGAAGCCTCAGAGTAATTTGGGGCTTTTTTTATTTAGATTTGTAAATAATTTTTGGATTGTTGGAGCTTGATTGGGTTGGGAAGGTGTAACATTTGCCTTTTATTATTTGTTTACAGCTTTAGAAATCTTATTTTGAAAGTTGTTTTAATATTTTGCTTCTAAACACAAACCATAGCGCAACCAAAACTTGAAGTGGAATGCAAATTATAAACAAATAATAACTGTGAGTTTTTATTGTGAAAAGATAGATTGTTAGGGCTAGTGTCCAGATTAGAAGCGACACGAAGACGCAAACAATATATGGTTTGTACCAAATTCGGCTAAGCACAACAAGCACAATCATAGTTACTGGAATTGCCGTGATAAAAGATAGCCACGACTTTGGAATGTTTAGCCAAAGAAGCGCCACAAACACCACGCTCGCCAAAACCCAAACAAGTCCGACCGATAGTAGCATTATAAACAAGTGCTTTATGTTAAGGTTTTGTGTTTTGTTTTCAGGTTCAACCTCTGGGTTTTCTTCCGAGAAAAAGTCGTCCACCTTTATGCCGTACAAATCGGCAAGTTGTTTTAAAATAACCACATCGGGAATTCCCGCGCCACGCTCCCATTTAGATATGGATTTATCCGAATAATTGAGTTTGGTCGCTAGTTCGAATTGCGTAAGTTTCGCTTGGGTGCGATAGTATATTAAGTTTTTAGCAATTGTATTTTTTAATTCGTCCATATTTACATAATACAGTTTTTTTGCCAAAATTGCAAGCAATTACACGCGGTTTGGCACAATTCTACTGTGAGTAGAGTTATAATTTTAAAGTCTATTGGCTCAAAAACAAAAAGTATAATAGCCTAATATCAAAGTAGATTGATAGAAAAATACTTACTTTGTATACTAAGCATATAATATTACTACTAGCGGAGGAGATATGGAAAAGTTTTTGATAAGCGTGGAGGACGCTTGCGATATAGACGAATTAACTGTGGAAAAATATGGAGTTTGCGTGTGCCCAATGGAATACAACATTAACGGCGAAACTTTTAAGACCGATGAGAAAAAACACACAAGGCAGGAAATTGCGAGGCTGTTAAGAGCGGGCACGATTATCAAAACCTCGCAAGTAAACGAATACGAGGCAACCAAATATTTGGAAAAACTCCTTGAAACGGGGAAGGACGTAATTCACATAAGTTTTTCAAGCGGAATGAGCAACACATTTAACAACTTCCAAAGAGCGTCGGAAGAAGTAAATGCAAAACACAAAAATAAAGTTGTTGTGGTGGACTCCCTTTGCCAGTCGGGTGGTGTGGGTGTTTTGGTTAAAATGCTTTTGGACGAAGTGTGCGCGGGCAAAATATCTAATGTGGAAGAGGCAAAAGAGTTTGTGGAGAGTGTAAAACTTAACATTGCGCACAGTTTTACGCTTGACTCGCTAAAATTTTTGGCGCGCGGTGGCAGAATTAAAGCGGTTACGGCGTTTATCGGAAACCTGCTACAAATTAAGCCGGTTTTAAGGGTGGGCGACGACGGAATAATTGTACCGTTTAGAAAAGTTATGGGCAGAAAAAAGGCAATTAAAGAACTAGCCGACATAATGGTACAAAACTACAACCACCAAAGCAAGCGAGTAATAATCACTCACGCCGATTGTGAAAATGACGCCCTAGAACTTAAAAACCTAATCACGGAAAAACTTGATGTTGATGTGGTTATTGTCCCATTGAATGCGTGCGTTGCAAGCCACGGCGGACCCGACTCACTTGCACTATTTTACACTGAGGATAAAAGGATTAAATAGTAAACCGAAAGGCTGTCGAAACACGTTTTTTAGAAGAGCATAAACAGAATTTTGAAACAGCACGACTAATTCCTAACGTAAAAAATATAAATTTATATACATTATATTTACGCCCTTTATTTTAGTGGATTTGTTAAAATAAAGGGTGTTTTGTTTTGAATAAATGCGGATTTGTTGATATAATAAACATATGGAAATAAAGGTTAGTGACAATTTAAAAAGATTGGCGGAACTATGCGACGGCAAGTTGTATATAGTGGGCGGATATGTGCGTAATGCGATACTAAATATTCCGTGTTTCGATATTGACATTTGCTCACCACTTGGAAGCAACATGGTCGAAAAGATTTGCATTGACGCGGGCTATAAAGTAAAAAGAGTTAACGAAAAACTTGGCACGTTACTAATAACTATCGGTGACGAGCAATACGAATACACGCCTTTTCGCCGTGAAAACTACGTGCGTGGCAACCACTCGCCAGAAAGCGTGGAGTTTGTTGATGACATTATGGTCGACGCAAGGCGTAGAGACTTTACTTGCAACGTCATATATTTTAACATCTCTACGGGTAAAATTTTTGACCCATACAACGGTGCCGGCGACATACAAAACAAGGTGGTCAAATGTATTGAAACACCGCTTTTTGTGTTTTCTTCTGACGGGCTTAGAATACTAAGGCTTGTGCGATTTGCTTGCGAACTCGGCTTTAAAATCGACGCAAAAACCTTTAAAACAGCGTGCGAAATGGTGTATCAATTGGACTGCATTTCGCCCGAACGAAAATATGCCGAACTTAAAAAAATTGTGCTGTCCGAGTTTAAATATGGTGCTCAGAAAAACGAGTTTTTAATATATTTTAATGGATTAAAGTTGTACAAATATCTTTTTGGAAATCTTAACGAGGGCTTTCAAATTAACATTAAATCCGATGACTACAAAAGATTCTTAAAATCTCCAAAAGAGTCTAAATTCCTAGCGTTTTTAATGTTGTATCTTGCCAACAAATATGAGTTTAGATATATGCAAGAGGGGCAAATAAATTGCGATGTGATGATGCTAAGCAATGTGCTTAGACTTCCCCGCGATTTGGCGTGTAATTTAACTCGCGCATATCTTGTTTTTCAGCAAATTAGGTTTAAGCCTCTTAATGAGTTGGTCGCCATAAACTATCACAATTTGACCGATGTGCAAAGGTCGGCGGTTAATGTGTTTTGCGACGTTAAGCCAGTGAGCGAAAAGGTGTTGGAACTAAAACTTGGTGGGGTTCCGCTAAACATAAGCCAGTTGCAAATTACGGCGGAAGAGATTGCCACATTTGTGCCACAAAACAAGATTTCGCAAATCCAAAAACTGTTGTTTGATATGTGTCTTATGGGAAAAGTGAAAAACGAAAATGCCGAACTTAAAAAGGTGCTTGCGACAATAAAAACGAGCAAATAAAGTGAATATATAATAAAAAATACCTCATACTAAAATAAAAAAGTGTGAGGTTTTTTATGTCTAAGGGTAGAGCGAAAAAAGCGGTTAAAAAAACGAGCGACAATACAACCAGGGTCTTTATGGCGCTGACGCTTTTGGCGTTTGTGATGGTTATGGTGGTGGTCGGGCAGTTTTACATTCTGCAAGGTAAAAGTGAAAAAACCTTTGGCAACGGCACAACCATAAACGGCTACAATATCGCTGGAATGAACAACGAACGCGCGGTGGAATATCTGACGCAAGTGTTTAGTGAAAACGCAAAAGAGTTTGATTTGACACTAAGTTATAATGATAGAAATTGGAACTTTACAAAGAAGGATTTTGAGGTCAATAGCGACATTCACACAATCCTCGATATGGCGCAAAACCGCGAAAGCGAAGTGGGCTCGTACGAAAGCCAAGTGGATTATCTAAATAGTATGGACGGCAAAAACCTAAACATCGCCTTTAACTACCTATTTGTTGGACTTGACGAAAAAATCGAGGAAGTTATTAGCGAGATTGAGGTTGAACCTGTAAATAGCGAAATAAAGTTTGACCCGCAAGCAGACAAAATGTTTGAAATAAGCGAAAGTAAGTCGGGACTAAGGGCGGATAAGTCACTTCTTTACGAGATGATAAACAACCAATTCCTTAAAAACAACAAAGTTGTCGTGGAGGTGCCAACATTCGAACAACCTGCCGATTGCACCAAGGAGGACAACATAAATAGCACAAAACTTGTAGCAAAGTTTAGCACAAATGTTGCGGATAGCACTGGAAATAGAAAACACAACGTTAAACTTGCACTTGAAAAGTTTGATGGCTACATTTTGAAAAATGGCGAAACTGTGTCGTTTAACAAAATTACTGGACCGCACACCTTGGAAGCGGGCTACAAAACAGCAACCGTAATTTACAATAGCCGATTTGTCGATGGCGTTGGTGGCGGAATATGCCAAGCAAGCACAACACTATATAACGCGCTTCTTCGTGCGGGAGTTACAATCGACGAAGTCCACAAACATACGCTCCCAGTCAAATATGTGCCTCTTGCGCTTGACGCTATGGTAGCAGAATATTTGTCTGATTTAAAATTTACAAATAACACTGGAAAAGACATATATATCCACACTTTCTCCGACGCTAAATCGGTCTCGGTGGAACTATATAGCGCTTTAAATGCTGAGGGTGTTACTTACGATACGCGTAGTGAAACCGTGCAAGTAATCGCACATAGTGGCGACGTGGTCAAAGTGGACGAAAAAGGCGAATATAGCGACAAGGTTTTGTTTAGGGGCGAGTATTATAGATTGTCATATCCACGCGAGGGCTACGAGGCAATATCATATTTGCAAACATATAAGGACGGCAAACTTGTGGAAGAGCGTGAGCTTCGCCACGAAACCTACCGACCTCAAAACGGCATAGTGATAGAGGGCGCCAAAACTCCACCTGCTGGAATGGAGGCAATTGAGAGCGATGTGGAACTTATACAAGATACAAACGAGTGCATAAATTCGGATAATATGCAAGGCGTGGTTCCAACCGCATTTTGTCCATAGTGTGGCATAAATATCAAATTTATTGTGTATAACTCAAAAAATTTGGCACACTTATTCACATTTTTGGGTAAATTAGAACAAATTTAGAAAACTTTTTGTGGATAATTCCACTTTTCAATGTGGATAAGTGGATAACTTCGGTGAAAAAGTGTGTAAAAATTCAAAAAATTGTGTTTTTATTCAATAATTTATATTTATTCATCAAAATTTATAAAAATTCCACTGTGATTTTGTGGATAACTTATACTTTTCAATAAAAACCCCCTATTTAGACAAGTAAATAGGGGGTTTTATATAAACAACTTAAAAAGTTGGAAGAAGGGGAGGGTATATAAATTGAATGTGATATACAATTTATATACACTTCATAGTATGTGTAGCGTGCGGTTTTTGTGAATAAAAAAATATTCAATTTGTTTGTTTTTTAAATACCTATATTATATAATATATTATCTTTAAAATTATGGAAGGTAAAAAATGAATAAAGTTGTGGTTATTACTGGCGCGACTAGTGGAATAGGATTAAAAACCGCCGAACTATACAAGGCAAAAGGCGACACTGTGGTTACGCTTGCCAATATGGGCGGAGAGGGAATAGAAAACTTTTACTATTGCGATGTGACCGACGAGGAAAACATTAAGGACTGTTTTGAGAAGATAAAAGAGAAATTTGGCAGAGTGGATATATTGATAAACAACGCGGGCTACGGGCTTAATGGCGTGTTGGAACTAATTCCAACCAAAGCAATCGAAAAGCAATTTGCCGTAAACGTTTATGGGGTTATCAATTGCACAAGATATGCGCTTCCACTTATGCAAAAAGGCGGGAGAATTATAAACATTAGCAGTTGTATGGCGCTATTCCCAATGCCATATCGCAGTATGTATGGTGCATCGAAATCGGCAGTTTTGACACTAAGTTATGCACAGCGAAACGAACTTAAAGATTATGGAATAGACGTTGTGGCACTTTGCCCTGGAAATATTCGCACCAACTTTACTAAAAACAAAACTGTTGTGCTTGAAACAAACGAGCGCTACGGCGATAGACCACTTTCGGCGCAAGCGCGTTTTGATAGCGAAGAGGCTGACAAAAAGCGAATGGATCCAATTAAGGTTGCTCAATGCGCCCTAAAAGTTGGTTATAAAAAACGCACAAAACCTATGTACATAATTAGCGGAAAAATGAAACTTCTTCATTTTGTTAGCAGATTTTTGCCTACAAGTTGCTTAATTAACGCGATTTATAAGACTACAAGCAAATAATTATAACAAAAAATATTGACAAGTCTTATACATTGGGTGTAAACTTTTATTGTAATTTAAAGGAAAAATCTATGCTAAGATTAAAATTGAATGACAATTGCAATAATGGTTTTTACACATTTTAATAATGGGTACAATTTTTAGTGCAATTGATATTTAATATATTAAAACTTATACCCTTGAAAAAAATCAAGGGTATTTTTATTAAAAAAAGGGAAAGGTTATGAGAGAGAATATTTACAGAACAAATAATTGTGGAGAACTAAGACTTAAAGATGTCGGCAAAGAAGTAAGACTAGCAGGCTGGGTGAATAGCATTAGAAAACTTGGCGGTCTTACATTTGTGACCCTTCGCGACCACTTCGGCGTAACACAGTTGGTGTTTAGAGACGAGACTTTGCTAAACGGCGTTACAAAAGAAAGTACTGTTAGCGTTTCGGGAAGTGTTTTGGAGAGGGAAAGCAAAAACCCTAAAATGGAAACAGGCGACATTGAAATCGACGTTAAGACGCTTAATGTTTTGGGCAAAAGCCTAAATGTTTTGCCATTTGAAATTGCCGAAGCGCCTAATACTAAGGAAGAATTAAGACTAAAATATAGATATCTAGATTTGCGAAATCCAGACACTCACAAAACAATTGTGCTAAGGGCAAACGTGTTAAATTGGGTGCGAAACAAACTTACCGAAATGGGATTTTTGGAAGTTCAGACCCCAATCCTTACTTCGTCTAGCCCAGAGGGTGCGCGTGACTATATTGTGCCTACAATAAATGCGCCAGGCGAGTTTTATGCTTTGCCACAAGCACCACAACAGTTTAAACAACTTCTTATGATTTCGGGTTTTGATAAATATTTCCAAGTTGCGCCTTGTTTCCGTAACGAAGCAGCGCGTGCTGACCGTAGCCCAGGAGAATTCTATCAAATCGACCTTGAAATGAGTTTCGCGACCCAAGACGATGTTATGGCTAATTGTGAAGAGTTTGTTACGGGGTTGTTTAAAGAGTTTACGGATAAAGATGTTATGGAAGCGCCTTTTGTAAGAATTCCATATAGAGAAGCAATCGAAAAATATTGTAGCGACAAGCCAGATCTAAGAAATCCGCTTATTGTGTACGACCTATCCAAAATGTTTGAAAACACCGAGTTTAACGCATTTAAGGGTAAAACAATCAAAGCAATTTGCGCAAACGCTGGCGAAAAACCACGCCGTTTCTATGATGACCTAGGCAAAACAATTGTCGCCTATGAGGGCAAAGGTTTGGCTTGGTTAAAATACAACAGCGGTGAGTTTAGCGGAAGCATTGTAAAATTCTTGACCGATGAAAACAAAGCGGATTTAGTTAAGGAATTTGGTCTAGTAGGTGGCGAGAGCATATTCATAATCGCCGACGAAAAGAAAATGGCTATCAAACTTGCTAATGTGCTTAGAATAGAACTTGGCAAACAACTTGACTTAATCGACAAAAATAAAGTTGTATTTTGTTGGATTTGCGACTTCCCATTCTTTGAAGAAAACGAGGAAACTGGCGCAGTTGATTTTGCACACAATCCATTTAGTATGCCACAAGGCGGACTAGAAAGTCTAGAAACCAAAAATCCTTTTGACATTTTGGCATATCAGTACGACCTTGTCTGCAACGGCTACGAGACATTGAGTGGTGCGGTTAGAAATCACCAGACCGACCTTATGGTTAAGGCGTTTGAAATGGCGGGATACAAAAAAGAAGATGTTGAGACAAAGTTTGGCGCGCTATACAACGCGTTCCAATACGG
This sequence comes from uncultured Clostridia bacterium, assembly GCA_934757825.1. Lineage (GTDB taxonomy): Bacteria > Bacillota > Clostridia > Christensenellales > UBA1242 > UBA11490. Next base: position 229,677 of record CAKVLP010000001.1, on the reverse strand, counting down.
CGCACCTCCCCATGCTGGTGGGGCGTTTGGCTTGGAACGACTTCTTATGATAATGACCGACAACGAGCTTATCCGAGACGTAATTGCGTTCCCACTAAACAAAAATGCAAAAGACTTAATGATGGGTGCACCTAGTAAGGTGACCGAACAACAACTAAAAGATGTTGGATTAAAACTAATTGAAAAGGAGTAATACAATGAAAAAAACAGATATTCGAGTAATTTACAAAGACCCAAGCGCGCTTTCTGAAAAACAGATAACTGTTGGCGGTTGGGTAAGATCGGTTAGAGATCTAAAAACTTTCGGATTTATGGATCTTAACGACGGCACATCATTTAAAGGACTTCAAGTTGTACTTAATACAACCGACCTTAAAAACTATGCCGAGGTATCCAAGTTAAATGCGGGCTCGTCTGTAATTTGCAAGGGAAAACTTGTAGTTACTCCTAACGCAAAACAACCATTCGAACTTCACGCAACCGATGTGGAGGTTGTGGGTGCAACAGATAGCGCATATCCACTTCAAAAGAAAGGGCATGGCCTAGAATTTTTGAGAGAACAAGCATATCTTAGACCTCGTACAAACTTGTTCAATGCCGTGTATAGAGTGAGAAGTGAGGCTTGTTTTGCACTTCATAAATTCTTTAACGAACAAGGATTTGTATATCTTCAAGCACCTATTCTTACATCTTCCGACTGTGAAGGTGCTGGCGAACTATTTAGAGTAAGTACGCAAGGAATTTATGATGGTAAAAAGCTTAAACCAGAAGACGAACTTTTTGGTAAAAAAGTATTTTTGTCCCCATCGTGTCAGTTGGAAGGCGAGGCGTTTGCTTGTTCAATGGGCAATATCTATACTTTTGGCCCATCATTTAGAGCAGAAAAAAGCAACACTATCAAACATGCAAATGAGTTTTGGCATATTGAGCCAGAAATGGCATTCTACGAACTAGAAGATGACATGGACGTTATGGAAAGTATGATAAAGTACGTAATTAAGTATTTGTTTGAGAAGTGCTCAGAAGAACTTAAATTCTTTGATTCGTTCGTTGAAAAAGGATTGCTAGATAAATTAAAACACGTAGAGAGTAGCGATTTTAAACGTGTGACCTACGACGAAGCAATTGAAATCCTTAAAAAACACAACGATAAGTTTGAGTACAAAGTAGAGTGGGGTTGTGATATCCAGACTGAACATGAAAAATATTTAACTGACGTAATTTACAAGGGGCCAGTATTTGTGTACAACTATCCAAAAGAAATTAAGGCGTTCTATATGAAACTTAACGACGACGGAAAAACTGTAAAAGCGACCGACTTGCTTGTTCCTGGCTGTGGCGAACTATGTGGCGCGAGCGAAAGAGAAGAGCGTTATGACGTGCTATTAAATAGAATCCACGAACTTGGTCTAAACGAACAAGATTATTGGTGGTATCTAAACCTTAGAAAGTACGGCACGGTAAAACACAGTGGCTTTGGAATGGGCTTTGATAGATTTATAATGTATGTTACTGGTATGGGCAACATTCGAGACGTCCTTCCATTCCCTCGTACTCCTAACAACTGCGAATTCTAATAATTGTCTTTATGTTTAATGATTTAGACAGTTTGTGCCGACTTTGTGACGATAAGTGTATTGTTTAAAAAGCAGACTTAAAAATTGCGACGAACTTTAAATATGACTTGTAAGAATAATTGTCGGTTATGGCGATTGCTAAAAATATAAAAACACCTTATCATTTCGATAAGGTGTTTTTTGTTAACTATTTTATAATTAAATTTTAATGTGGGAATCATTTACGTTGTAAACGTTTATTTTCCGCTTAATCTTAGGTCATCGCCAGTCATTCCAATAAGTATACAATCGCGCTTGTTTGCTATTCTGCTTAGAATTCTCTCATCGTACACTTGCATAATTTGCTCGGGTGTTAGGTTGGTTGTGATGATTGTGTTTTTGTGTGCGATAAGTCTTTCGTTTATGATTAGATATAAGTATTCAAGCGTCACATTCTTTAAGATGTTTTCGGTGCCAAGGTCGTCAATGCAAAGAAGTTCGCAAGTAAGATATTTTTCTAAAATCTGCTCTTTGTTGGTTATGCTGGCGTTGTGATATTTTAGCATATCTTGATTTAGGTTAAATGCGGTGGTATACACGCAATATAGGTTGCGCTTAATTGCTTCGTTTACGCACGCATTTAGTAAATACGTTTTGCCTACGCCCACTTGCCCAGAAAGGGTTACTATATGTTTTGTGTTGTTTGGAATTATATTTATATAGTCTTTAAGTAATTTACAGATTGTAATATAACTTTCCTTTTGTTGCTTGTTTTTAACAATATCATACGATATTTTGTCAAAATCTGGTAGGTTTGTGTCAGAAAGTCCACTTTCCTTAATTAGTTCTTGTGATAATGCCTTTTTAAAACATTCACAATATTCGCCGTTTATGTTTCCAGTGTCTTTGCATTTTGGACACTCGTATTTCGGGTAAAGGCTTTGGATATCAACTCCCGCTTTTTTAAGTTGGGAGTAAAGTTCTTTTTTTGTGTTTTTAAATTTGCTTCGAATTTTGCTAGCGTCGGATCCACTATATTCTGCTTTTGCTACTTCCAGCGATAAGGTTTTGCAGGTGTTGTAAAGGTCTTTGAATTCTGGATTTTCTAGCACCTTAAATTTGTTTAGGTTTGCCTGATATTCGGCGTCAATTTTTTTCTGCCTAAATTTTTCTTGTACAATTTCTACTGCGTCCATTATAGTTCCACCTCCGTTATGTTGTCGAATAGCGAATTAAGTTCCTTTTGCGAGTAGTCGCGGGCTTCCACTTTTTTGGTGCTAGTTTTTGGGGTTGTGGTTTCAAAAGACTTTATCTTTTTAGCATCGTCCACGGTCTTTACATTCTGGCTGTGATATTGGCTTAGTATTCTATGTAAATATTGCATTGGCATATACTTGTCGCTAGCAAGTGTAGTGGCATATTCAATCACATCGCTTGGCATCTGCCAGTCGATTGTCCATATTTTAAATAACTGACGGTCGCTAGCAATCACGTTTCGCTCAATGCCAAGTTTTGTAAGTATGTTTTTGATTTCGCTATCCTTTTTTATAAGTTCGGCAATTGAGTTGTCGATGTCGCATATGGAGAATAGATTTTTGTCCGCTAGTCCCACAATTTTTGTGTTCATTCCGTCAAGTGTGTAGATGCATATCTTGAAGCAGTAGTTGGAAAGTTTTAAAATTGTGTCCTTATCAAATCCCATTGCTGTCCATTTTGTGATGTAGTTTTCCACAACGGGTTCTAGATTGGAGTAGTATACGCCTAAGTTTTTGCAGACTTTTTTGGCTGTGTCAAAATAATCATCTTCTATTGCCATATAGTCACTTATTTCTTTAATGCTAAAAAGTTTTTTGGCATAACATTTTTCTAGCATATTTTCAAGTTTTGAAAATCCGCCTTTTTTGCCGACCTTGCTTGCAACGAAAGTTATAAGTTCCTGGCTAAGGTCTAGTTTGTTGACCCAAGTTAGATAACTTTGATATTCGTCGGCGCTTGGGTTTCGCTTTATTCCCATAACTTTCAAAATGTCGTTAAGACCACTTGTGTTTTTCTCTTGTTCTTTAAGTCTTAGTTCTACATCTTCGCAAGTTCTTATTCCGTCGTAAATCCATTTTTTTGCAACGTTTAGGATATATGGATATCCTACGTCGCTTCCTTTAATGTCAACGCAGTATTTTGCAATCATTAGTAGCGCGTCGGGCTCGATATGCAAACTCTCAATTGTGGAGTAGTACTCGTCGAATTCAAGCGGAGTTATGTCGCGCGACAAAAGTTCTAGCATCCCAGTGTTAAACGCGGTGTATTTTTTGGTGTTGTGTTTTTTAAGCCTGATGGAGCCGTTGGAGATAGGAAGATATCGCACTTCAAAAGGATTTTTTTGTACAATTGTGACAAGGCCAAGTTCTTCCCATTCATAAAAACAACTTATAACGTCATCTTCGCTAAGGTTTAAAATTGTGCTAAATCTGCTAAGCGAATTGTCCTTGGAATTAGAATTGTTGCAACAATATAGTCCAAACATATACACTTTTAGGCTAGCGTCGCTCACATATGGCAAAAACTGCGTAAAAAAATCACTGTCAATTTGGATAGTGCTGTGTTTTACAAATTCGCCCGAAAAATTACAAAAAGCCATTTTTATCTCCTGCTATTTTTTGCTATTATAACTTATTTTGACCGACTTGTAAATAAAGTTTTTGATTAAGTGCCCACTTTTGATTAACATTTTTGCGATGGGGATAATAAAAATCTTAAAAGTGCAGATATGTCATATATTTTGCTCGCGTTTGTCCTTGCTTAGGGTAAAACCTTATTAAGGGCACCAACGTAAAGCGCAAAGCAAATTTGTCAAAACATCTTTACTTTTTAATAGGTTTATGTTATTATAAATCATCATTATAAATATTCAAGGAGACAGAATTCGTGGAACCACTCCCGTTTTTAGGGGCAAATTCAAACGTAGTACAAGTTAACATTATCTTGTCGTTTGTAATCATTTTTTTACTAGCATGCTCGGCATTCTTTTCGGGTGCAGAGATGTCATTTTCATCGATAAACATACTTAGGATGAAGACCTACGCCGAAGAAAAAAGGCGTGGCGCGCTTAAAGGGCTGTACATATGTGAGCACTATGAAAAGGCGCTTATTACAATCTTGGTGGGCAACAACTTGGTTAATATCGCAAGCACAACCCTATGTGCATATATGCTTTCGACCATTATATACAATGCGACGCTTGCAAACCTTGTAAACACAATCGGAATGACGCTTATCGTACTAATTTGCGGGGAGATTACTCCAAAATGTATCGCAAAACAAAACCCGGAAAAAACCGCACTTCGATACGCAAATCTGTTGTTTTTCCTAATGAAAGTAATGACACCGCTAACGTTTTTGTTTCAAAAACTTCAAAATTGCTTGCTTAAAAAGGCAAAATCGGGTCAAAAACTTCCTACCGTGACTGAGACGGAACTAGAAAGTATTATTGATACAATGCAGGAAGAGGGGGTTATCGACAAGCAAAACGCCGAACTTTTCCAAGGTGTGTTTGATTTGGGCGAAAAGACCGCTTATGATGTTATGACTCCACGTGTTGACGTGATTGCAGTAGACGAGAGCGACGATTTGGATAAAATTAGAGATGTCTTTATTGATACCCAGTATTCCAGAATGCCAGTTTATTCGGAGGACGTTGACCACATTGTGGGCATTTTGAGCCAAAAGGATTTCTTTACAGCACTCCTTAGAAAAGACAAAGTTGACGTTCAAAAAATTATGGTTAAGCCAATGTTTTTAAATGAAAATATGAAACTTGACGATGTGATTAGGAAAATGCAAAAAGAGAAAAAGCATATGGCGGTAATTGCCGACGAGCACGGCGGAACCAGCGGAATTATAACATTAGAGGACGCAATTGAGGAGATGTTTGGCGAAATCTACGACGAGCACGACGAGGTTGAGGAAAAGGAAGATATTGTAAAAATTTCCGACAATCAGTATAAGGTTGATGCCGAAATGGACATTAAGGATTTGTTTGAAAAACTTGAAATTGAGCACTTGCCAGACACTCAATATTCCACAATTGGCGGGTTTATATTCGAACTTGCCGAAAGTATGCCATATGAAGGGCAAGAACTTACATTTGAAACCATAGACGATGTGATTGACGAAAACGCAAATTTGGTGCAACACGCTATCAAAATGAACTTCAAAATCACGTGCGTTGAGGACAACAGAATAAGGGAAATTTTGCTTACAATTGAGCGATAATACACATACTAAAAGCAACGGGTTTTACCTGTTGCTTTTTGCTTTAAAAAAGTTGGTTTGGGTATTGACAAGTGGTGGCAAGTAATATATAATATATTAAACAATTAAAGACCGACCTAAAAACAAAGGGGGATTGAAAATCTTATGAAAAAATTTTTAACAACTGTTTTAGTAATTATCGTAGCAGTTTCGTTGGGGTTCGGCGTGTTCTATCTTGTGCGAGATAACGAGGTTATCTCATTAAAGACCGCGTCTCTATACAAAAACGTTAACGAAAAGTTTGAACTTGGTCTTGATCTAGAAGATCCAAATTCTTACACAAAAGTTGAAGTTTATAGCACCGACGAAAAGGTTATTGAAGTAACAAATAAAGATATCAAAATCGTTGGCAAAACCGCAGTTGGTGAGTTTAAAGCACTTCAAGGTGGTGTTGCTAAAATCGTGTTTAAGACAAACAACGCAAAGTTTAGAAACGTAAGTTGCGACGTTATCGTTTGCGATGGTTCGCAGTCTTATCCATTTAGAATTAGTACTCCACAAGACCTTGCAAACATCGGCAAAACCGATTTGTATTCTATCAATGCTTGTTATGAACTTACAAACAATATTGATATTGGTAAAATGATTGACCTAAATACTAATGCATCTTGGGCACCTATTGGTTTTGTTAACAACACAGTAACTCCATTCAATGGCAGACTTGACGGTAAGGGTTATACAATTGAAAACTTGAAACTTTCTGCTACTACTCAGAGTACGGGATTGTTCTCAAAACTTTCTAGCACAGCAAAAGTTTACAATGTTAAATTTGATGGCGTAACTATGTTGGTTTCTGGCAACACAGCAGTTAATGCTGGTACAGTTGCTGGTGAAAACTATGGTACTGTTGAGAGAGTAGAAGTAAAAAAAGCAAACATTGTTAGCACCAACCCTAACGCGGTTGTCGGTGGTGTTGTTGGCGCAAACCTTTCTGTTAACAACGGCAGAACTCAGACAATTGCAAAACTTGACAGAGTTAGTGCAAGCGTAACCGCTGGTGGCAAACTTGATAAAGGCGTAAGTAGCGAGTCTGTTCAAGGTACTTTCGGTGGTGTTGCTGGTAAAAACTATGGTGGCAGAGTATATTTTAGTTATGCCACAGGTAAAATCGACACAAGTGCTGCTGAAAAAATCACATTGGTTGGCGGACTTGTTGGTGAAAACAAATTTGCCAAAATAGATTCTGACGGCATAAACAAAAACTACACAAAGAGTCTTGGTGCTTCTATCCAAGAATGCTATACAAATGTTAATATTACAAACAAAATTGACAATAAAGTAGGTTATGTTATTGGTCAAACAATTGACACAACTGCTGAAAATGCTCTTAACGTAATTTCTGGTAACTATTACATTTCTACTGTTGAAGGAATTGGCGGTGTTGCAAATAGGACTGGTAATACTGGTACAGAGACAAGCCGAAAATTTGAAGCAATGCTTTCTACTGAGACAGAAGGAAATGGCGGAAACCTTAAAGACCTAAGTTCGTTAAAGTCGGCTATGGTTGGCACAAAAGAATATGTTAAAGATGGCGACGGATACAAACTTATTGAGAAAGATGGCACAATATACTACTGGAACACCAACGTTTGGGAAATCAGAGTTGGCGAAAATAGTGGCTATCCTGTTCTAAATATGGCAGAACAAAACGTTTTACCTTCTCTTGATTCAAACAATGGCGAAATTAAGAAAATCACAAACGCACAAGAATTAAAAGATGCCCTTACTGATTTGGATAAAGTTATTCTTGTTGACGGCGACATTGATTTCCAAAATATTCCTTGGGAGCCTATCGGAACTGAGGAGAAACATTTTGAAGGAAAACTTTACGTTCTAAATGGTGTATTCAAAAACATCGTTGTAAGTGGCACCCACAAATATGCTGGTATCTTCGGCTACGTTGGAGAGAACGCAGTTATCGAAGGTGTTAAAGTGGAGAATGCACAAGTTGAAGGCGAGTACGCTGGTATTATCGCTGGATACAACGATGGTACAATTCTTAACTTTGAGATTGGTGGCGGGCAAAAATGTGTTGTAAAGGCAAAAGTTGCAGGTGGTGCAGTTGCTGGTTACAACAATGGTAGAATTTTAGGCTTTTTCTCAGATAAAACATATCATATTTCAAAGTCTATAAGTGGTGACATCAACAATGTTTCCATTGTGGGAACTTCTGACAATATTAAGCTTGGTGGCGTTGCTGGTCACAATGGAAAAGACGCTATCATTACAGGTAACGATGACTACATTAAATTACAAAATGTTAGCGTAACCCCAGAAGTTGATTTTTCAAAACTTTATGTTGGTGGCGTAACTGGTTACAATGAAGGCACAATTTCTTATGTAAAAATTGGCACACCAGAGAAACAATTTACTGCTGTTACAAACGAAAAGAAAGGCAACGTAAGTATTGGTGGTGCTGCTGGTTATACATCTGGTCCAATCAGGAAAGTTTGGGTTATGGTAAATATCACTGCTTCTACTAGCGAAGGCAACTTCGTAGGTGGTATCGCTGGTCAAGCATTGTTTGATAGCAACACAAAACGTATTGAGGAAGTCAGAGTTACAGATTCTAGCCTAAGCGGTTATAAAGTTGGTGGCGCGGTTGCTACTCTTAACGTTACGTATGAGTACACAATTAACGCTGACGACGGTAGTGGAGTTTGGGAGCAAATAGGTAATTTCTTCAAAGGAATTACATACGAAGAAAGAACAACAGTTCGCGATATTAAGGCCGGCAAAGATGATGTTGTAAACATTACTATGTTTGAAATCACAAACACAACACTTGGTGGAAAATATACTGCTGGTGCTATCTGTGACCACGATGGTGGTGTTGCTAGAAATATGTACATTAGCGCTACAATGTGTGGTTCTGAAAACTCAGGTATAGTTACTTCGTCACAGTATAATAGAAAGGAAAAACAAGGTGGTGTAATTCGCTATGTTGTTGCACTTTCGAAATTTACAAGTGGAAAGAGTTATACAACATCCGCTACTACTACAATCCATAGACAACCTGACATCAACAAACGTCAGTGCGGATTTGTTGTAGATTATCACTGTCAATCTATGTCTGGTGCGGAAGATCAAACCTTCTGTGGAGTATTCTGGTCAAGAGCACTTAATGCTAAAGATATGAAGAAAGCGTCTAACTGGGGATTCCTAAACACAGGTCTTTGGGCTGTTAATGATAACAATATTCCTACACTTAATCTTAAATTTTAATTAAGGCTAATTACTAATTAAGGTTTTAAGGCTAATTGAAATAAAAAGACTACTTTTTAGAAGTAGTCTTTTTTTGTTTTGTTATATACACTTTGCGTTGCTTTTTTGTTTTATCTATTTTATTTCGTTTATAAATTTTAGTATTTTGTAATATACATTTTGTATTGTATGTTGTTATTATGTATATGGGTAATATATACATTTAGTTTGATATTTTTGTGTTTTATATCTTTTCATATATTTTATATAATCTTAATAAAAAAATAAAAAGCCCAAACTTACGTAGGGCTTTTTAGAAATTACTAATCTCTTGGTTTTGCTTTTTCTGCTTCAAAGGCTTCCAAAACAACCTTGTTTAATTGTTCTCTTGTATCAGTATTGATTGGGTGAGCAACATCTTTGTATTGTCCGTCTGGTGTTTTTCTGCTAGGCATACTAACGAAGAAACCTTGATTCCCTTCCAATACTTTGATGTCGTGAACAACAAAACAATCATCAATTGTGATAGATGCTACGGCCTTTAATTTTGTGTCATCATTTTGCATTAGTCTAATGCGTACGTCTGAAATTTTCATTTTGTACCTTCCTTTATATAAGCAAATTTTTTACTTGTCATAAGTATATCATAAAAAAACGAGGTGTTACAACTTTTTTAATGCTATTTCATATATATTTTTATGGAAAAAATACGGAAAATTAACGATTTAAACATCTATTTTATAGGCATTGGCGGGATAAGTATGAGCGCAATTGCGAGGTTTTGTATGGCACTCGGGGCGCAAGTGGAGGGCTCGGATATGCAAATCAATTTCGAAACCCGCGCGCTTAGCCGACTCGGTGTGCCAGTTTTTCACGGACATAGCGAGAAAAACCTCACAAAAAATTACGATTATGTGGTGTTTTCGGGAGCGATTCACGAGGACAATGTAGAACTAAAATACGCAAGGCTCAAAGGGTTAAATATTATGGAGCGCTCCGAGTTTTTGGGCGAACTTTGCGGAATGTACGAGAGTAGCGTTGTTGTGACGGGGACTCACGGCAAAACCACCACCACCGCACTCGTTGGCGAAATCCTTATTCGCGACCAGCAAAATCCTAGCGTGCATTTGGGAGGGGAAGCGTCGTTTGGAAACGCGAAAATCGGCAACAAAAAGGTATTTGTGACCGAGGGGTGCGAGTATCGAAATAGCATAAGGTTTTTGCGCCCAAACATCGGCGTGATTACTAATATCGAACTCGACCACACCGACTTTTACAAGGATTTATCCGAAATAAAATCCGCCTTTTCACACTTCGCGGAAAACGTAAAAGACACCCTCGTTGTATTTGAAAACAACGACTTTGTAAGGTCGCTAAATATAAAGAAACACATCGTTACAGTTGGGTTTGGCGGCGACTACGACATAGTGGGAAGTGGGCTAAGACGCGAGCCGGACGGAAGCCTGTCGTTTGACGTGCACTATGGAGATTATATAGGCAGGTTTAGGTCAAAATTGCCGGGCGTGTACAATGCGAAAAACTGCTTGACCGCAATTGCTGTGGGCTTGCTTTTGGGTGTAAAGTCGAGCGTAATTTACACTGCGCTACTATCGTTTAAGGGGGTAAAACGCCGAATGGAGCGCGTGGGAGAAGTGGACGGAGTGCCGGTGTTTTGCGACTATGCACATCACCCGACAGAGATAAAAAGCAGTATTAGCGCAATTAAGGATAATTATAAGCGCGTACTTTGCATTTTCCAACCGCACACTTTCAGCCGAACAATTGGGCTTAAAGACCAGTTTGTTAAATGCTTTGATAAGGTCGACAAACTGGTAATTTACAAGACATATCCTGCGCGTGAAAAGTACATAATTGGCGGAAGCGCACGCGAGTTGTATAATGATATAAAACTAAAAAACAAGACTTATTGTGATACTGGCAAAAATTTGCGAGCCCAACTAAAAACCGCATCGAAATACGATGTTGTGCTTGTGCTTGGTGCAGGCGATATATACGACCGCGTTTTAAAAGCGCTCAAAGCACTCTCAAAAACTTAAAAATATATGCTTTATTTTTCAAAAAGTGTTGACTACTGGGGAATTTTGTTATACAATAATTAAGCAAAAAAATATATGAGGTGAACGGTATGAAACAAAATATCCATCCTGACTATCACGAAGTAGAAGTTATTTGTGGTTGTGGTTCTAAATTTAAAACGAAATCTACAATCGCTGGCGACACAATTAGAATTGAAGTTTGTGACAAATGTCACCCTTTTTATAGTGGCAAAAAGAAAATGGTTGATACAGCTGGTCGTGTTGAGAAATTCAAGAAGAAATACAATTTAGACTAATTAAATGGGCGTAATGTCCATTTTTTATTGAGTAACTATGTACAAAATTCAAGATGTTGTAGCAAAACTTAATAAGAAATTATCCACTCACTGCTTAAATCATAACAATGAGTGTATTTTTTTATGTGAAGGGCTACTTGGAATTACTCGAAGCGACATTGTTCTAAATAAGGAAATATCCGATAGGGAATATAGGACGCTTGAAAGGGCGGTGAATAAGCGTATTAAGGGTGTTCCGCTTCAACTTATTATTGGCACTAGCGACTTTTTAAATATTAAAATTAAGGAGAGCAGACACACTCTTACTCCTCGCCCCGAAACCGAGTTTTTGACCGATTATGTCATTAACCACGAGGATAAGTGTCGGAGAGTTCTCGACCTATGTTGTGGGTCGGGGTGCATAGGCATTGCATTAAATAAAAACGGCTTTGATAACGTTGTGCTTAGCGATATTAGCCCAAAAGCATTGCGCCAAGCAAGGCTTAACGCAAAACAAAACCTTTCGAATGTGGATATTATAAAAAGCAATATGTTTTGTAGCATCAAGGAAAAGTTTGACCTAATTGTGAGCAATCCGCCATACATTGAGTCGCGCGACATAAAAACGCTTCAAGTGGAAGTAAAAAAATACGACCCGCGCCTAGCACTAGACGGGGGACTAAATGGGCTGGATTATTACAAGGTTATCGCGAGTGAGGGTGCAAACTTTCTAAATGACGGCGGAGTGCTTTATCTTGAATTTGGCATAAACCAAGAAAATAGTATAAAAAAACTGTTGGAAAAAAACTTTAAAAATATTACAATAATTAAAGACTTAAATGGAATAAATAGATTTATAAGGGCGGAAAAATGTTAGTAGATAAATTAGACAAAATTAAAGAGAAATATATCGAAGTTTCGGCGCGTATTATGGATCCTGATGTCATCGCGGATAACAAACTTTATCGCGAACTAACCAAGGAATATAGCAATCTTCAACCGGTTGTGGAAGCGTACGACAAGTATTTGGCTGTTAAGAAAAACCTTGACGATAGCAAGGCGATTTTGGCGACCGAAACCGACGCGGAATTAAAGGAACTTGCCCAACTTGACATTGAGGACAATACCGAAAAACTTGCCAAGGCCGAAGAAGAACTTAAAGTTATGCTTTTGCCTAAGGACGAAAACGACGACAAAAACGTTATTATGGAAATCCGTGGCGGAGCAGGTGGCGAGGAGTCGTGCTTGTTTGGCGCGGTGCTATTTAGAATGTACAATATGTACGCCGACCGCAATCGCTGGAAAGTGGAAGTTTTGGAGTTGAATGAAACCGAACTTGGCGGAATTAAGGAATGTTCGTTTTTAATTAAAGGCAAAGGCGTGTATTCAAGGCTAAAATACGAGAGCGGAGTACATCGCGTTCAGCGTGTACCTGAGACCGAAGCGAGCGGACGAATTCACACTAGCACAGCTACTGTGGCGGTGTTGCCAGAGCAAGTAGATGTTGACATCGAAATCAACGATAAAGACCTTAAAGTCGACGTTTATCGTAGTGGCGGAGCGGGCGGACAACACGTTAACACCACCGATAGTGCGGTTAGAATTACGCACTTGCCTACTGGCATTGTTGTTGCGTGCCAAGACGAACGTAGCCAACTTAAAAACAAAGAAAAAGCGATGGTTATTTTAAAGAGCAAACTTTACGACCACTTTAAAATGCAGGCAGACGAAGAGTATGCTAAAAATCGCCGAAACCAAGTAGGTACAGGCGACCGAAGCGAGCGAATAAGGACATACAATTATCCTCAAAGTCGTCTAACTGACCACCGCATAAACTACACGGTTTACAACCTTGAAGGCTTCCTAAATGGCGATTTGGACGATTTAATCGACAACCTTACAATCGCGCATCAAAAGGAACTTTTGGAAGAAAACAAGCAAGATTAAAAAAAAGAGGCATTATTTTGTAATGCCTTTTTTGTTTAGCCTAGTAGACCTCGGCACCTGCAACTACTTATCGACCCGCAACAGCACGAATTATTGTTGTTGTTTCTGTTTTGGTCGGTGGATAGCACAAGTAGTAGCAACAGCAAAAAGTTTTGATTGTTTGCTAGTTCGCCGTCTGTGCTGGTCAGAATTGAAAGCAGTAGCACTAGCAAAACATCGTTTGTAAATGTCATAATCCCCCCTAAATTTACAAAAATATATATTACTAATCAATATGCAACAAAAATACTTTTTGTTAAAAACGTCCCAAATCTGCTAAAATATTGATAGATTAAGGAGTGGGGAAATGGCAAAAATTTTGGTGCTTCCAAGAAAAACGCAAGACGACATTCTAAACTATATGCCAAACGACACAACGCTTCAACGCCTTGCAAATTTTTTTGATATTTTTTCGGATATTACACGTGTAAAAATTTTGACCGCACTTTGCATTACAAGTATGTGCGTTAATGATTTGTCGGTTATGCTTAACTTAAACCAGACCACCGTTAGCCACCAGTTAAAACTGCTAAGACAGTGTGGCGCGGTGAGTTATAATAGAGTGGGCAAAATAATGTATTATAGCCTTGCGTGCCCAGCCATCAACGACATTATGCTAGACGGCGTCGATTATCTGTTGGGATAAAAAAAATATGCCAAACGGCATATTTTTTATTTGTCTTTATTTTTTGTTCTCACTCTTGTATAAACGCGAGGAGTAGTGCTTTTGGGCTTTTCGTCTTTGCGATATTTGTCAATGTGATTTATCTCGCTTCCGTGTTCTACGATAAAGGTGTTTTTAATTGTCTTGTTGTCTGCGACCTTAACAAGTTCGTTTAGATAAAATGGAAGCCTATCTTGCGCAAGTGGAACGCGCGCTTTTTCTTTTACTAGAAAATCAACAAATGTTTTTAGTTGGTGTGGGGCTTTTGTAATTATGTTCATCAAAAAGTCTTCTTCAAGTTCCGAACTATCTACAAGTGTCTCTTTGGTGTTATCCAAATAGCCTGACGCACTTTGTACGCGGTTTCTAATGCTTCTAAGTTCAATATGGCTAAATGTTTGCCACTTCTTCAAATCGGTATTGTTTTTCAAATCGTTTTCGTCAAACTTTTTGAATAATTCGTTAAGGTTTTCGGTCGAAAAGCACCACAAAGTGTGTTCGTTTTGCTCTGCGTTAATGCCCGAGTCGCACACTTCGGATAAAAACCTTAATGCCTTAGATAGCGTGCCAAAAGTTCTTAGCAAAACTTTGTCATATACAAGTAGCGATTCCACAAGCGACAAATTATTTTCTGGAACTGTGCTTTGTATAAACTTTGAGTTGTTTTCAATAAGTTCCTCAAAGTCTTGGCTTGGCAAAAGTTCTTGGTTGTATAGAAGCGGGTCAACAATAAGTTGACGAAGTGCCTCATCGTAGTTTCTGCTGTTTTTAAGAGACAAATATGCCTTTTCTACATTGCGGTTAATAGCAATGTTCTTTTCAAGTTGTTCGGGAGTTTTCCCTATCAAATACTTTACAGCAAAGTCTACTTTTGATTGGACCATTGCAATATGTTCCATTTCAAGCGAAACATATTCGCCCATGATAGTTGTTAGTTCCAAAAACTTCTTGATTGTGTTAAGTTGTTCTTCCTCGTCAAACTGTTTTGAGGCACTGCGACAAACCGACATTATCTTGCTTAGTTTGCCTAGTTCCATAACCTGACGACGAAGGCTAAGTTCGTTAATTTTTGTTTTCAAGTTCATTAGTTCTAAGGTTAAAAGATTTACGTCGTCGTTTTTAAGTATCGACATTAGCCTTGCGTATTCGTGTTCGACATTGTCGTCCAAAAACATATCTGCAAGTTGTTCTGCTCTCGCTAATGTTACATCAATAATTTCACCCATAATTTTCCCCTCTTTATGATTTTAGTATATCACATAAAAAACCACACTTCAATAGGTAAATTTGTTAAAATCCTTTTAAATTTGCTAATTTTGCATTATAATTTAAGTATGAACACACGTATTGATTATTTAAAAGATAAAGTAAAAAAATTACCGCTAAAACCCGGCGTGTACAAAATGTTTGACGCGCAAGGAAACATAATATATATCGGCAAAGCGAAAAACCTTAAAAATAGGGTTAGTAGTTATTTTGTCAACACCGCAAAACCCGAAAAAGTTATGCAGATGGTCAAAAACATTTATGATTTTGACTACATTGTTGTCACAAGCGAGTTTGAAGCGCTTAATTTGGAAAGCAACCTCATTCACTATCATCAGCCCTTTTACAATATTTTGCTAAAAGATGGCAAGGCTTTTCCATACATTAAGATAAACCCAAAACAAAAATTCCCCAAAATTGAAATCACAAGGCGTGTTAAAAAAGATAAATGCTTGTATTTTGGGCCGTTTTTCAACAATATTAAGGCGACCGATTTGTACAATATTATCAATAGCACCTTTAAACTTAGAGATTGCAACACATTAAAAGCAAAGCGCGAATGTTTAAACTACGAGATGGGCACGTGCTTAGCCCCTTGCACCAACAAGGTGACCGAAGAGGAGTATAACGAAGAGGTAAGGAAGGTTATCAATTTTTTAAAAGGCGATTTGACGCTGGCAAAACAAATTTTGACCGAGCGAATGTACAAGTGCGCCGAGTACGAGCAGTTTGAACGTGCGATGCAGTACAAGCAGTACTTAAAACTTATAGAAAACATAAACGCACATCAAGTAACAAACCTTAACAGTGTAATTGATGTGGACGTGTTTGGATTTGCCACAAATGGGAGCAGTGCGGTCATATCAGTGTTGGTTGTTCGTGCGGGCAAAATGGTGGGTCTTAACAATTACAACGTTATAAACATCGAGGACGGCGAGGCGTCGATTGAGACCTTTGTTCCGCAATACTATTCGTCCAACGTTATCCCAAAAACCGTGGTTACGTTCTTTGAAAGCGAAGGGCTTAAAAACTGGCTAAACGAAAACGCGGGACAAAAAGTGGACTATATTTTCGCGCAAAAAGGAAAGTTTAGAAAACTGCTTGACCTAGCAAATCTAAACGCGCGTCAAGACCTAGAAAAGAGCATATCTAGCGACAAACTTCACGAACTGAAAACAATGGGCGCCATGAAAACCTTGCAGTCGTCGCTAGGACTTAGACATCTTCCATATCGAATTGAAGGCTACGACATTTCGCATATAAGCGGGACAAACACCGTGGCAAGTATGGTTGTTTTTGTAAATGGCGAGCCTTTGAAAGCGCACTATCGTAAGTTTAAGATTGATATAGATAAGCCCAACGACTTTGAGTGTATGCGCGAGGTTTTGGCGCGTAGGGTCAAGGAGTTTGAAGAGGGTGGAGACGTTAGTTTTTCGCAAAAGCCCGACCTAATGCTTATCGACGGTGGCAAGGGACAATTGTCCTACGCCTACGAGGTTATTACAAATATGGGATTTGACGTTGATATGGTGTCGCTTGCAAAGCGCGAAGAGGAGATTTTTAAACCAGGCGAAAGCGAACCTAGGATTTTGTCGCGAAACAACTATGCGCTAAAACTTTTGCAAAATGTGCGTGACGAAAGCCATCGTTTTGCAATAACCTTCCATAGAAAAACGCGTGACAAAAACACTCTAAAATCTAGGCTTTTAAGCATAGACGGCGTGGGAGAAGCGACTGTTAAGACCTTGTACGAGCACTTCAAGAGTTTCGACAAAATCGCCAGCGCGGGTCTGTTAGAACTATCTAGCATCAACGGAATTACTAAAAAACAAGCACTCAACATTAAGGAATATTTCGAAAACCTTTAAACTATTTGCCTTAAAATGAATATAGATTATTAAATTGATTTGAAAAAATATTTGTTTTAAGGTAGAATATGAGTAAGAATTTTGGTTTAATTTTCAAGGCGCTTAAAAAAATATGTGCCACAACTTCTAAAAACGTGTCGCTGGCTACTCTTAGTTCGTTTAAGATTGGCGGAACGGCAAAAGTGGTTGTTGAGCCGAGTAGCGTCGAGGAGATTATCAGAGTTTTTGATTATCTAAACACACACAAAATTAAACATTTTGTTGTCGGTAATTGCACCAACTTGCTGTTTGACGACAGCGTGTATGCGGGTGTAATTGTTAAAATTTCCAGCAAGTTTGGATGCGTGGAGTTTCGCGGAACAACGGTGGTGGCAGATGCAGGCGTAAGTCTATCCGGGCTAGCGGTGCTTGCTTGCCAGCGCGGACTTGGCGGGCTTGAAGATGCCTTTGGAATCCCTGGCACGCTTGGCGGTGCGGTCACAATGAACGCGGGCGCTTTCGGCTTTAAGATGGAACAACTTGTGACATCGGTGCTTGCGATAGTGAACGGCAAAATCACACTTTTAAGTGGCACTGAGTGTAAGTTTGGATATAGACAGAGCGTGTTTAAAGGTTACGACGCAATTATCCTAAGAGTGGAATTAAAGCTTAAAAAATCACGCAAGGTTGACCTTGAAAATAGGCGCGCCGAAACAAACGCGAAAAGGCTATTAAGCCAACCGATTGGGCAGGCAAGTGCGGGCAGTGTTTTTAAAAATCCTGACGGCATAAGTGTCGCAAAACTAATCGAGGAACAAGGACTTAAAGGCTTTGCAATTGGCGGAGCAATGGTTAGCACAAAACATAGTAATTTTATAGTAAACACAGGCCACGCTTCATCGCAAGATGTTTTGAGGCTTGTAGAACACATAAAAAATGTAATATTAAAAAAATACAACATAACTTTGGAGACTGAAATTATTCACGTTACATAGGGGGAAGAAAAATGGTATTATTTGGGGACTATCATACACATACGGTTTATACGCACGGACACGGCACGGTTGAGGACAATGTTAAGAGCGCGATTAAGCGCGGGCTAAAACAAATTGCAATCGCCGAGCATTCTTTTTCGCAATCTTTCTATGGTATATCCAAAAAAGAGTACAACGAAATGCGTGTTGAAATTGAGTCGCTTAGAAGAAAGTATAAAGGGCAAATTGACATATTGTGTGGTCTTGAAAGCAATCTGCTAGACCTTGACGGCAATATTGATTTGCCACCCGAAAACCGCAAAATGGTCGACATTTTGGTGGTGGGTTTTCATCAAATGGAAAGACCAAAATCCATTAAATCGTTTTTTAACTTTTGGGTGCCAAATGCACTTGGCATAGGCAGGCATAGCAAAAAACAAATTGAGAGAAACACACAAGCGTATATTAAGGCACTAAAGAAAAACAAAATAGACATTATTGCACATCTCAATACTCACGGCTGTTTGGTTAATCCAGTTGAGGTTGCAAAAGTTGCAGTTGAAACAGGAACTTACATAGAACTTAACGGCAAAGTCATCAATTTTAGTGACGAAGATATGAAAGAAATGATTGACTTGGGTGTTAAGTTTATAATTGATAGCGACGCGCATTTCCCCGATAGAGTGGGAAAAAATCATCGTGGCTTAAACTTTGTGGAGCGCTACAATATTCCGCCTGAACAACTCGTAAATCTTGGCAAAATCCCAAAATTCAAAACCTTTAATTTGGACAAGGAGTAGCAAATGAAAAATCCACTTATTGATGAAAAATTTTACGATGACAAGCCTTTCCTAACTGCCAAAAAATTGATTGATGGTGCGGGGATGTATGAGGACACAATCAAGTATATTAAAGAGCACAAAACCACCACCGTTGTAATGACATTTTTTGCAGATTTGGAAAAATGGCTAAAAACTATTGGCGATTACGAGATAATAGGTGTGCTTCCTGGCGGGGAAGATGAGCACCCAATATATGCCTCAAACGGACTATTGTTTGTGGTTCCATTTGTGGGAAGTCCAAACGCTGCGGGGTCAATGGAAGAACTTGCTGCGCTAGGCGTAAAAAACTTTATTGCTTGCGGTTCGGCTGGGCTAATTGACCATACTTTTGACGGCAAAAAAATGCTTGTTGTAGAAAGTGCGGTGCGAGACGAGGGAACAAGTTATCATTACGCAGAAGCTGACGTTTTGGCAGAAACTGATAAGTTTTTGACAAAATGTATAGAGCAGGCGATGAAAACCCATAATATGAATTATGAAGTGGGAAGAGCGTGGACAACCGATGCAATATATAGAGAGACCGAAAAACTTATAAAGTTAAGACTAAAACAAAAGTGCGTTGCAGTCGAGATGGAATGCGCAACTTGGTGTGTAGTCGCTAAAAAGTTGGGGCTAAGATTTGCACAATTTTTGTTCTTTTCTGATGCTGTAAATGGCGTTGATGACTGGTCGTTTTTTCCAGAAAAGTATCGTAAAAATCTTAAAATGATTATGACCGAAATCGCTTACGAATCGGCAAAAATATTTGAAAAAGAAAAATAAATAGGCTTAAAATGGTTTCAATAATTCAATAGTCAATTGCTTAAAACAATAATTTTGTAAAGCAATTAAATCTAAATTTGATTTATTTTGTTCCTATTGTTGAAGAAATTGTAATGAGAAAAAATAAAATAATAAAACAACTAGATTTTTAGTTGTTTTTTTGATATAATAAAACCAACTTGGGAGATAGGATATGTCTTTTGCTTATGAAGCGAAATTAGAGGTGTTAAAACAGGATATCACAAACGATTGTTGTGCTATTGCTTTTTTGAGCGCTGTAATTAAATGCAGTGGGCAATTAAACATCACGAACAAAAACTATGTGGTTGAGATTTTCACTGAAATAGAAGAACTTTATCCTAAGGTTAATTCGATTATAAAACAATATTACGGCTACGATTGCGACCTAGAAATATCTGATGACAACGCCAGTATTTCCAAAAACACGCGTTATCGCATAACCCTTCCGCACGAAGTGACCGAGCAGTTGCTGGTTGATATGGGTATTATGACCCTTAACGAAGAGGGCTTTAAGACAATCAACAACGGCATTTCCAACTTTTTGATTGCCGACGATTGCTGTAAACGTAGTTATATTATGGGCGCGTTTGTAAGTTGTGCCACAAGCAACATTGTTATTAAAAATTACGAAAACAAACAGCGAAACAATAGCAGTGGATATCACTTAGAATTTGTGTTTAACTTCGAAAATCTAGCAGACGATTTTGTAAAATTACTTGCGATGTTTAACATTCCTAGCAAGGTCACAATTAGGAAAAATTCGCCGATTGTGTACATTAAGGAGTATCAACTTATTTGCGATATGCTTGCGCTTGTTGGGGCGTCGCACGCCGTGCTTACACTTCAAAATGAGGCAGCGATTAGGGAAGTTAGAAATAATGTAAATAGGCAAACTAATTGTTTTAATGCCAATCTAAACAAGACTGTAAGCGCGTCGGTTAGGCAGATGAAGGCAATCAAAATAATTCAAGATAATATGGGGCTAGAAAATTTGGAAGAACCTCTTATGGAACTTTGCCTTATTAGACTGGCAAATCCCGACGAGTCGCTTGACAAATTGCGCGAACTGTATAGTTATAAAATTTCAAAAAGCGGGATAAATCATAGACTTGAAAAAATTGTTAAAATAGCCGACGATATCCAAAAAAATAGGTTTAAAATTAACACATTGTAGTAATATTTGCAAAACCCCAGCCAATAAAAAATAACAGTTTTAAGGGGTTTTAAATTAAACATAATTCAATGACATAAATGAAAACAAATTTATGTTTTTAATCAGTTTTATTTAATGCTTATAAAGAGTGAAATTACAAAATAAATCCATATAAAGAATAAAAAGCCACATTATGTGGCTTTTTTTTATAAAATCTTAACAATTTTAATCTATTTCAAAAATTTTTTCGAGGTGTTCGGCAATTTGTTTGCTCACTTCGGCTATGTTTTTGGAGGCGTCAATTCGCACAAATCTGTCGAGTTTTTCATTAAGTGCCTTGTATGCATTGTACACTCTTTCGTGAATTTCGCTTGCTTGTTCAAATCGGTCGCTTTCGTCGGCGCCGTTTTTCCTAATGAATGCGTCCTTAGGGTTTAGGTCAAGCCAAAAGGTCACATCTGGCTCACGATTATCGGTGGCAAAGTACACAATATTCATAACATCATCTGCATTAAGACCGCGTCCCCAGCATTGATATGCGTATGTTGAATCCATAAATCTGTCGCAAATAATTGATACGCCTTTGTTTAGATTGGGCACAATTACTTGGTCGATAAGTTGGGCACGGCTTGCGTTAAACAATAGCAGTTCTGCCCTGTCGCCAATAGGGTAATCGGCGTATTTTATAATAGGTCTAAGCGCTTCGCCTAGTTCTGTTCCGCCTGGCTCGTGTGTTGCAATGTATGGAATGTTATGGTGTTCTAGCCAGCGTTTTATAAAGTTCATTTGCTCCGTTTTGCCGGTGCCTTCTCCGCCTTCAAGTGTGATAAAAATTCCTTTCTTCATATGTCACCCCTTTTTAACCCATTATGTCACTAAACTAAAAAAAAGTAAAATAATATACACTTTTTAATTTTGTGAATTATTACAAATTGTTTTTTGCCACTGTAAAATTTTGATTTTAACATTGTCTAAAAAGTAGAATTTATCATATAGAATACTATGGATAAATTAAACATAGATTTCTCAAAGTTTTCTCTTAGAGCTTTGAGAAAAATAAAAAACAATATTTTCAAAAACTATATGTACGACGAGAACCAGGTGCTAAAAACTTGCAAAACACTAACCAAAGACTATGTTGAAAAGAGGCTCGAAATAAAATGTGCAAACGGGCTATTTGCGATAGTGACATATGTAATTACTAAGGACATAATTGCACACAATGTTGACGTTTCACTCGATGACTTGGCACGCGCCAAAAACATTACGTTGTGCTTGTGTTCAAATTATATTAGTCCATATGCCGATGTCTATTTCCCGCTATACATATATGGAAACTATAACTATATCGGAGGCGGATACAAACTCGGTAATAATATATCTATTGACAATTATGTAGAACTTTGTGACAATAACATAGTAGATAATGTCAAAAAAACGATTATTGGCAATAATGTTGTTTTTGATAATAATGTAAAGGTGTATGCTAGTGTCGGCGATAATTGCCACATAATGGAGGGGTGTAGAGTAAGGGAAGAAATCCCCGCTAATTTTGTTGTGTCGTGTAGAAACAGCATTCAGTATAAAACATTTTCGGATAGGTCAAACTTGCCGAGCCAGACGCTTAGTTGTTATGGTTGTGTCCCAAAATATAAGGATACTTTGGTGATATATGGCGAGGGTTTTTATAATCCAAAAGTAAAGATTGTGGTGCCTTATGGCAAAGCGGATTTTGGCGTGTGCTATTGGGATAAAAACAAAATTATCTTAAAGTTTTCCGCTTTTCAAAGTGTAGGCGAGGTAGGCAAGTGCACAATGGTTTTGTTTAGTAATGGCCAAAGGATAGGGTTGGTAAATGACCTAGGACTTTTAAAACTTTTAAAAACCCTCAAAAAATAACAATTTTTTTGAATTTTGGGTATTGACAACACTTTCCTTTAGTGCTATTATAATAGTGCATTTTATAAACAAATAAAATGTTTTTCCATTTTTCATTCTACCTATTTACATACACATATTTAGGTAGCGAGAGGTACCCGCCTCTCGTTTTTTTTGTCCCGAGAGTTAATCTTTCGGGATTTTTTTGTAAACTTACTAAAATTTATTTTTAGTTTAAATAGGATTTATGCTATCATTAAGTTGTTTACAAAGGTTAAGGTTATTAAAAAAGGAATGCAAAATCAATTATTCTTACTAAATTTCTATAAGTTGCTTTCGAATGTGGCGACAAAACTTGTTGGTGCATTTATCCCGATTATAATACTTGATGCTACTGGTTCGGTGGCGCTAGCGTGTATATCGGTAGTGGCATCGTATTTAATAAGACTTGCCTTTAGCGTTTGTTTTAAAAAACTTTACGAACATTGCCCCCAACTTATTTTGCTTATAAGGCTTGCGCCATTTGTACTTTACACGCTTAGCATTTTCCTAATGGAGACCAACTTGTGGCTTGGCATTATTGGAGTTGTGCTATTCTATGGCATAAGCGAGTCGTTTAAGTGTATGCCTATTGAGATACTTTACAACTATGCCTCGACGACAGAAGAGTCGGGCAATTCACTTGGCGTTACAAGACTACTAGAACAAGCGGGCGTTTTAATCGCCCTTGTAGTGGGCGGAGTGATGCTTGACGTTAACAAAAACTTAATCCTAATAATTTCGGTCGTATTGTATTTGATTTCGGTGGTTCCGCTTTTGATATACTACATCAAGGGCAGAAAACTCAAAGGCTTCAACACCGACGCGGTTTCCAATGCGGTTATCACATTTTCCAAAGACCCAGAAATGATTGAAAACGCAAGACAAATTTCCAAAAAAATGCTTTTAGGATACTGGTTTGTTTATTTCATATTCAGTTTTATGGACATCATTAACACAGCATTTGTAATTCACTTGTACCTTACGTTTCCGTCGTTTGGAATGGCGGGATACGTAAATGCACTCTTTAACGCTATGTTTGGCATAGGCTGTTTTCTATTCGGGCTACTTGACAACAAAAAAGAAACCACACCTGTGCTAATAGTTGCTTGTATTGTTTGTATGATAGGAGTTGCGTGTCTAATATTTGTCACAAACACGGCGCTACTGTTTGTTGTGACGGGATTGACGGGGCTTTTCTATGGTTGTATTTCAACATTCTGTTTGCGCAGGCTATTGCCAAAGTCGCGCATTATGGGCATTTCGAACGAATCGCTTTATGTAAGGGAAATTGCCTCAAATATGGCAGTTATTGTACCAATGTTACTTGGCGCTGTGGGTTCAATGATTCCCGTGCTTGTACTTGTGTCGGCGGGGATTGGTGCCAGCGCATACCTAATTCCGGCAAATGAGGAGCGAAGCAGACGCCTCCTTATCGACTTTTTACAAAAACACGAAGACGCAATGTCGGCTCGTGAAAATAACAAAAAAACTACAAAAAAATTAAAAAGTATAAAGGAGAAATAAATGAGAAATTTTGAGGTTAGTTCGGATAGTACTTGCGAGTTGTACGCCGATGAGATTAAAAAACTGGAAGTTTTTGTGTCGCCACTAACTTTCACAATCGACGAAAATGGCAAACTAGGCGAGTATTTGGACAATTTTCAAACCCAGCAAGAATATGTTGACTTTTACAATAAGCTTAGAAAAGGAGGCGTTGCAAAAACTTCTATCCTAAACTTGCAATCGCACATTGACCTTTTCACCGAAATGGCCGAGAAAGGCATTAAAAACGCTATTCATATTTCGCAAGGAAAAGGGCTAAGTCCAACCATTGACAATGCGCTTAAAGCAATTGAAATCGTAAAAGAAAAATATCCTGACATTAACTATGTTGCACTTGAAAGCACCACAACAACCGCTGCGGAAGGATTTTTGGTGCGAAACGCTGTTGAATTAAGAGACGAGGGCAAAACCCTAGACGAGGCGGTGGCTTTAATTGAAAAACAAAAAGGTCTTATCCAGCACTTTATCGTTGTGGACGACCTTATGTACCTAAAACGCGGTGGCAGAATAGGCGGAGTAAAAGCCGCAATTGGCACAATGCTAAGACTAAAACCCGTAATTGAGTTCACCCAAGCGGGCAAACTTGAAATTGTAAGAAAAGAAATGGGTCAGAAAAAGGCTTTCAAAAGCATTATTGACGAAGTTAAACAAAACTTCACCTTTAACGACGACCACTTCAAATCGGCAATTGTTCACACCGACAACTTGGACGCCGCAAAAGCAATGCAAGCAGAGATAAAGTCGGCATTTGGAGTTGAGTCAGAAATCAGAATAATGGGGCCAATAATTGGTGCGCACGTTGGGCCAAACGCAGTTGCTTGGACATTTATCAGCAACGAAAAACGCCTTCTACCTTAGTTGTAAATGGGAAAATACACAAAACACACCTTAAAACACTCGTGGAATCGGGTGTTTTTTGTTTTTTGCCGTGAAAAGGAGGGCTGACTGAATTGTGACAAAATTTTGGCACATAATAAATTATATATATAATATTAACTAAATTTGCTTTACTAAAAATGCGAATTATTATAAAATAATTCCAGAATTATATTTAGGGTAGACAATGAAAAAGTGGGAAACAAAAAAGACTTCAATAATCTTGCTTGCTAGCATTCTTATCATGCTAACCCTTTTTTATTTTGTTTGCGACTTTACTTTGTCGTGGTTGTATGCCAATAGCACGGTTCAAAATACGGGCTCGTCCAAAACGGCTTCTGCGTCGGCAGGGCTTGGCACCACATCTTCAACCTTCGAGGTTACGCTTGGTGCTACGGGTTCCACATTGACCACAACTACTAATTCCACAGTTACCAACAAGGGCACAACCAATGCAATCCTAAGATGCTATTATGCAATCATTATGGACGAAAGCACAAAACAAATCGCTACAACAAGACACTTGCAATCGGTTACCATAAACAATGGCTTCCTTGCAAGCGATGAAAACATAGAAAACACCTATTCGGGTTATTACTATTACAATTCGGTATTGGCTCCAAACGCCAGCGTTTCGCTTATAAACAACATCACCCCTACAGCTGAGGGCGCCAATAAAAAAGTTAAAATCCGCATAATCGCCGAAATGGTGGATTACACAGGCGGAGTGTATCACTTGGGCTCTCGAGATCCTTGGGACAACACTCCAGCTGGCTGGTTTGCCAACAATTTTACAATATCAAAAGCAGCGACGGAAGTTGTAGGCCCAAAACTAGCAATCAAATGGGAAAACATTAGCAAAATTGAAATGACCGCTAGCACAACAAGCGCGTCTCAAAACATTTTCTTCTGCACTTACAACAACGCTTGGATTGGCATCAATGCATCTGGAAAGTGGCAGTTTAACAAACTTGACGTCGAGACAGACCTTCCAGAATCCACATTCACAAATGGTGCAATGCACACTGTTACTTTCACAATAAAAAGTGTGGATAGCACCGCCCAAAACCAATCGTACATAGGTCTTATCTGGGACGAAACGTGGAGCAAAGACGTAAAATATGCCAGTATCAAAATCTACGATAAAAACGGCGATTATTTGTGCTATCTTACTCCTGACAAATCTGGCAAGTTTTACGATAGAGTAAGCAAGGCGATACTTCCAATGTATTCTTGGAACGGAGCAACTAGTTCGACGTCTAGCACAGTCTATGGCGCAAGTAAACACTTAGAACCAATCGATGGCTCATTTGAGTCATATGCCACAGGCGAAACAACCATTTTGTCAAACCAAACAAATGGTACATTGTCTATTATCGACACCGATTCTTATGACGGAGCAAAATGCCTAAAAGTTTCGGCATCTGGCACTGCAAATAATTATCGAGTATTCAAAACAGTAGTAGGCAAAAAGGGCAAAGCGTATAGGTTTAGTTTTGCTTATAAGAGCGCAATGCCTACTGGTACAAGTACGGGACAAACTGCAGACGGCAATTATGTTGTTGCAAAAGTTGAGTTGCAAGGTGGCAATTACAGTTGGACGGCGGTAAGACCAAGTAATTCGTCGGGTACATATAGTGGAAGCGGTCAATGGGAAATAATGACCTTGACCACGCCAGTTTTGACAAGCGACACAACAATGTATTGTTTTGTACACGTGCCCGTAAACTACGACGTGTTTATCGACGCCTATTATATAGAAGAAGTCTAATGTTGTAGGGGTAAAATAGACCATTAAATAATACAAAAGTTAAACAAACTACAATTACTGCAAATTGAGAAAAAGTAAGCAAAAAATAGAGAAAATAAGCAAAGCAGTTTAAAATAGATTTACAAAATTAAACAAACTAAAAAAGGAGGAAGAAAGTGAGTAGTTGGACTAAAAAAGACAGAGTAGCGTGCATTATTATTTTTACAATGGCAATTGTGCTAACCATAACATTTGTTTCCTCCATAACCTTATCGTATCTATTTGATACGCATAGCGTAAGCGGTGCTATCACTGCTGGACAAGTGTTGTTTACGATTGGCGGAGGCCCTAATTCGGACGGCAAAATTAAGTTTGCCGAAGTGCTTAGCCCAAACACCACATACACAGGCACCGATTACACCCTAACGATTACAAATAAGTCCACAAGTGGCGATATTTATTTGTATGTTTACGTTGAGGCAAGCGATATAATTAAACCAGTTCCCAAAAGCAATTTGTGGCTTGGTGGCGACACTAACGACACAAAAGGATACTTTTTCTACAAAGGCAAAGTTACACAAAACACGACTCTTACATTCTGCGACGCTTTTAGGACGCTTGATTTTGGAAATCCCGATGCGGGACAATCGGTTACGCTAAAAGTGACAGTGGGCGCGGTTCAAGCACAAGCGGGTGCTTGTAAGGCGCTTATCCAAGGCGGAGTCGAAGGCTGGGCAAACGCTCCATCGGCATTTAAAACCTTTGTGGGTGCATAAGAGCAATATTTAAGCCCAAATTACTAATCAATTTACAATAATAAGGAGGAAATAGATGAACAAAAAACGCAAGAAATCAAAACTTAATATGTTGTCGACATTGTACATAGTTGTTGCAATTTTTGTGTGCGTGTTGTCTGTTTTCTCGTTTACATTTGCGTGGTACATTAAGACAAGTACCCAACACTTAAACATCACATTTGCAAAGCCAATTGTGGTTAATATGACCAGCGACATTACAATGAGCGATGTGTCAATAGGCACGCCAGACGCGGTTATGCCGGGCGATGAACTTCAAATCAACATCGGTGTTCAGATGGCAGACGACTCGTCAACGGCTTATGTAAGAGCAAAACTTATCGTCGACTTTGAAGACGTGTACGACAAAAACAACCAGCCAGTTAGTTGGGAAGGAATGATTGAGGGCTTCACAGAGGGATTTGTGGACAAAGACGTTTTGCCAGAGGACTGGGTTTTGGTTGATTTTAGTAGGGGCGTTGAGCACGACTACTGGTACGTGTTAAAACTTCGCGGTTCGACCAACATTGCGCGTGAGTTAAATCCAGGTCAAGTGGTTACATTTATCAATGGCGGAATTAAGGTTTCGCTAGCGCTTGACAATAGATTTGCATCTAAAAAATTGTCTTTCCTATTTACAGTAGACACATTACAAGTAGAGGGTGTTTCAGACCCACTTGCAGCGGGTGTTACTAACGCTAAATATCACGAAGTTTGGGGACACGACTAAAATAGTTGACAAAATAAATCATCAAAAAAAAGTTATATAATAAAGAAAATAATAACAAAAGCAATATAAAAAACAACATTAAGAAAACAATATAAGGATAAAGTACAAGGTTAAAAAAAACTTAAAAGGAGAAGGATATGGCATCAAAAGATAACGATTTTAATAGACAAAACACGTCTGCGCCGGGTTCTTCTTCGCCAAAGCCAAATGCGGAAAGAGACCAAAACATTAAAAAACTTAATGACCAACTTAACCGAAGAGACGACGATGACGACGATAGAAAAGGCGCGTTTTGGCTTTGGTTTAAGCGAATTGGCATAATACTGCTTGTTTTGATTTTGCTTGGAGGCATTGGGGTTGCGGTGTATTTCTTCACGCGAAACAAAGCCGACATTACAGGTGGCGCACAAATAAAACTTAGTACCCAACTTACCGAAAACCTCGACCCTGAGCAGGGTTCTTCCACCGATCAAAGTATTAGATACAAGCAGATTTACCCTGGTGACAAATTTGCCGTTGTGGTGGCTGTTAGAAACTCCGACAATTTTAGTGGTGACGAAAACGAAGAGGGGGCAAACATTTATGTCCGCTACAAAATTTCGCTTATGTTAGACGGGGTGGAATACACCGACGTTATTGTTCCAGTTATAAGCGACATTGACGCCGAAAACTGGCACATTTACAATCCGACAGAAGAAATAGAAAGTTATAAATGGGACGGCTACTATTATCATTATGGTTCGCTAAAACCACAGCAAAGCTTGACACTTTTCAACGAAATTCAGTTTGACTACGTTAAGACCACCAACAATTTTGGTGGCAAAAAAGCGGAAATCATTGTTAACATTGAGGCTGTTCAAGCCGATGTGGCAAACTTGGGTGTCGACGAGTCCAATGCGTGGAACACCGCACCAAGACGCTGGATAAACAATATGAAAAAGGGAATCAACAATCAGGGTAATAGAATAAATAATTAGTACATTTACTTTTTAAAGGATATTATTATGAACAAATTTAAAAAAATTTCACGAAGAATAATTTGTGGCTTAGTAGTTTTGGTGCTTTGCGCTGGAATACTTGGTGGTTGCGACTTTTTTAGTAGTTCGAAACTTTCCACTCCCGCAATAACCGTCAACAAAGAAGCCTACACCATCACATTTGACGCAAATTATTCCGCATCGAGTTATGAAGTTTATCTAAACGAAAACGTCATAACCACCATTAAAGAGAATACATCGTCTAGCCAGCACGTTTTCAATTACTACGACTATTTGCCTAAAACAAACGCAGGTGAAGTGAAAGCGGGTGAGTATAGATTCCAACTTAAAGCCATTGGCGGTGGGGATTATATCGACGGTAAAAAGACGATTACAACTTCGGTGATTTATGGCGACGCGACTGATGTGCTTGACAATAATTTGTCTATCTTAAATTCAAGCGAAGTGTATTACAAGTCGGATAGCAATTTTAATCCTACATCGGTCAACATTTCGGGCAAAAGAATCACTTGGTCTGACCCTAGTGATAGCACGAATTTTGAAACATTTGTAATCTCTATTTACTCCAATACGCTGGGAGTTAAAAACATTGAAACAGAATTAAAAGAATACACACTTTTAAGTAGTGACACATATTCGCACGATGTGGTGGTTGTAAGGATTGGGGCTAAATATAACGACGGCACAGTGTATGCTTCAAATCTATTGTTTTACAACCCTATGGATATAGCAGAGCGTGGCATTTACACCGATAATTATTACATCTTTAAAGGCGGTGTGTACGATTATTACATCGAAAATTTAGACGAACTTAAAAACATATACTATTACGCATTTATTTATCGACTAGAAACCCTTGACTTTATGGTAAGCAAGGAGTTTTACAACAACTATTCCGATACATATTTTGACACAATGACCGGCACTGCCGACGACTATATATTGTTATATTCCTACTACGAAACTTATGGCTTTGCATCAATGCCTACACTTAGCAAAAAGAGCACTAAGACCGATGATAAGGTATTCAATCTATCGTGTAAGTATAGCGTTAAAGAGCCAGATTATGCCGATGCTACTAAGAATGACCCCGAACTAAAACAAGCAATTTCAACACCATATTACGAAACAATTTCCGAGTCTAGTATTTACAAAAAACGTGATATTAACACCCACCAGTTCGTTTCCGATGGCTGGATGTTAAGCACAGAAGTCGCAACAAGTGAGGAACTTTTGTGGGCAGTTACAAATCATGTTACGCCAATTATCACAGATAAGACAAGTCGCGCGGGACTAATATACGCCGAGGCAAAACGAATTTTGTGCACTATTATCTACGACGGAATGACCGACTACGAAAAAGCACTTTCAATATTTGATTATATCATGAATAATAGCACCTACGACTGGAAAACTTATCGCCTTTCGCTTAATAAAAACAACAACATCAACCCTATGGATAGGGCATGCTACTATTTGGAAGGAATGTTTTTATCTGACTCACACGTTGTTGTGTGCGACGCAATGAGCAAATCATTTGCACTTCTTTGCAATATGGAAGGAGTGGACGCGGTTAGGGTTGTGGGA
Source organism: uncultured Clostridia bacterium (assembly GCA_934757825.1). GTDB lineage: Bacteria > Bacillota > Clostridia > Christensenellales > UBA1242 > UBA11490. Next base: position 198,544 of record CAKVLP010000001.1, on the reverse strand, counting down.
AACGCTAAGACCGATTCGGGAGAAGGCGGTCACGCCTGGAACAAGGTATATATTGACAATAAGTGGTACGTTGTTGACATTACGTGGACAGAACTTAGCACGGGTGACCAAAAAATGGTTTATGCTACCGATTGGATTCATCCATATTTAATATACTACCACGAAGACACTCACGAACTATCTTGTCACAAATATTTCTTGGTTGACGATGAGTATATTGAGGACGACCACATCGCTTTTGAAAACGAACCACTATACAAAATGATGAACACCACAGAATATTATAGTTTTTATGAAAAACCACTTACTGGCACCACAACAAGAGTGGTTGGGTCGAGCGAAGAACTAAGAGATGCTATAGATTATATGCTAAGAAATGATGCTCAGAAAGTAGAACTTGTATTTAAAAAATCTTTTGTTGATGTAAATGGATCTGTTCAGAAATGCTTTATGTCCACTCTTGACAATGGCGAACAAGTAAAATATTTGTTTGGGTCGCAATCGTTTACAATCTATCAAGCGCAAACATACAGTATGTCGCATATCGTCAATGATAAAGAGGGTATTAAAGTGACTTTAACTGATTCTGCGGGTGCGACAACAACCAAAACTGTGTACTATTACTTGCCAGAGAGCTTACTACAATTTGAATACAATGCTAATGGCGATAAGGGTGTGTTTGTGGTAATCGGAACAAATGTAAGTTTGCTATCGAATTTAAGGCTTCAAAAATACCTTGAATACGCGCTTTCCAATGGTGTTACAAGGTCAAGCAATGTTTCTATTGCTAAGGAACTAATTGACGGCACATTGACCGCAAACGGTGTTACCGAAAGCGAACTATCTGAAATGACCGACGAACAAAGAATTACAAAGTTTGCCGAGATTCTTAGCGCTATGATTGCAAAGACTGGCGCAAAAAAACAAGTTACAATAACCCGAGTTGAAAATACAACTGACGAAACTGAAAATTCACTTGTCCAACAAGATGACGGAACTTACAAGGAGATGGAACAAACAGTAGGCAAGTTTAACATAACTTTTGAGACCGTTCAAAGCGGGGAAGGGGAATAGTATTTATTGTAATAATACAATATAAAAGTATTGCGTTTTAAGCCAACTAAGAATTTAATAACAAAAAAAGATTAAGTAGAGATTACTTAATCTTTTTTTAACTTTAATTTTTATAATAGTGTTGTTATTAAATAATAAAAAACCTATCTAGTTTTTGTTGTTTCGCGATTTTTAAATTCGTTTTTTCTTTCGCGTGAGTCTTGAATAACTTTGCGGAATTCTTCCAAAGAACTAATTTTCTTACTAGCAGTAGGAGGCACAGTTGGTTTGGCTTCGCGAGTAATGCCAGCCTTTTTATCTGCTCTTCTTTGTTTTGCATATTGGGCTTGTCTGGCCTGCCTCCTTTCCTTTGCTATTTTTACGCGTTCTGCTTGTGCTCTTGCTTTTTCCTCAGCACTATTTTTAACTACCAATTTGGCTGCCTTGTGAAATAACTTGGTTTCCTTTTTGTCAAGAGTGCTAGTATCAAAGTAGTTTATAAAAGTTTGAACATATCCTTCTGGATAGCCATCTTTTTTGTTGTAATCCTTTTTAAGTTCGCAAATTTGACCGGCAATTTTCATATATGCTTGTAATCTTTTGTTTTCGTCTTCAAATTCTTCATATTTAGACATATCAGTAACGTGATATTTGCCATATCCAACAGGGGCTTCGGTGTAATATGAAGCGCCAATAGCGGCTACGCGCTCTGCTTGTGCTGGTGTCTGAATTTCTTCGAAGATGTCAATTCGGTCGGTATATTTTCGCATTTTCAATTTTCCTCTTTTGTTTTTATTTGGTATAAGTATTGTATCACAAAATAAAAAAAAGTAAACACTTAATGCTTAAAAAAATAAGAAAATTGAATGTTTACCACTGCATAATAGTAACTCTTTTCACGCAAAATATGTAAAAGGTGAAAATTATGAAAAAACTTACTGGGAAATTGGATAGTCAAATAGAATTTTTTAAAACAAAATTTAACAATAACGACGACTTTGTTGTTAGACGGTTTGAAACAAGTGGAAAGGGTGCGTGCGTCATTTTTTCTAGCGGACTTGTAAATCTAGAACTTATAAGCCAATCGGTGTTGGAACCGCTTATTTTGGCGGAGAATATTCCTGATGAGGATACTATAAAGTACTTAGATGAGGAAGTTTTGTTTTTTGCCGATAGTGAGAAGTCGGGCGATGTGTCCGAACTTATTGGATATGTGACCAAGGGCAAGGCGGTTGTGATGGTTGAGGGACAAAAAGAGGCGCTAGTGCTAGGTGTAGACCAGTTTCAACAGCGCGCCATTGCAGAGCCTCCTACAAGCGCGGTTTTGAAAGGACCACGTCGTGGATTTGTGGAAAATTATAAAACCAACTTGGCTCTTGTTAAGGAAATTTTGGCGACACCCAACTTAAAGACCATCAACTTAAAAGTCGGGGAAATTAGCAATACAGATATAGTTATTGTCTATTTGGATAATGTTTGTGACAAAAAACTACCACTTGAAATAAAAAAGAAGTTGGAAAAAATTGAGATTGATGGCGTAATTGACTCTTATTACATTAGTGAATTTTTGGAAAACCGACCATATAGTATTTTTAAACAAGTGGGTAGTTCGGAAAAGCCAGATGTTATTTGTGCAAAACTTTTGGAGGGTAGGGTTGCGATAATTGTAAACGGCTCGCCAATTGTTTTGACACTACCTTTTATTTTGCTTGAAGATATCCAAAGTCCTGAGGATTATTATTCCGATAATAAGCGTGCTTCAATTATTAGACTTATCAGAGTTGCAAGTATTTTCATTACGCTGTTACTCCCTGGAATGTATGTGGCGGTTCAACTTTATCATTACAAGATAATTCCGCTCACGTTTATAATAACCATAGTCAACACAACTCTTGGGCTTCCGCTCTCGCCGTTTGCGGAGACCTTGTTTGTGCTGGTACTTTTTGAGATACTTTATGAGGCGAGCATTCGAATGCCTAAGTATCTGGGCATTGCGCTCTCAATTGTGGGTGCGCTCATCTTGGGCGAAACGGCTGTGTCGGCGGGAATAATCTCTCCGCCCGCTGTTATGATTGTGGCGCTTAGTGGAATTACTCTGTACACAATTCCCGACCAAGCACCGCAGTTTATAACCCTAAGGTTTGCATTTACAATTATCGGAGGGTTGCTCGGCTTTTATGGAATAGTGGGACTCTCAATCTTTATTATATTTTATCTTAACGATTTTGATAGTTATGGCAGTGCGTACTTGGCACCATTTTCTCCGCTTGTTCCTAATGATTTGCAAGACGCTATGTTTAAAAAAGACCTTATCAATTTAAAAACTAGACCTAAAAGTATCAAAAACATTAAGAGTAGGAGGCAAAAATGAAAGGAAAAGAAATAACAAATCACCAAATGGGCGTGGTGTTAAGTCTGTCCATTATTTCGCTTAAAGTTTTAATTTTCCCCGCAGTTATTGGGCGATATGCTCTCAACAACTGTTATATTTCGGTTATACTTTCGCTACTTGTCGACTTTGGATTTATCCTTGCGATTATTTATGTTATGAAGAAAAACCAAGGCCTCACATTCTACGAGGTGCTAGAAAAATCGTTTGGCAAGGTTGTTAGCAAAATTATTTGCACGCTACTGACCGTCTTTTACATTTTAAAAGCGGTTATCGCCATTAAAGAACTTCAAAATTACTTTGTCCAACTTTTGTTTCAAGACATTGACTGGGCGCTTTTTGTGTTTCCGCTTGTGGCGCTACTATTATATATAATGAATAAGAGTTTTCGCACATTTGCTAGGTCAGCGGAATTTTTCTATTATGTTGTTATTGCGGGCGCAATTATTTCGGTTATTGTTCCACTTAGAGATTTTAAAATCTTCAACTTGCTTCCATTTATGGCGGACGGGCTAAAACCTATCGTGAAAGGCTCGTTTTTAACGACTTTTCAGTTTGGCGATTTTTTAGTGTTGCTTCTTTGCATGGGGCGATTTAATTATTCCAAGAAATCCGCTCACACAATTATTCGATTTACACTGCTAACCGATATGGTTATTGTGTTTTTCTTCCTTATTTTTGTGGCGCTATTCGGCGACACTGTGCTTAATCAGATTTTGGCAGTGAGCGATGTTCCGCTTTACTCCAATATGGCGTACAACAACGGGCGCCTTGAATGGATAAGCATTATTATATGGACAATTGTGCTAATTTTTCAAGCGGGGATTATGTTACTTTGCGCGTGTGAGATGCTACAATATGTCACTGAGATTAAACAAAGATTTTGGGTGTCAGTCATTATTATGGCAATCGTTTTTGCATTCCTAATTGTGCTGTATCTAAACCTTGCCGACGCTCTAAAAATTGTGTGTTCGGTGGCTTTTGCGTCCACAATTTTCTCGTTTAAACTGCTTGTTGTTTTGATGCTTTTAATTGCGTCGTGGAGAAGAAAAGATGAAAAATTTGCTTAAAAAAATGTGGGTCAACAAAACCCTCACTTTGTTTTTAATATTTTTTATAATCACATTTCCTACTGCGATTTATCAAAAATCGGAGTTTGAAAAGCGTGCAATTTTGACCTCAATTGGTATCGACAAAATCGACGGCAAATACGAGTTTAGTGGTCTTGTTGTGGTCGAAGAGGCCCCTATGAAAATATCAAGCAACGTAAAACTTGTGAGTAGTGAGGGCGAAAATATTTCCGAAGCGGTATACAAACTCTCCATCACGCTTGGCAAAGAGATTGGGCTGGCGCACTGCGACTCGATTGTTGTGGGTGAGGGACTAGACGACGAAAACCTTGCCGATATTCTCGACTATTTTATCCGCACAAGCAATTTGACTAAAAACACCAACCTTATTTCTTGCCCTGGAAGCGCTAAGGAACTACTTCAAGTTAACACCGAAAACAAGGACGAAAATGGCATAACTTTTGCAAAACTTGTGAGCACTGGAAGTGATTATTTGGCGATTGTCGAGATGAATATTGAAGATTTTTACGCACGATATTTCACAAAAAGCCCCGTTGCGTGGATGACCCGCGTAATGGTGGAAGAGGAACAGTTGGATTCGGGCTCGCAAGAGTCGGGTGGAGGTCAATCGAGCTTTTCGTCGCAAGGCGGTTCTAGCCAGCAGGGTTCTTCGGGTGGCGAACAAAGCCAACCTCCTATGAAAAAAATCAAATGCGACGGCAGTTTTGCGATGTACAAAAAAGGCAAAAAGGCCTTCACCTTAGAAGGCGATGAGGCGAATGTAATTAACCTACTAAATCCTTACACCCAAAAAGGTTTTTTGACAATCGACAATGTTTACGACGAGGGCGAGTTGAAGGAAAGTATAGGGCTACACGTGGTCAAAAAGAACACGGGATTGAAGTATTATTTTAAGGACGGCGTGGCATCGCTTGACATAAACTTTAAGATGTACGTCGAACTTGTAGAACTGCACACTGCCACCCCAAGCCTAAAAACAATAGACGTAACGAGAACGCATATTGGCGAAAATGTTAAGAAGGCGATAACCGACAAAATGACCGAAAACCTAAACAAAGTCATTGAAAAAACCAAAGAAAAAAAGGTGGACATATTGGCTATAAACGATAGACTTTATAAATTCCAAAACAAAAACTATATGAAGTTTGTTTCTCCTGAGGAGCGAGAAAACAACTATATTGAGAACGTTGTAGTAAATTTGCACGTTGACGTTCAGCCAAAACTTTAAGGTTAAAAATATTTTTTGAACATTTGATTTTTGTTTGTCGGATTTGCTTATATATATTATAATAATATATATAAAAAGGGTAAACGAATGAAATCTGGGAAAGTAGAAAATGTAAAAATGAGCAAACGAAATAAGCTCCTTTTAAACATACTGCTTGTAAGTATAGCGGTTGTTTTTTGTCTGCTTTCCATACTTGTTTACATAAACTATTATACTAGGGTTAGGCTGGTTTTGACCACTGTTAGTAGATACAAGACCGGTGAAATCAAAAACGTGACCGAGTACGATGTTATTGATGTCAAAAAGGGCAGAAACTTGTCTAATTTGCCAGCGCCATTTATGGAGGGCTACACCTTTGAGGGTTGGTATAAGGATATCGAATATAAAAAGCCATTTGATTACAACGAACAACTTAATTCGCATATGCAAGTCTATGGCAAATTTGAACTTATAGAATACAACATCGAACTTGTTTTGGACGATGATGTTAAGGTTACATACAACACAACAAGAAGTCGCGACTACACTGTCCCATACACAATTGAGGACATTATTTTATTTCCTAGGGACAACGATTTAATTACGATTTCGGACGGAAGCGAAATTAAAATTTCCGATTATAAGGCGGAACATAAATACGGCTACACCTTTGAAGGGTGGGGAATGTCGTCAGGCGCTGCCACCACTTACACTGACGATTATCCTATGCGCGCGCAAAACCTTACATTCTATGCGGTTTGGCGACCAGTGCAAGTAGAACTTAGATATATGTCGCAAGATTTGGACTTTACGGGTTCTAAAATTGCCAACCTTAAACCTAGAATAGACGAGGTTACGGGGGGACTAACATATATTGGTCAATACACAACTTTCAACACAATCTACACGCAGTTTAACGATAGTGTTAAGGCAATCCAAGCGCCAATAGATAGTTATGGCAACTTGGAATTTGCTGGCTGGTATTTGGATCCGGAGTTTTTGGTTCCGCTAAAACTAAGCCAATTGTACGTTAAGAGTGGATATTTCACGATGACCCAAACCCGTGACATAAACATAATTAACGATCCGCTATACTTCGATGTAAATTCCATAACAGACGAGCACCGCGAAACAATTAGGAGTTATTCGTCCACAGATGAGAAAAACGCATATATTACATTGTTTGCAAAGTGGACGCCAATAAAATACACCATAAAGTTTGATTTGAATTTGCCGTTTGGTCAAAACTACATAGATACTTCTACAATGACCGCGGTCATCACTAAAAACTATAATTCCAAAATCACAAGCGACGACGGGTCGACTGTTAAAACAAGCGTTGCATCGCAAGGCTGGAAAATTTTGCGTGACGAAACAGAGATTGGTGTTTTGCACGACATTAACTACTTTAAAGATGTTGTGTATCGCGAAAACGACGAGACAGGACTTCCACTTTACACCTTGCTTTCGTGGAACACGGCGCGCGACGGCACAGGATATAACATCGGCTACGGCAGTCAGACTTATTTTGATAAATCAAACTTTAACATCGTGGATGACACAATCACTATTTATGCACAGTGGAAGAGTTATTATAGAATTAACTACTATTACAGCGCCTATGGAAGTACGGGTTATAAAAACATTAGACTAGGCACTGTCAATGTTGAGAAAAATACAATAAGTCTATATCCATTTAATGACCTAGTTAAGAGCATTTCTTCGACGGGACTAATCGAATTCACCGAGTATCAAACTAGGATTAACAACTTGCGCACAACATACACGGTTCCACTAAATAAGTCGTTTATAGGTTGGGCAAGTAGTTCGGATTTGATTATCGGCGCAACTCCAATTTACATCGCGGGCTACAACTACGATGTTGGAAACCACGTGAGGGAAGAAAACGGAATTTACTTAAACTCGGCAGAGAAAAACTTGTATGCTGTGTTTATAGAAAATGACAACTACTTTACCTACGACCTTAACACCTCGCAAAACGATGTTGTGTCGTATTCGGGCAGTGCGGACTTAAAAAATCAGTTGGTTGACGAAAACGGGAAATCGGTGGTGTATCGATACACCACAACTCAGTCGGCATACATAATAAGCACAGTTAACGACGAGAAATATCTAATAACCAAAACCGACGGCCACAAAGATTATATCTTGTGGGGCTGGACACTAAAAGACGGCACCGAAATTGACGGCGCTGGCAGGTCAAACCCAATAAGGTTTAATAGTGAATACTCAAAATACATTTACAACTCCGAAACATACACCGAAAAATACACCGGCTACAACACGCTTATCTACTTTGATGGCAAAATTGTGCTTGATACTCCGACCTATTACACCGTGTACAACAAAACAGACGATATTTCTACATTGTATCTAAAAATGCCAGCGAAACTCCTAACATTTACGGCAAAATGGATTGAAAACGTTGTTATCACATTCAATGACGGTGCCGATGATGTTGAGTGGCTAGACGGCAAAAGCGCCGACGACTTTACAATGCTTGGTGCTGGAAACTTGTACATCACAATGCCAGCACTTCCAAAAACCACCGCACGCAGACCGGGATACGAGTTTGTAGGGTGGACAGACATTGATAGGGAAGGCGAAGGATTAAGTTATAGCGACTTTGTTGCAAATCATTCCGACGACATTTATTACGCTACACAAAAATATCAATCGTTTAAAAAAGATACTTTGCTTTATGCTTTGTGGAAGCCTGTAATTTACACTATAAACATAAACCAACTTGCATTTAGTAGCGCTGTGAATTATAGCGCAGGGCTAGTTTATATTTCCAAAGAAAAGTTCACCGATGGCAGAAGAGACGTGACAGACGAGATTTTGTTTGCGGGGAACGCGGTTAAATATTACACCGCAGACGGCGAAGAGAAAAACATTATTCTTAACACCAGCGCGGTGGTTGGCAAAGGCTTCGCTGGCTGGAACAACAATCGCGGAATTGAACTTGTAAAAGGCGAAATTGGATATGTGATTTCGGTTAAGAACGACGAAAATAATTTGTTTGCATTGTATCCATCTTCCAGCAACGATTACTACATCAATATTTATCCTATTTTTGAAGATTTGAAATTTAAGGTTACATTTAAATTTGGCGGAGAGGGAATTGAAGCCGGCACGCCAGACCACATTGAAACCGATATTAAATACGGAGTAAATGTAAAAACACTTCTTAACAACTTTACAATGCCACACTATCTTTCAGGTTACGAATATTCGGGCTGGCTAATAAGTGGCGACACAGGCAACGACGGCACAATTAAACCCGACTACACGCTTGATGTTAAGAGCGGAAACTTAATTGTTAAATCCGACTTAATGCTAACACTTGTTGCGTCAAAACAAACGTTTAACGTAAGGTTTATTTTCAATAATCCTATCACAGGCCAAACTGTAATTATCAAAAATTATCTTATCGAGTACGATGATGTTATTGATAGCATTTTGCCAGAAGTCTATAACGAACTTGAAAGCGCAGATAGACAATACTTGGGTTACAATTTCAGTAATTGGCGTGTTTCTGGTGGCGGAAATAGTGCTACATATTATCACCTAGAAGGAATGACGATTTTTAGCCCACTTGACATTTACCCAATTTACAACCCAGCAAAAGTTAAGGTTACTTACAATTATTATAGCGAGATGTCAGACAATGATGACAAAATGGAAACTTACGTAGATGAGATTTATATCGGAAATCTATATACCATCACAGCAAGCAATTTCACAGTTTCCCCTGTTAAAAACGACAGCATCTTAAATGGCTGGAAACTAGCGAACGGCGGTAAAGTTTACGCCGATGGCGAAAAACTATCGGTGCTATCGGGCACACTTAAAGATTATTTAATAGAGCAGATTGAAGGGACAGAAAAATCTTATATCCTTAATTTGTATGCTGATTGGAGTGATGCGGTAAAGCTGACATTTGATACAGACGGAGTGACCATTTACGGCATTATTCTTAACGACATAGTTGTCGCTAAGGGCACTAGATTGTATCTAAGCGAAATCGGTCTTAACACCATTAGAACCGACCAAGTTTACAAGGACAGCAAATCCGTGTTTACTGGCAGATGGGCAGACCAAGACGGCATTGAGTACGACGCATATGTGGACGGCACATATATCGTAATGGACAAACACAAAGAACTTAAACCAGTATTTGAATCGGTGTCTTACACCATAGAGTATTACTACAAGTATTCCAATAAATATTACAATCTAAGCGGGGCAAGCCAAAAATACCCATACGACTATTCGACACCTATCAACTTGCTATCGCACGACAAAATTACTGAATATCTATCTAAGACTCAGGCGCTTAGCGAATACGATTGTATTGCATTTTATTTGGGACAAATTGCCTATGAGTCTAAGGACGAAAATCTAAAACTTGAAATGGGTGCAGAGTTTGACTTTGTAAATGTTCAAAAATACTTTGACCAAGCGCAAGACAACACTTTCAAGATATATTTGGATTTGAAAAAAACCACTAGCGTCACATATTATATGGAGAGAAGCAATAGTGCTTCGACCAGGGTGGTAAAACTTGTTGAGGGCGCGACATACACTGTGGGCACATCGGCGACTGGTTTAAGCGAAGCCGACATAGTTCCAACAAAAGATAAATACACCTTTAAAGGCTGGTCGACATCACTAAATTCCACAAATGTTGATTTTATTAACGGTTATCGAATCGACTCTTATAGTAGTGATATGTTTGTAAAATTGTATCCAGTGTGGGAGACCAACAAGGTTAATGTTTGGTATTTCAACAACCTTAACGATGAGTCCCCATCTCAAACAGAAAGTTATGATTGGGGTTCTACAATCACACTTCTAGGCGATACTGTGGTTGATGGATATAGAATGCTTGGTTGGAAAATCAAAGGCAGTGATAGCACCGAAATTTTCAAACCATGGTCTGAGTTCACTTTGGGCGAAACTGACATAAGTTTTTATGCAGTAAGAGAAAGATATTACACAATATATTATTACAACAATCTCGACGATTTTAAAACATTTGGCGAGACCATAATCACGGGCGAAGAATTTACGCCAAGGTCATTTGACCGCACAGAAATGAGCGCAAAAACTGGCGCTATGTTTAAGGATTGGTCGTTTGAAAAAAATGCTAAGGCGTTTGTTAACGGCAGTTTGGTCATCAATTCAAGAGATGGGCGAAGCCTAAACTTGGGCACTTGGACAGTTACTCTTGATAGTGAAGATGACTATATTTTAAAACTTTATGCATATTGGGAAGACTTGTACTATTCCGCAACATTTGATGTGCGCGACGACCAAGGAAATACAACCACATATTATGCGAAAGTGGACAATCCTAATACGCTAGTCGAAACCGAACAGAGTTATTTGTATAGCGAAACAAAACAATATTTCAACTTCCCAAGTACCGCCCAATTTTACACCTACGGCGCCGACACCTACAAGTTTACAGGTGTTTGGGTTGACGAGTTGGGCAACACTTACGACATATCTGAGTCGCAAGAAGTTACTATTACATTTGTGAAAAACTACACGTTTACACCAGTGTATGGTAAGGTTATTGCGCTAGTGTTTAAGGTGCAAGGAACTGAGATTTATTCGCCCGATGTGGCAAGCGCAACACGTTTTAGTATGACCGACGCGGGATTGCTAAATGCGATAACACAGCAAACTCTTGTTGGCAAAAAGATTGTAGGGTGGACTAGCGACGGAAATTACTATTCGCACTTAGGGGCCGACGAGAATGGCTACAATTATACAAGGAACTGGTCGCGTTATGTAAATGTGACCGCTTCAATGACATTTGACGCTGTAATAGTTGACACTGTTACACTTCAAATCTATACAGAACTTAACTACAACGCTGACGGAACTTACACATTTGATGAAACCTCAAAGGTTACACTAGAAAACCTTGTTGAGGGCGACACAGTTGACCTAAATGGCTACAAATTAACAGACGACTATTCAACAATGGGCTGGGTTGTTAGCGACAATGCAAATTACAAATACAATAAAGATGCAACCAATCTAACAACAAACGTAACTGTTACAGCGGATAAAAACTATTTGTATCCAGTTGTAGGGGTTAAAGTAAGTTATGCGCTTAATCAAATTACCAACATTGTAAAACAATTGTTTGTAGTAATGGGCGGTAAGGCGCAAGCAATCGACTATGTTTTGAGCGATGAGGATTATTATCTTGGCAATTGGCAGTATTTTGATGGCGAAAATTATGTGGATTACAACGACGAACCTATCAACAAGCCAACAACATTGCTTGCTATGTCGTTGCCATATTACACCATTCAGATGGCTGACCCTGAGAATAGGGTAGATAGTAGCCTAGTGTTCAAACCACTTACACCTACCGAGCCAATTACTATTCCAGTCGATAATAGCAAAGTAATCTACGACAAAGTTGAAAATGGCGGTGGTCTAAAACTTACTGGCTGGTACATCAAAGATGTTGCGAGTGGCAACTTTGTTATGGAAAATGGCAAGAGAAAAGTATTTAACTTTGGCGAGGTTATCAAAATTAAGGCTGACCTAATTGGTATGGGGCTAAGCAGTAGTACTTATACATATGGTCTAGTTCCTATATTTGACTACACGCTTCTTGGAATAAAACTCGTAAATCTTTACGACGCAATTGAATACAAAATTACCGCAGAGGACGGCAAGGTTTATTACAACATAGTTTCGGGCATTTATGAATTTAGCGTTCTTAAAAACTCTAAAATTGAGACCAAAAACAACCAACTAAGGTTTGAGGCATATTTACTTGGCAATGGCGGGATTACTTACGACGGTTACGACCCAGTTAAAGCAGTTGTCACAATCGAGAGAAAGATAAAACAAGGCTATGAAGCGTTCAAGTTGACTGACGGCTGGTATAGATGCGTGTACGATACAACAACTGGTAAGTATACTAAGGGCAGTGCATTGCCAGCATCTTCTAATTTGACCGAATACATTTCAGTTACAGCCAACGAGCCTTCTGCAAGTGTCGTAACTACTACTATTGGACTAGCGGACGAGTATAAAAATCAAATCGCTGACACATCTAGGGGCTACTTTATAGTAGATGAAAACCAAGTAAGTAGAGTTAGTATCAACGATACAGCAGGCAAGGCAATCATCATTAAATTGTACTTGGTTGACGGCTACGAACTTGGCAGAAATGCCTCTTCCGAAGTAATCGTTCTAAACGAGATGATGCATGACATCACAAGTGACCTAAACTTCTCGGTTAGCATTAACAACGGCGAAGTTTCGATTACGTATCGGGCAAACAAAAATGCTACAATTTACTTTATGCTAAAACCTTGTAGCGAAGTAAGGCTAAAACTTCAACTTGCCACATCGCTTGTTGACAAAATTAACGATGTTAGCGTTGATGTTTACTATGAAAACAATTATCAATATACACTACTGGAAACAGTGACCTTTAAAGTGCTAAAAACTGGGCTTGCCACAACAAGCGGAACTATCCCAAGCGGTGCTAAAATAAAAGTGGTTGTAAATCTAAACAGTGCATATTATTATGTAAAATCCCTAATTTTAAGCGGAACATCTAACGGAACGCAAACCATTAACGCTAGTGTTTTGGAGGGATATAATGTTTCGCTAGCACCAGTAATCAATATTGTACTAGACGCTAGGACATTTAGTGTTGATTACTATTTTGATGGCACGCTTATGGAGAGTTCCACTCCGACCGAACTAGCCGAAACAAACGAAATTGTACTAAAAACCTATACTACTCCAACCGGCAAAACTTTTGGCGGATACAAGATAATTGGGCAAAATAGTGCAGGGCAGGAGGTGCTACTAAGATTTGTTTCAACGACTGTTGGAAATAGTGTTACATTTAATATATCTGACCTTATCAAAAACACATCCAACGTTACAAGTAAAAATACTGTTATAAAACTTAACGGCATTTGCTATGTAAACTCGGTGCAAATCACAGTGGCTGGCGAGGATAAAAAATCGCAAGTCGAAGGGCAAGATAGCAAAGTGTTCTATGTGCCAATTGGAAGTACGGTGACCGCAAATGGAAACACACTAAGTATGTTAACTGGCAGATACGCACTTGACGATAATGGTGACCTTGTGGGTGTAACAAGCACGACTATCACTTTGACTATGCTAGGCAGTTATGAGTTTAGCAAATGGCTAAAAGATGGCAGTGAATTTAGCGAATTTATAGTGACCCAAAACGCCACCATTCAAGGCGTAGCAGTCACTGGCAATAGCACATTAAAGATTAACGTTGAAGATTTGAGCGAAACAAGCGGTTGTAATCTTCAAGATGTTAATGTTGTCACGATTTCAGCCCTTACAAGCAAATCCGACACGTTTACTACTTATTATGATCCAACCCTTAAAAACGCCTCCTATTCTTCTACGTTCACAACTGGCGCAAAAGTCGAGTTTGATTACACGCTTGCAAAAGGATTTAGTTTAAATAAGATTATCCTAACCTACAACGACATTTCTAGTGAAACCTACTCTGACCTTAGCAAGTTTGCGGATGCGTGCGGAATAGTTATTACGCAAAACGGCACAAAACTTGTTATTTGGGAAGCAATCTACAACATTGACATAAAAGTGGTTGTTGAAAGACAGTCGTTTGGTGTGAGCGTTGTGCTAATCCCTACTGAGCAAGCAAGCGGCGCGCTTAATGAGTTGTTTGATAATTTAAAAGACTCAGTAACAATTGCTACAATAGGCGAAACTGAAATAAAAACAGATCAAAGTTCTGTCTCGACCGAACAACTATATAGAAAAGTTTTGAAATTCAACATTTCTCCTAATTCCGATTATTTTGAACTAAACAAAATCCTTGTAAACGGCGTGAGTGTGTTCCCAGAAGGGCAGTTAGACTATGCTAACTTCAATGTTATGACCAACGAGTTAACACTATATTCTGGCGGAAAAGGCGAAAATCTTGTGATTTCTGTTGGTGTTAAGTTTAAGACATTCAGCGTTGTGTTCCATAGACCTGACGCTAGCGAGTTTGACGCGGGCGAATTGAGTAGCACAGGCATAAACCCTAGCGCAAGTTACAATTACAACGATTCTGCCACATTTAATACATCGGATTTTGCTATTGTTGAAAACACAGTTACAATCTCGGGACGAAATTATGAATTCACAAAATGGTTGTATTACAAGGGTGATTACGAGGCGGATGTTTTAAATGGTGTAGTTAATATGGCAAACCTAACTGAAATATCCGACTTAAATTACACATTTAACAAAGATAACGGCAATCTGCACTTGTTTGGCGTGTGGGACGACCTATATAATGTAGCGTTTACATCAAATGGCACCGCTACAAATATGCCAAACAACCTTAACGACGTTAAATTAAGTGACACAGTTTCGCTTGCGTCGATTCCTAGTAGGGAAGGTTTTGAGTTTAAAGGTTGGTACTACGTTTACGGCGGAAATACTTATTATCTAAATTACAACGGCACATCTTTTGCAAAACTAACTGATAAAGACGGAACTCCTAAGGCGGTTGACACTTCCGATATCTCGGGCCTAGTTGTTACGCTAAATCAATTGCTTACTAATGAGCAATTGGAAAGCACATTGACAATTTCGTTTGCACTAACAATGCAAGCGCGTTGGGAGGCAAATCAACTTAGTGTTGTCCTAACCTATGACCGCAATATGTGTGAAATTGTCGAGCAAAATTATGTGGGTGGTAATTATAGTGATGGTAAAATCACCTTTAACTATGGCGATACACTTACACCTGATACTGCAGACGGATACAACGTTATTGTTGTAAGAAGTTATGAAGGTGTTGTGAAAGGTAGAATTATTTGCGAACCTACCGAAAATTACGAGTTTAAAGAGTTTAGATTTAACGGAAACATCCTTGTTGGAAGTGCGACTCTAACCACGGTGAGCACAATAGATGTAATTTGTTGGGGAAAATATGTGGAGCGCATTGTATCGCTAAAATGGGATAAATTGTTTAGCGACGCAGATGGCAGAACCCACTATGGCTCCAATAATGGACACCCAAACGAATCGCAAAAATACAAATTTACACTTTCCCTTTCGTTCTATGATATTGACACTGGCAGTGCTGTAAATTCGGGCGTTGCAATTATAAAAGTAATGTCATCAGACGGTAGAAAAGTTGGTACAATTGACACTTCTTCAACTTGCGATTATATCAACAATTTTGATATTTCCGAATTGGTGATTTCGCTTAGAACGGGATATGGAGTTAAGGTGGTAGTTGACCTATCTGGCACTCCATATGTTATTGATCTAAATAAATACACTTTTGTCACATCTTCTTCTTCGGGTTATGAGTTTAATGTTGAGACCGCTGACGAAGAAGTGGGCTTTAACTTGCTTACAGGCAATGTAAAACTATCGCACACATATGTTGACTCGACTCAGACCGACTTTGGAAATTATCAGGTAGTTAGATATAATGCTGTGAAAACAGACGGCTTTATAACTTCTTATAAAGAGGAGTATATTACATACAATGCGCTTGTTTCAACCGACTACACAATCACCAGTGTTGTGGCTGAAAGCGAAATCTCTATCAACTACAATTCAAGCGACTACAACTCAAGCGACTTTGTGTTAAATTCGGTTACTGGTTCGACCGAGGCAAAACTTAACAACAATAGTTGGAAGTTTACAACTAATTGGAACGGAGCGTTAAGTTATGTTTTAGGTTTCGCTCCTAAGTACATTGAGTATAGGTTTAACATCAACAATTCGACTTATGCTAGTGCATACTTTAACACACGTAAAGTTGATGAAAATGCTGATGAAAAATTAAGAGCATTCTATAAACTTATCACTTATGGTTCAATAAGTTTTGATGGTAATCAAGAAGTTAAAAATGTTTTGGCGCCTGGCGCTACTGCTACTGATGATCCAACAAAGATTATCAAGGCAGTTTCTCCATTGACCTATTACACCTATGGCGAATTGCTAGTGAGTGGATATAGATATGCGGTCAATGACAATATCGCTAAAACAAAACAAGACGTTGAGGCATTCAAATATAAGTGGTTTGAAGAGTGGTTAATAAAGTCCACATTCGGTGACGACGCGACGGAAGATAACCTAGAAGTTAGTGGCATAAGAGATGTGGTTATTATTAACGCTGGCTGTAACGACGCGATTGTGTTTAGCCTAAACACCGATGTTGAAGTGGGTGCAAATGGCGGAACAAGGCTTGAAGAAAACGCAAGCGTAAATTATAGTTATAGTGTAATCAAAACCGAAAACAGTTGGAAAAAAGACGGATATAATTATTATAGTCAAATTGTGTTGAAAATTAAAAACAATACGAATTTGCCATTATTCGTATTAGATTATGATAATAACTCATATCTTTCTGACACAAACTACGCGGTTGCTTGTAGTGGCAAACTTATTGGTATATCGCCTGTTGCTGGTGTACAAGTAGAAGGTAACGAGTATAGCGCTACTACAAATATAAAACTTAAAACACTAAAACTTAATGTTTACACAAATGTGGCTGGTGTTGACGGCGGAGTAGTTGATGTAAATTACGCCACAACATTTGAAAAGGTTTTAGACCAACTTAGACTAAAATATAACTACTACTTGGACGATGTTTCAAGTGCAGTGTATTACTCCATAATCGGCTTCTTCATTGGCGAGGATTGGGTTGATAAAACTGACACCAATTTTGATAATTACTTTAACAAAACGATTGGTGCAGCATATGCTCATGGCAACGAAAACGAACTTGATGTTGTAATTAAATATCAGGAGTACAACAAAACAAAACTTACTGTTTCGGCTAAGGCTACTAAAAACGGGGAAGCAAAGGACGAACTAAACAAAACATACAACTTCTATTATGTTGTTAATTCTGACATCGCTGGCACTTATACGGGCGACTTTAATACATATGAAACCGATAGTTATAAGGCTCGAACTCATATTGATAGCACCAAAGTTGGTTTTGCTAATAAAGACACAATCTCTCTTAATGGTTCAATCATCTCACTAAGTAGCAGTGTATATTACAACACGTTCTGCGATATGACTTCTAGTGAATATGGGAAGATATTCTCGGGTTGGCAGTTTGCATATTTGACGCCTGATGCCTCAGATGTAGGACTAAGCACAAGCGGAACTTATTTTAACGCATTAGAGAATTTTAAGCCTAAGCCAGATGTCACACCTTTAAATGTCAATATCGGCGACTCAGTAAGAAGGGTAAATGACACTCCTAAAAACTTAGAGTATAATATGAGTGGCGAAACAACTTTCTATGCAATATTCGTCCCAGTAATTACGGTTAAAATTTCATCGGATAAAGTAGACGAACTTGGGGAATTTGATAAAGTAGACGAACTTGGGGAATTCGAATACACTATGACAGTTGCAGAAAGAGTGACCAATTCACTATCCAACATAGTCGCAATCTTCCGCAACAAATTGATAGAGCGTGGGGTGGATTTAAGCGAATTTGAGGCTAATTATGTGACCGTGGACGGCAGTAGTTATCAATTGAAAACTGGTGGCGCGTACAACTACATAGCATATATTTCTAAATCTAATAATGAAATAATTATTAAAGTTGTTTGGAAAAAGGCTGAATAAATAAAAAAGCAAACTAATTTTAGTTTGCTTTTTTATTTTATATTCAATTTGTTTATTTAATTTATTTCCTATATCATTTTACTGTTTATTCAATTTATTGATTATTTACTTTATTTATTGTCCTCTTGATTGTTTTTCGCGGAGTCTAGCGGACAATTCTTGTAAGTTTTTCGAATGGTCCTTAGAAAACTCTGTGTTTTGATATTGGTTTTGCATTTCCGATTGAGGAGCCTGAGATTGAGGGTTTTGGAAGTTTTGATTTGCTTGGTAATTAGGCTGATTGTTGATTGGTTGCCCTTGGTTTAGATAATCGTTAGGGGAGACTTGCGGGTTGTTGTATAAACCTGGCCCCATATCTTGACTTTGCTCGCTTGCTACTGGTTTTGGGTCGGGCTTTGGTTTTAATCTTCTTAAATTAAAGGTTAGTTTTCCTTTGTGCTTAATTAGATTTATAACGGTGACAATTGCGCCCACGCCAATCAAAACATACACAATTCGGCTGAAAATGTTGCTCTGTGAGCCAAATAAGCCCGCAACAAAATCAAACTGCAACAGTCCGATTGTTAGCCAGTTGGCACTGCCGATTAAAAGCAATAAAAAAGCAATCAATGTAATCATATCTTCACTCCTATATATACTATATTTTGAGTTAGTTGAGAGGATATTATACATAGATTGCTAGCGATTGTTAGTTGTAAATTTCCACAACGAGTTTGTCGTAAGGGAATGACTCCACAAAATCTTCCTTTCTAAAAGTTGTGCTGTTGTAAAGCAAAAAGTTTTTGATGTGCTTTACAAGTATCATTGGCACGGGAACGTCCAATTTTCCGCAAATGTCAGCCATATACTCAAAGAAATCGTGTATCACAAAATCGGACTGTAATTCATATATATAATCGCCACATAACTTGTTGTCGGTGACGAGTTTTGCGTAAATTCTATTCATATTTTTTCCTTTATTTTTCAACTTAAATATATTAACCCAAAACGAAAAAATTAACAACAAAAATACGGGTTTTGAGAATAAAATTTTAAAAGTAAAATATATTAGTAATTGTTAAAGTTTTTATTGACAAACTTTTTTTATTATAATATAATCTTGCGTAATTAAAGACAAAGGAGGGTTGTAAATATGGAAAATGCTACCTATTTAACTAAGGAAAATTACGAAGAATTAAAAGCTAGGCTTGCCGAACTTAAAGGCAATGGGCGTGAAGATATTGCCAATAAGATAAAGGAAGCACGTAGTTATGGCGATATTAGTGAGAATAGTGAGTACGACGCGGCCAGAGAAGAAGAGGCTATTTTGGAACAGGAAATTATCACAATAGAAAATACCCTTCGAAACGCCAAAATTATTGGTAAAGGCAAGGTTGATACATCTGTTATCAATATTGGCGCAGTTTGCGTGGTTAAGGATTTGGATTTTAACCAAAACTTCACATTCACAATCACAGGAAGTTATGATAGTGACCCAACAAAAGGTCTTATCAGCAACGAAAGTCCTATCGGAAAAGCGCTTATGGGTAAGAAAAAAGGCGATGTAGTTACTGTTGATACTCCTGACCCAAACACCGATATGCACATTCAAATCGTAAGCATTAAATACTAAAAAACTACAAAAGAGGGTTTTAAATGACCCTCTTGTTTTTTTCTTGGGGTTTACAATTTAAAAACCTTATGATATAATACTTAAAAATATTTAAGGCAACAAAGAGGGAACAATGCTTTTAGATATTGGCGGAATTGTAATAAATGTTAATAACCTAGTTAGTTTTAAGGTGGACAAAAAAAGAAGAACCTACTACCTTAAAATTTTTATGTTGGACGGAAGCGCATATAATGTTGCTTACGACAACGTTGAACATCTACTTCGTGACATAAACTTTATACAACAAGCCACAAAACTACAATAAAATGTCAAAACCTATATGGTTTTGATTTTTTAATGGGAATATATTTAATAGATATATATATAAGTATAAAAATAAAAGCAGTGAAATTTTCACTGCTTTTATTATTTCCTAATGTCCTATTGAATTTTACTGTATTATATCACGAATGATATTATATAAATACTTTAATATCTGGTCAATAGTCAATATATAAAACTACTTTATTTTATTTGTTATAAAAAATATTGGCTAATCTATAAAAATTATTTTATTTTTCTATCACAACCGTAGGGTAGTCGGGTTTTGATTTCCTTGCGACAAAATCGTCCAAAATGTCGTTGTAGGCACTCATTTTGCGTTTTACGTAGTCGACTTCCCAAGGTTTAATTCGGTGCCACCATTTTTTACTTATCAAAAACAAATTGCTTTCTCTTACGTCGCAGAAGTGATGCACAACAATCTCAGGATACCATTTGCTTTTGGAATTAAATTTCAAAGGCAACATCTTTTTGTTTTTACAGCATCTGTTTAGTGCTTCTTGGTCCATATATAACATCTTTTTGTCGCGACACATTATCATTGCGCGCTCAAATAATCCGCTTTGTTTAATAAGTTTCATATTCACCAAAAGCACGCCAGCGTTAAAGTATTTCTTTCCCCAGCGCCTTATGTCTGTCCAGTTGTAAGCATCTTTAACAACGCCAAGTTCATAGTCCGAAATGTCAATATTGTAAAGTTCGGCGATGTCGTTGTTGATGAGCGTGTCGGTATCAAGATATATAAACTTGTCGGGAATGTTTGGAATTTTGTGTGCGATAAGCCTCAACATAGAATAGGGCGTAAACGAACTTTTGATGTTGACGCTATTGATGAGTGTGCTTTTAAATAACTCGGTCACATCAATAAGTTCAAACTTACTATCTTTGTTTGCTAGGTGCAAAATGTCTTCTATGTATTTTTTGTGGGAGTCGTTAAGCGGAATAAATCTTGGGTCGATGTCGTGCAAATCCATTGTCAAAAATTGCACCGAAAGTGGTTCTTTTGTGTGTTTTGTCATTGAAAGTAGCGATAGCACTAAGCCATCAAAAACTTTGTAGTTTCCAGCGTATAAAATATTTATCATTAGTCTAACTCCGTGTCATTTTTTAATATTGTAATATATTTACGCCAATTAACAAAGCAAAAGTCGCCATTAAAAAATATTTTTGTAAAATTCAATGGTTTATCCAACAATTAGCACCGATGCGAAGAAGCTTATTATCGGGATAATTGTGCCAAGTATAAGCCGAGCCCATATAAACAAAAAAAAGGAAAGTCAACAGTGCTTTCCTTTTTAACTTGGCGGAAGCGGAGAGATTCGAACTCTCGTGCCGATTGCTCGACAAACGCATTTCGAGTGCGTCCCGGTACGACCACTTCGGTACGCTTCCAAATTACATATATAATACACCAAAACATACAAAAAATCAATTTGTTTTTGATTGTTTTTGCAAGCAAATTTGTGTTACAATGATTAAAAGGAATAAAGTAATGGGAAAAAAGATGAACGAGAAGTACAAAAATATCATTTTTGATTACGACGGCACGCTTGTTATGGGTAGCACCGAAGAGTTTTTTAAGGTGTTTTTTAGGGAAGTTGTCGCAAAATATGTGAAGTGGTTTTTGTCTGACCCAGCACCATTTAAAGATGCATTTTTAAAGTCTATTGATGCAATGGCAAACAATTCGTCCGATGAAACCAACGAGACTGTGTTTTACAATTCAATGTCGAATTTAACGGGTATAGAAGTGGCAAAACTTAAAGACTTTTTTGTGGATTTTTACGACAACGAGTTTAAATATACGCACGAGGCGTATGATCCAATCCCAGTTATGAGCGAAGTGCTAGATTATTTGCACGGTCGTGGCTACAACCTAGTTTTGGCGACCGACCCAATGTTTCCAAGGAACGCGCTTGATTTTAAGCTTAGCGACTGTGGAATCAATCCGCGTTATTTTTCGCTTATCACGTCCAATCAAAATTGTAATCGCACCAAGGTTAGCCAAGACTTTTACAATATGGTTTTAAATAAAATCAACATTCGACCAGAAGAGACGCTAATGGTTGGAAATCATATCGACAAGGACGGCAATGCAACATTGTCGGGAATAGATACAATCCTTTTGACTGACTATTTGGTGAATTACGACAACAAAAAATTTAAAAATTTAATGAGCATGGAAGAGTTTTCAAAATACATAAAAGAAAACTTTTAAAAGAATATGAGCATAATATCAATAACTAATTTTTCACAAAACTTTGGCGACAAATTGCTGTTTGAAGACACATCGTTTATGCTAAACCCAGGCGAAAAAATGGGGCTTACTGGTGTAAATGGTGCTGGCAAAAGTACGCTTATCAAAATAATAATGGGCAAAGTTTTGGTGGATAAGGGCGAGGTGTATCGCAACAACAAATACAATATTGTTTGCCTTGACCAGCACGCCGAAATTAACCAAGATTGCACCATAAAAGAGTATTTGGCAGGAGCATATGCCAAACTTTTTGCATTGGAAGAAAAACTTAATAAAATAAACGAGCGCTTGGCGACCGAAACCAACGAGAAAACGCTTGAAACACTTATGTATCAAAGTGGCGATATTTATGAGGAACTAGAAAAAAACAATTTTTATGCAATTGATAGCGAAATTCAAAAAATCGCGTCAGGGCTAGGCGTGACCGCACTTGGGCTTGACAAAAAAGTAAACACGCTTTCTGGTGGACAACGTGCAAAAACAATGCTAGCAAAACTTCTTTTGGAGTCTCCCGACGTTATGATTTTGGACGAGCCGACCAACTTTCTAGATGTGGAGCATATTGAATGGCTCACGAAGTTTATAAACAACAGCAACAAAACCTTTATCATAGTAAGCCACGATGCCGAGTTCTTAAATAAGGTTGTAAATGTTGTGTGCGACGTGGACAACAACAAAATTAACCGCTATGTCGGCAACTTGGATCAAATGGAGCAGGTTAAACTTGCTAGACGAGAGCAACTTGAAAAGGGCTTTAAGTTGCAACAAAAAGAGATAAAAAAACTTGAAGACTATATTGCCCGCAACAAGGCTAGGGCGTCGACTGCCAATATGGCAAAGAGCCGTGAGAAAAAACTGGAAAAAATGGACATTATTGTTCCTCCTAGTGAGCAGATAAAACCTACATTTTCTTTTAATTACAAGCCATTTGATAGTAGTATTGTGCTAAAAACATTTGATTTGGAAGTTGGCTACTCAAAACCACTTTTAAAACCTATCACAATGGAGGTTCGAAACGGCGAGCGCGTGGCAATTACTGGTTTTAATGGAATTGGAAAAAGTACATTTTTAAAAACTATACTTGGTATTATCCCAGCCATTTCCGGCAAGGTTGAGATATCCAAAAATGTGGTTAGCGGATACTATGAGCAGGAAAACGATTTTAGAGAATTTGATGGTACGCCACTTAATTATGTGAGCCAGTTTTATCCGAAAATCAACGAGCGAGATATTCGCAGTGTGCTAAGCCGTTGCGGTTTGAATTCGGTGCATATGCGCAAGCAAATCGATCAACTTAGCGGGGGAGAGCAGAGTAAAATAAAAATCGGGCTTATTGTATTAAAACCTTGCAACTTGCTTATCCTCGACGAGCCGACCAACCACCTCGACGTGTTTGCGGTGGATAGGCTAAAACAAGCCATTGCTGAGTTTAAAGGCACTGTAATTTTTGTGAGCCACAATAAACATTTTGTAAAAGAGGTTGCCACAAGGGTAATCAATATGGAAAACATCGTTAAATAACAAAAAAAGATGACAGCGTATGAATTATCATAATGTCATCTCTTTTTTACCAAATAAGGAAGAGTGAATTTTACTCTTCCTTTTTGGCTAGAACAAACAAGCGGATTTAATTTTTTAATTATTGCTTGCTTGTTATAAGTATTGTGTGTAAGTTGTTTTAAATTATTCACAATTATTTAAAGTTTTTTCTGTAATTTATGCCCATTGCGTCTTTCACTTTTTCTAGTGTGTTTGTTGCGGCTTTTCTTGCTTTGTCGCTTCCTTCAAACAACATTTTCATAATGTCTTCGTTTTTTAGTTTTTCGCGTCTTTCTCTAATTGGTTTTAGAATGTCGTTTAGAATGTTAAACAAAAATCCTTTTATCTTCATATCGCCAAGTCCGCCTTTGCGATAGTGGGCTTTAAGTTCGTCCAAGTTTTTGTATTCTGGCAAAAACTTTGCAAAGTCGTCTTCGGTGCAGAATGCGTCCAAATAGGCAAACACGATGTTGCCCTCAACTTTGCCAGGGTCGGTTACGCGTATGTGTCCCGGGTCGGTGTACATGCTATATACTTTTTCTCTTATCGTTTTTTCGTCATCGCTAATGTAAATACAGTTTCCAAGTGATTTACTCATTTTGGCTTTCCCGTCAGTGCCTGGCAAACGCAAACAAGCGCTATTTGTTGGCAACACTTCCTTTGGCTCTACAAGTGTTTCGCCGTACAAGTTGTTAAAGCTTCTTACAATTTCGCGGGTCTGTTCTATCATTGGAAGTTGGTCATCGCCAACTGGCACAAGTGTCGCTCCAAATGCAGTAATGTCAGCCGCTTGGCTTACGGGATAGGTTAAAAATCCCATAGGAATAGACTTTTCAAACTCCCTAAGTTTTAATTCTTCTTTAACGGTTGGGTTTCTCTTCAAGCGGTTAAGAGTAACAAGGTTCATATAGTAAAATGTAAGTTCGGTTAGTTCTGGAATTTCGGATTGTATAAATATGGTGGTTTTGCTTGGGTCTAATCCGACTGCAATATAATCCTTTGCAACTTCAATAATATTGTCCCTTACTTTTTGCACATTGCCGTAGTTGTCGGTCAAGGCTTGTGCGTCGGCAATCATAACATACAATTCGTCGTAGTCGCCACTGTTTTGGATTTGCACGCGCGTTTTTAATGACCCCACAAAGTGTCCAACGTGAAGTTTGCCGGTTGGACGGTCGGCTGTTAACATAATCTTTTTCATATTATTAGTTTCCTTTTAATTTATTTTAATATTTTCTTTGCGTTTTTCAAAACAAATATTGATTGTTTTAGATTTTATATCTTTTTACTTTGGCAAAATGACATTATAAGTACCTTTTATTTGGATTTGGACTTAAAATTATGGTCATAATGCTATAAAATAAGCCCTATAATAGTCTTTTACAACATATTATAGGGCTTTAAATTTTGTTTAATATGTTGCGAGCAGTAGAAAAACACACTCGCAAAAAATATATTTTACGAATGTTAACTTCTTACTACACGCCATAGACAAGAATGTAACATATTATTTCTCCTTTCAATTTATAACATAATTAGATTATCACGCTTGAGCCTTAAAGTCAAGCAAAATATAATGGTATATATTGTGGCATCAGATGATTATATGTTTGCTGTTGTGACTAAAACACAAAAAGTGTACTGCAAAACCCTTATTTGGTTGTTTTGTTTTAATAAAACCCTTTACAACTTGGTTGTTGTTTGATATACTTTATGTAGTTTAATAGTTGCTGTGAAAACAATTAGTAACGGTCGCACTTTAATTTAGAGAGAAGTTGGGTGGTGAAAAACTTATGATGTGGGGCGCGTGAATTACGCTGTTGGAGCGACTGGCTAGACTTGGCTAACAAGCAAAAATTGAGGCTCGCTAAAACCTGCGAGTAAATTAAGGTGGTACCACGAACAAGCACACTTCGTCCTTAAAATATTAAGGAAAAGTGTGCTTTATTTTTTAGGAGAGAATATGGATAGAAGTAGATTATTTGAAACACTTAAAGAGCGTGGATATGTATATCAAACTACTAACGAGGAAATGGTGAGAAAGATATGCGATGGCGAACCAACAACAGTATATTTAGGAATTGACCCTACCGCAGATAGTCTTCACATTGGACACTTTTTTTCGCTTATGATGATTAAATACTTCCAAGACGCGGGACATAGAGTAATTGTTTTGGTTGGTGGTGCAACTGCGTTGGTTGGTGACCCATCTGGCAGAACTGATATGCGTAAAATGTCGTCCAAAGAGCAGGTTCAGCATAACTTTGAAGAAGTTAAGAAAATTGTTGAAAAGTTTTTAAACACCAAGGGTGACAACCCGGGCATTATTGTTAATAATGCGGACTGGTTTAAGGGTTATGATTATGTGGATTTTATGAGGGACATTGGCACACACTTTAATGTGAATGTTATGCTATCCAACGATGCCTACAAGCGCCGTCTTGAAGAGGGTGGACTTACATTCCTAGAAATGGGATATATGCTAATGCAGGCTTACGACTTTATTTACCTTAATAAAACTTATGGTTGTAATTTTCAAATTGGTGGCTCTGACCAGTGGGGCAATATGACTGCGGGTTGCGAACTAGCAAGAAAACTAAACATTCAAAATGGCACCAATATTGATTTGGAAGCCCTAACTTGTCCACTGCTTACAAATAGCGAAGGTCAAAAAATGGGTAAAACCGCAAAAGGTGCTTTGTGGGTTGCAAAAGACAAAACAAGTGTTTATGATTTTTATCAGTACTGGTACAATGTTTCCGATGGAGATGTGGAACAACTACTAAAACTATTTACAAGAAAACCTCTTGAAGAAATTGCCGATCTTATGAAGGGAGATATTCGTGAAGCAAAACGTATTATGGCTTTTGAAATAACAAAACTTGTACACGGCGAAGAAGAAGCGCTTAAAGCAATGGAAACTGCTAAAAACCTATTTGGTGGCGGAGCAGATTTAAGTAATGCTCCAACTTTCACACTAGAAGCCGCACCTGTTACAATAGCAGAATTGCTTGTTAACACAAAACTTTGCTCATCAAAATCTGACGCGAGAAGAATGTGTGAGCAAGGCGGTGTAAGCGTAAATGGCAATGTGGTTAAAGAGTTTAATTATATGATTGACGAGAAAGATTTTAAAGATAAAGAATTGCTTCTTAAAAAAGGCAAAAAGAATTTTGTTAAGGTTGTAATTAAATAATAGTAAAAACAAGGGCTTTGCATAAAGCCCTTGTTTTTTTGTCTTATAATATTAACAAATTGTCATCCATCAATGGGCTTTTTGACAAAAAGTACTAAGTTTTTGACAATTTGTTTTTGCTTACAATATTTAGTATATTTAATTTGGAAGTAAGTGTAAAATTTTCGTGGGTCTTAAAATTGCCTTTGTAAAAAACTTTCGTTGTTTTAATTTTGTTTAAATTGATATCCTTGTAAGTGATGTTAAAAAGGCTATATCCAATTATGTTAAGAAGTGGATTGATGTAAAACATATTGTTTTTAATATACACAAGAGCGATAAGGATTTGAATCAACAAAAACACGCACGAATAACTTACCTTGCTTAAATCAAACGATAGGGCAAATAACACAAATAGCGAAAAGTATCCTAAGAAATGTTGATCGGTAATATTGGAGGAATCAAGTACAAGTATTTCGTCGCCAGTCGCTTTGGGTTTTAACAGTACAACTACGCCAATTACTCCGCAAGTAATAAGGATGATCATAAGCACAAGTAGTGTAGTGTTAAGCACATTAAAATGAAGGTTGTCGTTTAAGATTTCCAGCACTAGGTTTAGAGTGATCAAAAGATAAAGGGGTGTAAAAGCGCTTAGAAATAACGATAGTTTAAACAAAAATCTTTTCATACGTTTAGTATGGGCAAAACAAAAATTTTTATCAAATCGATAATATTTTTAAAAAGTAAATCATATATTTATTAAAAATATTTTGACATAATCTGACAAAGTATTGTAATGTTAATAATAAGAATTTAGGAGGATATTATGAAAGGTTTTATTAAATGGATGAATGGTTTGCCAAAACTTTTGAAAATAGTTTTCGCTCTTCCTGTATTGGATATCATTTGGGCTATTTTCAGACTATGCAAAAGTATTGACAAGAAAAATACTCTTGGTATCGTACTTGGCATTTTAATGATCATTCTATGCCCAGCCATTTTCTGGTTGGTAGATATCATCACAATCATTGTGCTTAACAGAGTATTGTGGATTGACTAATCTTACATAATTTAACATAAAAACACGAGGAAAATTTGCTTCGTGTTTTTTTGTTTTACCTTTCAAGGCGCCAAACTTTTTTTTGGCATTGAATTGAGCCTGCTTTAAATTGATTGGCGAAGTAAATTATAATGTGTATATAAAATATATAAATATATATGTTAAGAAATATGTCGCATTTTATTTTGAAAAATAATTGATGTTGTGCTAATATTATTGTATGAAATTTGGGAAATATTTAAAGGAATATAGAGGCAATATAATTTTTGGCGCTCTTATAAAGTTTTTAGAAACGGCAGGTGATATTGTCGTTCCTTTTCTTATGGCAAACATTATTGACATCGGAGTTAGAAATCACGATGTTAAATATATAGTTGTGTGGTCAGTAGTTATACTTCTAATCAACGTTATCGGAATTTTAGCCGGCGCTATTTGCCAAAAACAAGCGGCAATTGCAGGGCAGGGCATAGGTAAAAGTATCCGAAACGACCTATATAGCCACATAAACACATTTTCACACAAAGAACTTGATAAGTTTGGCACTAGCACACTTATCAACCGTTTTAGCAACGACGTTTCGCGTATCGACAACGGCGTTGAGGTTTTCATTAGACAGGCAGCACGTGCACCGCTGTTGTTGCTTGGCTCATTTGTAATGATGCTTATTTTGGCACCAAAACTTTCGCTTGTTTTCCTAGCGATAATGCCAGTTTTAATACTTGTTGTTTGGCTTATAATGCGCAAATCAAATCGTTTGTTTGAACAGACCCAGACCGACCTTGATAGGGTTGCACTGGAGACAAAGGAAAACCTAGAAGGTGCAAAAGTTGTTAGGGCGTTTAATAAGGAAGACTACACATCGAAAAAGTTTTTCAAAGCCACCGACAAACTATATCATTCTCAGAAAAAAGTGGGCAACGTGTCCGCACTTATGAACCCTCTTACTGGCGCGATAGTTTATATCGGCGTCATCGCTATTTTGTGGTTTGGCGGACTAGAAGTAAACGTGGGCAATTTGACTCAGGGGAAAATTATCGCGTTTACCGATTACCTTCTAAAACTTGGCACGTCGCTAGTTGCAATCGCCAGAATTATTGTGGTGTTTACGCGTGCGTTTACATCGACCAAACGTTGCAACGAAATTTTCAACACCAAAACAAGCATTATGGAAAAGACGAGCGACTACAAGCCGATTTCTATTACAAACGAAACGCCTAAGGTTGAATTTAGGCACGTTTATTTTAGGTATGGTACCGAAAACAAAAGTAAATACGCACTAGAAGATTTGACGCTTAAAGTTATGAAGGGTCAAACAGTAGGCATAATAGGCGGAACAGGAAGCGGAAAAACCACTATCGTTAACCTTATTCCGCGATATTACGACGCGACAGAGGGCGAAGTTTTGGTCGACGGCGTAAACGTTAAAGAATATAGTTTTGAGCAACTTAGAAAACAAATCGGAATGGTGCCACAAAAGGCGGTGTTGTTTCGAGGCACAATAGCGCAGAATATGTTGTGGCGTAATCCAAACGCCAGCGCGCAAGAGATACATAAAGCGTTGCAGTTGTCGCAGAGTTTGGAGTTTGTGGACGAATTTCCGGACAAACTAGAACACAAACTTTCGGCGGGTGGCGCCAATTTGTCGGGCGGTCAGCGTCAAAGACTTACTATCGCTAGGGCGCTTGTCTCCGACCCGGAAATTCTTATACTTGACGATAGTTCGTCCGCACTAGATTTCGCGACAGATGCGAAACTTAGAAAGACCATTAAATATGGCATCAAAAACGCAACCATTTTCATTGTTACGCAAAGGGTAACTTCTATAAAAGACGCCGATGTGATTGTGTGTATCGACAAAGGTAAAATCGTGGGAATGGGAAAACACGCAGAACTTCTAGAAAATTGTGAGGTGTATAAAGAGATTTATGACAGCCAAACAAAGTAATTTAAGAAGTAATTTTAAAGAAATAAAAAGAATATTTAACTACGCAAAACCTCTAAGATGGTTTTTGTACGCCTCACTTATAAGTTATTTTATAAGTTCGCTACTTGGCTCGCTTATTCCGCTACTTGTTGGACGTTCGATAGATGTAATTGTGGGGGTGGGCGCAGTCGATTTTTCCGCGCTACTTAAATATATATTGATCCTTGCGGTGTGCATTCTGTTTAGTTCGCTGTTTGATTGGCTTGCTACCGTTTTTGAAAATAGGCTAAGTTATGGCGTGGCAAAAAAGATAAGACTCGAACTTTTCGATAAAATCCTAAAAACGCCATTTAGTTTCCTAGACCGTATGCCAAGAGGCGACTATTTAAGCCGAATGGTCAACGATATTGAAAACATAACAGACGGATTTTTGGAAGGCATCACAACTATTTTCTCTGGCGTTTGTAGTATTGTTATGAACATATACTTTATGTTTAGTCTTCACTCTATTATGGCTGTAATTGTTGTGGCAGTTTCGCCACTATCAATATTCGTAACGGCATATATCGCAAAGAAAAGCAAAAAAATGTACATCGACCACGCAAAATCCTATGGCGATATGGGTGCATATGTTGAAGAGATGATTACAAACCAAAAAGTCGTTAAGGCCTTTTCATACGAAGAGCGCGCGTTGCAAGGCTTCAAAGCAGAAAACGAAATATTGTACGATAGCGGTGTAAAATCGCATTACTACGGCAGTTTGTCCAACCCAGCGACTCGTTTTATCAATGGCCTAACCTATGGGATAGTTGGTTTTGCGGGCTGTATGTTTGCCCTAAACGGCGGGCTAAGCGTGGGCGTAATTTCGTCGTTTCTAAACTACGCCGACCAGTACGCTAAGCCATTTAGCGAGATAAGTGGAGTGGTGTCCGACGTTCAGACGGCGCTTGCTTCTAGCCACCGAATTTTTGCAATCCTAGACGAGCCAAACGAACTTGACGACTCCAATTTGCCAGTGCTCGAAGAGTGTGATGGTTCGGTTAATATTGAAGACGTAAGTTTTTCTTACACTCCAAAACAAAAACTTATTGAAAACTTCAACTTGGAAGTAAAACCGGGTCAAAAAGTGGCAATTGTTGGGCCAACCGGTTGTGGAAAAACAACTTTTATAAACCTACTTATGAGGTTTTATGACGTGACAGGCGGACACATAAAACTAAACGAAACGCCAATAAACGCAATCACCAGAAAAAGTCTTAGAAACCAGTTTGGAATGGTGTTGCAAGAGAGTTGGTTGTTTAGCGGAACAATTCGCGACAACATCGCCTTTGGTAGACCAAGTGCCACAATTGAAGAGGTCGAGGAGGCTGCGAAACTTGCTGGCGCTCACGACTTTATACTTAGAATGGATCGTGGATACAATAGCCTTATCAACGAAAACGGCGACAACATTTCACAAGGTCAAAAACAGTTGATTTGTATCGCCCGAATTATCCTTATGAAACCAAAAATCTTGATTTTGGACGAGGCGACAAGCAACATTGACACCCGCGCCGAAATGGCAATCCAAAAGGCGTTTAATGTGGTTATGAAAGGCAAAACTTGCTTTATGGTGGCGCATAGGTTGTCCACAATCGTGGGGAGCGATATAATTTTGGTTATGAGAAAAGGTCAGATTATAGAGCAGGGCACACACGAGGAATTGTTGGAGAAAAAGGGCTTTTATCACTATCTATACAATAGCCAATTTAATGTTGTGTAAATAGCAAACGAAAACCGATTTTTCATAAACTAAATATAGAAAAACAAAAACACTTAAAATGATAAAATTTTAAGTGTTTTTAGTTATGCAATATTTTAACTTTTTGATATAATATTGGCTAAGATATAAGGAGAAAACTTATGATCGAATTAAAAAAGATTGTCAAACAATATCCTACTGGCGATACACCTGTTGACGCGCTTAAAGGAGTGAGCATCAATTTTAGGGACAACGAATTTGTTTCTATTTTAGGCCCATCTGGTTGTGGAAAAACCACGCTTCTTAATATTATAGGTGGGTTAGATAAGTACACTTCGGGCGATATAATTATCGACGGCAAATCGACCAAAAACTATAAAGATAGCGATTGGGACACTTATCGAAACCACTATATTGGCTTTGTTTTTCAGTCCTACAACCTAATCTCGCACCTTAGCGTGCTTGAAAATGTAGAACTTGCTTTGTCAATTGCGGGCTGTTCCAAAAAGGAAAAACGCGAAAAAGCAATTAAAGCGCTTAAAAAAGTGGGGCTTGGCTCTCAAATCAAGAAAAAACCTAACCAACTTAGCGGTGGACAAATGCAGAGAGTTGCTATTGCAAGGGCAATAGTAAACGATCCGAAAATTATTCTTGCCGACGAGCCAACTGGCGCTCTTGATTCAAAAACCAGTGTTCAGGTTATGGACATTTTAAAAGAGATATCCAGCAGTTGTCTGGTGATTATGGTCACACACAACGAAAGCCTAGCAGAGGAGTACTCCGATAGGATTATTAAAATTCTAGACGGCGTTATGACCGACGACAACAAGCCATACAATCCGACCAAAGCGGAAATTGAGGCGATGAATGCAAGCCTTGCAATTCCAAAAACAAGCACAAAAAAGGCGCATAGTGCAATGGGCATTTTTACGGCGATTTCACTTTCGCTTAAAAACCTATTAAGCAAAAAATGGAAAACAATAATCACATCTTTTGCGGGAAGCATAGGCATTATCGGCATTGCACTGGTGTTGTCGGTGAGCAACGGGCTCAATGCGTATGTGGGCAATATGCAATCGGAGACGCTTAGCGGATATCCAGTTACGGTGGGCACGGTCGCAATCGATTACAATGCTTTGACCGATTACTTTTCTAAAAATGAGGCAAGTAGCACTGATGCGGATAAAGATAGCCAGACCAACATTTATAAGGTGTCAAATATGTTGTTCCAATTCGGAAACTTTAACTTTTTAAGTCCCGATTTTGTGGAGTATATGAACAAATATGTTGAAAATGACAACAAAAAAGACAACAAAAACTTAACCGCATATAAGTACTCGTATGCGACAACCTTGCAAGTGCTTACAATGTCGGGCGGGGAATTAAAACACATAAACACCAGCACAGTTACAAGTAGTACGAGCGGAACCACATCGTCTAACACGTTCTCCGAAGGCATCGCAAATAAGGATTATATCCTTGAAAACTACGATGTTTTGGGTGGAACGGGCGCACACTATCCGTCGAATAAAAACGAGGTTGCGCTTGTTGTGTCCTCCGAAAACTCCATAACCTACGAACTACTAGATAGTCTTGGTCTGACTGACGGCATCGAAATTGCACCGGGACAAAAAACTACGGTGGCAGATTTTAGCAAATTCATAGGCAAAGAATATAGATTTTTAACCAACAATGATTATTTCAAAGAGGGGACTGACTCGGACGGAAACAAAACGTTTAGCCCAATCACAATCGACAAACGCGACTTTGCACTATACGATAGCGTTTCGGATAACACGTTAAAAATTACTTGCGTGCTAAGATTAAAAGAGGATTCTTCAAGCAACATTTTGTCCACTGGCATTTACTACTTGCCAGAACTTTCGGAATATTTAAGAGCGGACGCGCTAAATAGCGAAGTTGTTAAAGAGACCTTAAAACTTGGCGTAACCGACAACCTTTATATTCCATTCAACTTAGAAATAAGTGAGTTAAAGGCGTTTACACAAGGAAACGAACCACAAGAATACTTTAAGTACGAGACTTGCGCAAAGATTATAAACATCGTAAAAACACAGTTTAATACGACACTTTCCGAGAATGACGCGATGCAAATGGCGTTGCAAATGCTTGGCGCTAGTTCTGTTCCAACAGCACTTTACTTCTACACATCGTCGTTTGATGCGAAAAAAGATGTAATGGATTATATCTCCGCTTGGAATAGTATTGAAACCGAGCGCAACAACAAAATTGTTGTTAACGATAGCACGGGATTTTTGACCGAAACACTTGGCTCGCTAATTGATATTGTGTCGTATGTTTTGATTGCATTTTCGGCAATTTCGCTAATTGTTTCGAGCATAATGATAGGCGTAATAACTTACACATCGGTTATTGAAAGAACAAAAGAAATAGGCGTGCTTCGTAGTATCGGCGCAAGGAAAAAAGACATCGCGCGCGTGTTTAATGCTGAAACTTTGAGTGTGGGATTTATCTCTGGGACATTTGGCGTGCTTGTAAGTTTTATACTAACATTCCCAATAAGCGCAATTATCAAAAACCTTGCGGGTGGAGTAATAACTACGTCAATGGCGTTTTTGACGCTTCCAAATATCCTTATCTTGATAGGCGTGAGTGTCGCTTTGACCCTTCTTGCGGGATTGTCCCCAGCGCTAATGGCGGCTAAAAAAGACCCAGTTAAAGCGTTAAGGACGGAATAATATATAAAAAACAAACCCCCATAGTGTCATTATGGCACTACATTTTAAGAGGGTTTGTTTTTTTGTATTCAATTGTTTAAATTATTTAGTATTTTATTAAATATTTTCTGCCACAAACAATTTTTGGAACTTTTCATTTGAGTCGAAAAGTTCTTCAAATGTGCCTTGTGCTTCAATTTGACCGTTGTCTATAAAGTAGATTATATCCGCATTTTTAATGGTTGATAATCTGTGCGCCACAATCACAACCGTGCTGTTGTGGGATAGGGCATCAATGCTCTTTTTGATTTCGTTTTGTGAGAAATTGTCTAGGCTCGACGTACTCTCGTCAAACAAAATTATGCGGGTGTTTCTAAGTAGGGCGCGCGCGATTGCTAGCCTTTGCTTTTGTCCGCCGGATAGTTTGATTCCGCCTTCGCCAACTAAGGTGTCTAGCCCTTTTGGCATATTGTCCAAAAAGTCCATATTCGACTTTTTCACAACGTCCGCAATTTCCTCGTCGGTCGCGTCTGGTTTTGCTAGTAGCAAGTTTTTCTTAATTGTAGTGTCGAAAATGTAAGGGAATTGGCTTACTAGGCTTATGTTTTCCCTAAGTGCATCGTGCGTAAGTTCGTTAACATTCACGCCATCTATCAAAACTTCGCCCTCGTCGGCAGTGTAAAGTTTTGGGATAAGGTTTAGAATTGTAGATTTTCCGCAACCACTTCTGCCCACAAGTGCAACTGTGGTGTTGCTTGGAATCAACATATTGAAATCCTTAAAAACCTGCTTTTTAACGGGTTCTTTTTTCTCTTTTTTGTCGTCGTCATCGGATAAATCTATTTCCTCGTAACTAAACGACACGTTTCTAAACTCAATTTCGCCCTTGCAGTTTTCTAGCGTTTTGTAGCCAAAACTTTCGGTCGGGAATTTGTCCTCGTCCATCAACTCGCTTATTCGTTTTGCAGAAATTTTGCAGGTGTTTAGGTTTTCGGCAATTCGTCCCAGCGACCAGATTACTTCTTGGATAGAGTCCTTGTTTAGCATTATGAATAGGAATGCGCTTATTCCAAGATACGCGTTTTTAAGTAGGCTTATCGACATAAATATTACGCCAATAACTACTACATCTACTATAAACGACCTTAGGCTCCAAAGGTTGCTGTTTGCGTGGAATTTTCGTTTGAAGTCTTTGCTGTAATCTTTAAGCAAATCTTTCGATTGATCCACAAGCGTTTGTTCCATATTAAGCGATTTGATGTCTTTTTCGCTTCGGATAATTTCGTTTGTGTATGTCGAAAACTTCTCGCAAGTTTTGTTTAATTTCTTGGTGTTTTTGGTCCACAACTTTTGCTTGTATATTTCAAAAACAATCAAAATTGCAATTGTTGCGGTGATAATTAGACCAATAACCAAATTGTAAGACAAAATGATTACGATTGCGATAAGTCCGCTGACCGCATTTGCAAATGATTCAACAAGTCCGTCCATTGCCCAGATTATGCTTTCTGGGTCGTTTAAAACCCTAACGTTTAGTTTGCCAGACGAGATTTTGTTGAAACTGGTTGAGCAAAACTCAATACAACGATGTGTCAAATCTCGCTTTATCCCCGTGCCGAGATACGCTCCAAAATTGTAGAAAAACACACAACTTAGCCATAACGACAACCTAGCACACACAATGCAAATTGCGGTTATGATAAAACATCGGGTCGCGCTTGAAAAGTCGGTGGCGGAAATAAGTTCCAAAAACTGCGCCATTTTGTATGTTGCAACAATGCTCAACGCATATGATATTGCAGTGAAAGCCACATAACAAAATACGGTTAATTTCTTTTCTTTAAAATACTTTAACACGCTAAATTTATTATTTTTCATATAGTTTTCTCCTAAAAAAGATGTTTTTTGAGGTGAAAAAACCCCAGAAGTTCATTCTGGGGTCAAATTTAGCGTATATGCGTCAAAAATAAGGGCTAAATAGAAACCACAAAATGAACAAGTATTAAATTGTTAAGTAGATTTTTAACTTCGCTCATTTTAGTTTCCTCCTTATTTTATTTGCAAAATCTTTCAATCTTTAACACTTTTAAGTTACCACTCAAAAAACTTCTTGTCAATACATTTTATGAAGTTTTTTTATTTTTTGCCCACCAAAAATCGATTACAACTTATATAAGTTGTAAAAAAATTCCAATTTTGATATAATTTTTTTAGTAGGTGACTTATGATTAAGGAAAACGACATAATTGATGTAAAAATTATCGACACAGGGTGTAATTTGGAGGGTATCGCAAAGGTTGATGGCGTGGTGCTTTTTGTGCCATATGCAATTGCGGGCGAAACCGTAAAAGTGCAAGTGATTAACACAAAACAAAAAGCGTACATCTGCAAAGTTCTTGAAATTATTGAGCCAAGTGAGTATAGGGTGGAACCAAAATGTCCGTATTTCAAAAAATGCGGAGGGTGTCAAGTGCAACACGTCTCGTATCCAAAACAACTTGCGCTAAAAACCAGGCTTGTGGAATGCGCGCTTAATAATATAGGAAAACTAGACGTAAAAGTTGAGCCCTGTGTGGCGTGCGATAGACCATATGAGTATCGAAACAAACTTGCTTTTCCGTTTAATCCGATTAGTGGAAAACTTGGAATGTTTAGAAACAATTCGCATAACATTGTTGATATCGACGACTGCTCAATTCAAGAACCTTGGGCAAGCGACCTTATAAAAATCGTGAACACGTGGGTGGAAAAGCACAACATAAGCGTTTACGACGAAGAGAAGAATAGTGGACTGCTTAAACACCTTGTTGCGAGGTGTGTAAATGGGCAATCTCTTTTTACATTCGTGATCAATGGCAAAACCTTGCCTCATTCGGACGATTTAGTGAGTCAATTGAGTGAAAAATTTGATAATTTCGGGCTAAATATCAACATAAACACCAAAAAATCCAACGCTATTTTGACTTTTGATTACAAACATATTGCTGGCATAAAGTCAATTAAATGCGAAGAAAACGGCATAAAATATGAAATAACAAATGCTAGTTTTTTGCAAGTTAATAATGATATCAAGTCGAAAATATACGACGAAGTTTTAAAAGAAATTGAGGGCGAAATAGTAATCGACGCGTACAGTGGCGCAGGTCTTCTTTCTGCAATGATAAGTAGAAAGGCTGAGCGCGTTTATGGTATTGAAATTGTGCCTGACGCAACAAAAAGCGCTGACGAACTTTGCAAAACAAATGGGATTAAAAACCTTACAAATATTTGCGGAGATACATCTGTCGAACTTCCAAAAATCACAAAAGGGTTGAAGAGTTTTTCACTGGTGCTTGACCCGCCAAGAAAGGGGTGTGATCAAAAAGTTATCGAAACAATCCTAAAAACCAAACCGCAAAAAATTGTGTATGTTTCGTGTAATCCAAGCACACTTGCGAGAGATCTAAGCGGATTAAAAGCAATGTATGATGTCCAAAAAATTACGCCTTACGATATGTTTCCCGAAACTTGTCACGTGGAAACTTTGGCGGTTCTAAACCTTAAATAATTTTGATTATATATCAAAACCCAGTATTGCACATACGTAATTTTGTGACTAAACCTAAAAAAAGAAAAGTCATTAAGACTTTTCTTTTTTACTTTTTGGAGCGGGTGAGGGGAATCGGACCCCCGTAACTGGCTTGGGAAGCCAGCACTCTACCATTGAGTTACACCCGCATTAACTTTTACTCCATTATTATATTCATTTGGTGTAAGTTTGTCAAATCTAATCTCTACATTATTTCAATGTTTGGTTTTAACTTTGGTGTTTTATATCGATTTATATAAGTTGTGTCAAATTGCAACCAAGTCGGAATACAATAAAATGATACCACTATATAAGGAGGTTATCATATGTGTTGTTGTGGTAATAACAATGTTTGGCGTGAAAGATGTGGCTGTGGCGGATTTGTAAATACAGTTACTCGTGGAATAACTGGACCTACGGGTCCTGCCGGCCCAATCGGCCCAACTGGTGCGACCGGGCCACAAGGGATTCAAGGACCTATCGGCGTTACTGGTCCAACAGGACCAACCGGACCTACTGGTCCAACTGGTGCAACTGCTACACTTATCAATCAAAACGCTAGTATCTTAAATCCAAACGCCCAAGATATGACAAGCGGTGTGGCTCTAACGTTGTCTACAGTGCTTACAAACAATGGGTTGGTTGTAGACAGCGATTCAGTTACTATTCCAACGGCAGGAGTGTATTGGGTTAGTTTTGGTGTAAACACTTACGCAAATGCTACTGCTACCGATTATGTTGCAATTGCGATTAACGGAAATACGGTTGCAACTACTGGCAGAAATTTAACAACTAATTCACCTGTAAGCGCGACTTTTGTAATGAATCTCGAGGCCAACGCTCTTATAACTTTAGTACCTACGATCAATCAAAATGGCTCTTTGTCGGGTACTGGAGCTCCAAGTGCATTTCTTACGGTAGTTAGAATAGTATAATTGTTAAGGCGGGTTAATCCCGCCTTTTTGTTTTTATATTATGATTTATTGACAATATTATTATACTTTTTGACAAAATCATAATTATTATAATTTTTAATCATTAAAGCCCTTGTCGATGATTTTGGTTTATATTTCAAGTTGTAAATATAAAAGTTTTAATTGTAATGATAACCGATGGACATATTTTACTTGAGTTTTTTACATTTAAAATGTGATTTAATATCTAATGCTTGAAAATATTACATTTAAATTTTAATGTTTAAATTGTGACGATAAAAATTTACGTGAGTTTTTTATTTGTGAGTGGTTTATTCTTAAACATTAAAATGTGATATGACTTAGTACTTTAAGATAAGAAAAAGGCAGAAGTATTTTTGTGCAAATTTACAAATGTTTAAAGGTTCTTTTCTTTGACAAAAAGATTGTAAAATGTTAAAACATAAAAAAACAATGTGGAGGACAAAAGATGAAAAACAATAAAACTAAATATGCAGGCACTAAGACTGAGAAAAATCTTCAAACGGCTTTTGCAGGAGAGAGCCAAGCACGAAATAAATATACATATTTTGCATCGGTAGCAAAAAAGGAAGGCTACGAGCAAATTTCTGAGTTGTTTTTAAAAACCGCCGACAACGAAAAAGAACATGCAAAAATGTGGTTTAGAGAACTTGCTGGCATTGGCAACACTGCCGACAATTTAAAATCTGCTGCCGATGGCGAGAATTACGAGTGGACGGATATGTATGCTGAGTTTGCCAAAGTTGCTAGGGAAGAAGGCTTTGAAGATTTGGCTAAGAAATTTGAGTTGGTTGGCTCTATTGAAAAACACCACGAAGAGCGTTATAGAGCACTTCTAAAAAATGTGGAGAACTTGGAAGTGTTTAAGAAATCCACAGTTAAAGTTTGGGAATGCAGAAATTGCGGACACATTGTTGTAGGAACAAGTGCCCCAGATGTTTGCCCAGTATGCAACCACCCACAAGCATACTTCGAAGTAAGTGCCGAAAATTATTTATAGGATAAATGCCCCTTATTTAAGTTAAGGGGTTTTTTATTTTTTAAAAGGAGCAAAAGAGAAATGAAAAAAGGTTTTGATAACGAAAAATATTTAAAGTTACAGACGGAAAACATTTTAAAGCGCATAGCAAAATTTGACAACAAATTGTATTTGGAGTTTGGAGGCAAACTGTTTGACGACTTGCACGCATCTAGGGTTTTGCCGGGATTTCAGCCAGACGCAAAAGTAAAAATCCTTAAAAAACTAAAAGATAAGTGCGAAATTATATTTGTTATTAACGCAAACGACATAGAGCGCAACAAAATTCGCGCTGACTATTCCATAACATATGATATGGACGTGTTAAGACAAATCGACTGTCTTAGGGAAGAGGGGCTTAAAGTTAGCGGAATAGTGATAACTCTCTTTAACGACCAGCCCACAGCAAAAACATTTGCAAATAGGCTAATTCGTCGCAACGAAAAGGTGTATTTCCATAAATTCACTAAGGGCTATCCTAATGACATTAACACAATTGTTAGCGATGAGGGATATGGCGCTAA
The DNA here is from genome assembly GCA_934757825.1 of uncultured Clostridia bacterium. Taxonomy (GTDB): domain Bacteria; phylum Bacillota; class Clostridia; order Christensenellales; family UBA1242; genus UBA11490. The sequence goes on along the minus strand of CAKVLP010000001.1, from coordinate 157,732 downwards.
TCCGTATATTGAAACCACTTCACCTCTTGTAATCGTAACTGCTCCGGGACCGGGAAGCGGAAAGATGGCAACGTGTTTGTCGCAATTGTATCACGAGTACAAGCGTGGCGTAAAAGCGGGTTATGCCAAGTTTGAGACCTTCCCAGTGTGGAATCTCGACCTAAAACATCCTGTGAATGTTGCATACGAGGCTGCCACTGCCGACCTAAAAGATGTGAATATGATAGACAACTTTCATCTTAACGCATATGGCAAAATGGCGGTTAATTACAACCGTGATTTAGAAGTTTTCCCCATTGTTAGAAATATATTGGAGCGCATTACTGGCGACGATGGAATTTATCGTTCCCCCACGGATATGGGCGTAAATATGGTAGGTTTTGCCATAAACGACGACGATATTGTCAGAAAAGCCAGTATTGATGAAATTATTCGAAGATATTATAAGGCTCAATGCGAGTACAAAAAGGGCACAACCACGATAGATACAATTAGTAGGATAGAATACCTAATGGGCGAATTTAACATTGATCCAATGTCTCGAAAAGTTGTGGGTGTTGCTAAGGAAAAACAGCGCGAAACACACTCTCCAGTTGTTGCGCTTGAATTGCCCAACGGAAAAATTATTACTGGAAGGCAAAAGGGGCTTATGACGAGCGCATGCGCTTGCGTGCTTAATGCTGTCAAACATTTAGCAAAAATTGATGACTCCATCGAACTTATCCCAAAACAACTTTTGGAACCTGTGTTGGAACTAAAACGTGACAAACTAAAAGTTAGACGCGCGCAGTTGTCACTAAAAGATGTGCTTATGCTTTTATCAATCAGCACGTCCACCAATCCTGTTGCGTCAGTAATCCTTGGAAAACTTGACAAACTAAAAGGGTGTGAAGCACACTCCTCGTCAATGCTTAACTCTTCCGATCAAAGCACGCTAAACGCGCTTGGAGTTAATTTGACTATGGAACCAAATTATTCAAGTCAATTGTTGTATAGCCCGGAGTAGCGTATTAAAAAATGCATAATGTCAATAATTTAACATTATGTCAGAGATTGTAAAATTACTAATTTTTTCATCAGTTGCGGTTGTGTTTTTGTTTGTAATTTCCAAGTTTATGGGCAAAAAACAAATCGCCCAACTGGAATTTATAGACTATGTAATGGGAATTTCCATTGGCTCAATTGCGTCAGAAATGGCGACCGATGTAGGAGAGACTCCGTTTTACTATTATCTTATTGGAATGACCGTGTTCTTTCTTTTTGATTTGATGGTGTCATTTTTGGGACGAAAGGGTCCGGCGATGAAACATTTTTTTAAAGGAAGGCCCGAGGTAATTATCTACAACGGGCTTCTCCAGTATAAGGCGCTTAGAAAAAGCAAACTCGACGTTAACGACGTGTTGTCGATGTGCAGAGAGCAAGGATATTTTGATATGACAGATGTCGCATTTGCGGTGTTTGAAACTAGCGGAAAACTTAGCGTTATGCCAAATGGCGACCAGCGCCCAGTGGTAATAAAAGACCTCACTAAAAAATACGATAAAGCACAACTTCCATATTACCTAATCGTCGATGGGCACATCTCATATAGTAGCCTAAACGAACTTAAAAAGGACGTAAAATGGCTGTATAATAAGGCAAAACTCAATAAAAAGAGCGTAAAACAAGTAATTTTTGCCTCGTACGATTATAAAAAAGATAAAATAAATGTGCAGTTTAAAAAATAAAGCCAAGAATTTAATCTTGGCTTTTTTATATGAGTTTTAAAATGACAATAGAAACCATTGGCACCGAAAAATAAGAGTGCGAAATGGTTTGGGTGACATTGCACCCGTTTATATAAATGCTCTTTTTCTGGGTGTTTACAAGTTCGTATGGGGTGGCTGGGTCGGTCACAACAATCACGCCTTGCCCATACATATTCGACGCGCATTCGGTGGGTGTCCAAGTGGTCGATGCGGCCAAAATATTGTCGCTGTCGACTTCTCTAAATGCAACCGACACAAAATCGGTCGCTGGATTGAATTCTTGTGCGCTCTTTTTTACATAAGCATTCACGCTAAAAGTCACCATATATACGCCGGTTTTGTTAAATTGAATTATGTTGTCGACTGGGTCAAGGTTGATAAGTCCGCCACTGTCAAGTTCTAGCCTAAGAAGTGGCAATCTCTCGTTTGACGGAATCTTTTGCCCCTCAACGGGAAAGTGTGTGGGGTCGTCGTTGTAGGATAGTATCTCAGCGGACAATATTCTTGGTTCGACCGCCGGCCCCGCAGGCCCGGTGTCCCCCTTGTCGCCTTTTTCTCCGCGCTCGCCCTTTTCTCCCGCAAACCCCCGTGGCACATAAAAGTCAAAAAAGTGCGTGTCGCCCTCGACTCTGTCCTCAACGTGCGCCATTTCGTTTGGGTCAAGAATGGTTAAGTCTCCCGCAAAAACTTGCCCGACTGCGCCCGTTTGCCCGCGGGGGATATAGAAATCGAGCATATTTTTGTTGTTTTCAAATATTATGTCCACTTTGGCGTTGTTGGTAGGGGCGGTGGTCGTAGTGGAACGCACCAAAAATTCTCCGCCAGTTGCCCCAGTTGCGCCGGTGGCTCCCGTAGCCCCAGTTGCGCCTGTTCGACCTCTTGGTCCTACTATACTTGTAGGACAACCTTGTGGCGTACTAAAATAGTTTTTACATACTCCGCAAATCTTTGTGTTTTTTCTCATAATCCCTCCAAAGGAGTCTATATCATTATATCGAATGGGAAAAAAAATTGTGAAATTGGGTCGCAAAACACAAACAAATTTTGTTTTTTTGCATATTATGAAATAGGCGAGAGCCACAATAGGAGATTATATGTCAAAGATTTTAAACAAATCCAATGTCACTTGCACTTATGAGTTGCCAGACAGTAGTACTAAGACTGTCACCATAGAAAGCAACGAGTCAATGACAGAATATATGACAACATCTTTTAAGAAGGAAAAGTCGGCAGATAAAGAATTTGCTCAGCCAAGCGACGAGGTTAAAGTCACTTTAAAGCTTACAAACGAAAGCGATTACGATATAAGCAATGTGTCAATTAAAGACATTCTTAACAACGAAGCGACCTTCAACACTGGCACGGTTACGATCAATGGAACCCTATACGATCAGTACAACCCAGTTACTGGCTTCGAACTAACCGACGACATCACCAAAAACGGCGGAACTACAACAATTGAGTACACCGTAACAGTGGTAGAAAATCCTACAACCGATATTCTCAATGCGGTTTCTCAGGTGACATATACCGTTGCCGAAAGAGACAACTTGGTGGAAAACTCCAATACCGTATCAGTTCAACTTGTTGAGGAAGATGTCACAATTACCAAAACAAGTGATAAGAGTGCCGTTATTTCGGGCGAAACACTTAAATTCCAAAACGTTGTCAGAAATATTGGTAACACCACCAACACTGACATTACTTTCAAGGACCCAATCCCAGAGGGCACCACATTTATTGAAAATAGCGTAGAGATTGACGGCGTAAAACAAGAGGGTTACGACCCAGCCGTTGGATTTAAGTTAAACGACTTAGCGCCTAACGCCGAGATTACAGTTACTTTCGAGGTTAAAGTAAACTAGGATGGGCAAAACATTAAGGTTTCAGGCGTTAGTCGAGTGCAATAGAGCGGGAAAAACATTGTGTTTTAAAAGCAATGTTTTGAGCATTCCAGTCGTAAGGAAAACAAAAATCAAAGAAATTCCGATAAGCGACAAAAACAATTGTTGCCTTAATGACTGTCCTAAAAAATGTAATTTAGCATTATTATTTCTTATTTTAAGATGTTTTTAGTTTTTTAAGGAGTGTTTAGGATTCCCTAAGCACTCTTTTTTAAGATGATTTTTTGCATTTTTAAGTTTTAATTTGGGGCTTAGAAAATACAACTCGGGGAAGTTTGATGGGTGGCAGAATATAAAAAAACTCGCTTGTTTTCAAGCGAGTTTTTTAGTTGGATCTATTATAGATCAATACCACCGTTAATGCTTTTGAGAATAGCGTCGATTTGAGTGTTTAATACAGTCATTTCAAGTTCGCTAGCTTCTTTATAGTCTTTGAATGATGGGAATTTAATTTCTCCATTAAATTGAGATGCGGCCATTTTTGCGTTAATGCCGTCACTTTCAACATTTGCTTCAATAGCAGAAATTGTATTTTTGTTAAGTTGAATATAAAGGTTGTAAGTTGCTTCCTTTTCCGTTTCACTTTTTGGTTGTGTATAAGCAATGTGATATCTTGCGTTGTCACCCTTAATTGCTTTTTCGAATTTCATACCTTCTATTTCTACATCAAAGGCATTTGAGAATGCCAACTGAGCTAATGAAGGTATAGCACTTGACATTGACACAATTGAAGCAACAGAAGTTAATGGCTTATCGCTTGTTGGATCAAGTGGCATTTTGTATTTTAGTTCTGTTTTTTCTGATTTGCAGTAGAAGTATGCATTCTTATCTTGGAAATAAATATTTGTAACAAAATCATCACCAGATTTCAATTTAATTGCGAAACTAGTAGGTTCTCCTTGTTCGTCACAAGTGATATACATATTCATCAAGATGTCCATAGTAACAGATATACCACCCATTGTCGTGGTTCCTTTCATTGTCATAGTGGCTTGAAACTTGGTGGTTTCAAATTCTTCCGGTGTAGTGTCACCTTCGAATACGGCTGCAACTTCTTCTTTGTTAGATGCTACAAAGCCTTTTTTAGATACGCTGGCTTCTTGGTCAAGTTGTGCTTTTCCGCCACAAGCAACAAGTGCGAATGTGCAGAACACCAAAACCAATGCAACCAATGCATTTTTAAGTTTTTTCATATTTTTCCTCCCTTGTTTGTTGTATTCATTTTAGCAAAATTGTGTGATTGCGGTCAAACGATTGCTATATTATTTTAATGTTTTGTGCATTTCGATGAATTTTTGGCGTTCCAAAGGTCGCTTGGGTATTCGCCTGCTTTTACCATATCGTTGATTGAGTTTTCAACCTTTTGTAAATCCTCTTTGTAGGTCATTCCGTACCATTTTGCTTTGGTTGGGATTACTTCAACTTTGGCGTCTTTTGATTTTACAAGGTCGTCTATTAGCATAGGTAAGTAAAACTCGCAAGTACTAAGGTTGTTTTTGTTTTTATGTAAAAAAGTCATAAAGTGAGGGTCTAGTTGATTTAAAAATTCCTTAGTTAGTCCAAACATATTCATTGAAACAGTTGTTTGGTCTGGGATAGCGATTGTTTTTGCGTCTGGGTTTTCAAGTTCTTTTGCCATAATCTGACCATTCTCCACCCAAAGACTTGATTCGGTTATTTTCTTTAAGTGTCCATTTTCCGTCTCACAAATTCCGCGCTTCACACTACCATTTTCACCTATGGTGTTAATGGCCTTGTAACCGATAAGAGCGTAAGTGCTAGGGTCGAGATTTTTGTCCAAAAACTGCGATGCGGTCTTAAAAGCGTCATAGCCATAGAAGTCGTCTGCGTTGATTACTGCAAAGTCGGACTTAATTTTGTCTTTGGCGCAAAGAATCGCGTGCGCGGTTCCCAGTGGTTTTCTGCCTTCTGGCAAGTTAAACTTCGCTGGGACGTTAGAGTTGTTTTGGAAAGCGTAACTTGTTTTGATTTGTTTTTCCGCGCGTTTTCCAACGGTCTCTCTAAATAGGTCGTAGTGCTCCTGTTTGATTATAAAGACCACTTCGCTAAATCCGGTGCGGATTGCGTCGTAGATAGAGTAGTCGATTATAAAGTTTCCGTTTTTGTCGATAGGTGTTAGTTGTTTTAAACCGCCAAATCTGCTTCCCATTCCGGCAGCCATAATAACTAAGGTTTTTTGTTTTTCCATAAATACTCCTTATGTACTTGTTATTAAAAAAATAATGGTTTGACCTAAAAACTCAATTTAAAAATATATATTATTTCAAACCACGTATTTAATTGTATCATAAAACTTTTAAAAATGTGAAACATAAATGTATGGAATATGTTAAAGGTGTGCCTTATTTTTACAAAACTAATCAAAAAATCAAATCTTTTCCTTATTTAAATAAGGATTTGGAGTGCGACATTTTAATAATTGGCGCTGGCATTGATGGCGTAATCGCAAATTATTACCTTGCTGAAAAATACAATGTCGCTTTGGTCGATCGCTCGAAAATTGGCGCGGGTTGTACGTCGTGTGCAACCTGTCTACTAGAATATCAACTTGATGATTTTGCTGGCGACTTGTCTAAGAATTTGTCCGAGCGGGATATAATCGACATATACAATATGGGTCTAAATTCAATTGAAAAACTCTCACTTCTGACGGCAAAGTTTAAAAACCCTTGCGCGTTTTCAAAACGCCCAACGCTTTTGTTTTCCAATTCGGCATCCGACAAAAAGGATATGGAAAAGGAGTATCTGTTTAGAAAACAAAACGGACTAAAATGTAGCCTTGTAAATGATGGTGATTACAACTTCCAAACAAAGTGTGGGATATATGCTCCAAATGGCGGTTGTGAAATTGATCCGTATTTGTTCTGCAAAATGTTGATTGAAAATAGTAAAAATCAAGATAGTATTTTTGAAAATACCACGATTGTTAAAATTGAAAAGACGGGCGACTTTTATTTGTGTGAAACAAGTTTTGGCGAAACCATAAAGTGCAAAAAAGTTGTGCTTGCCACAGGGTTTAATTTCGAACTTGAAACTTGTGACCTTTGTGATAATTATGTTTCCTATACAATTGTCACAAATCCTTTGCCGGAATTGAAATGGAAGGAGTTGGCGTTGGTTCAAGATAATATGGAACCATATCATTATATGAGATTTCTCCCTGATGACCGAATTATTTGCGGTGGAGAAGACGTAAAGTTAAAGGGCGTTATTGATGAAAAAACTGCGCTTAAAAAATACGACGCCCTGCTAAACTGGCTAAAAAATCTCTTTCAGGAACACGCCGAAACTATTAAGGCGGATTATCAGTTTTGTGGCGCATTTGGCTCCACTGAAAACAATATGGGTATAATTGGCGAAGATGGAAAAGGGCTTATTTGGTTTGTAAGTTGTGGAGCGAATGGGATAATAAATGCAATGTATGGAATAGAAATAATCGAAGCAATAATTGAGGGGAAAACTCTTCCACTTATGAATGTTTTTTCTCCTCTTCGAAAAAAGTAAATTTTGGCATTTGTCATTTTGTTGTGTGGTGTTGTCTTATACATAATGCTTTTTGACAATATACCATAAGTTTTTGACAAAAACATTATTGTTAAATTATTTGTAGATATTAGTCAAATATGTATGTGCTAGTATTTGCAAAATGTCTTGTTTGTGATTTTTCGGATTGTAAAAATTTTAATGAAATTAAGAAGCCAAATATTTTAGATTTGTAATTTTTAAATTATTAAACTTTATGTGTTATAAATCTTTATATTATTAAATTTCTTATTTCATCAATTTTTTTATGTTGTTTAATTTAAAAATTTCTATATTTGAAAATAAAAAAAATCAACCTCAAGACGAGGTTGATTTTTTTTATTTCTGCAAGCATGTTTATTTATTATTATATAATAGGCTTATATTTATTGAATATTTTTCTTTATAAATTGCTTTGTGATTTGCGCAAGTTTTTCATATGACAAATTTAGTGAGCCTTTTAAAAAGTCAAAATATAATCCCGATATACCGTTAACAATTAAATACAAAGTCATCTCGTCAATGTCAAGGCGGAATGCGCTTATGTGTGTGATAAGTTCTTGCTTTAATTTGTCAATAACCGATAGTGGGATAATCTTTACAATTTTTCGGTATTCGGTATCGTTTTTCTGAATGTGCTCAATTGCCGTATCAACTAGCGCGTTGATGTCTTTTTTGCCCGCGTTTTGTTTTAAGGTGGTGGTAAGCCTATTCATAAGTTCTTCCTTAATCTCTTCTAGTACCTCAATCGGGTTGCCGTAGTGGTTGTAGAAAGTTCCGCGATTTATATCTGCCTCGTGGCAAATGTCCGACACGGTTATTTCATCGTAAGATCCCTTTTTATCTAGTAGGGTAATGGTCGCTTGTCTTATAAGTTGTTTTGACCTAATCGCATTTTTGTATGGCGCTTTTTTCATATGCTTCTCCAATTTCAAACATTTTGGCACGCCTTTGTCCAATTTTGAACAGGTGCAACTTGTTTGCATGTACAATTTTTTATCGTTGTTACTATAATAGCATCGTAATCAATTTTAGTCAACTGTGCAAAGTTAAAATTTTTAAAGGAGTAAAAAAACAATAATGTAAGTTAAGTAATTCATTCAAAAAATTCTTTTTATCCCAAATAAAAAAACAAAAGTGCCATATATTGATCAATTGTTTTTAAGATTTGTAAAAAACATTTTTTTACTTACTTTTGTAGCATAAACCGAACCATAAAGATAATTTCAAATAATTTTCGACAATATTCTAATATACTTTGCAAAATGTTGCAAACTACTTCATTTTATTTCCCCCAAAAGTGTTGGATAACCCTTGCAGTAGTGTTAAGATGATTGTGTCATTAAAAAATTGAAGGGAGATTGATTATGTTAGAAAATTGCAAAATTGTTGTTGTGGACAACAATGAAGATTTACAAAAGGGGATAAAGAAGTTTTATGAAGATAATTCAACTGTTGAAGTTATGGACACATTTAAAAACGTTGATGACGCAGTAAACTATGTTAGTAGTTCGCCTGTTGATGTGGTAATTACCGATTTGGTCTTGCCAAATGCCGACGGCTATGTGCTCATAGATAAATTAAAGGCGTTGCCGAATTGCCCAAAGATAATTGTGGCTTCGGCGATATTTGAAGACCAGTTTATAAAACGCGCGTTTTCGATGGGCGTAAATTATTATATGATAAAACCTATCGACTTCAAACTGCTAGACGTAAGGCTAAACGAAGTGCTAAGCAATGTAGAAAATTTGGAGATTAAAAAGCGCCCAATTAGGAACAAACAACTTGAAGAAAAGATAACAAACATCTTTATTACTGTTGGCATTCCGGCACATATCAAAGGTTACCAATTTTTGCGTGAAGCAATAAAAATGGCAATTGATAATCCAGATATCATTAACTCTATTACAAAGCGTTTGTATCCAAGTATTGCGGAGAGATTTGAAACAAGTTCTAGTAAAGTCGAACGTGCTATAAGACACGCAATAGAAGTGGCTTGGAATAGAGGTAAAATCGAAAACATCAATTCGCTATTTGGTATAAGAGTTTATAGCAACAACGAAAAACCTACCAATGGCGAATTTATTGCGCTTGTTGCAGATAAAATGTTGATAGAGGGAGCATAAGGGCAATAAATACTTTAGTATTGTCAAAAAGCAGGTATTAAATGACAAAAACCACCCAACGGGTGGTTTTTATATTTTCTCTAAATAATCCTTAATTTCATATAATTCCTCTATCATTGTAGAGGCTCCGCCAGTAAGACCTATGTGGTCGTTAGAGGCTAGCTTTCCGTCTTTTACAAGCACTTTTACTTCTGCTAATCCCTCTACAAGATAGGCTGTAGTAAGGCTAGAAACATTGTTAAAAAGTTCGCGCGTGTTGCTAGAATTGCTCCCTCCAACAACTATCATCTTGTCCACCTTGCTTGCTAGTTTTGCACTCGCTTCGTTTATGTCGATTTGTGACCTGCAAGTGGTGTTGAGAAATTTAAACTCCAACTTGTTTTTTGCCATAAGGTTTTCAATCGCGGTGATTATTTTTTCTGCTTTATCTCTTGAAAAGGTTGTTTGCACCACCAAAAAGTATCTGTCATAACTAAGGTCGATTTTGTTTACTTCGCTTATGTCTTCTATTAAAATTGGGTCGTGACACCAGTGTGAGGTCGCATAAACTTCGGGGTGCATTTTTTCAGAGTGCAGTCCGTAGTTTCCCACAATGATTATCTTGTATCCATCGCTGTCTTTAAGTTCCACGAGTTTGTTGATTGACTTTACATTCGGGCAAGTGCAATCGGTGTAGGGGATCCCTTTGTCATCTAAGTACTTAAATGTGCTCTTAGGCTCTCCGTGTGCTCGAATAATTACGTGGTCGGAGGGTGTGAAATTTTCAATGTTGTTTTCTTGTTTTATGCCGTGTTGATCTAGCGTGTCCATAACGCGCTTGTTGTGAAGAAGTTCTTTGTACACTTTTGTGTTGTGAGATTTGCTTGTCTCAATGCTTGTGTTGAGGGCTCGGCTCGAGCCATAACATAGACAACACTTCTCGCATATTTCTACTTTCATATTGTTGCTTCCTAATTTAAGAATTAAATAGCAGTCGAAAATGACTGCTATCTTTGTCTTATTATTTCTTCACGTTAAAATAAGCAGTGTAAGTAAATGAGATACTACTTTTCCCAACAGTCCCGTCTTCAAGGTATTCTAAATCTGCCGATCCATCAGTGATTGGTGTGATTGTTGGTACGGAAATTTTGCAGTTGTACGCGAAATCGGGAAAATAGGCACTGCTTGTTATAATTATAAATAGATTTCCGTCAGTTTTGTTGTTTCTTTCCAATTTGCTGTTAAGATAACCAATTTGAGTACCCTCTTCGTCAACAATATTGTAGAATGTTAGTTGCGTTTTTACAAGGCTGTAAGTTTTTTCGTTGTTGCCTTTAATTATCTTTAAAGTAAGTTCTTGTTCGCTTCCCACAACAAATGAGAAGTCTTTATATTTGTTTGCTAGTGTTTGTATTGCAATCGTATCAAGATTGTTTAAAAATTCGTTTACATTGTTGCCTTTGCTTTCAGAAATGTTTTTCAAAGTATCATTAACGGTCGCCTCAGCAAAGTTTAAATTATTGTTACTATATGCCAATTTCATTAGATCAAGCTTTGAATTTGTGCTGTTGTTGCCCCAATTAGATCTGTCATCTAGCATAGTCCCTTGAAACGTGAATGTTTTGCCCCAAGCGTATTCGGTCTTGTAATTATCGCCTCCACAAGCGGTCAAACAAAAAAATGCAGGGATAATAAGCAGTAGTGATAGCACAAAGCTAAAAATCCTCTTTTTGTTTTTCATTTTCCACTCCTTTGATATTTAATTTTTTTTTTATTTTTATACCACATAAGCTAAAAATAATCAAATCAAATGGGCAATTAAATCTCTATTTGGTGTTTATTTCAAGCCTTCAAAGCATTTTTTTTAATTTTAAAGAGTTTTGGTGCTTTTTAATTATATAAATTGTCGAAAACTATTTTTTAGGAATATATGGTTGAATATTTGTGATAGTAGGGAAGATGTAAGTAATATGTTTTCTAAAAGGCTCAGGCTCAACATCTTTGTAGTGCAAATATGTGAAAAACACACCTTGCCAGTCAAACGTAAACTTGCCGTGAACCATTCCGTTTTTCATATAAAAATGTTGTCTCTTAATGCGAACCTCGTTGTTGTCGCTAGTCGGGTCGAGTTCCTCAACGTCCACAACTATTGGCATACCATATTTCCTTTTTAACCAAGTAAGGCACTTGCTTCCGTATCCGCGCCCGCGACATTCGGGCTTCACAGCAAAGTAGTTTAAGTGAATAAATTCGGGTTTCATTATAATGTGCATCATTCCCACAAGTTTTCCATTGTCATATTGCCCAATAAGTTTTGAACCCACAAAAACTCCGCTAAATAATCCCTCAAATTCCACGCGCTCGCACTCTGGAAAACTCTCATAGTACAACTTTTTAAACTCGTGCGCATTGTTTAAATCAAAACACTCAATATATCTCATATTTAATCCTTAATACTCTTAATATTATCATTCACACCATTTTTAGTCAAATTAAAAACCCTATTAGGCTGTTCGATAAAAAAACACCAGATTTCCTGGTGTTTTTTTATAAAGCAACATTTATTATTTTTTTCTTCCTACTCTTAGCATAGACATATGCTATTCTGGTTCCACTTTTTGGTTGATATAATCCAAGCAGTTTTTGGGGATTTCTTCTTGGATTAGGCAAATAATCTTCCTTATAGTAAAAAATGCAATAATTGCTGTCGTTTATCATTGCTTGATTACGCTCAACGTAACTAGCCTTGCCCGAAGTAAATTTGGTGTCAAATTCCACTTCTTCGTCCATACAAAGCAACTGTTCATCTTTGTCTATATATGAATATAGTCTCTTCCATTCTTCCTTATCTTTTTCGAGCAGACAAGATTCGCTCTTACAAGAATACTGTACTCTTTTAATATTGGGGTAGGTTTGTTTTAATTCTGTAACGATTTTATGGCAAATGTCATTAAATTGACTCCGACTGCCAAATAAATATGTAACTATCCCATTACAAATTAGATTCTCTATTAAATTTCTTAGATATTGTAGTTCTGCTTCCGTTAAATCTACTTTTCTATGTCCAATAAAACAACACGCATTTCCCATACTCATTTGCCTTGCCTAAAAAAATTATTGGTATATTATTGTCGTTTTGTGTCAATGATTAACTCAAAATACATCAATAATACAATCAGTATAGCACAAATAATTGAGTGGGTGTATTAAAATATCATAATTTCAATAATTTTAATGTAATGACTCACACGGGTTTAATGAAAAGTTAACTTAAAATGTAAGTGAGGAGAATGTTATGGGAAAAATTACTTACGATGAAGTCATTAAAAGATTTGGGTATTTTAGAACAAAGGCAAATTTATCTATGAGAGAGGCAAGTCTCCAACTTGGCTATAACCCTCAATTTGTTTCAACAATAGAAAATAAAAGCATTGAATTAAAAGTTAAAACGCTTTTGGACTTTTGCGAGTTGGTTGGAATTACGCCACAAGATTTTTTCTATATGGGCGAAAACTACAACAAAGAGGATAAAAATGTGCTAGATTTGTATAACGCTCTTTCGTTTGAAAGCAAGCAAACAATCATTGACCTAATGAAAAAATTGAAATAAAATATGTGGAGATTTGATGATTTAGAGGATAAAAAAACACCAGAATTTCTGGTGTTTTTTTGTGCGAGGATTTTAAAGTCCTTTGTTTTTCATAGTGTTTTTTGACCTATACATTTGCTGGTCGGCGTTTGTGATTAGGTCGGTTATGTTGTAGCCGTGGTTTCCAAAACACATTCCGCTTGCAATAGAGTAGGTGGTTTGAGGGTCAGACTTTTTTAGTGCTTGTAAAGTGGTGTCCCAATCGGACAAATATTTTTCGCAATCGTCTTTTGTACAATTTGGCAGAATTATTACAAATTCGTCGCCACCTATTCTAAACACCATATGTTTTACGTCGCTACAATCAAGCAGTCCTTTTGCTACCTGAGTAAGCAGGTGGTCGCCTGCTTGGTGACCGTGGTGGTCGTTGGTTTCTTTTAGGTAGTTGACGTCAAAGAAAATTACGCCAATTGTTTCGTAGTTTGCAAACTCTTTTTCTAGCATTTCCTCATATTTGGAGCGGTTGTAAACGCCCGTCATCTTATCAAAATCCTTGTCGATGGAAAGTTGTTCGTGTTGTTTTAAAACCTCGTACTGAGTTTTCTTAAACGCGATTACCAAGTATGATGAAAACACAAAACTCACAGTGTAGAGTAGTGGAAATCTTAGCGCTAATGTTTCGGAATAAGAGAAAAGATAGTGGGTGTGAATTGGTGTCCAAAACGAAATCACAGTGAATAGCCAAAAATATAAACTGCTAATAAATCCCATTTTCATATCGCAAAGCGCAATTGAGATGCCTGGCAATAGGATAATCCAAAGGATAGCAAAACCATTGTTTCCGCCGATTATTGTAAAGCATGTAAATAGCGCGGTGCAAGTTAGGGTGCTTATTAAGTCGATAATAAATGGCTTTTTAAAGTGATATCCCACAATCGCACCAATGCACTCCACAACTGCGCCCGCAATTGTAAGATATAACATTGTAAAAGATTGTTGGATAATGTTTGCAATAGATAATAGCGCAAACGCAAAAGCGATAATTAGGGCGGTTGTAAATGACGTCCTTAACTTCTTTTTTGCAAGTTTTAGGTCGATGTAGCGGTCGTATTCTATAATCCTTTTAATCTTAGAACTTATTTGCATCTTTTGTCTCCCACTATTTTATCTTAGGTTTGACTAATTATATCGTATAATGGCTAATAAATCAACAAATAAAAAGGCGCTATTTTTTTAGTGGTTACTTGTATTTTATTTATTTTTTCCATGCAAAAAGTTGCGATTGTGTGATATAATGCCTAAAAGGAGTTTTGAGTGGCTAAATGTTATTGTTTTACATATCGCACATCAAGTGAATTTTCGGATATTATATTATTATGAAAAGCGACGGCGAGTTTTTGACTAGACTGTGGTTTTTGGTGTCGAAAGACGCCAGCAAACATATAGGAGAGTGTGAAGAAAAAATTTACCCATATTTAGGAAAACCAGCAAGTGGCTTGACGCGTATTTTAGTGCGTTAAATATCGAAATTTTTATTAGTTAATACTCTGTAAACAATAAAAAACCTTGTTTTTCACAAGGCCTTTTTTATATTCACTAATTATTATGGAATAAATCTAACAGCGTCAAATGCAACTGGTTTGCCAAAATAGTTGTTGGTCGCGATAATTGTGTTGTGGCGGTCTTCTATAAGATACGTGTCGCCGTCAAAGTCGCGATTGACTCTTTCCATTACTTTTGCCTTTTGGACTGGGCGTTCGTCTTCTTTGCAGTTAACATTTTCCCACACTACAAAGTAGGCTTTGTTAATGTCAATAAAAGGGATGTGAATTTTTAGCCAACTGCGTTTTTGTTCCGCTTGATTTTCGTAATCGCAACTGCTTAAAACACACACTTCAATGTTTGGCTGTTTGTTAAGTTTTTTCATAACTTTTATAATCGTCTTGATTGGGCGCTTTTTAAAATAGAAATCTTCTTCGTTGTTTTTTACAAGTTCGGCGTCATATGGATCGCAAATTTCCTCGGCACAAACTCCGTCCATATCAAAAAATATTTTTATTTTCCTATTTTTTGAGTCAGTGATTAGTTGCTTTAAAAATGTATTCATTTGTGTCTCCTATAAATTTAGTATAACATTTATGGTGTGAAAAAGTAAAAACATTTATGTTGTTTTTAGAATTTTGCGTTAAATAAAGCGTGTGAAAAGCCGATATTTGTTTTTTGATTGATCTATTTTTTGATATAATATATTTATAAACAAAAAGGCGGAAAATATATTTTGGATGCAAAATTACAACAAGACATTGATAAAGTTTATTGTGAAATAGAGCGACTTTTTAAGGACGAAAACACGGGACACGATATAGAACACCTAAAAAGGGTTTTGAATAATGCCATTATTATTCAAAAAAAGGAAGGCGGTGACGAATATGTTATTGCCATATCAGCGTTGGTTCACGATATTCATAGGCTAATGCAAAATAGGGCAGGCAAGTATGTTGCACCTAAAGATAGCCTTGACGAAGTAAAACAAATCTTGGTGGCGTGCGGTGTTAATGAAGATAAAATTCCAGCTATTCTTGATGCGGTGAAAACACACGAAAAGAAGGATGTAAAAAACATCCCTATTGAGTGGCAGGTTTTGCAAGATGCTGATGCTTTGGATGCGCTTGGGAAAATTGGGCTTAATAGAACATTAAAGTATTGCAAAACTCACAAAATTCCCGTTGTGGACACTAAATATCCGCTTGATTGTAGCGAATATGCGCCAGATGTTAACCCGATTTCAACTTGCCATTATATTTATCGCACAATGATTCCACAAGGTGAAAATATGCACACCGCCACGGGTCAAAAAATGGCTTCCCGAAAAATAAAAATCTTAAAAGACTTTGTAGAAAAAAATTACAATTCGGCCGTGCTAAAATAAATTTGTGTGGTGTTTATAAAAAATTAAAGCTCTAAGATAAATTGTGCCTTTGTGCATAGTTTAAAATGGGTTGTGTTTTGAATTGATAAATAAAAAAATCGACCACGGCGTGTTTGGATATTCCAAAAACGACGCTACGTATTTTAACGCGGTTAAGAATTGGTATAAACAAAACCATAATGTAGAGTTAAAACAAGATTGGCTTATAACAACGCCAGGGGTGGTTTTTGCACTGGCGACAGCAGTGAAAAGCCTTACTAAAGAAAATGATTATGTACTAATAAATAATCCTGTTTACTATCCTTTCAGCGAGGTTGTGCAAGACAACAAAAGGAAAATTGTTAGTAGTGATTTGGTGTTAAAAAATGGTCACTATGAACTAGATTTTGAGGATTTGGAAAATAAAATTAAACAATATAATGTTAAGGCGTATTTGTTGTGTTCGCCCCACAATCCCGTGGGTAGAGTATGGACAAAAGAGGAACTAAACAAAATCATTGAGATTTGTAAAAAGCACAATGTTTTTATTGTTTGTGACGAAATCCATAGCGATTTTGTGTGGAGAGGGGAACATACTTGCATTTTAAGTTGTGATGCTATTCAAAACCAAGTTATACTTTGCACCGCGCCAACCAAAACCTTTAACTTGGCTGGATTGCAAGTTTCAAATATATTTATCTCAAATGAAAAAGTTAGAGAAAAATTCCAGTTGGAACTATGGAACACTGGTTATAGCCTTATAAACATAATGGGGTTAGTTGCTTGCCGTTCAGCCTACGAAAATGGTCAAAAATGGTTGAATGAGTTAAGGAATTATCTTTTGGACAACATAAATTTTGTTGATAGTTTTTTAAAAGAAAAACTTCCAAAAGTTAAACTAATTTATCCAGAGGGAACATATTTACTTTGGCTGGATTTTAATGGGCTTAATTTGTCAGACGAAAAAATAGAAGAACTTATGGTTAAAAAGGCAAAACTATGGTTGGATAATGGAAAAATGTTTGGAAACTCTGGTAAAGGCTTCCAAAGACTAAATGTTGCCTTGCCTAGGAAAAAGTTGAAAATAGCATTAGAAAAAATGGAAAAAATATTTAAAGATTTTTAGTTTTTTGCTCGACAACTTTACTTTAACTCAAATCAAGTTTTATCCAAAAATCAACTCAATAAAAAACAAAAAGCAGGCTATTTAACCTGCTTTTTTGTTTTTCCTATTATTAAAATTATCATTATATTTAGTGGGTTTCAGTGCTGTGAAAATTTAAAGGTATTTCGCGCGTTTATCTTGTTAAAAAACGTCCTAGTCACGCGCTTTTAAAACTCCAATTCCATAATTTTAGCGTTGCCAAGTTCAAAGTTTGAATAGTCGCCATCTTCGGGTAGCCCATTAAAATAAAAGTACGATAATCGCCCAACGCCACTGTGCGAAACTATCAAAACTGATTTGTTGGAGTAGTTTGCTTTTAGGTCGTCATAAAAACTTTTGACCCTTTCGTACATTTTAGGAATGCTTTCCATTTGAAAGGGGATTTCGTCGTTGGCGTTCCATCTCCTAAACTTGCAAATGTCAGCGGGCTTTCCAGTTATTTCGCCGTAATCACGCTCTTTTAGTCTGTCATCATAAACAACTTTAAGGTCTTTGTGATATTTTAAAATCTCATCAAGAGTTTGCTTGGTTCGGCGTAGCGGGGAGCAGAAACAAATGTCAAATTTGACATCTTTTAGTTTGAGAGCGGTCTCTTTCGCTTGCGCTATTCCTTTTGAGTTGAGCGGGGTAGCCGACCAGCCGGTTAGCAAATTCCCGTTTGCATTGTCGTCGGTTTGCCCGTGCCTTACAAAGTAAATCATTGTTTCACCTCGTTTAATTTTTTGTAATAAAACTTCATTTTTTTAAAGAGACATTTAGTCGCTTTTTTATCTTTTCTTTTTTAGCCTTTTTGCAGCGCCAAGTATTCCAGCGAACGCGCGCGTTTAAGTGTGTCTATGTGGTCAAAAACTATGTAAAATTGCCCAATACTTTTATTTGTTTTTTAATTTATGTCGCTGAAAAACCTTGTGATTTTTGGGAACTATTATGTTATTTTATCTTTATTTTGTTAGTTCGTCGACCAAACAAAAACAACCTTAATATTGGAAAATTTGCAAATTACTAAAACAAAAGGCTAATGTTTCCATATACGCAAATACGAATGATGCCGACGACGATAAGGTGTAGAGGATAATATAAATAGAAAAACCATTTCATCCACTTTGCTTTTCCTTTTTCACCGTTGTATAGTTTCAAAACTGGATATACTAGCAAAACACCGATTTGCGCAAAGGCGTACGTTTTGCTCACAAAAATAAACGATACTATCGAGTATATTGTGACCCAAAATAGCATTGCGAGCGTTTGTTTTTCCAAGTTTCCTCTGTGTTTATGCATGCCGAGAATTGCAAACACCGCGATGCAACTATAATCGGCAGGAAAAGTGCTTAAAATCAATAGGACAATTAGAATGTTTTTTACCCAATTCTTCATTGGTAATTCGTTGTCTTGCATCCACATAACCACAACTGCAATAAATAATGGATACATAATGCTTGTTTGATTGAAAATTCCAGAACTAAAAGGAATCATATTTATTCCGAATGCAAAACAATAGGCAAAGTGAGAAATGAATGCAAAAATTCCCAATCGTAACATATACTTTTTGACATTGTGCGTGTAGTGATATCCTTCGCATATGAAAAACCACATAATCGGAGCAGTTAGGCGCCCAATAATGTGTAGGGTGATTGTCGCTGGTTCGGCTGGAAACCCGGGATAAACTAAATCGCAAATGTGGTCTATTGTCATTGCGATAATAGCAATCAATTTCAAATGATTAGAATTTAAACATTGCTTTGATTTCGTCATTTTTGTTGTTCCTTGTTGTGTAAAAATATTACTATACTTTCAGTGACTTTATTATATCATAACTTTTCATTTTATTATAACTTTTTCCTTTTGAAAATAAAATTTTATTAAAAAGCATCTTTATATTGTTTCACTAACCATAATGCTAGTTATGCTATGGTACACGTGCTTGCCAAAACTCTGTTCTGAAAGCAAAGAGTTTCGCTCTATCTCCTAAATCGCCCATAAAATAAGAGAATTTGAGATATAAAAAATCAATTAGTGTAGTAAGATTTTAGTTTACTACACTTTTTTTACACCTAAATTAACAATTTTAGTGAAATTGAGTGTTCTAAAACTATATAAAACTGCCTAATACCTTTTGATACTTTCTAAAAAAAGTGGTGTAATACAAAAAATTAAAAGTAAAATCAACTAAAATTCAATGCAAATAGTTAATGTTTATGATATAATCAAACCATAGGAGAAAATGTTATGTCTAACATTAAGGTATTTGAAGATAAAAAAATTAGGACACAATGGAATGCTGATGAAGAAGATTGGTATTTTTCGGTTGTTGATGTTGTTGAAGCATTGACAGATAGTCCCAACCCACAAACTTATTGGAGAGTTCTAAAAAAGAGATTAAAAGATGAAGGAAATGAAACCGTTACAAATTGTAACGCTTTGAAAATGATTGCAAAAGATGGCAAATCAAGATTAACAGATGTGGTTAATACAAAAGATTTACTTCGTCTTGTTCAATCTATTCCAAGCAAAAAAGCAGAACCTTTCAAAATGTGGCTTGCTTCGTGTGGAAGTGAAAGACTAGATGAAATTGCCGACCCACAAAAAGCTATTGATAGAGCCGTAGAAACTTATAGACAAAAAGGCTATCCAGAAGAATGGATAACCCAAAGAATGATGACTATTAAAACGCGAAAAGAACTCACTGATGAATGGCAAAATCGTGGAGTTACGCAAGAAAAAGACTATGCAATACTCACAAATGAAATGACTAAGGCTTGGTCTGGAATGAGCGTTCAAGAATACAAACAACTTAAAGGCTTAAAAAAAGAAAACCTAAGGGACAATATGACCAACATTGAACTTGTCCTTAATATGCTTGCAGAAGTTACAACAACAGCCATTTCAAAACAAGAAAATCCAAAATCTTTTGAAGAAAATAAAAAGATTGCTCGTCGTGGTGGCAGTGTTGCTAGTGACGCCAAGAAAAGATATGAAGAAGAAACTGGCAAAAAGGCAATCTCCCCACTCAATGCAGACAATAAAAACTTACTTGAAATAAAACCTAATGAAGATAAATAATAAAAATAAATACATAAATCAAAAAATAGCACTAGGAACATAACCTAATGCTATTTTTATTTGTGAGAAATTGTATGTATTTATGAATATAATATTAAACAAAAATATTTTTGAAAAAATTAAAATTTTGTATAAGATTTCTTAAAATATATGCTATAATAAAAATAGGAATTCAATTTTAAGGAGGAAAATAAATTGAAAAAGAAATTGTTGAGCTTTATTTTTGCTTTTTGCTTAATTATTCCTTGCGTGTTTTTGTTAAGTGCCTGCGGTAATGATAAAAAGTTAAATAACATTCAAGTATCTTTGGCTGATGCTGAATATTCAACAACAATTCACGAGACCAGAGATTTTGGTAATACTACTGGACTTAACAATATAAAAATAAAAGCATATTATTCAGATGGTTCTGAGGAAAATGTTGAATTGTCTAATGTTCAAATAACCGTAAGTTTTTCGGCTGATGGCTTAGAGGAAAGTAGAGTTACTAAAACTTTTGAAGAATACACTCAAATGTGTGAAGATTCAAATCTTACAGCTGGCTCTTGGAGGTTAACTTTAAATTATAAAGACAATTCTTGCGAAGTTAATATCTATGTTTCAAAAGTAAACAACAATAGCAACTACACTTTAAAAGTTACAAGTAAAGTGGGAAATATTGATGAAAATAAAATTTACTATGGAACAAAGTTTAAAGGTATCAACTATAGCGTTTTTAATGGCAATACCAAATTAGACGATAGTATTGTTGAAAAAATTTATATTTTAAATAAAAGTGATGATTCAACAAACTATTATAATTACGACATTTCTTCACTAAAACAAGAAGAAATCGAAGCTTTGCCAAAACCAAACGAAATTTACAATTCTCAAAGTTATAGTGCTTTTGATTTATCAAATTTAGAGAGCGTGAGACCAGGTGAATATTTAATTTTTGCTGAAATAACAGAACAAGAAAATTACCTTAAATCATATTCTGCTTATCAACATCTTGTTGTAGAAAAATCAAAAATCGTTGCAACTGCAGAGAACTTTAATATTGATTTCACCTTTAACCATGATAATTGTAAAGGTATCACTCTTGAAGAAATACTAAAAGGCATATCAAATGGTAATGGTAATTCACTTTTCAATAATTCAAAAATAAATGGTAAACTATCATTACTTTTCAATTCTGACCTTAATGACGAAAATAATAATAATTTAGTAAATGATGATAAGTTAACAAATGAAACATTAGTATGGCATAATTTTGAAAATTCCGAGTGGGATTTTACATTGTCTGGCGAAATTGATGATAGAATTGCTATTTATGGCATCCTTGCGGAAGTCAATCCTAAAACATATAACTTTGATAGCACCAAAGGTGAAACAAACACAATAACAACTAGGGTTAAGTTTGTGCCTAAAGGATATGAAAATTATTATGAAAAATTTTATGCTGAATCTCAAGAATTTGAAATTACAATTATTCTTCACAGATCTGCATATGAAGCACCTATATTAGATGTTTCACACGATCCAAACAACTTTAAGTATTCAACCGATAACAATGGTAATCCTCAAGAAATGAAATTCAAACTAGATGTATCAGATTATGAATTAATTTCTTCTGACGCAACGCAAACAGAACTTGCACAACGCTTGAAAACAGCATTTGAAGCGAATAAAGCTTATTGTATTTATACTAATGCTAAATTTGAAAAAGATGGTTTTGAAAACTATGTTTATTCTTCAGCTGTTGGTAGTTATTTTATAAAATGTTATATTAATCCAAATTTATATTATAAAGAAAAATATTCAACTAATTCTCCTCATAAAAATATAACAATCACAAAACACGATAAAACGGGCGAAAATGAAGGATATATTGAATATAGCTGGACGATTTCAAAAGGAAATATTGCTGAACAATCTTGTTCTCCTGCAAACGGTGAATCAATTAAATTCAATACAGATAATACTGTTGAATTAAAATTTGGAGCACTTGATCATGATAATTATAAAGATGTAAATTTTAAGTGGAAAGCAATGGAAGTTGGAGCAAATAATATTGCCGGAGTTACAAGCGATATTACTGGAAATTTTGAACCAATTGTTGGTAAAGATTCAAGGTATCAAAAGTTTACTTTAACAACCGATAAAAGTACAGAAAATTATTGTAATTTAGTTATAGAAATTTCTTATTCTGGTGATGACAACTGGGATCCTTTTGTACAATATTTACTTGTTCAAATATATAAGAATAAAACAATATAACAACTTTTTATCAAAGCAAAAAAAATACAACCGAGCAAGGTTGTATTTTTTTGTGTTTTGTTTTCTTATTTAAAGAAAATATACATTCCACCTAATGCAAAGAATAGCACACCACCAACCAATGCAATGGTTGGTAAAACATTTGCAAGAATCAATGCCGTAGTGCCTTTCCCGTTGATTTTTCGTTGTTGTTTTGCTAAATTGATTGCTTTTATTTGAATTGAAGGTGTAAAAATCAAAACCAAAACTAAAACAAAAATACCCAAGCCAATATTTACCTGCCATGAACTAGCAACCAATATGAATGCAATCAAATAAACAATGGTGCTGACAATAGTTACAACAATAGATAATTTCCCTTTTTTATTATCTTTTAATTCTTCTTCTGTTGGATTGCGATTGATTTCGGTATCTCTTTTTCTTTCTATTCTCCAAAGTTTTCCGATAGCTTCAAACGTTGCCTTTAAACCTCTAAAAAATTTCATAATTACTCCCTTATGTAATATTATGAATAAATTATATCATATTAAATAAAAAATCACAATAAAATTTATTTTCATAAATACAAATTGTTAAATAATTAAAAATAAAACAATTTTTACTTTGATATTTAATATTTTTTGTTAAAACATAGACCCCATTATTACATATCACAGGCACAAATTTAATTTTTCTCAAATCAAAGGGAATAAAGGCCAAAAGTAATTCAACATCTTTTAGGTCATCGTGATGTGAAAACCACAATAACTGTCTACAAAATGTCAATAGTGATTATGTAAAAGAAAGCACAAATCGTTTAAACGATAAATTAAATGAAAATGAGATTTTGAGAAAGCAAAACAATCAAAATAAAGAAGAACAAAAAGAAAAGAAATCTAATCTGGAAAATTTGTCTGATGAAGATTTTGATTTAATGTTAGAAGAAATGTTAAAAGAACGAAAAGAAAGAAAGCGCAAACGAGAAAAAGATTTTGAGATGTAGTTATTATTTATACAAAATCCCTAATAATATGATATACTCTCATTAGAGGGAATATATTATGAAAGTAGTAACTATTTGTGGAAGTATGAAATTTGCAAAAGAAATGCAAAGAATTGCTGGGATTTTGGCGATAGATAAAGGCTGGTGTGTTTTACAATGTGTTTATGATTTGGATTTTGCAAACTTAACAAGTGAAGATTTGAATTCATTAAAAAATGAACATTTAAAAAGAATAGAACTTTCAGATGCTATTTATGTTGTAAATATTGACGGATATATTGGTAATTCTACTAAACTTGAAATAGAGTATGCGAATAAATTAGGCAAGGAAATTATTTATCATGAATTCAACCTTATTAGCGAACTCAACAACTACAAGCCATTTAACGAACAAGAAAAAGAGAATGTTAGAATTGTTCAGAATTTTTTAACAAATAATACAAACTGTTACGATAGGTCTAATTTGAAAGGTCATGTAACAGCAGGTGGGCTTGTTGTTGATGGTAAAGGCAATGTATTACTAAATCATCACAAAAAGACAGGAATGTGGTTCCAATTTGGTGGACATAGTGATGGTGATGCTAATTGTATTAATGTCGCTCGCAGAGAAATAAGCGAAGAAACTGGAATTTATGATTGTAAACTTATTTCAAACGACATATTTGATGTTGATGTTCAACAAATTGCTTATAGTGCAAAGAAAAATGAACCTGAACATTTCCATTATGATATAAATTTTTTATTTTTAGTTAAAAATAAGTCTTTTGAAATTTCAAATGAATCGACTGAAATTAAATGGGTATCTATTGAAGAAGCAAAAAACCTAATAAACAAAGAAGACAAAGCAATGCAAAGAATGCTTGCTAAATATGAATTGTATTGTAAACAAAATTAATGAAAAGGTAAAAAAGATGAAACATATTGCAATTTTAAAACAGCCGTTTTTTAATATGGTTTTAAATGGAGAAAAAACAATAGAAAGCAGATGGAGTATGCATAAAGTTGCACCATACAACAAAGTCTCTGTTGGAGACGAGATACTATTAAAAGAAACTGGCAAAGATGTAACGGCAACTGCAAAAGTGAAAGATGTAAAATACTTCGAACTCACACCACATATTGTTGAAGACATAAGAATAAAATATGGCAAAGAAATTGGAACCGATAAGTTTGAAGACTGGCAAACAACTCTTCAAAAGAAATATTGTACTTTAATTTGGCTTGATTATGTTAAAAAGATAAAACCAATAAAAGTTAGGCGTAGCAATGGCGCTGGTTGGATAGTATTAAAATAAATTTTACTACACTAGTTTACACCTATTACACTAGTTTTAGGGAGTTTTAGAGCGAATTAGACCGAGAGTTGATTTTTTGACTATCGGTCTTTTTTATGGAGCAAATATTGACAGCAATTGCACCAAAAATTGACAGCAAATGTTTTTTAGACTTAAAATCTTCGTTAAAAAATAAGAATAAAAAATCGCCAAAACCCTAGGAAAATAAAGGGATTTAGCGACTTTTAATGAGTGGAGCTACTGACGGGAATCGGACCCGTGACCCCTGCCTTACCAAGGCAGTGCTCTACCGCTGAGCCACAGTAGCATATCTATAAAAATAGGCTAATTTATTAAGTTTTTAAGTCGGTAACTTTAGACATTTCAAATCTTACCAAGGTGGTGCTCTACCGCTGAGCCACACCAGCATAGTGCTGTTTTTGAACGATTTTTGCGGTGAAATTTAGTGATGAAAAAGTGCTGTTTTTGTTTTACCAAGGTGGTGCTCTACCGCTGAGCCACACCAGCACGAACCAAATGTTCTGCAATTTTTAGCTTGTTGTTTGCTAAATTATGTTGTTTTGCTTTACCAGGAAATGTGATTTGGACTTTGATTAGAGAGCGTTTTTGTTTATTCCTAGCAAAGTGCAAATTATAATTCCGATGGAGTAGTGTAAGGGGTGATTTTTACATCAATTGTCGAAGTATAATTTGAGATCCGGCAAGCCACAACATAAATTTGCATATGTATTATATTAAATTTGTGGCATTGGTGTCAATATATTTGGGCAAAAATATTGATAAAAGGCGATTATGTTGTTAATTTTAACTAAAAAAGTATTTGTATTTGGGTGTTTTTGTGTTAAAATGGAACTATGGAAAAATTGTACTTGCAGTCAAATCTTCATAAAATCATCAATCGCGACAAGCAGGGTGGAATGTTAAACCACGCATATTTGCTCATATCCACCGACAGGGCGCTTGGAAACGAGTTTGCTAGGTGCGTGGCAAGCGAATTGATGTGCGACAAACCAGAACCTTGTTTTGTGTGTACAACATGCAACCGCGTGAAAAACGGCACGCATAGCGATGTGGAAACCTATCCGCAAAACGACAAGCCGATTTTGACCGATGACGTCAACAAAATTGTGAGCGAAAGTTACGTTTTGCCACTCGAAGCGGATAAGAAAATATATATCTTAAAAGACTTTGATTTAGCCACAATTCAGGCGCAAAACAAATTGCTAAAAACCTTGGAAGAACCGCCTAAAAGCGTTGTTTTTATCCTAACAACAAGCAATGAAAACAACGTGTTGCCGACTGTGAAATCGAGGTGTAAAAAAATTACAATTCCGCAGATTGAAGATGCGGATTTGACGGACTACATTGTGCGCGCGTTTGGCGAAACTCAGGCAGAGGCTAGTGAGATTGCGCATCTTAGCGCGGGCAGTGTCACCACCGCAATGAAGTATATTAAAAATTCAAACCTTATTTCGTTAAAACAGATGTGCGAAGATGTTGTTTTAAGGCTAAATTCAAGCGAAAACGTGCTAAAATGCGGATACAATTTGACACAAATTTCAAGTGATATGGAAGAGTTTTTAAACCTACTTGTAGAATACTTGGGTGAACTAATGGCGAAGATTGTAAACGGCGAAAACGTAGGAATTTCCAGCAAAGAAGTGGTTTTAATCACTCAAAAAGTACAAGAAGGAATCAAGAAAATTAAGAGCAATTGCAACCCAAACGCAGTAATCGACGGGTTGCTTATGGGAATATTGGAGGTTAAATATTTATGCCGAAAGTAATAGGTGTTAAGTTTAAGGACGGTGGCAAAATTTTTACATTTATGCCGACTGTTGATGGGCTTGAAAAGGGCAAGGCTGTCGTTGTGGAAACTTCGCGAGGCAAAGAAGTGGGCTATATTGCGACCGAAGTGTACGAGGAAGACGACGAAAAACTCGTTTTGCCACTTGCGCCAATTTTGAGACTGGCAACAGAAAAAGACCTTAATAAAGTTGCGGAACTAAATAAAAAACGCCCAAAAGTAATGGAAGAGACCGAAAAACTTGTAAAGAAATATAACCTAGATATGAAGGTTGTGGACGTGTCATTTACGCTTGACGGGCAAAAGGTCATAATCGACTTTGTGTGCGAGGATAGGGTTGATTTTAGAGACTTGGTTAAGGATCTTGCAAACATTCTAAAATCACGCATCGAACTAAGACAAATCGGCATTCGCGATCAAGCAAAACTTGTAGGCGGAATAGGCGAGTGTGGAAAGGAATGCTGTTGTAAACAATATCTTAACGATTTTGACAAGGTTAGCATCAAAATGGCAAAAACGCAAGGATTGTCGCTAAACACTTCAAAAATAAGTGGAGTGTGTGGAAGACTAATGTGTTGCCTAGCATACGAAAACGATTATTATAGCGAAGTAAGCGCCAAAATGCCAAAACTAAACTCGAAAGTAACCACAAAAGACGGCGAAGGCATTGTTGTGTACAACAACCTTCTAAAACAAACCGTAACCGTAAAATACGTAAACGACGATTCGGTGAAAATTGAGGAATATCCGCTAGCCGAAATCAAAATGGATAGCAAAAATGAAAAACAACATTCTAAAAAATAACGAAAGGTTGGACGACCTGCAAATAGATAATAAGTATGTAATTCAGAATCCGAATGAATATTGTTTCACGTCGGATTCTGTTTTGTTAGCAAATTTTGCAAAATGCAAACCAAACGACTCGGTGGTCGACCTTTGTAGTGGCAGTGGAGTTGTGGGAATTTTGATAGAAACAAAATGCCACGTAAAAAAAGTGGTGTGTGTGGAAATTCAAGAATACCTTGCCGATATGAGCAGAAGAAGTGTGGAGTACAATGGGCAAGAGGATCACATTGAAGTTGTTAATGCGCCCCTTCAAAACATTCACTTAAAAATTGATACGGGATACAATGTGGTCGTATGTAATCCACCATACAAAGACGCTGGAAAATTGTCCGAAAAAGAAAATATAAACATCGCAAAACACGAAGTAAAAGTCACACTTGAAGAGATAATAAAAGAGTCGAGCGCGCTATTAAAATTTGGTGGCAGGTTGTATATGGTCAACAAAGAAGAACGCTTGACCGATATGTTTGTGTATTGCAGAAAATATGGCGTTGAGCCAAAACGCATAAAACTTATCCATAGCGAAAAAGGTGCGTGCGTTATACTTATGGAAGCAAAAAAAGGAGGGAAAAGTGGTTTAAAAATAATCACTAGATAGATATGGTTTATTTTGTTGGCACCCCAATTGGGAACTTAAAAGAGATAACATACTGTGCTGTTGAGACGCTAAAAAACGTGGACACTATTGCGTGCGAAGACACTCGCACAAGCCTTACTTTGCTTAGTCATTATGACATTAAAAAACCTCTTATTTCCTATCACAAATTTAATGAAAAAAGTATGATAGACAAAATTATTGCCGAGCAAAAAGAAGGCAAAAATCTCGCAGTTATTTCAGATGCGGGAATGCCTTGCATTTCCGACCCGGGCAATATTTTGGTTAATGCGCTTATTGAAAATAATCTTCCATACACCGTTGTGTCGGGGCCTTCGGCATTTGTTAATGCGTTTATTTTAAGCGGGTTTCCTACGCCTGTTACATTTATTGGATTTTTGCCAAATAAGAAAAATGACATAAAAAAACTACTTTTGCCATATAAGGATTTAAAAAGTACTTTGGTATTCTATTTGTCACCACATAGTATACTTTCTGACATAAAGTCCATATTTGATGTCATAAACGATAGAGACATATGTGTTGTAAGGGAAATAAGTAAAAAGTTTGAAGAAGTTAGTTTTTCGACTTTGAAGCGCGGTTATGAGGGGCTTGTTAAAGGCGAATTTGTACTTGTTGTAAAGGGGGCTGTGGAGAGTGCGCCTGAGTTTAGTGAAACGATATCCGAACAGATAGATGGGCTTATAAAAGACGGTGTTAGTAAGAACGATGCCATAAAACAAGTGGCAAAATTAAGAGGGCTTAAAAAAGATATTGTGTATAAGGAATATTTAAAAAATCAAGGCTAGTTTGCCTTGATTTTTTTATATAAACCTGCACACCCAGCAACCAACAATTGCACCCACCAAATTGGCAATAAGTGACACTGGAATGGCATAACGAAAGTGTTTTATGTCAGTTTTTGAAAAGTATACTGCTGTTATGTAAAATATTGCTTCGCTTGATCCTGCTATTGCACAACCTGCACGCGCAAGATAACTATCGACCCCATATTTTGTAAATACATTTTCCAGCACAGCAAGGCTTCCGCACCCGCTAAAAGGTTTTATAAGAAGCATCTCAGTTAGTTCGCTTGGAATGCCAAGCGCTGTCAAAACAGGATTAAGCAAGTTTGCAATAAATGTGCTTAGTCCTGATTCAGAAAAAACTTGCAGTGCTATAAAAATCGCAACGATGTAGGGAAGACTTGTCAGTATTAGGTCAAACGAAGTTTTGCTTCCTTTAACAAACGCATCATATGCGTTTATTTTTCTAAAAAGACAGTAAAGCAGTAGAAAAATTATAAAAAATGGAATAACATACGAACTCATTGATGCTTGTCCTTAAATAGTTTTTTGCAGATTTTGACTAAGATAATCCCGCATAATGTGCTGGCTATTGTGGCGATAAGAGTGGGCAGTATTATGTCCGTCGGGTTGCTGGAACCGTGTGTGATGCGTAGGCTGATTACTGTGGTTGGGATAAGTTGGAGGCTTGTAACATTTAAGATCATAAACATTGCCATTGCGTTTGTGATGTACTTCTGGCCTTTCCCTAGCCCTGCCATTCCGTTTATGCCGCTCGGCGTGCACGCGTTTCCCATTCCGAGCAAGTTGCTGGTTAGATTTATTGCAATCTGGTTTTGCGTGTACTCGTCGGTTTCGCCTATCAAAAACTTAATAATCGGTCGCATAAGTTTTGCTATTTTTCGGTCGAGTTTTGTTTCTTCCAAAATGTTTAAAAGTCCCAGCCATATCGCGTAGATTGCCCAAAGTTTTAGACAGAGCGCAATTGCTTTTTCACTGCCGGTTTGAATGCTGGCAAACGCTAGTTCTGGGCGGTTTATGAGCAGTAGCCCTAGCCCTACAACTATTATTGAAATCCAAATTATGTTCATCGTGCCCTCCAAATGGCTTATTTTCACCATTTTTGCATGGTTATAATAAATATTATTTCTTTACTTGTAGTTTTTTTTGTGCTAAAATATCGTATGATTACAAGAGGTGATAAAATGAATAAAAATTACTACATTACAACAGCAATCGCTTACTCATCTACCAAACCGCATATTGGAAACACCTATGAGGTTATTTTTACTGATGCTTTGGCAAGATTTAAGCGTAAGCAGGGCTACAACGTGTTTTTCCAGACGGGAACCGATGAGCATGGTCAAAAAATTGAGGAATACGCTAAAAAATATGGAATGTCACCTAAAAATTATGTTGATAAAGTTTCGGGCGAGATTAAATCGCTTTGGGACAATGCTAATGTAAGTTATGATAAATTTATCCGCACAACCGACACACAACACGAAGAGCAAGTGCAGAAAATTTTTAAAAAGTTTTACGATAATGGCGACATATATAAAGGCAGTTATGAAGGGTGGTATTGCGTTCCTTGTGAATCGTTTTGGACGGATTCGCAAATTGTTGACGGCAAGTGCCCAGACTGCGGTCGCGAAGTAAAAAAACAAAAGGAAGAATGTTATTTCTTCAAAATGAATAAGTACGTAGATAGGTTGTTGGATTATTACAATTCTCACCCAGACTTTATTGTGCCAGCAACAAGAAAAACTGAAATGGTCAACAACTTTATCAAAAACGGATTGCAAGATTTGTGTGTGAGCCGTACTTCGTTTAAGTGGGGCGTGCCAGTGCCATTTGATCCAAAGCACGTAATTTATGTTTGGATTGACGCGCTTTCAAATTATATCACTGGGCTAGGCTACGACGTTGATGGGCACGGCGACAAAAAGTTTGAGGATTTCTGGCCTGCCGATTTGCATGTTGTGGGCAAGGATATAGCAAGGTTCCACATTATCTATTGGCCAATTATGCTTATGGCACTTGGGCTTCCACTTCCTAAAAAGATTTACGCTCACGGCTGGCTTTTGCAAAACGGCGAAAAAATGAGCAAATCTAAGGGCAATGTGTTATATTTCGACGACTTGGCTAACGTTTTTGGCGTCGATGCTGTTAGATATTATGTGCTAAGTGAAATGGGCGTGGCAGACGACGGACAAGTTGGCTGGGACATCATCACCGAAAGGGTTAACACCGATTTGGCAAATATTTACGGCAACCTTGTTAGCCGTACAATCGCAATGAGCAACAAGTACTTTGGTGGCGTTGTGAAAGATGGTGGAGTGTATGAGAGTGTTGATGACTCGCTAAAAGAGGTTGTATCAAACGCATTAAGTCGTGTTCAAGCGAAAATGGACGACCTAAGAGTCTCCGATGCGCTTAGTGAAATCTGGTCAGTGTTTAGGCGCGCTAATAAGTACATTGACGAGACCGAACCTTGGGTTTTGGCTAAGGACGAGAAAAACCACGATAGACTTGCGACTGTTTTGTATAACTTGACCGAATCTATTATTGTGGGAACAAGTCTTCTATCCGCATTTATGCCAGATACAGCCGAAAAAGTTTTCAAGGCACTAAATGTAAAAGAACGCAACTTCGCCGATTTGGACAAATTTGGACTACTTAAAGAGACCAAAGTATGCGAAAAATTGGACGCGCTTTTCCCACGTCTTGATTTGAAAGAAATCTTGGCAAAGGCGGAAATAATTAAACAAAAACAACTTGAAGAATACAATAAAGACAACAAAATTGAGGAAAAAATGGACGAGCAAAACAAATTGATTGGAATTGAAGAGTTTGATAAGGTTCAGATTAAAGTAGGCGAGGTTTTGGCTTCCGAGAAAGTCGAAAAAAGCGACAAACTACTTAAAAACACCGTAAAAATTGGCGACGAAGTTAGGATAATTGTTAGCGGAATTGCCAAGCATTACACTCCAGAGGAAATGGTGGGCAAAAAAGTGTTGGTTGTAGTTAATCTAAAACCTATAAAACTAAGAGGAATTGAAAGCACGGGAATGATTTTGTGTGCCGAAAACGATGGAATTTTGAAATTGGCGACCGTTGAAGATGGTGTGCCAAGTGGGAGCATAATTTGTTAATGATAGACACTCACGCGCACCTTACAGAAGATTATTATGGCGACGCGGATCAAATGATAAAAAACTTCGCTAACGACGGGCTTGAAATGGTTTTTGCGGTGGGTTGCGATAAAAAATCCGCAATAGAAACCGTAAAATTGGCGGAAAAATACGACAATGTGTATGCAATTATCGGTTTCCACCCAGATAACGTGGACGAATACGACGAAAGCATATTTGAAAACTTGAAAAATTCAAAAGTAATTGGCGTCGGGGAAATCGGACTTGACTATCATACCCGAAAAGACAACAAGGAAGAGCAAAAGGCGATGTTTGTAAAACAACTAAAAATCGCTTACGACAACCAACTTCCTATCGAGATACACTCTCGCGACGCAGTGGGGGATACGCTTGAAGTGCTAAAACAAAATAAGGACTTCCTAAAATACGGCGGAATATGGCATTGTTTTAACGAAAGTTATGAAGTGTTTAAAGAGGCTAGAAAACTTGGACTTTTGGTCGCTTTTGGCGGTGTTACAACTTTCAAAAACGCTCACACTAGCGTAGAACTTATCAAAAACTGTATGCTAGATGACGTGGTTTTTGAGACGGACTGCCCGTTTTTGACGCCCGAGCCAATGCGTGGCAAGGCGGTAAATCAGCCTAAATTTGTGCGATACACTGCACAGCATTTTGCGGATTTAAAACAAACAAACGTCGACAATGTAATCCGAGCAAGTAATAATAATGTGTATAAATTATTTAAAAAATTGGGTAAATAATGAGCGCTGATGTAATAAAAAAATACGGATTTAAATTTAATAAAAAGTACGGTCAAAACTTTATTTTCGATAAAAACCTGCTTAACGCAATCGTGGGCGATGCTGACATTGACGACAACACGAGTGTGCTTGAAATTGGTTGTGGGGCGGGCACGCTTACTAGGCAAATTGCGTCCAAAGCGAAAAGGGTTGTGGGTTATGAAATTGACACAAATCTAAAACCTCTGTTGGAGGAAAATTTGGAGGGTGTAACAAACGCTCAAATTGTTTTCGGCGACATTATGGAGCAAAATACCGAGGACATTGAAAAACTTTTAGGTGACGACTATGTGATAATTGCAAATCTTCCATATTACATCACAACTCCAATTATTTTTAAGTTTTTGGAAGGGGCAAAACACCTAAAAAGACTTGTAATTATGGTTCAACTTGAAGTTGCCGAGCGACTTATCGCAAAGGAAAATACCGAGAACTACGGCGCAATAACGGCGCAAATTCGATATCGAGCCGACGCGAAAATTACGCGAATAGTAAAGCGCAATATGTTTACGCCAGCACCGAATGTGGATAGTGCAGTTGTAAGAATAGACTTCAAAAAGAAATATGATATTTTAGACGAAAAACTGCTTAACAATGTTATAAAAAGCGCATTTCAAATGCGACGCAAAACACTTGCCAACAACTTAAAAAGTTCGTTTGGACTAACGCCTGAACAGCGCGAGACGCTTCTTACTCAAATCGGTGTTCCATTGTCCGTTAGGGGTGAAGTGCTAACCACGGAGCAATTTGTGGAATTATCAAACTTAATGACAAAACTAAAATAAATTGAGGTTTTCTTCAATTTATTTTTTTATTCAACAAATCTCGCTACTTTTCTTAATGTTTTATTCAACTTTTTATTTAGTAAATAATATATAATTAAGTAAATAGGAGGAAGGAAAGTGGGATTTTACAAAAAAACGATTTTGCTTACAAACAAACAAAATTATGATAAGGGCATAACGGTGTTAAGCATTGAAAAAAACAACAGCGGTGTTTTTGGAACATTAAAGGCGTTTGACTTTAATAGCGACAATTTGGTGCTGGCATTGAGCGAGAATGGCGGTAAGGTGATTAAGCAAAATGTAATACTTTCAAACGACAATTTGTTTACCTTTAAACTTAACAACAACTTTGATTTAGACGCTCCTCTTGGGTGTGTGCTTTGCAAGTTTGAAAAAGAAAAATATACGCCCTTACTTTGGGGAAGTAGTGATAAAAAAGCACACTTTGTAAACGATGTAATTTCGCTATTAGAACGTGATGTTTACGAAAAACAACCAAGTACAAAACCCTTTGAAATAAAGCCAGAATTTAGTGTTTCGCATAGTACTATGCAAAGTGTTAAAAACGATGAAGTAATCGCTTCTAAAAACCCGGAAGCCGTGACGGAATGCAAGCCCTCAAAAGCCGACTTGTTTGAGTTTAGCGACGACGAAATTGAGCGCGAAATCGACAAAAATTTAAGCGAGCCAAGCGACTTTTTTGACCTTGTTGGCGACCAGATTGACGAACTTTTTGCCACATTCCCGCACGACGAAAATTTGGCAAAAATGATTCCCGATTCTAAGTGGGTGAGAGTGGATTACGACCACACTGGCGAGGAGTATTTACTTGGAATTATAAACGAGGGTGGAGCCATTAAATACATATGTTATGGTGTCCCAGGACAGTTTTCTAAGGCGCCACCTAAGGAACTAGAAAAGTTTAGTCAGTGGTTGCCAATTGATTTAAATAATCCCGAAGACGGCTATTGGGTTATGTTTCAAGATGCGACTACTGGCGATAGCATAGAAATTGACGATTTGAAAATTTCTTAAAAGGCAAATAATTGTTTTTTACACGAGGGGCGAAGGCCTCTCTTTTTTATGTATTTATTACTTTTAAAAAGGCTATACTTATACATAAATATAACCCAAAACAATTGACTTAGGTTTAATTATTTGCTAATATAATTTTGCAATTATCAATTACATTATTTGGAGTGACTATGAAAAAATTTTTAAGAACATTGGTTTTAGTTGTCTGTGTTTGCGCGGCGCTACTTTGTGGCTGTGGTAAACAAGGCTTAAAAGACAATCCTGATACTAACGCCACAATTGTTGGCAATGGTGGCTATGCAGTCCAAAAGGGCGATTATCTATACTACGTAAATGGCTACTTAAGCGACTACAAAACAAAACTTTCCGATTACAGAAAACACAACGTGTTTGGGAAAGTAACATATGGCGCTGTATATCGTACAAAACTTGTTAACAATGGGGTTGAGAAGGACGATAAGGGCTTTTTGACAAAGACAGAGTGTGTTGTTCCTAAGGTTGTTGGCTTTGAAAATGGCGGATTCTATATCGTAGGCGACTACATTTACTATGGCACACCATATATGCAGAAAAACGCTGACGGCGTGCTACAAAACGACAGAGTATCCTTTAACCGCATTAAAATTGACGGCACCGACAACAAAGAAGTATATGTTTCAGGCGAAGATGTATCGTCAATTGAGTGGAAAGTGTACAACTATGATGGAAAAGCATATTTAGTTGTACAAGAAGATACAAAAATTACGTCAATCGAATTTAACGGCAAGAAAACAAAAACAATTAAAGTTGCTTCTGACTTTACTGCTGGTAAATTAAATGAAGACCTTAATCCAACTAATGAGTATGTATACTACACTCGTGCGGTTAAAGACGACGAAAAAGGCTTCTCGACATCGGGCAATTTGCTTTGCAAAGCAAGTTTTGTAACAGGCGAGGAGACCGCTTATCAAATGGACAATAGTTCCACTTTTGAAATCAAAGCATATGTAAATAATCAAGTTTATTACACAAGAAAGTTATCTAACAAAACAACTTACTTATTTGCATTGAATGCAAACATCAATTTGAAAAATCAAAATTCAATTCAATTAAGTGATGCGGATTATTCCAACTACTATTTTATTGATGATGTAAAATACACAGTTGTTGGTCTTGATAGCAACAAAAACCTAGTTAAACTATACAATGTAAACGGCGAAATTAAGCACGAAAACATTGCAAGCGGAATCTCGACTGTTGTGGGAATTAGCGACAATAAAGTTTACTATATCGCAGACTCTTTGTTGAAATCGGTTGATATGGATACTTTGGAAGACAAAACAGTTTCTGGCGTAGGCGAGGCTACTGATAAGACATTTATGTTGTCTGACGCTAAGGGTGTAGATTTGGACGGCAGATATGTTTATGTGTTTGCTTCGTACAAATCTGCTACAAGTGAAACCAATTCTGACGGAGAAACCACAAATATCACTTCTAATTACCTAAATAGAATCGACACATTTGCAAGCGATATGGTGGCAGAGTTTGTAGGCAAAATGGACGACGACCGTCTTCCTGAAAAACCTACTAAAAACGAGGAAACTGGCGTTACTCCTAAGTGGGTTTACTAAAATAATAATTAAAAAAGGCACTATCAAAAGGATAGTGTTTTTTTTACACAATATCGCATAATATATCATAAAAAAGTATAAACTTAATTAAGTCATTATATAAAAGTATATTTTTTAATTTTTTTATATTAAATAGTTTACAAATTTAGTATATAGTGTATAATATGGTAGAAAAAATTGAAAGGGAGATACTTTATGAAACCACAATACATAAAATGTCCAAGATGCGAATTGAATTATATCCTTAAAAAAGATAAATTT
The DNA here is from genome assembly GCA_934757825.1 of uncultured Clostridia bacterium. Taxonomy (GTDB): domain Bacteria; phylum Bacillota; class Clostridia; order Christensenellales; family UBA1242; genus UBA11490. The sequence goes on along the minus strand of CAKVLP010000001.1, from coordinate 121,474 downwards.
TGCGACGTTTGCAAACAAGAAATGAAAGCAGGCTGTCTAGAAGAAAGTGATATAGATGATTTTGAAGAGGGAATGGAACTTTGCCCAATATGCAAAGTTAACTATTTGTCCGAGGGCGAAACAATTTGCCCAACTTGCCAAGAAGAGCAACTTGCCTACGACAAAGACGAGGACGTGGATTGGAAGGCTGTTGTCGACAATCAGACCGAAGAGGACGACGATATGGATTTGTTGCCAGTTGAGGACAACGACGAGATAAGCGAAGAAATGGACAACGCATTCTCTAAGGACCTTGATGAGGACTTTGCCGACGAGGAAAAGGAAGACGAGGAGTATTACGACGACCTTGATGACGACTTTGACGAGGCACTTAATGATGATGACCTTGATGACGATGAAGACGAAGATGATCCTGACAATGTAGATGACGAGGACGACGACGAATATTAAGAATAGTTGACCTGCTAATTATGGCGGGTCTTTTTTTTATCGCATAAATTTGGTAAAAAATGGAAATAATACAAGTAAGGAGAGAGTGATGTCGTATTCGGAAGTTAGAAGTATGGTGCAACAAATGCACGGCAAGAAAATTTTTTGCGAAATAAATAAGGGCAGAAACAAAATTATTAAGGTGCCCGTAATCATCAATCAAGTGTATTCGTCAATGTTTACAATAGAACCGCTTGAAATAGTGGATTTGGATAGAAAAAGTTTTTCATATAGTGATGTCCTTTGCGGAGATATAAAGTTTTTGTAAATTTTAATTTTTTTGGTTATAATTGCCAACCCTTGTTCGTACAATATAGCAACAAAACTTTTAGGGGGTTTTAATATGGCATTCGAACCAAACTTCGAAAAGATTACAGCAAGTTATAGAAAAAATTTAGGAAATACCCAATCCCAAATCGAGTGTAAACTACCAATAAATGATGAGGTGGCAAAGGTTGTTTGCGCCAGCGCTAAGGCGTATGTAACAACAGCCGACCTTGTGGGTAAAGAGGTGCAGTATAGTGGCTTTGTGTCGTATGCGGTTTTGTATCAAACCAACGAAAACGAAATCTCAGCGATAGACTATACTGCCGAGTTTAAAGACTCGTATGCGACAGGAGACGCCGAAATGACACCGGCCGTGAGCGTGGGGGTAGTTGATGTAAACACGCAAGTAGTTAATGGCGAAATTAGGGTTGTTGCCATTGTTGAGAGCGTAATAGACGGAATATTTAGCGAAAGTCAAAACGCTCTAACGGGAGTAAACGGCGACAATGTTTTTGCAAAAAGTGAAACAATTGACTACTCGACATTTGTAGCCACTGTTCAAAATAAATTTGAAGAGTCGCTAGATGTTGAGATAAAAGACGGAGTAAGTAAAATCTTAACCGTTTGTCCGTCTACATATATTGATGAAATCACAATTAACGATAGGTTTTTGACATTAAAAGGTGGGGTTTTTGTCGACGTGTGTTATGTTACTGACAACAACATTCTTCGCACTACACAATGCAAATTTGATTTTGAGCAAGAAATCGCACAAGACGAAATCAATCCAACAAGTTTTGTGCAAAGTAATATGCAAGTGGCATACAATGATATCAAAATCACGACATCTATTGACACCGATTCGGCAATTGTTAATGTAAATCTACCTATTTTGTTTACAGGCTATGTGTTTAACAACAATTCAACCGAAATTGTGGGCGATTTGTTTAGTACTACACACTTTATCAATATGGCGGTAAATAGCACGCCTAGTATGCAAAATTTTGAAGCGGTTGTGTTTGATGATAAGGTAAATGGTAGCGTTACTATTCAAGACACTGCGCCATTTATCGATGAAATGTTAGGTGTTTGTTGTAGCAATGTTGCGCTTGCAAATGCGAGCGTTCAAGATGGAACATTCTCAGTTGAAGGTGTGGCTCATACAACAGCCCTTTACTTAAATAAAGAACTTGGCGGAGTGTATTCGGTTGAGGTGGAGATGCCTTTCTCGATTTCCAGCCAGGTAGATCTAAACGACAATGTTGTACCACTTGTTCAAATTTCAATGACCGATGTGTCTGCAAGAGCAAGGCGTGGAAAAGAAATTGAAGTAAACGCAAACTTAAATGTTTTTGCAAACTTTTATGATACAGATAAAGACGCCATTATCACGGCGGTTACCGAAGAAGATGAGGTACCAGAAGAGGAATGTGCTTTGTCAATCTATTTGGCAAAAGATGGCGATACTATCTGGGAAATTGCAAAAGAATTGAAGGTTTCTCCTGAAATGCTTGTTGAGCAAAATCCCGGATTGACCGAACCTATTACTGCTGGACAGCGAATTGCAATCTATCGCCAAAAGCAAGTAGAGTATTGATGCCATATTTTCCCTATTGAAAACGAACTTATATTTTAAGTTCGTTTTTTTTAATATATGATTTTATCCTTAAAACAATAAAAAATTAAGCAAATCCTTAACATATAAAATAATTTTGAGAGACAAGGGTATACAATTTTAACTCTGTGAGCATAATTAAACAAAACGTAACTATTTAGAGGTGATGTATGAAAAAAGTTGCTGTTGTTTTGACATTGTTATGTATGGTTTTACTAGCGGGGTGTTCGGCGAGTGTAAATAATGATGATTATCTTAGAGTACATATCCGCGCTAATTCAAACTCGCAAATCGATCAAGAAGTTAAGTACTATGCAAAGGACGTAGTTGTGACCTATTTAAGCCCTATTTTAAAAGATTGCGGTAGTAAAAAAGAAGCTGTAGAAATAATAACGGGCGAACTTAAAAATATTGAAAATATAGTCGATTTGGCACTTAAAGAAAAGGGGTTTGACTACGGCTGTTCAGCTAAGATTAAAAATGAGTTCTTTCCGACAAAAACCTATGAAGATTTGACATTAGAGGCGGATTATTATGATGCTTTAATAATAAATCTTGGCAGTGGCGAAGGGCAAAATTGGTGGTGTGTAATGTATCCAAACATTTGCTTTAACGAGCCAAGCAATGTGGTATATAAAAGCAAAATAAAGGAAATAATTCAAAAATTATTTGGGGAGTAAAAATATGAGAAAAAAAATTGCAATGATGCTGTTGTTGGTACTGGGACTAATGTCAATTCTAAACTTTTTTAATGTAAATTATGTTTTTGCAGATGTTTCTAGAACAAAACAAATACAAGAAAGGCTAATCACTTATGGTTATTACTCGGGCGAGGTAAACGGATACTTTGATGACGCGACTGTTGGTGCTATAAAGAGATTTCAAGCGGATAACGGGCTTAATGTAACCGGTGCTGTCGATAGTTATACGGCGAGCGCGCTTGGGATATATATGAGCAATCAAGAAAGTTATGATTTGTACTTACTTGCAAAATGTGTGCACGCTGAGGCAAGGGGAGAGAGTTATATTGGCAAGGTTGCGGTTGCCGCCGTAATACTAAATAGGGTGGCGAGTCCGGACTTTCCTAACACTGTGTATGGCGTAATATATCAGCCTTGGGCGTTTACTTGTACGCATGATGGTCAGATAGACCTAGAACCTGACAACGCCTCGTATCAAGCAGCCCAAGACGCGTTAAATGGCTGGGATCCAACATATGGTTGTATCTACTACTACAATCCAGCAATTGCGACTAGCAGTTGGATATTTAATAGGCAAATTGTTACGACAATAGGCGACCACGTATTTTGTATTTAGGAGATAAAATATGAAAGAAACAATTAAAAGATTAAAAAGTGCTGTTATTTCATTATCGGTAGTTCTTGGCACTGTCGTGGTAGTTTTGTCTGTTATGTTGGCAGTTTTTGTCACAAAGTCCGATAATTATAGATTGCAACTTGAAAATGGATATAAGAAAAACTTGTATGAGTTTGTGGGTAATATAAATTCGTTGGAAGTGGATTTATCAAAACTTATCGCTACAAATAGTACAAATTCGCAAAGAGAATTGCTTTCAAATATATATGATACATGCCGAACTGGCGCAGTAAATCTAACTACTTTGCCAATATCTAACAACAAAACCGAAAATATAAGCAATTATCTAAACACAACCGGCGGATATATGTATTCGCTTTTGGTTAAAAATCTTGATAAAAACACCAAATTAACTGAAAAAGATATCGAAAATGTGGAGGGATTATATAATTATTGCGTTAAAATAATGTATGACCTTAATAATTATCTTACAGATATCGACAATCTTGATATTTTAAAGATGATAAATTATAGTAATGGCGATTTAAGTAAATTTGACGGTGGATTAACCTCGGTTAATGACAACAACAAGGAAGTCCCTTCGCTTATTTACGACGGCCCATTTTCGGACGGGGTGTTAAACAAAGAGATTAAAGGCTTATCAGAAAACGAGGTTACTCGCGACGAAGCGAGAGAGTATATTAAGCGCAACTTCGATTATTATGGCGAATTTGAAATAAAAGACGATGGTGAAACAGATGGAAAGTTTGCCACATACAATTTTAGAGTATTTAATAGCAAAGTGGACTTGTATGTTCAAATTGCTAAAAGAGACTGTTTTTTATTAAACATTAACGCAGTCAAAACGGCTGGCGGGACGGAAAATATAAACATAAATCAGTGTGAGATATATGCACACAATTTCGCAAGTTTGCTAGGAATTGATAATATGTATAGTGTTTGGACGCAAGATGCGGGAGATGTGTGTTATATTAACTTGGCACCAATTGTGGACAAGGTGATTTATTATCCCGACCTTATCAAGGTAAAAGTTAACAAAAAACTCGGGCTTGTTGTGGGGTGGGAAGCGTCAAACTACGCATACAATCACACCGACCGCACACCTAATACTCCAAGCATATCATTTGTAGAAGCGCAAGAACTTTTAAGTTCGGCGCTAACCGTCAAGGAGCGCAACTTGTGTGTTATCCCAAACGAGTACTCTAAAGAAAGCACAGCATATGAATATGTTTGCACATGGAAGGACTACGTTTATTATATTTACCTTGACGTTAATACCGGTGCGGAACTAAAAATATTGCGCGTAGTAGACACTTCTAGTGGCAATTTGCTGTTGTAGTGCTACTTAGTATTGTAAAAAAAGTCTATTATTGTAAAAAATTGTTGCTAAACGTGAAGTTTTTGGTTATAATTTACTATCGGAGAATAATGTAGATGGAAAACAAGATTTCAGATTTAGAGCAATTAAGAATTCACGAATTAAGGGATTTGGCGCGTAAAATGGGCGTGCAAGCACCTACAATTCTAAAAAAAGAAGAAATAATCGAAGAAATAATGAAAATAATGAAAGGCGAGATAGAACCTTTTGCTAGACACAGCAAAAAAGGCAGACCAGCAAGAACAAGCGCCGACAACTTCGATGTGGTTGACTTTATTTTGCCAAAAGCGGAAGGATTAAAGGAAGTTGACGAGAAAAACGAATACGATTTGGCGCAAGATAAGTTTTCGTTTGTGCTAAATATGGGCTCGGCGGGCTACTCCTCAAATACCGAGGGCAAACAGTACAAAGGCTGTGTTGAGATAAAGCCCGAAGGATATGGCGTGCTTCACGTTGAAGGCATTTGTCCATCGGAAAGAGATGTTTTTATAGGCAAAAACATAGTAAAACAATTGGAACTAAAAAGTGGCGAGAGAGTTACGGCTTGGGCAAAACTTGTAAAAGAAGGATATCCAGAGGTTGCATACGAAGTTTCTAGACTTGATAAAAAACCCGAATTTGACTTCGACCTAGCAAAGGGCGACAAACTTAAAAATGGCTACAATATCCATATTGATATTTCAAACTTCAAACTTGGCGGGCGATATTTTGTAAAAACAAATCGCGATGTGTACGATGTTGTGCCAGAAATAGCCGAGACAATAAAGAAAGAAGTAAAGAATGCCGAAGTTATTACGCTTTATCTAAATGCTATGCCAGAGCGCATAAACTATGACGATAGTATGAATATTGAATATGTCCCATTCAATAAGATGGACGAAGAGATAATCATCGCTAGCGATATGGTTTTTGAGGAATGTAAGCGAAAAGCTGAGCAGGGCAAAAACGTGGTTGTTGTGCTAAGTGGACTTAGCCAATTAGCAAAATCCTGCAACTTTGTTTATCTAAAATCCAACAACTATCAAGAGATAAGTCCAAAGACCACGTTTAAGATTAAAAACATCTTGGCGTGTGCAAAACGAGTGAGTGATAGTTCTAGCATATCGCTTGTGTGCGTGGACGACCTAAAAGTTCCTAAAAATATTGCTGAGATGTTTGAATTTGAAATATTGCCTTTGTTTTAAAAGTGTTAATCCTAATGTTTTAGGTACTATGCAAACAACAAAAAAGCACGGAATTTCCGTGCTTTTTTGTTGTTTTTATCTGAACTTTGTGTGCTTTCTTAAAATAATGAATGCAACCACAAGTGCTATAAATACAACTACTGCGATTATGATAATCAACCTAGCAGAGGAGTTAAGAGGTGTGGCACGATTTATGGTGTACGAAGCAATAAAGTTGCCGTCGTTGTTGTAAATTGTGATAGTCCATTTCCCAGGTACTCCAATTGTAATTGTGCTAAGTTCGTCAGTTGACTCAGCGTTGATGTCAATTTTACCTTGAACCACGCCATTGTTGCTTATCTCAATATAAGATTCGCCCACCTGGCTGTAAATTAACGCACCATTGTATTGAAGTGTAACATTCTTTGTGGTGCTAGTGCCGTAGGAGTAGTTTAGAGGTGTAATAGCAGGCACTTCGTTGTTAATTCTAAAATTAAAACTGAAAGGCAAATATTCGTTGGTAAGCGTATCAAATCCGGTAAGGGTAATTGTGTAAAGTCCCGCCGAATTTTCCTGTCCTGACGTAATCCACAAACTATCTAGCGAAGATAGAGTGTCGGTTATGTCAAGGTTGTTACGTAGCACTTTTTCAATGTTAAATCCGTACGAAGATGAGAACCCGAAGGTCATTTTCATAACATTTGGATTTACGATTGTAAAGCGATAAGTCGATGAGTAAGGTGTTGTTTTGTCGATAGCGGAACCAACTTTGTCGGCTGTAATTGTTATTTCGTAGTATCCAGAATCTTTAAATGTGTAAGTGTTGGTCGAACGTATAATGCTAGCAATATTGTTAAGGTCTCTCTCGCCCTCGTCCTTATTAGGTGACATTTTGTAAGTCACGCCATTGTACACCGCAACAAGGTTAATGTTGGAGTAGAACTGTGGCATTTCAGGGATATTCACGATAACGTTTCCGTTGTAGAAGCGGTTTTCAATTGGATTTTCGCTGTTTACATTAAACATAACGTCGCGAATAAGTGTAATTGTAAGCGTGTCAAGTTTGTTTCCTACAAGGTCGTGAATTTCAAATGTGTGAATTCCGGTAGCAACCATATCAATTGAGTACTTGCTTCCGTCAAGATTTGTAGCAGAGTAGGTCTTAACAAATGTGCCATTGTAATAGTGGCTAGCAAATATCTTGTTTCCAATGTAGTTGCTCTTATAGGTTTCGTTAGGGGTGTAATAACTCTCTAATGTTAATGTAACCTTTGTATACTCTTGACCATAAGTGTGGTTTGTGGCATCTTTGGTAATTTCGCCACTGCTTTTATAAGCGGCTACCTGGTTAATAAACTTTTTATTATTAGGGGAAGTGTTGGTTATGGCGCTTACGCCGATAATATTGACATAACAAATAGTGTAGTTGATGTTTTGTCTCTTCACTTCATATTGTTTTATATAGTCGCCGGTAGAATCTTTCTCTTGCGCATCAATTCCTCTTGTTGCGTCAGGCTTAACCACAATGTTTGGAGTTTTGCCATTTTCGATTAGATAGTAGTAGTACTTAACTACTTTGCCGTCATCGTTAATAGAAGCGTAATCCGATTCGAAAATCTCTCTGCCGTCTACAAATACTGAGAAGTATGTGTTGCCACTGCTTATCATATTGAAACTGTAATTTACTTCGTTTCCGATATCGTCCACGATTTTTAGAGTGTATCCGCCAATTTCACGGATAGTGTAGCGGTCAAGTGGTAAAATCTCAATTGGTGTGCCCACAACCGCGTTTTTGGTGATTGTTAGATAGCCTTTTGAGTTGTAATTGCTACTCCAAGTGATTGCAAATTCCTTGTAGTAGTTTTGACCGTCAATCAAAGTAAGCGAGGAGTCGTTTTCGGATATTAGTGTAATAACTGGCTTTGTTTGGTCGATTTTCAATGTGTAGTATGTCACATTGTCAGGGTCAACCGCCCAGTTGATAGTAAATACAAAGTCGTTGATAAGTGCATTGTTTCCAAGAATAGTAGACGATAGCCTGTAAGTCGTTTTGCCGTCAAGGCGAACATCTGACTTATAACAATGCTCGGAGTTAATCAAACACTTAAAGTTGTTTGCATCTGTCCCAATGGCGTCAGATAACGACCTTGTGCAGTTTTTGTCAACATAAAGTTTGCCTAAGTAGTAGTATAGTAGGTAAGTAGTAGTGTTATCGTATTTATATTCGTAGTCGCTAAATTTGTTGTCGACGTCAAATGTACCTACGCGTCCTACAATTCTCACTTGACCATTTACAACTTGATGTTCGCTGAATACGGATAATTTTAGTTTATCATCGCCTTTGTTAAACTCAATACAATCTCTTAGACCAATGTTAACCTCGTAAAGGCTATCGTCTAATGTGATGTACATATCGCCTGAAGTAACGTAGTTGTTGCCTTCTTTAATGTGTTTTTTAGAAGCAAAGTCAAAACTCATTGAGTCGTCTTTGTTGCCTACAAACTTGTAGTCGATTGTTTGACGTAGGTAGTTGTCTTGAATAGTAAATCTGTAGGAACCTTCGCCAAACACATATCTTGTTGATGGAAGTCCAGCCTTTTCGTCGTCGCTGTTTTTGTTTAGGATAGGGGTGCCGTTTGCGTCACGGATAACCTTAACCCAAGCACCATTTTCGTAGCGCTCAACATTAAACTGTGTGATCTGAACGTTTTTAGAAGAGTCAGGAAGCGAAACTTGAAGTTTTGAATCAATTGTTGCATAAGAAAGTACTAGGTTTGCATCTGGCAAGTTTACGATAAACTCATAGTTGTCGCCAAATCTATTGACAACTTCTATTTTGTAAGAGTAAACGCCTGTGTTTTCATTAACAACGCTTTGAAGAATTGTTGTGAAGTTTTGCATAAACTTGGTAGTTGTTAACCTGTATGGGTCGGAAACTAGGGTGTTAAGAAGTGTAAAGTTGTAGCGATTGTCGCTTCCTTTAACGCCTGAATACAACTTGATTGTGATAAATTGGTCAAAGTAATATTCTTCCACTGTCCCAGGAGCAGCGGCTGCCACACCATTTGTTACTTCGCCACCACTTGTATATTTAAGTGCATTTAATGCTGTAACTTTAAATAGGTCTAATTCTTTATTGTTGCTACTAACATTTATGTCGTATGCGTTAAATCCATATACTTCGCAGTATTGCGTGTTATAAGTTATCAATGTAATTCCATAAGGAACAACTTTTTCTGTGGTGCTTCCTTGTACATTGTATTTATTGTAAAGCACACTATAACTATAACCTGCTGTTGCAGTAAAATTGCGTGGTTGACTGCCGTCGTAGATTAAGAATTGACCATTGGCATCTTGAACAAGTCTTAGATTTGTAAATGCTCCATTTTCTTCTTGATATCTAAATGTGTAATCCGAAGTGTTGTAAACCTTATCAACAGAGTAGGTCACATCGCCATATTTTAATGAAGTAGGAATGTCACTGTTGTACACAACTTGATATTCACTAGAAGATAGGGCGTTGCCATATTGGTCATTCAAACTTTTATTGTAAGTGTTTTCTTTTGTTGCATCTTTTGTAACGGTAATATAAATATAATTGCCGTTGTTAAGTTTTACAAAATATAGTCCTTCTTTTGTTGCGGTACTTTGTGTGGCTTGATTGTAAGAAGCGTAGTCAATGCCATAAGTTACTTGCGTGTTGTCGGCTACATAAACTAGATATCTAGTTAGGTTTCCAGCCTCGTCTTCCTCAAATAATTCGTAGTATCCAGGCTGGATTTTCGTAGAAGACATATTTTGATATGTAAACGATAGCGCTGGCATGTTGTCGATAGTGTGGTCATAGTTGTATGGTGAATAAGTTTCGTTGTCATACTTGTTGAACACAAGTTTTTGATTGTCACCCTCTTCATTTGGAAGATACGAAATCTCGTAATTTCTAAGATTGCTGTCAATGCTCTTTAAGTAAACCTTAACACTGTCGTTGTAGTTTTTGTTGAATACAGTAGAGTACTTTTTGATAAGCGAGTTACGTGCCTCATAGCCTCTGCCAGACGTTGAACTAAGGTCAAGAATAGCACTAACCATATCTTCGTCATATCCGTCTTTTTCAGCATAATATCTTAGGCTGTTAGTGGTTGAATTGCCGACACCTATTGTTTTTCCGCCGGATTCACTTGTTGGACATTTTAGATAACTAATAGGGAATACATACTTTTTAAGAAGTTCGCTTCTCTCGCCATTGGTAAGTTGCATATATGTCTTGCCGTAGGTTTGTAAGCAATAGTTGTCAAGGTTTTTATCCTTGGAAGCAAGTTCTGCTAAGTTGTTTTCTGGCGCGATATTGTCCACTGTGATTTCAAACGAAGAAGTGAAGTAGTTGTGGGCCTCACCGTCGGAGTTAACAAGATAGTCACTTGCTGTACCTATAAATTCAAGCGTAACCTTGTAGGTCGCGTTGTCGTCGGCGCTTGATAGCAAGTAGTTTGTGTTATTTCTATCAAAAATCTTGAATGTGTAAGTCTTTGGAGTAATTGTTCCGTCACCCTCGACGCTAATTACGTCCTCATATTTGACGCCAGTAGGTAACACGGAATGCTCAAACTTGGTGGCTTCGTTTTTGCCGTAGCCTTCGCTTTCGTTGGTTTGAAGAATTTGTGTGCCGTTTTTAGTGATTCTCACGTTAAATGGATTTACTTGTGCGTCGTAGATGCTTAGGCTTTGAGTGAAACTAAACTGCAAATAATCTTTGTTGATGTTTTTGTAGATGTAATTTCTTCCGCTTGCTGGAACTGTCGTGTTGGAATTGTCTCTAAGTTCTAGGTCAACAATTGTGCCTACTGAGTCGTCTGCTTTGGTTTGGAATGTGCCAAGTGGACTTTCCGACTTGATTCCAAAGTTAAACACATATTTGTTTTGACCTATTTCGTTAAGTGTTCCGTCTTTTTCGTTAATCACTCTAAGCCCTGCATTGTCGGTGATTACAAGCCTATATGAGCCATTTTCGTAAAGACTGTAATTGTGGTTGATTTGCTCGATTGCGCTTGTATTTAATACGTTGTCTTTAATTAAAGGCTCTGTGACACCAATCTTATATAGTGTGACATTGTATTTGAATATGTTTTCGTTTCTAGTGATTGTGTATGCTTCGGCAAAATTGTTAAGAGGTTGATTGCTTGTGTTGTCGTAATCTCTTAATGCGTTAAGTTTTTCGGTTGAAGCATATTTGTCGATAGGAAATTCTGTCTTAACTCTTAACTTGCTGGTGTTTATACTTACAGTTTCATCGCTTACTACTGTTTCATAAGTTTTAAGTATTTCCGAAGTAATCTTGTCATCTTCCACCGAACCTAGTGCAATTGATAGCAAGTTTCCTACGCTGTTAATAGCGTCTACCTTGCCGTCGGAGTAGGTAAGATTGATGATGTTGTTTCGGTCGATATAGTAAACGTAATATCTTACAGCGAAGTCGTCGCCAAGGTCTTTTAGCCCGCTATCGTCACTAGCGTTTTCAATATCCTCTTCGGTTACGAATGTGCCATCGGCGTTGTACATATACACTCTGCGGAATACATATAATCCCGGAGCGGTGATTGAGCCTTGTAGGTTGATGCCATTGGCTTCCATATAGTAAACGTTTTTGCCACTTTCGGTCACAGATGTTTGAACTGTTGTTATCTCTTGATTTGATGTGGATAGTTTGAAAGGATAACCCGCAACAAACAAGTTTGATTTTCCTGCGATATTGTTGATAGTATCCCAGGAAGTAGCATTGGTTTCGGTCAAGTATTCGTTAATATCGGTACATTTGTAATAACTCTCGTCGTGGAATTTGTACAAACTTCCCGTCTCCAAATCGTATGCCAAATCACTGTATGGCAAGTTGGTGGAGGATTTAGCACCCTCGGTTAGGAATTGATCATAAGCAAAATAGTAGTAATCGTAAGTAACCTTTGGCTTGAATATTGCGTTGTCTTCAAGCGCGCGGTATCTAACATTGATTGTATCAATAGTGTAAGCCCTGTTTTTGTCAAGATCGGCCTTTTTGCCTTTTAGCGTTTCGTCGCTATTGGAGTCTAAATAACTTCCGCTAAATGTCTCTTGTGCGAAACTAGAATTCATTTTCACGCGTTTTACCAACTTGTTGCCCACACTGTCTAGGATTGTAAAGGTGTATGTTTTGTCACCGCTAAACATAGCGCGAAGTTCGGTGTTTACAAGTGTCCAGTTGCCAGGAGCGTTGCTAAGCGTGTTGTTTTTTGAAGCAAACTTGGTGGTGTAAATAACCGCATTGTTTGCAAACGAACCACTTATTGATGTGGTGGCAGAAATCTTGGCTGCGTTGTTGTTTTCGCTCTCAACTACTGTGCTTTCAATAGGAACATACAAGTAAGTACTTCCATTTACGGTGTTAACTGTAATTCCGTTGAATTTAGAAACATCTGCACGAACTTTTGCTATAAACTGCGTGTATAGGTTGTTGGTGTCGCTTTCTACATTGGTTGTATCTACATAAATTGCCTTGTTGTCGCCCCAAATAACCTTGGTGTTGCCTTGTGTTGTGTTGTTTTCAAGGGTTTTGTTAACCGCCCCTGTGTTTACGTCTTCAAATAGTGTATATGGCTTGCTTGTGTCGTAGAAGTAGAAATAGTACGATTCGTTTCCGGCACTGTCATAAAGTTTGATTACATAAATTGTGGTTTGGTCGGTTATTCCAAGTAATTGCCCGTTGGTAAGCGAGTGGTCGTTTATGTCGGGGTGTTTGAAGTTGTAAGCAGGGGAGTCATCTAGGCTAGTGTTGTCAAACAACTCAATGTTTGCTTTAATCATTACATTGGTTGTAATCGCCTTGTAATCTTCAAGTTGTTCTGCGAATTGCAAGTACGATTCTAGTGTAATGGTTTTAATTTTAGCGCTAACTGGGGCTCCCGACTCTTTTAGTCGGTTTGAAACAAATACTTTTGGCGAGTTAAACGCGTATTTGTCGTACGCAGTAGTGTAGTAGTACGACGCGTTGCCGTTTGTGCTCGATTGATCTACATTGTATAATTCGCCCGTAGGTGTCGACTTATCAATAACAACATATGTTGTGTTATAACTCGATGAGTTTACGCCGTAGTAAATAGTAAATACATATTTGCCAGCGCGAGTTGTTAATAGTCCACCATTGTATACGGTCTCGTTTACAAGTGTGGTTTTGTTGTCATAACTAAGCACCTTGTAGCTTACTCTAACGTCGCCTTGGAAGTATGTAGGTTTAATGTAATTAACCGATAGATATGGTTTGTTTGTATACCTGCTAGTAGATGCAATTTCGTTGTTGGAAACAAAGATTGAGCCTGTATCCGTAGTGGACGTATGGGTCATAATCTGCATATTAGGAGCGGTGTTGTCGATAACAAACATAAAGTATTGGACTTGTTGTCCAGTGCTATCACTTTCGTCTTTGTATGTAACCTTAATTACATAGAATCCAGACTTGTTGATAGAGGTTTTGTTTGTGAATTGAAGGGTGGAGAATGTAGGTCCAGGAGTAACACTCTTTAATGAGCCGTCGTCGTAAGTCTCGTAAGTAAAGTCAGGATATCTAGTGTACTCCGATTGACTGTATATCATCTCGCCCAAATAATTAAAGTAAATAGGTTGCAAGTTTGTAAGTGGAACAGAGTAGTAGTTTGCCTGATCAAATTCAATCGCTGTTTGCGCACTGATGTTGGATTTATTGCTTACATCAATATCGTTTCCAGTCCCGTCTTTAAATATGGTATTTTGTGTAATGTTTGAGTAGATGTTGTCGTCAAGTTTTCTAAAACTTGTCATAACCCCGTCTTTCTTAAACACTGTTTTTACACCATAGATCTTTAACTTTCCGTTGGTGTTAGAAACACTTCTGTCTGCTGGTGCAACTGCGTCTTTGTCGTAATAGAACACGCCATTTACAAATGTACCAAATTGCATTGTCTCCGACCCCGAAAGTTTTTTGGAACCGATTTGTTTTTGTTTAAATCCTTCTAGGATATTATTTGCGCCGTTACCTTTAACGTCCGCTGGATAGTTTTCAAAACTTGTCGTTAGTGATAGGTCGTTGCCGGAAGAAATCAAGCGGATATTTTTGAATGTGTAATCGCCAAGTTCTTCAAGTACCAAAACGAAATAATAATCTAGGGCAGTGGACTTAGCACCGTTTTTAATCAATCTACCTTTTTGATAATAACTTGCATCGTCGCTGTATTCTGATCTGTTTTTGTCGTTGTAATAATAATTGTTTTCAAGTGACAAATAGAATTTGCCATTGCTATCAATATACAAACTTCCATATAGAATTTCGTTTTTGTAATAGTCAATAGCGCTATTTGCTTGGTTTAGCACCATTTTGATAGACTCGTCGAACGCTCCGTTTCTGTAAATCGTTAGAACGCCGTATTCGCCGTTTGTAGCACTTTGACTTGCGGTGTTGTAGATCTTAAAGTCGGTGGTGTAAACGCGGTTGTCAAGGTTGTAAGTAAAGTCGTATTCCACACCATATCTAGAAGCGTTGAATGTGTAAATAGGTGTATCGAATGTTTGGAAATTGTAGTAGTAGTTAATTTCGGTTTCACTTGTAACTTTCTTAACAACATCATATAGTTGATCCTCAGTTGTTGGAGCGGTTTCTTCGGTAATTGTGGTGTTAAGGGTAGGGTACTCAACATAGTTGCTGTCATCGCTTAGATAGAAGGAATAAACATATTCGTTTCCCGATTGAGATCTGCCGTTTTCATCAATGTAGGAGTACTTGAAAATCAAAGTATATTTGCCCGATGCCTCCGAAATTGGAATAGCGTCGGTGCTAGTGCCAATGGCCGACCCAACAAGTGCTTTTATATTTTTAAGGTCAAAATATTGGAACCAATAGTAGTTTGTGTTAATAACAGTCTGACCATTGTAATAAACTGCTTCCGATCTTACGTCGTCAATTTTAATTCTTACACCGTAGTTTATGTCGTAGCCTTCTGAAATTGTCGAATACTGAGCGGTCTCTTTGTTTTTAAGGAATGCTTGAACAGAAAGTAGGGTAACACCGCTCTTAACGGTTAGATTGCCCGCACCTGCTTGGTCTTTTTGTTCGCCAAACTGGATATATACGTTTTGGATAGGTTTTCCAAGTTCGCTTGCATTGCCTTGTTGAAGTTCATAACTGTTTAGGTAGTTTTGAAGCATTATCTGAGCGCCATTTTCATATTGTGCTCGGGTCTTTAAATCTGCTTGGTTGTCAAGATATTCGCGATTGTTGGAATTCAAGATATCGTAGTTTTGAGCAGTAGGGGTAAGGTAAACCTGACTAGCGACTCTCTTTGCATTTTCTGAGTTTTTATCTCCCGCCTTTTCAAATGGTGTAACGCTGTGTATGCCGTAAGAGAATTTTTCGTATACTTGGTTTGCCTCGTCTAGTATGAAGTGTGAACTTCCTACTTCGATATACTTAAAACTCTTTAAATCGGTGGCAATTACATTGTTGTCAACCGTAACAGTGTTTGCTGTAATGGTGTAACTGAAATAAACTTGCCTTGCTTCGATTTGATTTAGAGCGTCAGTTTTGTAATAAAGTTGGGATTCATTTGTCGCATCATCAACAACGATTGTGTAATCGTGCCCGTTGTAAGTGATAGTGTTGTTTTCTTCGCCGTAAAGGTAGAAGTCGCTTGTGTTGTAAACGTAAGAATCCCTTACTAAAAAGTCCTTGAATCCAGTAAATGTAATGGTGTTAGATGTATATGCAGTTCCCTTAGGGTCAAGTTGACTGTCGTTGTCGCCAGGGCTGTAAACCTTTAAAATAGCGTTGTTGTAGGCTGCTTGTTCAATTGATGGTAAATCTTTATAGAATGCTGAAAAATATATTGGGGAACCACTTTTATTTTCAGCGATAGGAGATGATTCCATATAATACACATGTATCTCGTTAGGATCGGTTTCTGTGCCACAGTATACAACGTAATATCTGCTATTGTAGCGAATATAAACATTGTAATAAATTTTGTTTGGCCGACCATTTTCATCAAAAGTATTATTGCTTGTTACAACAAATGCGTTCTCGGTGTTTTGGACATTGTTTTTAAAGTGAAAAGAATCAGTACCGTTGTTGTAAGGATCGTCATCTGTATCTGTTGTCGCGGAATCATAACCATATGATTTAAGCGAGGTGTTGTTGATTTTGATGGATTTTGGAGCATTAAATGCATCATTCACAAAGAATTCGTGGCCGTTTTCAAACCCAAACTCAATGTTTAAATCCAAAATGTCTTGAAGTAAGTAGGTTACATCAGTGTGGGTAATTGAGGTGGTACCAGTGCTTTCGGTAAAGTTAACATTAAAGTTGTCAATCGTGATCTCAGCGATTTGATTGGATACACTGCCATTTTCAACACTGAAACAAGCATTGTTTGCCACAGTGTCAGTGGAGTCAAGCGTGTGGGCTGGAGTCTTAATCGTTGTCTCGCCACTTTTTGTGAACTTGATAGTTCCTTCAATTGCATCGTATTCGGCTTCAAGTGTACTGGCGTCAACAGGGTTCAAACTGCTTC
The DNA here is from genome assembly GCA_934757825.1 of uncultured Clostridia bacterium. GTDB lineage: Bacteria > Bacillota > Clostridia > Christensenellales > UBA1242 > UBA11490. The sequence continues at coordinate 104,662 of CAKVLP010000001.1, read as the reverse complement.
CTTCTGCAACATAAAGCACTTTTGTGTGGATATTTAAGTAATATGTCGTTTCACTGTATTCAGCCTTGATGTAGTAATTTGGTAAGTAAAACTTTCCGCTTTCAACTTTTAATACGTCCGCAAATACCTTGTTTGTAGTAGTTCTTTCTGCCAGTCTGTATAGATAACTAATTGTGCTGTCGCCGTCGGCAGGAATTTGGAAATAATATGTAACACTAAGACGATCAAACATATAAAGGCGCATTGGGTATTTTGTTGTAGTGTTATAAGCCCATGTGCTCAAATAATACGACTGAGTTTTATCGTCTTTTTTAGCAGAAAATATTTCCGGAGTACCATTGCTTAGCGTTAGTGTCACTTTATAAGTATCCTTGTTGAAAGTTGCCGAATAAGTTTGTCCAGCAACAGTAGCAAGTGGAGTAGCGGTGTTTGCAGGAATGCTAAGTGCGTTCTCTGGGTTGCTGGCAGAGGTTGTTTTTGAAATGTAATAAGTAGTATCTTTGTAAGGCTCTTTCAATGCAAAGTAATTACGCGAATTGTACGACACTGATGTGGTCTTTTTAGAAACCTTTTGATAAATGTTGTTGTCGTCGCCAAGATAGTAAGTTTTTCCGTCCGATTCAAAAGTGCTTCTGGACGTAACTCCACTGGCTAGTGTAACGGTCGTGTCATTGTCGGTCACAATCGCACTGCCGGTGAATATGGTTACAAGTCTCTTAGAAGCGTTAATCTTGTAGTCGAAAAATCCGTTTTTAACTTCGTCTTGATATGTGATAAGACGGTTGCGGTTTCCGTCCTCAAAACCCAAAAGCATAGTCGCATACAACTTGTTGCCGTCAACATAATATTGCTTGTCGTTAATGGAAACAGTGGTGTATTCGGCAGCCTCAACAGGGTAGTTAACGTTGCCAATTGTAATTGCGGTAACAACACTTGAAAAAGTGAAGTCTTTCATCTGGTAGTTTAGCAAATCTTCTTTCGTTGTGCTGTCGTCAACTTGCTTTGTGTAAAGTTTGTTGTCGAAATAGAAGAATTGAGTGTCGTAAGTAAAGTAATCCGATGCGATGTTAAGTTTTGTAATGGTGCCATCATCATCGACTTTGTTTGTGTAGGTAAGGATTTTCAACAACTTGTTGGTCAATTGATAACGGAACGTTGTAGTTACTTTGTTAGTTGTTTTCTCAATTGTATAACTAAACTCATCAGGCTGTGCAATTCGTTCGCTGTATGGGTTGTTGGCTGTACCATCGCCTGTGATAATGTAAAGGTTTGTGTTGTCATTGTCAGCAACATAATAGGTAACTCGGTTAATCGTAACAGGGGAGAAAAGCCTGTAAACATTTACATAATTGGTTCCAATAACAATTGTTAGACCCTTAAAGTCTCTTGTTTGAGTACTAGGTGTAAGAGTGTTGCTGGTGTAAAGAGTGCTGTTTTCTCCGTCCTTAATGTAATAAGTCTTTTCATCAAGTACAACACTTGGCACTGTTGCTCCGCGGTTTATCGTTCCAGAAAACTTTTGGATCCTAACCTTATCGCGCTCGTAAGTCGAGATGTCAAAATCGCTTTCTAGTTCGTACGAACCATCTGCTTTTTGTGCAATAGGCGCTTCGGTGCCAGCCTTTTTAATGTCGTTTGATTTGTTAATAAAATACTGGATTGTGGTTTTTGGGGTGCTGTTAAAAGTATAACTTACTCCTGGCAATTCGTGCCCGTCCAAAGTCTCAGTGGAGAATGTCGCTTTCACTACTGGGGTTTCAGGAGAATAGTCAATTACATAACTAAAATCCAAGTTGCTTGGCTCGGCAAACACGCTGGCACTTCCGTCTCTGGTTATTGTGCCATTTACGTCTCTTTCTGCCACGGTGCTAGAAAGAATGTATGCATCATCTACACTTGCTTCGGTAACATTGTATTTGCTGTACACAACATTCCCAACTTGATAGTCTTCGCCGTCAATTGTTACTTTGTTTTCGGCCACATTGTAATAAGTGCCGTTTACTTTTACTTTATTATTTACAACAGGGTAGTTTACGCCGTCAATAGTGATGCCACTGCCTTCCTCGTCGTAAGAAGATAAGGAGTAAAATTTGTTGGTTACGCCAGCCTTAACATAATACGAATATCCTTGCCCAACTTTAAAAGCGTCTAATGTATAATAATCGCCATATGCGCTAGTATCGTCGGAGTTTGTTTCGTCAATAGTAATGTATTGCGAGTGGGCGGTCGAAGCGGTGTACTCTTTGTACAACTTGGTCAAGCGACCACTTGCCGATGTGTCAATATAGTACCCATCGCCGTTGATAACCACTTCCGACATAGTGTGGTTAACACCCGACACTAGAAGTGTCTTGGTGTTTGTGGTGGCAGATTCGGCAAATGTGATTGTGTTGTTTGTGTTTTCTATAATTTTACTGTCGAATTCATTAGTTTTGTCAATATCAATATAGTATGCGTTGGCATACAATTTATTGTCGTGAATGTAGTATGGTTTATTGAAAACGTTAATATAATCCTCTACAATAGTGCCCGAACTTGGTAGGTTGGAGTGGATCAAAATGTTTTCTAGCGTTGGCATATCTTGGTTGTCGTTGACACACTCTACTAGGACTTTGCTCCCTTCTGTCTCTTCTTCGTATAATTTGTAGTAGTTAATAGACTTAACAAGCGCGTACATTGTTTTAGTGTCGCTAGGGTCAGCGTCGTTAACCATTTTAATCTTGTAATAAGGGTTTGCACCAAAGTAAATGCGGTCAATAGTGTTTTTGCCTACATAGGTGTTTCCGCCATTTGTGTATGTATATGTGTATATGGTGTCGTAGTCACTTGTGATAGAGTTACGGCAGTTTATGGAGTCGTATACAATTCCGTCCTTGTAATAACAAGTCGCGCCCTTGTATGTAAACATTTTGATGTCTTTTTTGATTTCGTGATTTATCCCACCAATTGTCACATACGAGCCGTTTATTTCGTATTCTAAGTCCGATGTTTCTGTGTCTAGGGAAGGGGAGGTGTATACTTTGCCGTCTTTCACATAATACACCAGACCCTTAACGTCGATGTAGTTAATTGAGGCGTTGTTGTATACATATGTACCGCCGTTTAGACCAGTGGCGTTTTGACTGTCGCTAGTCGATATAAAAGTAATCCCGTTGTCGTTAGGATTGCTTGTGGCGTCGGCATACGCTTTTCTTAATTGGTTTTGCCTTGCGTCAACCATTAAAAAAGTGCCACCCACCATAGATAGCATCATCGATATTCCTAAAATAATATTTACAAAAATATTTTTAGAACCGCTTTTTTTCATATTAACATTCTCCCATTTGTTCATACTTACATACATTTTTCATTTTTCGACAATATAACATTTTGTCTTACATATTCTACCACATCTTTTTTTTATCACCAAATAAATAAATATATATTATATATAATTTTATCTTTTACTAAACTTTGTTATTTTATAAATATCAATAATTTAAAACTTGGGAAATTCTTGCGATTATTTTTGTGAGGGGTTTTAAGACGGCAGAAAACTAAGATAATTAAGTGAAAGAAAGTACATAACCACTGCGGTAAAAAGTATTGGCGCTATCATAAACAACTGCGCCACAAAAAACAACAAAAAATTGCAGGGCATTAGTTGTATTTTGTGTAAAAATTAAATCCCTACAATAGCACTAAAAATTAAAAAAATAATGAAAATCGTTTTGAGTTAAATAAAAAGTGTGATATTATCATAACATAAAAATGGATAAAACTCTTTGGAGGAAATTATAAAATGATGAACTTTATGTTAAGTGTAATGAATAGATTTGTGGGCGCAACTGACTGGAAGTCGTTGGATACAGGGAGTATGCCAGAATGGATTAAAAAAATATTGATTCCTATTTTGGAAGTATTGGATAATTTGCTAATTCCAGTTATTATCTTGTTGGGTGTTGCTGGTTCGGTATACGCAATTGTATTAGGTGTACAATATGCAAAAGCAGAGAGTGCAGACAAGCGTGATGAAGCCAAAAAACGTCTTATCAATGCGGTTATTGGTATTGTAATTATGCTAGTTGCTTTGATTGGTATGAAGTTGTTTATTTCTAATTCGGCTGCAATCTTCAAGTGGGTTGAAGATTCAAGTAAAACTCAAAGTTAATTCTAGAAAAAATTATTTACAAAAAAGTCAATTTTAAACAAATTGACTTTTTTTGTTTGTCAAAATGCGCGCGCTATGATATTATAAAATAAGTAAAGCGTGAATTTAAGGGGAAAAATATGAGGTTTTTGGCGTTTATGAGCAGATTTTTGCTAGATACTGGCGAAAAATTGAAAGGTGAATATGATAACTCTTGGTGGTCGCAAATTATAGGACCACTTGTCACAATTCTAGATAGCCTACTAATTCCAATAATTATTTTGATTGGCGTCGCTGGTGCGGTTTATGCAATCGTGCTAGGTGTGCAATTTGCAAAAGCAGAGAGCGCAGATAAGCGTGACGAAGCCAAAAAGCGCCTTATCAACGCGGTTATTGGTATTGTAATTTCCTTGATTGTGCTTATTGCAATGAAGATATTTATCAAACAAGCAGCAAATGTTGCTGGTTGGATTGTAGATCAAGGCAATGCTGGTTCCAACACTTAAAATTAAACTAAGAGGAAGAGAATATGATAAACTTTTTATCGAAAATATACTGGGGCTTAGGCTCGGCAGGACAATTCTTGGGTGAAACGAATACCAAGGAGACACCCGATCGTACTACTCGAATCGCGCGAATCCTAGACACCATAAGAAATATGCTTAACGAACTATTGTTACCATTCCTATTTGCGATTGGGGCAGCGGGCACAATATATGCAATTTGGCTGGGCGTAAACTACTCAAAGAGCGAAGGTGACGCTAGGGCAGAAGCCAAAAAGAGGATAGTCAACTTCCTAATTGGTTTTATCTGCGTAATGGTACTGCTTGTACTGCTAGAACTATTCGTGAAGTATGGCGGAGGAATTGTTGATTGGCTAGATACTGTTATCGGCAAATCGGGCAACGACGTAAAACAAAACCCAAATCAAGGAAGTGTTCCTAATGCGGGTACGGTTATAAGAGCAGTGTTGTCGCTAATGAAATAACCTAAATTTTAGGTACTATGCAAAACATCAAAAAAGCACGGAATTTCCGTGCTTTTTGTCTTTTTTTATAAGGTTTATTTCTTGTGTTTTTTATCCTTATTTATTTTAATCCTACCACTCAAAATCGGCAGAAGAGTTGTTTGAGGATTGAGGTTTTAGGATAATTTGATTACGTTTTTTGATGTCGTAATAAAGTTCGTGTTCTCTAAAAGTTTTTGGAAGGGTATTGTCAGGTGGAGCAGGGATCATATCGTAAATTTTAGCAACACTTTGTTTGCCGTATCTAGGGTCGTCGTAGTTTCTAATCATATATGCAGGTGTAAACACGGCTTTTAGAGGTGGTTGTTTTAATATAGAAACGATAAAATCGTCTTTTAGAGAGCCAAGTTCCTCAGGGTAGATAAGCGGACGCGACTCAACTTGAACCGACACGTTTGTGGTCTTGTTGTCTTTGCCGTCTTTCCCCGGGTCTTTGCCTTTGGAGATAGAAGTGCTTTCGGTCTCAACCGAAATGTTTCCGCATCGCTCGCTAAACTTCTTTTGAGTTTCGCGGTCGTTGGAAGCGATGTAAATGTGAATGTTACAGTTGTCCTCAACCGTTCGCGCCACCTCTTGACCGTATTTTATGGTAAGTTGGGCGTACGATTGAAGGATAAGTAAAAACCAAATTTTTCTTGATCTTGCTACGGTAATCATAGCGTCAAATCCTTCTATTTTAGGCAAGTTTCCAAACTCGTCTAGTAGGAAGTAAACGTCTTTTGGCAGAGTTCCGCCGTGCTTTGTTGCAATATCAACAAGCGTTTTGTAAAGTTGGGATATAAACATTGTGGCAATAGGATAACGCGTTTGTTTTTCGTCTGGAATTTTAATAAATAGCGCAGTAGGTTTGTCGCAGAATGTTTTAAGTTCCATCTCGTTTACGCTGGTCGCGTAGCATATGCCCATATCACTAAATAGCGACATACGGTCGGTTACGATACCCATATAACTGCTTGCGGTCTTTTCGTTGTTGGAGATAATCTGGTTGGCAAGTTGAATGGATAGCGATAATGGATCACGCCCTTTGAAGTAATCGGTTAGTGTTTTAATAGGGTTGTATGGGTCGTTGTCCTTGATGTTAAGAATTTTACTAAGGTTGTAGAAATTGTACTTTTCTCTTGTCATTCCAAGCGCAGGGTTTTCGCTGTCTTCTAGCATAGCAAGCATAGTCGCTAGCACCATATCCTTGGCGCCTCTGTCCCATATAGGGTCTTGTTGGCTTTGGATAGGGCATAGGGTGGTTGCGATGTCTCTAAGATCCTCAAAGGCCTCGTTTTTAAGGTTTTGTTTTAACCCGTTCATATAACTTTCAAGTTCGGCACGCACCCCGAATGCAAACCCCTTAAACTCGTACCACTCACTGTAATATGTGGTGCTCGCAAGTTTTAGGTTGGTTTTCCTTGGGTCCTCATTGTGATGCACAATCACGTGTTTGTGTAGGTTTATGGCCTCTTGGTTAAGGTCGTATGCACGCGTCATAGGGTTCCAGCACGTGCTCTTAAACGGCTCACGCAAGTCAAACACCAGCACGTTGTATCCAAGTCGCCTTAGTTTTTGGCTGTGGTTTGTGTAAATCTCGCCCTTAGGGTCGCTCACTACAAAACAAGGATGTTTTCCGCTTTCGCTAAGTATCTGCATAACTGGATCTACAAACTGCGTCGTTTTACCAGAACCAGTAGTACCAATTACCAGCGTGTGAATGTTTTGATACATATTTATGTGAAGTTTTCCGCCCTTATATTCAGCCCTTATTGGAATACCTATGTTTTGCGAATTTTTAAGGTTGCTGTAATCGCAATACTTGTAGGTAGGGTTGCTCACAAGTTCCTTTTCAGTAAGCCAGTTGGTGTCGTAAAACTTCTTCACTTTGCCCTTTTGCACGCTCTTTGCTCCGCTACTTTCCGTCTTAGGCTTGGTCGCCGCCGACAACTTGATTAGCAAAAACACCAGCGTCAACCCACCAAAAATGTATAGGAAATATTGGCTTGTTATCGAGTTTATGTCAAACGACAACTTTTGGTTTTCAATATAACTCACCGCCAACACCGACACTAGGAAAAACGCCCCCAGTACCAGCATAAATTTAATGGCGCCGACCAGCAGTTTTTCGGCAAACCCTTTCTTTTTCTTATCTTCGTCCATTTTTCTCCCCTAAATATATTGTGTTTTACTACATTATATTTATTTTTCATTTCATTGTCAAAAAAAAACACCACCTTTCTACCGCCTCCGCCTCAAAAACCACTTTGCGCCCGTTTCCGACCCACTTGACCCCAACTTTTTAAACAATTCGTTGTATTTTGTTGCTAAATGTGACAAAATAATATAAAATATGTTTAATAATACTAAGTAATTAAGTTGGGATGAAAAAAGGAGTTTAGTTTATGGCGATAGTCGGAGCAACTATGCAAATTGCTTTCTGGTCAATCTTGGTTCCAGTAGGCATTTTGACAGCGATGCACTTATTTAAGACATTTTTCTATATCATCGGAACGATGCTGTTTTGGGTTATTGACACCCTTCAAGAGATTTTCAGAAAACTTGCCGGTCTTGAAACTGTATGGGTAGATGGAGTAGAAACACAAGGCGATATTCTTACGTCTATATTTAGAAGTTCTATTGTCGTAGACACGCTTATCGCTGTTTCTGTATTTGCAGTAGCCCTTGTAATAATTGGCTCAATTGTGCAAATGGTGCGTACAGAGTATACCACCGAGGGTAGCAAAAACAGTAAAGAAAGTATCCTTGGCAAGGCTCTAAAATCGCTTATAATGTTTGTACTTATCCCAGTTGTATGTTTCTTTGGAATAAGGGTAAGTAATTACTTACTTCAAGCCGTAGATTATGCTACTTCTAGTGGTGGTGCAAGTTCTATGTCGGGTGCAATATTTAATGCTGCCACAGTGGACGCAAATAGAATTGCAAATAACAAAGAAAACGAGTTTGCTATTACTGAAATAAACATTGGCAATTTGCTGGCTGCATTATTCAACTCGGATTCAAATAGAGCCCGTTTGGGAGGAAACGCAGGCTCAGGGTGGTACATTAAACACTTTGATGATAAATTGTATACAAACGCCAATTCTGAGACTAAGGCCAGACAAGTTCTAGGTGCAAAAATAGACCAACTTATGGCAATGAAAACAAGCGAAGCAATGCGCGTTAATCAAGATGGATATGGAAATACTGGCGGAAACATTTCTGTTGTTGGTGATGAACGCTTACGTCTTAACTATATGAATACGGATGCGGTGTCTTACTTCTATTCGTTTGCTTCTATGAATATGCTAGTGTTATACATAGGTGCGTACCTCGTACTTCAATCGCTATTTAATGCCTCGATGGGGCTGGTGGTAAGAATGTACAAGTGTACGGCGTTATTTGTGCTCGCCCCAGCGGCAATTGGATTACAACCTCTTGACGACGGCGCTGCTTATAAAAAGTGGAAAGGCAGTTTTATATCAAATGTACTAGGTGCATATGGTGTAATAGTTGCACTTAACTTGTTCTTTACAGTATCTGGAATTGTTACTCAAATCAATCTTTGGGATCCAGAAATTTGGTATAACTACGGATTAAACAAATTTATGCAAGCATTATTTGTTGTGGTGGGTGCTACGCAAATTAAAGGCTTGGCTAAAATGGTAGGCGATATGATTGGTGCTGCCAATGCAATGGAAGAAGGTGCTTCCGCAGTAGGCGAAGTAGGCAAATTGGCTCAGGGTATGGGCAAAATGGCTGGCGGAATTGCAAAAGGTGGTGCATTCGCTGTAAGTGGTGCAAAAGCAATTGCTGGGAAATTCTCCACAGCCAAAACCAAAGATGACCTTGCTAAATTTGAGGCTGATGTTAAGAGTGGTAAAATAACCGATGAGAACTATATAAAATCAAGAAGAGCAGAATTAACTGAAAGACTTGAAACACGTGAGGCAAAAAGGCAAATCAATGCTGGTAGAGCAAAGGGAATATTTGATAATTCTGGCTTTGGAAAAATGCTTGGCGATGTGACTGGTGGTGTAACTTCTGTACTAAGTGGTAAAGCATTCAAGAGTATGGATGAAGATACCATGAAAGATATGACTGGTAACGTAAAAGAACAAGCAGGTAAATACACCAAGAAACAAGCACAAAACTATGAAAACAGAAAGAATAGGGCTGGTTTTGCAGTCGCTACTGGTGGTTTGAGTGAAATTGCTATGCAAATACCTTCTCTTATATCTGGTATCGTTGGAGGTGTTAAGGGTGCTAAGAGTGGGGATGGCTTTGGAAAAGGTTTCAAGGGTTCCTACAAAGGATTCAATGCTGGATATAGTAGTTTCACTTCTGGCGATTATTGGGATGGTTCATCCAATGAATCTGCTGCATCAGATAGCCGTGCTAGATTAGACGCACACAAAACAGTAGAAGATCAGGCTAATGCAAGAAGGTCGCAGGTTACATCAGAAATACAAGATACTGTACGATCGGCAGAAGATTCTCAGGGCGCAATAGCTGGTTCGGGATACAATCGATACAAGCGGGGGTTTGGCTCTGCTGTTGCTACGGCTAGTGCTGTTGGTAACGCGAGTGCCTTTGATACAGTTGAAAGGATGCTTACAACAAATGAGGATAAAAATTCCGAAGTTTATAAATTTATCCAAGAATATAAGACGGCGGCAGCCGCTGGAAATGGTGTAGCGTTTATGACTGAGCATGCTGACCAAACCGAGTTTTTGTCTAAATTGTTTGGCGCGATGAGGGCAGATGAAACAAAGAGGGCTATGAATAATTTACATGCAGATACATTAAGAGTTGACAATGAAGAGAAAGATGCTCATACAAAAATTGAGAATGCTAATGATAATAAGGGTGTAAACTCTGCTGTGTCTGAGTTTTCTGAAAAAATGGCTAGTGGTAGCGGTAAGTCTGATGAAGATTTCAGAAAGGCTATGGAAGAAGCACTTACCAAAGGCGTTACAATTAGAGGGACTGATGGTAAACCTCTTGAAGTTGATAGTAAACAATTTGTTAATGCTATTAAAGAGTTGGAAAGAAAAACAGAAGAAGCCAATGCTACTAGAACTCAAAAAGAAATGGCTAAGACTATGCAAGACTTGTTAAAAGAATTCAAGAAGAAAAAATAGTACTATGCAAAATATTAAAAACACTGGGATTTCCCAGTGTTTTTTTGTGTTTTGTGATGTTTAAAGGGGTTATGTTTTGTGATATTAAAATTCTATGCAGTGGGCGACGTTTTATATGTTTTTGTGTAATGTGCTGTGTATTCTATGTAGTGCTTAATAGACCGCATATTATGTGTAGGGCATTTTATTGTAAATAACTTGTGAGTGCGGAGTGTGGATTGCGAGGATTTTGTAAAAATTTGCTTTTAATAATTTGTTAAGTTTTATTAAATAGTATATAATATTATGTAAAGTTATGTGCCATCACTTTTATGGCAAAAAGATAGTAACATAAAAAGGGAGTAGACAAATGCGATATATTCCTAGAAAAAGTAGGGTTAAGACCGAAATTTACAACAATTTTACGATTGGAGACTTGATAGTTGCGCTTATTGGTATTGCGATATGTGCTGTTATTATCACGTCCAATTTACCATACAAAATTTACATTACGTTAGGATTTGTGGCGCTTTATGTGTGTTTGTATATTCCTATTTCCGACGGCATTAAGATGTATTATGGTTTGTTTTTGCTATTTAAGTTTATGGCGTACAAGAAAAAGTATTTCAAAAAGCCTAAAAACAAAAACGATGACATCAAGCGTATTATCCCATTTACGGGGTTGTCGACTGATAAGTTTATATCCTTTGGTGGATATTATGGAATGGTAATTGAGATACTTCCAAGTGCGTTTGGGCTTCTAACCGAAGAGAAACAAAATATGGTGGTAGACACATTTAGTAGGGCGTTGCAGAGACTTGCGACCAACCAAAAAGCGAGCATTGTACGCACCAAAATGCCTATGATTTTGGACGAGATGATAAGGTTTGAGGACGATAAGTACAACAACCTTATTGAAATGGCAGAGCGTGGACTATATGGTCAAAACGAACTTGATGCGAGAAGTGAGGTTTTTGAGGAGAGGCTAGACTGCATTAAATATCTTAATGAGGATAGTAAGATTATTAAAGACCATTATTTCCTTGTGGTTTTTGACACCGACCGTGAGGCTTTGGAAACCACTGTTAATGGTATGGTGGCATCGCTAGAAAGTTCCAGCACACCTATCTACACAAAACTTGTTCTTAACAACGACCGTTTGTCGTTCCTTCGTAGCACATTTACTGCGAATTTCGACGAGAGAGAGTTGGAGTTGTTGTCGTCGGACGACCAGGTAAGGTGGGCGTTCCCTGACAGCGTAAAGTTTAACAGCACAACTGTGGCTATTGACGGCGAGGTTAACCGTATTTTTACTATTTCAGATTATCCGCTAGAAGTAGGCAATGCGTGGATGTACAACTTGTTCCACATCGAAGAGACGCGTGTAGTGGTTAATATCACGCCAATGGACAGATACAAGGCCGAAAAAATGTTGGATAAGTCGTTGATGGAAATGGCTTTGCGTATGAGAAAAGACGCCAAAGAAAGTAAAAAGATTGAAAACGAGACCCAGTACGACACATTGCAAGAGTTGTTGCAGAGCATCAAAAACAGCAACGAAAACCTGTTTGAGGTAAACACTCACATTATCGCCAGCGAAAAGGTGAAAAAAGAGGTTAGGGCAATCCTAAGACAAAATGGTTTTAGGTACACCGAAAACTTTGGTAGGCAAATCGACGGATTTGTAAGTTCCAATATCAGCCGTCTTGACACACTTCACAGTTACAATCGTGGCATTCAGACGTCTACTGTTGCTGCTATGTATCCGTTTATCAGCAACATTTTGCAAGACGAAAGGGGCTTTTATCTTGGCTACAACAATTATCCCGTGTTTGCAAACTTCTTTATGCGTAACAACGAGCGTGTTAACAGCAATATGGTTATCATTGGTAAGTCGGGTAGTGGTAAGTCGTTTGCGACCAAGACATTGCTAGCAAACTTCGCCGCCGACAACACCCGTGTATTTATTCTCGACCCCGAGAACGAGTACGAGTATTTGTGTTACAACCTTGAAGGCAAAATGATTGATGTGGGAAGCAGTATCAACGGTATTTTCAATCCCTTCCACATATATCCTTCGCTGGAAGGCGAAGAGGGTGGCGACGACGATTCGCTTAACATTCACTTGCAGTTTATGGAGCAGTTTTACAAGATAATTTTGCCGGGTATTTCCACCGACGCGTTTGAGGCGCTTAACTCGCTTACAGTAGAGTTGTACGCCCGCAAAGGCATCACTTCTCACAGCGATTTCGGTAGCCTAAAACCCGAAGATTTCCCTATTTTCGACGACTTGATGGATCTATTAAAAGAAAAACTTGCCACCGAAAAAGACGAGTATTATCAACGTAACTATCAGATTGCCAAGACCTTTATCGAGAAGTTTGCGACTGGCGGTCGTAACAGCAACTTGTGGAACGGCTACACATCGGTTAAGACCAACGAAAACTTTGTTTGTTTCAATTTTAGGTCGCTTATCATCAACCGAAACGACATTATCGCAAATGCGCAAATGTTGTTGATATTTAAGTTCTTGGACAACGAAATCGCTAAAAACCGTGACTTTAACCTTAAATATTTCGCCGATGCCGAATTGGAAGAAGATCATCGCCGTATCATTGTAACCGTTGATGAGGCGCACGTTTTCATTAACAAAAAGTTCCCAATAGCGCTAGACTTTATGGCGCAAATGGCAAAACGTATCAGAAAGTACAATGGAATGCAGATAATCATTACCCAAAACATCAAGGACTTTGTTGGATCGGAAGAAATTGCCCAGCAAAGTACTGCCGTTATCAACGCGAGCCAGTATTCTATGATTTTCTCGCTATCTCCAAACGATATGACCGACCTTATCAATCTTTATCGTAACGCCGGTGGTATCAACACCGAGGAGCAAGATAGTATTGTTACCGCTCGTCGTGGTCAGGCGTTCTTGATGACGGGACCTATGAGCCGTACTTCGGTACAGATTGAGGCGCTATCCCAAGTTAAAAGACTTTTCGAAAAGAAAAAGGACGCATAGAGTCTTTAAAGGAATGTGCGCTAAATTAACCTTATTTAAAGTATATTAAGCCAGCAAGAAATTGCTGGTTTTTTATGTGCTATGCAAAACCTTAAAATTCCACGTATTTTAGCCATTTTTCAAATTATTAAAGGCTGAAATTTTAGTGCAGATTTTGTTTTATGGTCTGTGCTGTTTTTAATACAACCTTAGTTTTTTGCCAGTCTCTCAATTATTACTTTGGGTTATACTTTTAGTCAAATCTATTGATTTATCGCGATTTATTTGATATAATACTTGTAATATTAAATATGGGACAAAAGCGGTTTGCTCCCAAAAGGTGGGTTTTATGACAGAGGAAGAGAGAAGAGAAAGACTGGAAAGAGAAGCTGAGTCGTGGCCGGATCTTAAAGACTACAACGATCTTGCTGGATTTGCGACTAAGATTGACCCGGAAGTCACCGAACAAGACAGAATTCACAATATGGTTGTTGAGCGCTTGGAAAAGTCTCTTTCCAACTTGTTTTTTGATGAACACCCTCTTGTTTCGCTTGATAAAAAAGATATTATTAATGGCGAGTCGATGACTTTTGCTCAGCTGAAAGATGATCAACTTGCATCTTTGGTCGATGATATTTTTGCTGATTACGACCAAATCAATATCCCTAAAAGTGCCGGCGTGAAGTACAAAAACATCGAAGAAGCCAAACAGGACTTAAACCTTGACAAGAGAAAGACTAAGGCTACGAGAAGAGTTGTTATACGTATAACCGAAGGGATTATTGACTCCGCTATGGGTATCCTTGGTAATATTCCTGTTAATAAGCCTGGCGTTTCGCCAGAGTTTTACGAGGAATCGAAAAATCCTGAAAACATTGAGGCGATTGTGACGGGGAAAGAGTCTGACGGCGTTTATGGAATTATAAACTATTGCCCTTTGGCTGGATTAAAGGAAGAGGATTTTTTAAAAATCTATAACGGCGAGGCTGTTGACGGCGTTACCCCAGAGACGAGTGCATTCATTAGAAAATTCGTTGATGGTAAAGTGACGAAAGAGGAGTACACGGAGTTTGTATCAAAACTTTACAAAGAGACCCTAGATAATTACATTAAGAGAGAGATTGATAATTCTACCGCTTTGACAGCGGACGAAAAAGAGTCTCGCAAAAAGTCGCTTATCGCAACATTCTCAGACGGAAACTTCTTTAATGAAAATAGTGAGGCTGGCAAGAGTGTAATAAATGCAAGAGCCAGAGATTGGATTACTGACAAAATTAGCGCTTACATTCAAGACAGCAGAAAAAACGGCAGTACAAAAACTGAGGCCGAACTAATTGAAGAGGCTTCGACTGGTATTTTTGAAAACTTGCATACAGAAGACGGCAAACCATATTTGGATCCGGATGGAAACCCTATTGATAAAACTAGCGTGCAAAGACAAATTGCTAGGTTAAAACTTGTGCACCCAGATAGAAGCGAAGAGCAAATAAAAAATATGGCTATTAGAGAGGTTGCAAGACAAGTTGCTTTGTGTGAGATACGATTGTATGAAGACTCGGTAATAGCGGGTGGTTATGAGGTGAAATCCGATATCGGTGCGACATATGCCACAGTGAAAGGCGCAGCCGATAATGGACGCAAAATGATTGAGTCTGCCGAAAGCACTCTTGATGAATTGGACACTATCGTTTATCAAAAAATGTTGGAAAATCTTGGTGGCAAATTGTTTATCAACGAAGATTCTAGTTACCCTGATTTTAGGGCGATTATGTTTTCATATAACGATATTGAAAAAAGTATTTTATCTAAGTTGACTGACAACATAACTGAGTTTGATTTCTCACAAGAGGAAATTGAACAGATTGAGGCTCTTGGCGACACGAGTTTGAATGCGTGTGTAAGAGCGATACAAAACGTAAATCAAGATGTTATGCTTAAAAACTTTGCCAAGGTGTTTGGCAATAATTATCAGAAACAACTTAGGGAATTTGCTGGAAAACGTGGGCTTGGAAGTGATGTTGATTCATTGTCCAAGGAAAATGTTGTTGCATTTGTTGAAAATTATATCGACAATAGACAACGTGAATATGTAGAAGAGTGTGCGGTTAATACTGCAAAAGAAATACTTAGAAATAGAGGCATTGACCCTACTTCGAAAAACTATGCTAGATACATTTTGTCGGAGTCTAAAAAGATTTATTCAATTATTTCCGAAAAAACTCTAAATAGACAAGGAATGGCTGAATATGATAAGGCTGTTGCAGATGGCAAATCAGACGAAGAAATCAATAAGTTATTAAAGAAAGATGGAATGACAGGTTTGTTGCCAGATGAAATAACTGAGGAAAGACTTGCCGAACTAGGAATAGATGTAACAGCGCTTCACGAAACTGAAACTCATTCTGCGGAGACTGCTGAAACACCTTTGACATTGGAAGAGACACTTGCAAAAATCGACAATGCGACCGATGTTTATGTGTATTGGCTAGAACACGAATTAAATCCACTGTTTGATAAATATGAGGCTGAGATTAAGGCGGGTCCACTTTCGGCAGAAATTATTGCAGAGTTCGATGCGGTTGCAAACAAAAAAGAGTACTACGATAGAGTAGTTGATATCGCTTTGTCCAACCCACTAACTGATGAAGACAAGGGAAAAATCAACGATTGGTACACCGCAAATGCATTATCTGACGATTCGTTAGATAGAGCAAAGGCAATAATCACTGCCAAAGAAGCAGATGCTTCAAGTGTCAGTGACGAAGATTATAACAATGCGATAGTTGTGAAAAATGTGTTTGACGGGCTAGCAGATATAAATGCTTCACGAGCAGATGCTGACAAGTATACAATGGCGACATTACCAGAAGATGAAAAACATAAACTTTATGTTGTAACAGAAACGAGAATAAGTGCTTGTGGCGTGATTGGGCGTACTTATAGGTCGGCAATGGCAAGCCATAGTGTTAGAGTTGCTGGATCAGGCGATGCTGCTGAACATACATCTGGAGGTGGCACCCCTCCTAGTGGCGCAGGTGGTGGAGGAGACGGACACTCTTCTGGTTCTGGTGAAACTGCTGATACTGGTAAAGAAGGAGAGGAAAGGGGCCCTGGTGCTGGTAAAGATGGTGGCGTATCGGCTAATAACTTTACAGTATATCCACCAAGCCTAGAATACTCGTCAATTGATGCGCAATTGGAATTGTTGGATTTGGCATTGAGTGCAATGGAGAAAGCGGTTCCGGTATTTAGTACCACTCCTCCTGCTACGCGTGAGGAAGCGGGTCGTAGAGAAGAGACACCTCCTGCGGAAACCCCAAGTTTGGAAACAATCCTCAAAGGATTTGAAAACGAGGACGAGGTGTACCAGTACTGGCTAGAACACGAACTAAATCCACTGTTCGATAAATACAAGGACGAGATTAACGCGGGAACACTTACTCCTGAAAATATTGCCGAGTTTGATGCGGCTGCCAATAAAATTGAATATTACAATAGAGTTGCAAATATTGCCTCGGCAAAACCATTAACCGACGAAGATAAGGGCAAAATTAACGACTGGTTCACGGCAAATGCGCTAGCCGATGATTCGCTAGATAAGGCAAAGGCAATTATTGAAGCCAAAGATAGGGGAGATGCAAGTATTACAGACGAAGCGTATCAAGGAGCCCTTGCTGTTAAAAATGTGTTTGACGGATTGGACGCTTTAAATGCTACGCGTGCCGATGCGGATAAATTCACAATGGCAACATTGCCAGAAGATGAAAAACATAAACTTTATGTTGATGCACAAGCAAGAACACGTGCTACCTCAAAGATTGGCGAAATTTACAAACGTGAAATGGAAGCTCATCACATTTTGCCGTCAACCGCTGCTGCCGAAGAGGCTGAGGAGATTTCCACTGGCACTCCAAAGGGTGTTCACGAGATAGCAACTACTGCTTTCTGGCACGATGTTAGTGTATCGGTTGAAAAACTAATAGATCCTACATCGGTGTACAATACTGTTGACAATGGCAGAACGCCAGAAAAGAACGCTGGAAATTACAGAAGATATATCGGAAATAAGGCACTTGCAATAGTTGCTCTTGCTTCCGGCAAAACTGACGACATTGACAAATATGGGTATACACAAGAAGAACTTGTTGACGAAATGATACGTGAAAACTTTGAGGCTCAGAGTGCTGCATACTTGCGACAAGCGATTGAAAGTGGCGCATTGAAGCCATTGGACGGAGCAGACAAAGTTACGCCAGAACAGGCACAGGAATGGATGAAACTTAACTGTGGCGAACTTGTGAAAATGGACGAAGACGGCAAGCCAGATGAAAACGGCAGACTTCGCGTTCAACTTTACAACAAAGAGGGCGATGCGTTTGTGCCAAGCGGAGCAAGTGATGTGTTCCCTAAGGGTGCGGATCCAGCGACTCATTCAAATCTAACCGTAACAGGTTTGGCAAGAACAACAGTTTATGCTATGCTACAAGGCAAGTTTAACGTGTCCGACCCAAGACTTTCTGACGATAGTGTTTCGCCAGAACGCAGAAACCAACACTTGTACAATGCGTTTGTTAAAGCGGGCTTAAACTTTGACTTTGACAAATATGTTGAAATGGTTAAAGACGAAATGAAGGACAAGGGACTAGCCGATTTGGGAATCGCAGATGCGCTTACCGAAGTAGACGAGGCTGGCAATCCAAAAATACCTTCGACAGAGGAGCCTTTACTTGATGCAAACGGCGAAGCGATTGTCGACGAAGAAGGCAATCCGGTTATGGCGCAAGTGAAAGAAGTTGATGGTGTTAAGGTGTATATGGACACAGACGGAAATGTTATCGACATTATAGGTTCGCCAGATAAGGTTGTTAATATCACAAGCGTTGTTGTTGACGCTGAGCAACAAAAACACGAAGACTACTTTAATGCTGGTATGACTGGCAAAGAAGAAGTTGGCGCAACGTTGCGTAGCAAGGTTGATAGCGAACCAGTAGTGACAAAATAGAATGAATAATGGGGAAAACGTTTTAAAAGGAGGGAACTATGGCAAACAAAAATGTTTATAAGTTTGAAATTATCGAAAAAATAATTATGGCGCGCGACTTTACAACCAAAGAGGAAGTAGAGGAAGTTGCAAAGAAAATGCGCGACATCGCTCTTGCTAACGATGAGTACAGTGAGGACGTAAAACAAGCATTCAAAGACGCTTATAAAGAAGTTAAGGACGAACTTACTCTTAGCAACCTTAACGAAATCAAAAAAATTATTGAAGAAGACTAATTCTAAGTGCTATGCAAAAAACAAAAATATCGCGTATTTTACGCGATATTTTTGTTTTGCCGTGTGAATAAACCATAGAAATTTAACACTGCCTTGCAACAGTTTTGTCGACTGAGAGTGCTTTACATAATGATAATTACGACCTGCTGGTCAAAAACACATCTTTCATTTTGTGCGCGATAAGTTCTTTTACTTTTGTCATTCCGTTTTTGTTGTACGTCCTTATATCAATACACTCAGGAGTACTATTCAAAATCTCCCTAACCCCAGCAGTGTAGGCGATTCTAAGGTCGCTATCAACATTTATCTTGCAGATGTTGTGAGTGGCGCATTCCTTCAAAATATCCTCTGGCACGCCGTTTGCCTTTTGGATAGCCATACCAGTTGATAGCGCATAATCCTTTAAGAATTTTGGAACAGAACTTGCACCGTGCAAAACTAGCGGAATCTTAGGCATAAGTTTTTCAATTTGTACTAATATGTCAATCCTTAGGTGTGCTTCGCCACTAAACTTGTTTGGGCCGTGGCTTGTTCCGATCGCGATGGCGAGGCTATCAACACCCGTTCTCTTCACAAAATCTAGCGCTTGTGTAGGGTCGGTGTAGTGGATTTGCCCGCTTACATCGTCCTCTTTGCCTCCGATTGTTCCAAGTTCGCCCTCAACTGTTACGTCAAATTTGTGGGCGTAATCGACAACTTTTTTTGTAAGTTTTACATTCTCCTCATATGGCAAATGCGAGCCGTCTATCATAACATTCGTAAATCCAGCGTCGATTGCGTTTTTGCAATCCTCAAAAGTCTGACCGTGGTCAAGGTTTAGACAAACCTTTACTTTGCTTTTTAGGCTTTTTAGCATAGGTACTATTGTGTTTAGCCCCATATACCTTATCGCGCCAGTGCTTGCTTGCACCACAACAGGGGAGTTGCATTCGTTTGCGGTTTCGACTATTGCTTTGAGAACTTCCAAATTCACGAAATTGTACGCTCCAATGGCGTATTTGTTTTTAAGTGCGTCTTGTGACATTTTTTTAAAATTAACTAAGTCCAAATTTTTTTCCTCACTTTTTACATCTTTGATTTTAAATGTTTTAACTAAATTTAGCAAACAAATTATGTTTATTTTTACATTATTATTATTTGCTTAAAACTTTAAATTTGAGTATAATAATAGAGAATATAGTATGCGTTAGCACTTTGTACGTGCTATGCAAAAACCAAAAAATAAAGGCAAATAAAGGAGTTTTTAATGAAAACAATTACAAAAGACACAACAATCGGCGAAGCATTGCAGATAAACAAGAATGCTAAGATTATCCTTACAGGATTTGGAATGCATTGTTTTTCTTGCCCAATGAGCCAGATGGAAACAATTGAAGAGGCTGGACAAGTTCACGGCATTGACGTTAAACTTATGCTTCAAAAACTTAACGAGCCTATCGAAGTTGAGGCTAAGAAAAAAGCCACAACTCGTACAAAAGTAAAGAAAAATAAATAAACGTTTTTGATGGGGAAGAATGAAAAGGGTTTTAAAATTTATTTTATGGGGATTGCTCGTTATATTAGGCGTGAGTGCACTTAGTGTGCTTGTTGCGCTTATTAGCGGAAGTTTCAATCCTAAAAAAGTTTACATAACAAATTTGTCCATACAGGGCGTCAAGGAATACGCTGTCATCTCCGAAAATGAGGAGAGTTTTACTGGCAGGGTAGACTTTTTGCCTGCCGACGCAAATCAACTTACTCTAACCGCAAAAATCAACACTGGTGCTGATGTTTTGGAGGAAATTCCATCAATTACCGCAGGCGAACCATTTACGCTAAAATACGCAAAAGTTAAGAAAACCAACGCTAATGGCGAGGAAATAGAAGTGGTTAAGGGAGGCGAAGTTGAGATAAAATTCGTCGACAGTAGCAACAACGCTTTTGTGACCCTTAAACTTTTGGTCGACGTTCCGCTAACTAGGGACTTTGTGCAAGTTACTAGCAACTTGGTTCCTGTCGGCAAAAACGGCTCTGCCACTCAAAACTCGGGCGTGCTTAGCACCAAGGTTTCGCTTGCAACGCAAGTTGAAAATAAAATCCGAATTCTTAGCAAAGACAATAGTATGCTTAACTCGTATAGTGGTAGTTGGAGCGGGGACAATTCGGTCAACGATCAAATTATCAAAACTAGCGCGCTTAAAAAGATGATCTATTTCAACTCCGATCCCGATAGTGTTAAGGTGACCAAAGTAGAACAAATCTCGGAGAACAACGAAAAATACTACCAAATTTCGTACTATTCGCCAGCGTCGACACGCTCCGATCCAGCGAAATTGTCGGTGTATATTTATAGGACATATCACTTGCAAAGCGTGTTTAGCGAAACACTTGCAAACAATATTTGGACGGCGCTTGATACGTCGCATTTCGGCGAAAGCGAATTGGATTACAATTCCATAAACACATTCGTTAACTCATATATGTATGCGGTTTGCAGTAAAAACCAACACGATGCACTTGAAAAACTTGTTAACACTCAAAACGGGCTCGTTAACTTTAACGCCACAAACGACTACGAAGATCGTTTGAATGGCCTAGAAGCAATCCTAGATTTTGTGTTTATGCACTTTGATTTGAATATCACTGTTGCTAATATTACAATTAGCAACATTAGCGTTCCAACAGTTTCCACATTCAATGTTTTGATGGACAAAACTTACACCATAGACGACCTAAAAGGCTTGAATATCGGTCTTGTTCCTGAGAATTCTAGTGGAGTAGACGACGCTGTTTTGACGGGCAACCTAAGACGTCTAGAAATCTTTGCAACCAAAAGACATGTTGATGACGACGCTAATGACCCTTGCGACAGAAAAAATAAAGACGGCGCAACCTATGCAAATTGGACTGCATACTTTAATGATAAGGCGTTGTATAAGGACTATTTCACTGCAACCGAAAATAATAAAACAGCATACTACGAAAACCTTGGCACTTCAAACGAGTACTTGTCGATAGTTAAGGACGAGAAAAACAACACTTGGAAATTAAAAAGCACAATTAACACTCCATCTACTGGAACATTTGCATTGGTGTTTAGATATAGAAACACCGATGTTAGAGAGATAGAATCGGCTATTATAAATACAACTAGTTACTATTATTACGACGTAGATTCTTCCACATGGAAATCTTACAGCGCAACTGGTGGGCTACAAGAAGTAACCGATGCTAATACACTTCAATTGCTTAACGATGGCGGAAATGCACAATATACAGTAAATAGAAGGACTTATGTCCTAGACAAAGATACATACAAATGGACATTTGTAAAAAGTGATGGGAGTACACAAACAGAGACGGCAACAAGTGTAGTGCCTGCATTGTTTGCAATGCTTAACGATGTGTATGCAGTTTCGCCATTTACAATTTCTTATACGCCAATTGAAATAAAAAGGTCGGGCGAGAATGTAGAGCGATTTGTACTTAATAAAACCCGTAAAATCTACAAAAAGGTCGATGTTGGTGGAACCATAACAGAGCAGTTGGTTGAAAACCTTAATTATGGCACCAAACAAATCACCACTTCTGGCAACAACTCCACAATAAACATCACAGCACAATCGAGCACCGCAACGCCAGAATACACAACAGTAAAATGGTTGGTTATAGCCGATCAAAATATTGCAAAAAGAGATGGCGGAAATGTATACTACAAATTTTTGCCAACATTTAGAAGAGTTAAGACTGCTTCTGGCGGAAGTACCGGTGGGACAGGTGGAGAAGCAACTCCTGCGAGTGAAGAGCCTGCAACGTTGGCAGCTGTTACTGCCGAGAGCACCTATAAATACGAGCCAGTAACTTACAAACTAAGGAATTCACAAAATGACACTTTGATTACGTCTATTGGTTCAGTGCAAGATACGACTGGCATTACGTTTATGGAACTTGGCACCGACGACTTTTCGTTAATTGCCCTAAATGTGTTTGAAGATGCTAAGCCACTTCAATTGTTTGCGGTTGTAATTCAGACCACCGACACCGATGGCACCCCTTATATGAAAGTGGACAATGGTGAGGCTTGCTATTATGCAGTTGCCATCAACAACACCGATTCCAACTCAATCCAATTAAAAACCACAAAATACATTGAAAATTTGTATGCGTTTGCTAACTTTTCTGAGACTGATGGCAATGGAAATGGGGTTACTAGACTTTCTAATATTTCCAATGACAACACTCAAATGGTTGAGGTGCGCGGAACCCTTAATAACAACGACGCTACTATTTATTTGTCGTCAATTATGTTAACAAATAATGAAAACAATATTACAATTAGCACTACTAGAACAAGTTATTTGCTAAAAGATGTTGTGTGCTATGCAACCGAAGTAAATGGCACAGTTACAACCACAAAACTTATTTCCGATGGGAAAGGCAATGTGGATTCGGCGTACTTAAATTATCAATCGGATATAGTGTTATCCGATGCGGTAAACTATGTGGCAAACGAGCAAGTCGCACTTAAAAATTACTACGACACAATTTCAAGCACGTGGAAACAAAATGGTTATAATGTGGAAAGAGCGGAAACAAGCCCCGCTATTTCGGGATTTGAAATAGGCGACCTTGAATTTGCTACAACTGGTGATTCAAGTGGAATATATATATCGTTTAAAATTGCAAAAGCGAATATAAACGACGTGGGCACATTCTTTATGCAGATATACGCAAACGGCGGAGTCAGCACCGAAAAAGAATATTCGCGCATTGATGATAGCAACGGCAATGGCGTTTCGCTTGCGTTTAGATTGGTTGAAAATGGCTCTACCGGTGGCGAAACCGGCGAGGGTGGTGGAGAAACACAGGAGACTCCAACCACATAACAACCTAAAATCACTTTCAAAAAATTTAAAATATAACCTTAAATAGTTTTGAAAAAAAATTAAATGTTGTTATAATATAGTTAATTATTGGAGGTTTTTATTATGGCAGAAGTTAGTAAAAACAGTATGGATTTTATCAAGGCTTCGGGCGAAAAGGTTAAAGGCAAGTTTGGCAAAGCATTCCTTGGCACATTGATTATGGTTGCGCCACTAATGCTATGCGTGTTCTCAGTTTATGCGCTTCCTTTGGCAATTTTGTTCTTCGGTGTATTTGATACAGGATACATCAGATTTATGAAAGCGCTTATTAACGGGGAAAACCCAAGTTACAAACTTATTTTTAGCGAGTTCAAGACTCCTTGGGTTGAGATTTTCTTGGGCGCAATTATGCTATGTATGTTTGTAGTTGGCACAGTGCTTGCTATTATCCCAGGTGTTATTTTGATTGCTTACTACTCAATGAGTTTGTTTGTTGCAGAACACGACAAAATCAACGACGTTGGTATGGCTTTAAAAGAGTCTAGCAAAAAGATGAACGGCAATATTTCAAGTATGTTCGCTTACAAAACATTCTTTTGGCTATTCTACATCATCTTGTTGTTTATCTCGGTTATCTTGGGCGTTTTGGGCTTAAAACTTTGGGCTGATCACGCAGTTTTGACAATCATTATTATCGCTTTGGATTACTTGTTCACAACAGTAGTTTGGTCGGTTATCACAGTGTTCTACCACACTGCAAACCAAGTCTTCTTTGCTGAAACTTTGACTTATCAAGAGATTAAAAAATCTAGAAAGGCAAGCCAAAAAGTAGAGATTATCAACGAGGCAAAAGAGGAAGAAGTAAAAGTTGAGACTGAGGAAAAAGTAGTTGAGGAAGAACCTAAGACTGCAACTGCTCCTAAGACCGCTAAAAAGCCTGCTACTAAGTCAACAACAACTAAAAAAACTACTAAAAAATAGTATGAGTTAAAAAATTATCACCACGAAATATCGTGGTGATTTTTTTGCTGTATGTAAAAAAACTTTAAAATAACGACATTAAAAAAAACATATATTAAGTACTATGCAAAATACTTAAAATAGTGTATATTTCCATATTTTAGTAAAATAATATAATAAATACTTTAATATCGGGAGAAATACTTATGAAAAATATGGGAATGGTTAGAAAGGTTGACGATTTAGGACGAATTGTGTTGCCAAAAGAGATACGCTCAAATTTGTTTATAAAGGAAGGGACGCCTATGGAAATAAGCGTGGGAGAGAATTGCGAGATAACCCTTAGAAAGTGTAATCTTATCAACAATATTCTGGAACTGTCGAGTAAGTTTTGCGATGTGTTGTATGAGACGCTTAACTATCCAATATTGATGACCGACGACGAGCAAGTGATTTGCGCGGTCGGGATTTCTAAGAAAAATTATTTGTCTAAGCCTATAAGTATAGAACTTAAAAATATTATACATAAATCTGAAAATTACACCGCTTCGGACGAATTTAGAACTACGCTTGTGCCAATTGTGGAAGGCGAGGAGATTAAGTTTAAAAGCCAAGTGCTTATTCCTGTTTTGCTAGATGGCAAGTGTATCGGGCTTATTGTGTTGTTGTCGTTTGGCGGTTCGCCTACAACGCTCGACGTAAAAACAATGCAAATTGTAAGCAAACTTATTACTAAACAACTAGAACAGTGAAAAAGCAAACCTTTATAGTAGGCGCGCTGATTTTAACAATTGGCGGATTTATTGCAAAAGTTATAGGTGCATTCTACAAAATCCCGCTTACAAACGCGCTTGGTTCCACTGGAATGGGGCTATATTATCTTGTGTTTCCGCTGTATTCGCTATTGCTTGTTTTTAGCAGTAGTGGCGTAAGTATTGCGGTGTCAAAACTCGTGAGCGAAGCGCGCGCAAACAAACTAAAACGAAACGAAACAATGTACTTTAAAGCGGGGCTAATGCTAAGTTTTTTGTCGAGTTTTGTATTTGCGCTGGGACTTATAATCCTTAATGATAAACTTGCTTTTTGGCAAGGAAACGTGCTTGCGTCCAAAGGCTACATCGCCATTGCGCCGGCACTTGTATCGGCGTCGCTAATTTCGGTGGTCAAAGGATATTTCCAAGGCGTGGAAAATATGTTTCCCTCGTCGGTCGCACTAATATTTGAGCAGGTTTTCAAGCTTATTGTCGGTTTGTTTTTGGCGTATCGCTTTATCCATAAAGGCGTGGAATATGCCGTTATGGGCTCAATTCTTGCCGTGTCGATAAGCGAACTTGTTACGCTTATAATAATGCTTATAAACTACGCGTGGCACAAAGCAAAAAACGACTATAAATTTTACACAAAAGACGAAAACACCTTAAAATTAAAAGAAGTAAAGGCTTCCCCCAAAGTGGTTAAAGTGGGGCGCTACCACGTAGGGACAGTTAAAAGATTTAAAAAACGCCCTATATTGGTACTTGACGTTAATAAGCGCCGATATGTGAAAATAAAGGTGCTTTACTTCTATAATTCGGATAAATACATCACTTTTTCCACGGCGGTTAAGCAAACCTTGCATATTTTGGTGCCAACAACTTTGTCGTCGCTTGTTATACCTGTAATGACCCTTTTTGATAGTTTTTTTGTAATCAACATTTTGGTGTCAACTGGGCTTACGTCATACACTGCGACCAGCCTATATGGTTTGTCCAATGGCGTAGTGAGCGCGCTTATATCTCTGCCTGTGATTGTCACGAGTGCTCTTGCTTCGTCTACTATGCCAAATCTCTCTGGGCTTTACTCGGTGGGGAGGGTGCAAGAAACTTCGGCAAGGAGCAGTTTTTACATTAAAATAACCTTTATTGTGGTGCTCCCAATGTTTATAGCATTTGCGATGTTCGCGCCAGAAATAATCTCCACATTGTACAACTTTTCAAGCACCAATGTGCTTAATGAGTTTGCGTTTACATACAAACTTTTGATTGTCGCAAGCGTAGGAATTATCTACAACGCA
The DNA here is from genome assembly GCA_934757825.1 of uncultured Clostridia bacterium. GTDB lineage: Bacteria > Bacillota > Clostridia > Christensenellales > UBA1242 > UBA11490. Next base: position 78,269 of record CAKVLP010000001.1, on the reverse strand, counting down.
TTTTTAAGCACTTTTGTGTCTATAATGCAAGTCATTGGCAAGTCGTTTAAGGTGTTCTACATTATGTTAATCGCTCTTGCCATTCGAATAGGTGTGGCTGTTGTTTTGCTTAGGATAGAAAGCATAAATATTTTTGGAGTGGTCATTAGCAACATTCTCTTTTATTTGATATGCGATATTGCCAGTGTTTTTCAAATCAAAAAAACTCTTGATATTACTATCGACCTTAAAAGAACAGTGGCGCTTCCAATTCTTTCGGCGATTATTTCCGCTGGTGCGACATACGGACTAAAACTACTGCTATTTGGAATAAATAAATGGCTATATTTAGGGGCTTGCGGGCTTGTTTGCATAGTAGTGTATTTTGGCTGTATTTTCTTGTTTGGCTGTTTCGGGCGAGGCGAAAAAAGATATTTGCCGTTTCGCAAAAAAGAAATCACAAAAAAATAATGGTATAAATAGCCCTCCCTTTGACAATAATCACAAAAACGGAGGTGCTATATGAACAAAGCAGAATTGGTAAAAAATTTAAGCAAAGAAAGTAGGCTTACTCAAAAGGATTGCGGAAACTGCCTTAACGCATTGATGGAAATTGTTAAATCGACCTTAAAAAACGGAGACAATGTAAATTTGATTGGCTTTGGAAAGTTTCAAGTCAAAAACAAAAACGCTCGCAAAGCCTTCAATCCGCAAACGAAAAAAGAGTTTGTTTTGCCTGCATCGAAAATGCCATATTTTAAGCCCGCAAAAAACTTAAAACAAGCCATTTTTTAGTATTTTAGCCTAATTTTAGGTAAAATTGCTTGAAAAATAGCATAGATTTGAGAAAAATGGCTAAAATTGTTTGGTTTTTAGACTTTTATTTGATATAATTGGGTATCAAAATTAAAGGAGAATTTAATAATGAACAAAAGTGAATTAGTTAAGTTAATTGCTGAAAAAGTTGGGCTTACTCAAAAAGAAGTTGCCGCTGTTATCGATGAATTCGTTAATACCACAACAGAATGTATGGTTAAAGGCAACGAGGTTGCTATCGCTGGTCTTGGTAAATTCGTAGTAAGAAAAAGAGCAGCTAGAAACAGCATCAACCCAAGAACAAAAGCAGTTATTAAAGTTCCTGCAAGCAAAGCTCCTGTATTCAAAGCAGCAAAAGCTTTAAAAGATGCAGTTAACAAGAAATAAGCACTTTAATAAAAAAAGTCACGGCCAGACCGTGATTTTTTTGTTGTTTGCAGAGTAGTAAAATATATGTACTTTTGGTCATATGTTGGATTAAAACATATGTGGTAATTTAACATATGAGGGACTGTTGCACGTAAATAGTGATTGAAAAATTGCGCTAGGTGTGATAATATAACAATATGAAAATAGGACATATCGAATTTAAAAACAACTTAATACTTGCGCCTATGGCAGACATAACCGATGTCGCTTTTCGAAGCCTTGCCGTTGAGAGCGGGGCGGACGCTGGTGAGACCGAACTAATTAGCGCCAAAGCGATTGTTTTCGGCAACAAAAAAACATTTGATATGCTAGGCACTGCGGACAACGAAAGAATTAAAATAGTCCAACTTTTTGGCAACGAACCTGATATTATGGCAAAAGCGTGCCGTGCCCCACATCTAGAAAAGTTTGATATAATCGACCTAAATATGGGTTGCCCAGCCCCAAAAATAGTTAAAAATGGGCAAGGTGTTAGCCTTATGAAAAACCTGGACCTTGCATCTGAAATAATACGCGCGTGCGTTAATGCGACCTCAAAGCCTGTTACTGTGAAGTTCCGTAAAGGCTGGGAGGGCGCTGAAAACGCCGTAGAATTTGCCAAAATGTGCGAGCGCTCGGGTGCCAGTGCAATAACAGTCCACGGCAGAACCAAAGAACAAGGCTATTCGGGACAGGTGGATTTAGACATCATAAAGCGCGTGGTTGAAGCGGTAAATATCCCAGTTATTGGCAACGGAGACGTGTGCGATAGGGTGTCTTTTGAACATATGATGGGTTACACCGGCTGTTCGGCTGTTATGGTGGGCAGAGCGTCGCTAGGAAAACCATATGTGTTTAAGGAAATCCTAGGTAAAACCGAGGAAAAACCTCAGTTGTATTTCATCAAAAAACATATTGAATTGCTTCGAAAGTATTATCCTGAGGAGTTTGTTGTAAAACATATGCGAAAGCACTTGCTTTGGTATGTCAAAAACGAGCGCGACGTCACAAAACTTAGAGTGAAAATTGTGGAAGAGCCGACCCTAGACGGTGTGTTAAAACTAATTGAAGATTTTTATGCGACAAAAGAAGAAATGGAATAAAAAAATTCCATTTTTTTTGTGGATTTATTTGCTAAAAATCTCTTAATATAATAAACTAATTGTATAAGAATATTTCAACAAATAAGGGGATTTGATATGGATAAAAAGACCATAGCGGATATTGATGTTTTAAATAAAAAAGTTATCGTTAGGGTGGACTTCAATGTTCCACTTAAAAACGGCGTTATTGGCGACGACACTCGTATTAAAGAGGCGTTGCCAACTATTAACTATTTGCTAAATAGGGGTGCGGGCGTAATTTTAATGAGCCACCTTGGTCGCCCAGACGGCGAAGTTGTGCCTGAGTTTTCGCTAAAGCCTGTGTACGAAAGGCTTCAACAACTTATGCCAGACACCCAAGTATTTTTCGCGACCGATGTGGTTGGGGAAGATGCTATGCAAAAGTCCAAAAACCTACTTCCTGGGCAGGTTTTATTGATAGAGAACCTTCGCTACGAAAAGGGCGAGGAAGAAAACGACAAGGCGTTTGCGGAAAAACTTGCAAGTATGGCAGACGTGTATGTTAACGACGCATTCGGTACATCGCACAGAAAACACGCTTCCACATATGGCGTGGCAAAATTGCTTCCTAATGCAATCGGCTTTTTAATTGAGAAAGAACTTAAAATGATTTGCGGGTCGATTAACAACCCAAAACTTCCGTTTGTGGCAATACTTGGCGGAGCGAAAGTTGCCGACAAACTTCCTATTGTTAACACTCTAGTGGAAAGTGCCAACACTATTATCATCGGTGGCGGAATGGCATTTACTTTCCTTAAAGCAATGGGCAAAAATGTAGGCAATTCGCTAGTGGACGACGAGCAACTTGATATGTGCAAAAAAGCACTTGAAAGAGCCAAAGAAAAGGGCGTAAACATTTTGCTTCCAGTAGATGTGGTTGTTGCTGGCGACATAAATGCAAAAGAGGGCGACTATCTAAAAGAGGTGGATATTCCTAAGGACAAAATGGGGCTTGACATCGGCAAAAAGACCATAAAACTATTTGCTAAGGCTATTAAGCACGCCAAGACCATTATTTGGAATGGACCAATGGGTGTATTTGAAAACACCGCATTTGCTACGGGCACTTACAAGGTGGCAAAAGCAGTTGCTAAAAGTCACAGCGTGTCAATTGTCGGCGGAGGAGATAGCGCATCGGCAATTATGCATATGGGCTTTGAGAAGAAGATTACACATATCTCGACCGGTGGCGGGGCTAGCCTAAAACTTTTGGAAGGCAAGGTTTTGCCAGCAGTTGACATTATCGAAAATAAAATAGTTTAGGGGAATTTGACGAATGAAAAAACTTTATTTGTTTGGAAATTTAAAGATGAATAAGCCGACTTGCGATTTGGCTGAATATTTCAAAAAACTTAATAAAATCGCTAAATCAAGTGAAAACGAGGTTTGCATAAGTTTGCCATATCCATATTTGTATTTGGCAGAAAAAATGCTTAAAAAATCCAAGGTTTTGTATGGCGCACAAAATTGCCATTTTGAGCCAAAGGGTGCGTTTACTGGCGAAGTGAGCATTCCTATGTTAAAGGAGTTTGGGTGCAAAACCTGCCTTGTTGGGCATAGCGAAAGACGTGCTTACGACAACGAAACCAACGAAAAAATCAACCTAAAACTAAAAGCATTACTAAAAGAGGGTGTTCGTCCAATTTTGTGCTTTGGCGAAACAAAAGACGAGAGGGATAAAAACCTTACTAAAAAGGTTATAAAGACCCAACTTGACGAGGGTTTGCAAGATTTGACAGCGAGCGAAATCAAAAAAATTGTGTTTGCCTACGAACCAGTATGGGCAATAGGCACTGGCGTTTCTGCAACCAGCAAACAAGCCGAGGAAATGGCAAAGTTTATAAAAGAGTACTTGGCAAAACAATATGACCTTACTAATGGCGAAATTGTGCTACTTTATGGCGGGTCATTAAATGCCGATAACGCTCAAGACATACTTTCCAAGACACATATCGACGGCGGGCTTATTGGCGGTGCGTGCCTTGATTTAGCCAAATATGAAAAAATAATTAACACGGCGGTGGAAGAGTAAATGAAATCTGATTTTGTAGGCCTTATTATCTTAGACGGATTTGGACTTAATAAGGATAGTTATGGCAATGCGATTGCCCAGGCTGACCCTAAAAACTTTTTACACTATTTTAAAACATATCCTAGCGTGCCAATCGAGGCAAGTGGCGAGGCAGTAGGTCTTCCAGCAGGACAAATGGGCAACAGCGAAGTGGGGCACCTAAACATCGGTGCTGGCAAAGTTGTTTTCCAAGTTTCGCAAAAAATCCTTAACGATATAAGGACGAAAGAATTTTTCAAAAACAAAGAGATTTTAAGTGCTATGCAATTTGCGAAAAACAACGATAGTTCCTTGCATTTAATGGGTCTTTTATCTGACGGGGGAGTGCATAGCAATATATATCATTTGTTTGCCCTTCTTGATATGGCAAAACAAAACGACGTTAAAAAGGTGTATATTCACTGCTTCACTGATGGCAGAGACACTTATCGCGACGCTGGTGTAAAATATGTTAAGATGTTGCAAGACAAACTTGCCGAAGTAAACAAAGACGGGTTCAATTACAAAATTGCCACTGTTATGGGCAGATTTTACGCTATGAACCGCGAAAAGTTTTGGGATTTGACCGAAAAGGCGTACAAAACGCTTGTTTTTGGCGAGTGCGATTATTATTGCGACGACCCAATTTACGCCCTTGAAAGCAGTTATTCTCGTGGCGTGTACGACGAGTTTGTTGAGCCAGTTGTAATGGTGGAAAACGGCGCACCCGTTGCAACAATCAAGGATAACGACGCTGTTATATTCTATAATTTTAGAGAGGACCGCGCTAGACAAATTACCGAAGCACTTGTTGAGGACTTTAACGCGTTCCCAGTTGTTAAGTTTAAAAACCTATATTATGTGGGCTTTAACAACTACAACAAATCATTCAAAAATCTACACATCGCTTTCAAAGAAGAGCCTGTGGATATGAACTTGTCACACGTGCTATCAAATCACGGCATAAAGCAGTTTAAGATTTCCGAAACCACCAAATATGCGCACGTAACATATTTCTTGAACGGCGGAATTGAAGAGTCATATCCTGGCGAAGAAAGGTTTTTGATAAACACCATAAAGGACGTGCCTTTTGACGCAGTTCCACAGATGAGAGCGGTGGAAATTACCGATAAGGCGATTGAGGAGATTAAAACAAAGAAGTACGGCTTTATGGCACTTAATTATTCCAATTGCGATATGATTGGACACACCGGGAACTTGCAAGCAGCGATTGAGGCCGTTAAGGTTTTGGACGTCCAACTAAAACGTTTAATCGATGCAATCTTGGAAATTGGCGGAATTGCTATCGTGATTGCTGACCACGGAAACGCAGAGTGTATGCTAGATAAAGAGGGCAGGGTTTTAACCGACCACACTACAAACAAGGTGCCTTTCATAGTGATAAGCAACTCGGACGAAAAACTGAAACTACGAAAAGACGGCAAGTTGGCAAACATCTCGCCTACAATTCTAGATTTGCTTGGAATTGAAGCCCCAAGTGAGTTTGAAGCACCTTCTATGATAATAAAATAGTTGACACTAGGTGTTTAAGTAGGTTATACTAAGGATAGAATAGGAAGGTATTTACAAATGTTTGAAGCAATGTGGAACAATTTTTATAATTCAATTGTTAGGAATGTTAAGCCCGCAGTAAAGGGTAGCATTATTGTTGTTTTGCTATTGTTGACGTTTGTGTTCTTGATATATGCATTCCGCAAAGGCGATGAGAAAAAACCTATCAAAAACTGGTTTTGTTTTTGGATGAGCATTATCTGCCTTGCATTACTAATTACTTATTCTATATTATTATCATTATAATCTTTATTAAAAGTAAGTCTTTTTCGGGCTTACTTTTTTCATTATTTGCAAATTTGTGCAAACTAACCAAAATTTATTGCGTTTATTATTTGTTTTTTTGAAAATAAGTGTTGACAACACGCCTAAATTAAGGTAAAATGTACTTGCTGTAATATGGGTAGATGTGTGAAGTTACCTTTTAGACCTGCCAAATCTAGGGGATAATTTACACGGACTATGGTTTATACAAGGATCATAAACAACCATTGTAAAGCACAATTTTTTTTGAGTTACAGCGTGGAACACACGGTAAAGTGTTTTAATATTATAAAAAAGTGCTAAATTCAATACGATGGGTAAATTAGTTAAACGGAGGAAAATTAATGGCAACACAAAAAATCAGAGTTAAATTATTAGCTTATGACCACAACCTTATCGACCAAGCTTGCAAAAGAATTGTTGACACAGCTCTAAGATTTGGTGCAAAAATAAGTGGTCCAATTCCTCTTCCTACGGACAGGGAAGTGGTTACAATCATTCGTGCTCCTCACAAGTATAAGGATTCACGAGAACAGTTCGAAATGAAAACACATAAAAGGTTGATTGATATTTATAGTCCTTCACCTAAGGCAGTAGATGCTTTAATGAAACTTGACTTGCCTGCTGGCGTAGATATCAACATTAAATTGTAAGAGGAGATGAGTTTGAAATGAAAAAAGCATTGTTAGGCAAAAAAATTGGTATGACACAAATCTTTTCTGAAAATGGCTTAGTTGTTCCTGTTACAGTTATCGAAGCAGGTCCTTGCTATGTTACACAAGTTAAGACTCAAAATAACGATGGTTATGATGCAGTTCAACTTGCTTACAGTGACATTAGAGAGAGTTTGGTTAACAAACCACAACTTGGACAATTCAAAAAAGCAGAAGTTACACCAAAAAGATTTGTAAAAGAATTTAAGTTGGAAGGCGAATACAAACTTGGCGATGTAATCAATTGCAGTGTATTTGCAGAAGGCGACCTTGTAGACGTTAGTGGCAAATCAAAAGGTCACGGCTACACTGGTACCATTAAACGTTGGAATTTTAGACGTCACAGAATGACTCACGGTAACGGCCCGGTTCACAGACACCCTGGTTCTATCGGTAGTAATACTTACCCTGCTAAGGTATTCAAGGGTAAAAAACTTTCTGGTAGATATGGTAATGAAAGTGTTACTATCCAAAACCTTACTGTGGTTAAAGTAGATTTAGACAGAAACATCCTTCTTGTTAAAGGTGCAGTTCCAGGACCTAAGGGTAGTATGGTTTGCATTAAAGAAGCGGTTAAGGCAAATTAAGGAGTAATTAACTATGGCAAATATTAAAGTTTTAAATATGGCTGGACAAGAAGTTGAAAGTATCAAAGTTAAAGACGAAGTTTTTAAACAAGAATACAATGAGGCTTTAATCCATCAAGTAGTTGTAGCATATCTTGCTAATCAAAGACAAGGTACCAAGAGCACTCTTACTCGTAGCGAAGTTAGAGGTCATGCTAAAAAACCTTGGCGTCAAAAGGGAACTGGTAGAGCTAGACAAGGTTCGACCAAAGGCCCACAATGGAGAGGCGGTGGAATTGTGTTTGCACCTAAGCCACGCGATTTCTCTAAGAAAGTAAACAAGGAAGCAAAGAGAGTTGCTTTCAAGAGCGCAATCTCTGAAAAACTTGCTCAAAAAGAAATTATCGTACTAGATGATTTACAACTTAAAGAAGCTAAAACCAAATTGATGAAGAAGGTTTACACCGACCTTGGTCTTAACAAAAACGTTTTGTTCGTAACTAAGGGCAACAACGAAAATGTTATCAAGGCTAGCGCAAACATTCAATCTATCGACGTTACAACCGCTGGTTTGCTAAACGTTTATGACATCATCGTTTGCGACAAATTGGTTTTAACCAAAGATGCAGTAAAACAAATAGAGGAGGCTTATGCTGAATAATGAAACATTTTGATATTATTATTAAGCCTATTTTAAGTGAAAAAAGTTATGCAGACATTGCTAACAAAAAATACACTTTTGAGGTAGTTAAAAGTGCAAACAAAACCGAAATTAAAAAAGCAATCGAAGAACTATTCGGTGTTAAAGTTAAATCGGTTAATACCGCAAACATTGACGGTAAATTAAAAAGACAAGGAAAAACTCAGGGCTACACTTCCAATTACAAAAAAGCCTATGTTCAACTAAAAGAAGATAGCAAAACCATTGAGTTCTTCGACAGCTTGTCATAAGATTAGGAGGAAAACATAATGGCTATTAAAACATACAATCCAACATCTCCTGCTCGTAGATTCTACACAACTGCATCTTTTGATGAAGTTACTAAAAAAGAGCCAGAAAAATCCTTGCTAGTTGAGAAGAAAAAAACAGCTGGCAGAAACAACAATGGTAGAATTACAGTTAGACACATTGGTGGTGGAAACAGAGTTAAGTATAGGATTATTGACTTCAAACGTAACAAAGACAATATTCCTGCAAAAGTTGTGGGCATTGAATATGACCCTAACAGATCTGCCTATATTGCATTGCTAAACTATGCTGATGGCGAAAAACGTTACATCTTGGCACCAAATGGTTTGAACGTTGGCGACACAATTATGAGTGGCACCGGCATTGAAATCAAAGTTGGTAACAATATGCCTTTAAAAGATATGCCAGTTGGAGCAGTTATCCACAATATCGAACTTCAAGCAGGCAAGGGCGGACAAATGGTTCGTTCAGCCGGTATGGAAGCAAGACTTATGGCTAAGGAAGGCAAATATGCCACGATCAAATTGCCATCTGGCGAAATGAGAATGGTTCTTAGCACTTGCCGTGCAACAATTGGTCAAGTTGGAAACCTTGATCACGAGTTGGTTTCACTTGGTAAGGCTGGTAGAAAAAGACATATGGGCATCAGACCTACCGTTCGTGGTAGCGTTATGAACCCAGTAGATCACCCACACGGTGGTGGTGAAGGTAAATCTCCTGTTGGTAGAAAATCTCCACTTACACCTTGGGGCAAACCTGCAATGGGTAAAAAGACTAGAAATAATAAGAAGGCTAGCACCAAACTTATTATTAAGCGTGTGAATTAGGAGTTAAAAACATGAGTAGAAGTTTAAAGAAAAAACCCTATGTTGAAGAAAGACTACTAAATAGAGTAGTTAATCTTAATAAAGAGGGCAAAAAACAAGTTATCAAAACATGGAGCCGTTCTTCTACAATATATCCAGAGTTCGTGGGACATACCATTGCAGTTCATAATGGTATCAAACACATCCCTGTTTATTGCACAGTAGATATGATTGGCCACAAGTTAGGCGAATTTGCACCTACAAGAACATTTAAAGGTCACGCTGGCGACAAAAAGACCGGCGCAAAAAAATAATTTAGGAGTACAGTACAATGGCTAAAAGAATTAAAGAAAAATCAGCTTTAAGACAACAAAACAAAGACACTCGTCCTACTGCTACTGCTAGATATGTTAGAATGGGTGCTTCCAAAGCTAAAAGAGTTTTGGATATTATTAAAAACCAAGGAATCGCAGAAGCAAACGCTATTTTGGATATAACTCCTAGCACCGCTTCTATGGTTGTTAAAAAGGTTTTGAATTCTGCGGTTGCTAATGCAGAAAACAATATGGGCTTAAACAAAGACGATTTAGTAGTTGTTGAGGCTTATGCAAATCAAGGTCCATCTTTCAAGCGCGTTTCATTCCGCGGTAGAGGTGGCGTTGACACAATCATTAAAAGAACTTGTCATATAACCATCGTGTTAGACAGCAAAAATAAATAAAGGAGCTAATTTAGGAATATGGGACAGAAAGTTAATCCACACGGTTTAAGAATTGGTGTTAATAAAGACTGGGATTCTTCTTGGATTGCAGGCAAAAAAGATTTTTCTGACTTCTTAGTTGAAGACAACAAGATTAGAACCTTTATCGACAAAAAATACGCTACAAGCAGTGTTTCCAGAGTTGTTATTGAGAGAACTGCTAACCGTGTTATCGTAGACATCTTCACATCTAAGCCTGGTGTTGTTATCGGTGCTAAGGGTGCTGGTGTTGAAGAACTTAAAAAAGACCTTGCAAAAATCTGCAATGGCAAACAAGTAAATGTAAACATTAAAGAAGTAAAAAGACCTGACTTGGATGCTACAATCGTTGCTCAATCTATCGCTCAATCACTTGAAAAACGTGTAAGTTTTAGAAGAGCTATGAAACAAGGTATCCAAAGAGTTATGAGAGCAGGCGCTAAGGGCTGTAAAGTTATGATCAGCGGACGTTTGGACGGTGCTGAAATCGCTAGAAGCGAGCACTATCAAGAGGGTAGACTTCCTCTTCAAACTCTTCGTTCTGACATCGACTACGCTTTGGTTGAGGCTCACACAACTTATGGAGTTTTAGGTGTTAAAGTTTGGATCTGCAACGGCGAAATTCTTTCTAAGAAAAGAGTTGTTGTGGCTGAACCTGAAAATGCTGAACAAGGGGGTAACGCCTAATGTTAATGCCTAAGAGAGTTAAAAGAAGAAAACAATTTAGAGGTAGAATGACTGGTAAAGCTACCAAAGGTAACAAGCTTGCATACGGCGACTATGGTCTAGTTGCAACAGAGCCTTGCTGGATGACTTCTAATCAAATCGAAGCAGCCAGAATCGCTATCAACCGTTACACTAAGAGGGGTGGTCAAGTTTGGATAAACGTATTCCCTCACAAACCAGTATCTAAAAAACCTGCTGGTACTCGTATGGGTAAAGGTAAAGGTAATCCAGAACTATGGGTTGCTGTTATAAAACCTGGTAGAGTTTTGTTTGAGCTTGCTGGGGTTCCTGAGGAATCTGCAAGAGAAGCTATGCGTCTTGCTGGACACAAACTTCCAATCAAAACCAAATTCGTGACCAAAGCAGAATTAAATGCAGAAGGTGGTAATGAATAATGAAAGTTAAAGAGTTAAGAGATATGACCAACGAAGAACTTAATGCTAAACTTAAAGCATTAAAACAAGAATTGTTCAACCTTCGTTTTTCAAATGCAACTGGTCAATTAAGTAATCCATTACAATTAAACGCTTGCAAAAAAGATATTGCAAGAATCAAAACAATTTTGACTGAGCGCGAACTTAGCAAAAAGGTTAAAGCGTAAGGCTATAAGGAGGAGATGATATGAAAGAACAAACTGTTGAAAGAAATAGTCGTCACACTTATCTTGGTGTTGTTTCAAGTGATAAAATGGACAAAACCATCACTGTAACTATTGTTGAAAACAAAAGACACCCTCTTTATGGTAAAGTATATAAAGTAACCAAAAAAGTTAAGGCGCACGACGAAAAGAACGAATGCAAAGTAGGCGATAGAGTAGAAATTATGAGCACTCGTCCACTAAGCAAAGACAAACACTACCGTGTAGTAAGAATCGTAGAAAGAGCTAAATAAGGAGAAAATTATGGTACAACCTCAAACAATATTAAAAGTTGCCGATAATAGCGGTGCTAAAAAGATTATGTGCATCAGAATACTTGGTGGCTCTTTTAGAAGAAGCGGAAACATTGGTGATATCATTGTAGCTTCTGTTAAATCTGCTACTCCGGGTGGTGCAGTTAAGAAAGGTGATGTTGTAAAGGCAGTTATCGTTAGAACAGTTAAAGGCACTCAACGCCCAGACGGTTCGTACATTAAGTTTGACGAAAATGCTGCTGTTATAATTGACAACCAAAAACAACCAAAAGGTACTCGTATCTTTGGACCAATCGCAAGAGAGTTGAGAGATAAAGGATTTATGAAAATTATTTCTCTAGCTCCAGAAGTATTATAAGGGAGGAATTGATATGACACTTCATATTAAAAAAGGTGATAATGTTTTAGTAATTGCCGGAAAAGACAAAGGCAAATCTGGAAAAGTTCTAACCGCAATTCCTGCCGATAATGCAGTGGTTGTTAGTGATGTAAACATTATCTCAAAACACAAAAAACCAAGAAATGCTCAGGACAAGGGTGGAATTATTAAGAAGGAAAACAAAATTGACGCTTCTAATGTTCTAGTTATTTGCCCAGAGTGCAACAAAGCAACAAGAGTTTCTTACGCAGTAGAAGGCGACAAGAAATTCAGAAAGTGCAAAAAATGTGGCGCTTCTTTGGATAAAGCAGTTCCTACTAAAAAGGAAGTTAAGAAAGAAGTAAAACAAACTAAAAAAGCAGAAGCAAAGAAAGTAGAGAAAAAGGCTGAAACTAAAAAAGCCCCTGCTAAAAAGCCAGCAACTAAGACTCTAAGCAGTGTCACAAAAACTACTACTTCTAAATCTACTGCAAAAAGAACACAGAGTAAGGGACAATAAGGAGATTTAATATGGCAAAAGAATTGAATAGATTATATTTGAAATATAAAAACGAAGTTGTTCCTGCTATGGAAAAAGAGTTTAAATACACCAACGCACTACAAGTTCCAAAGGTTGAAAAAATCGTTGTAAACCGTGGCCTTGGTGATGTTAAAGATAACTCACAAGCCTTCAACAAGGCTGTTGACGAACTAGCAGTTATTACTGGTCAAAAACCTATTGTTACAATTGCTAAAAAGTCAATCGCTAACTTCAAAGTTAGAAAAGGTATGAAAATTGGTGCTAAGGTTACTCTAAGAGGTCAACATATGTATGAGTTCCTAGACAAAATCATTAGCATTGCTCTTCCACGAGTAAGAGATTTCCAAGGTATTTCTGATAAGGCATTCGACGGAAAAGGAAACTATTCCCTAGGTCTTACAGAACAACTTGTATTCCCAGAAATAAGTTACGAAAAAATTGATAAAATTCGTGGTTTAGATATTGTAATAGTAACTTCTGCAAATACTGACAAGGAAGCCAAAGCATTGCTTGCAAATCTTGGCCTACCTTTCAGAAAGTAGGAGGAAAGGAAATATTATGGCAAAAACATCATTAGTTGCAAAACAACAAAAACCTCAAAAATATTCAACACGTGAATACACTCGTTGTAAACTTTGCGGACGTCCTCATTCTGTTCTTCGTAAATACGGAATTTGCAGAATTTGCTTCCGCGAACTAGCATACAAGGGTGAAATTCCTGGTGTTAAAAAATCGAGTTGGTAAAGGAGATAAGTTTATGATAGTTACAGATCCAATAGCAGATATGCTTACAAGAATGAGAAATGCTCTTCAAGCTAAACATAAAAGTGTTTCCATTCCTACTTCAAAAATTAAGTTGGCAATAGCACAACTTCTTCAAAACGAAGGTTACATTGCATCTTTCAAGGAAGAGGGCGAAGGTATCAATGCTAACATCGTTATTGAATTCAAAAATGAAAAAGTTTTACAAGGTTTGAGAAGAATATCTAAACCAGGTTTAAGAGTTTACGCTAGTTGCGAAGAACTTCCACAAGTACTTAACGGTCTTGGAATTGCTATCGTTTCTACTAGCAAGGGCTTAATGACAGATAGACAGGCGAGAGAACTAAAACTTGGTGGTGAAGTTCTTGCGTTTGTATGGTAGGAGGTTATTATGAGTAGAGTTGGAAGACAAGTTATAACTATTCCTAGCGGTGTAAATGTTACAGTAAATGGGAATAATGTAACAGTTACAGGTCCTCTTGGAACATTATCAAGAGATTTCGACCACAGAATTACAGTTTCTGTGGACAACAACGAAGTTAAAGTTCTTAACGAAACCGATAACTATGAATTGAGAAAATTCCATGGTTTGACTCGTCAATTGATCCACAATATGATCACTGGCGTTAGCGCAGGTTACGAGAAGAGACTTACAATCAACGGCGTTGGTTTTAAAATTACACAAAAAGGTGCTGACCTAGTTTTGAACATTGGTTTGTCTCATCCAGTTGAAGTTAAGGCTATCGACGGCATCACTTTAAGTTGCGACAAAAACGAAGTAATCGTTAAGGGTATCAGCAAAGAGAAAGTTGGTCAATTCGCTAGCAAAATTAGAGATTTGAAACCAGTTGAACCTTATCACGCTTACGGAATTTATTACAGCAATGAAAAAGTAAGAAGAAAAGAAAGAAAAACAGGTAAGAAGTAGGGGGCATAATTTATGATAAATAAAGTTGATAAAAAAGCCAACAGATTAGCGCGTGCTAAACGTATCAGAAAAAATCTTGCTGGCACAAGTGAGAGACCAAGACTTTGCGTATTTAAGAGTTTAACTCATATTTATGCTCAGGTTATTGACGACGTTAAAGGCGTTACAATTGCAAGTGCTTCTACTTTGACAAAAACTATTGCAAGCAAACTTGAAGGAAAAACTAAACAGGAAGCTGCTTTTATGGTAGGCGAGGCTGTTGCTAAAAGTGCTATGAAAAAGGGTGTTAAGACTGTTGTATTCGACAGAGCTGGAAACATCTATACTGGCAGAGTTAAAGCATTGGCTGAGGGCGCTAGAAAAGCTGGCTTAGAGTTTTAAGGGGTGGTTATATGCAAAAAGACGATAAAAAACCAAACATGAAAGATAGACCTAACAGACACGCTGTTAAAGAAGTTGATCCTATCGGGAGCAAACTTGTAGCAGTTAATAGAGTTACTAAGGTTGTTAAAGGTGGTAGAACTATGAGATTTGCTGCCCTAGTTGTTGCTGGTGACGGCGCAGGTAGAGTTGGCGTTGGTACTGGCAAGGCTGCCGAAGTTCCAAATGCTATCGACAAAGCAACTTTAAGTGCAAAACGTAACCTTAAAAAGGTTGCATTAGAAGGAACTACAATTCCACACGAGATTATCGGTAAATTCGGCAAAAGTGTTGTTAAACTTATGCCAAGTAAAGAAGGTACTGGTATCATCGCTGGTGGTTCAGTTCGTCCTGTTGTAGAACTATGCGGTATCAAAGATATCACTGTTAAAGCATATGGTTCTAGAAACAGTATCAACGTTGTTAAAGCAACAATCAACGGTTTGACAAGCCTAAGAAGCAAAGAAGAAATTGCTTCGCTTAGAGGTAAAACCGTAGAGGAAATTAGGTAGGAGGGTTATTATGGCAGAAGCAAAGAAAACAACAACTAAAACAACAACAGCAAAAGCGACTACAACTAAGAAAGTGGCTACTGATGCTAAAAAACCTGCTACTAAGACTGCTAAAAAACCAGCAGTTAAAAAAGAAACTACTAAGGCTAGCGCTCCTGTAAAAGCAGAAGTTAAAACTGCTAAAACCACAGCAAAAGCACCTGCTAAAAAAGTAGAAAAAACAGAAACTCCTGTTGCTAAAACACCTGCTAAAAAGGCTGAAACAACTGTTAAGGCTAAAAAAGCAGAAAAGCAAGTTAAAGTAACCCTAGTAAAAAGCACTATCGGTTATGACAAAAAACAAGCAAAAATTGTTAAGGCATTAGGTCTTGGCAAATTAAATTCTTATCACGTTTTACCAGACAACGCTTGCGTGAGAGGTATGATTAACAGAGTATCTCACTTGGTAAAAGTGGAAGAATTAAACTAGGAGGGAACTTATGAAGTTACATCAAATCTCCCCAGCAATCAATTCTACCAAAGCACCTAAGAGATTGGGCAGAGGCATTGGTTCTGGAACAGGAAAAACAAGTGGTAAAGGTACTAAGGGACAAAATTCTCGTAGCGGTGGTGGAGTTAGACTAGGCTTCGAGGGTGGTCAAATGCCTTTAATCAGAAGATTACCTAGACGCGGCTTTAATAATAAAGATTTCAAGGCAGAATACAACATTGTTAACGTTTCCGCTTTGAACGTATTTAAGGAAAACACTGTAGTTACAGCAGAACTACTTAAAGAAAAGAATATTATTAAAAATATCGCCCCTTATGGTTTAAAAGTATTGGGAAATGGAAATTTGGAAAAAGCACTTACTGTTAAGGCAAACAAATTCTCCGAAACAGCAATACAAAAGATCAATAAAGTTGGTGGAAAAGCCGAGGTGCTATAATGTTTAAAACTATTGTTAACGCTTTTAAAGTAAAAGAAATTAGAAACAAAATTCTTATAACTTTTGGGTTGTTATTGATATACCGCTTAGGTTGTTGGTTGCCAGTACCAGGCATCAACGTTAGTGCTTTCTCCGAAAGCATTGGCGGACAAGACTTCTTATCACTACTTAGTAGTGTAAGTGGTGGTGCGTTGGCAAACGGTGCAATCCTAGCGTTGGGTATTTCGCCATATATTAGTGCATCTATTATTATCCAACTTCTTACCATTGCTATACCTAGTCTTGAAAGACTATCGAAAATGGGAGAAGAGGGCAAGAAAAAGATTTCTGCTTATACAAAAATCTGTGCACTTGTTCTTGCAATAGTGCAAGCAGTGGCTATCGTTGTTAGTTACAAATCCGCTCTTAACACTCTTACATTGCCTCAGTGGCTTGTAGGAACAATGGTGGTTTTGATTCTAGTGGCTGGCTCTATGTTTACCTATTGGCTTGGCGATAAGATTTCTGCTTTGGGCATTGGCAACGGCTTATCATTGTTAATTTTCGTAGGTATTCTATCTACGGCTGCTTCCAGTTTGTATTCTGTTATTGTTAACATTTTCAAAGGAAGCACAGAAAGTATTTGGGAACTTGTACTATTCTTGGTTGCATTGGTTTTCATCTTCGGCTTTATCGTATTTATCGATTTGGGCGAAAGAAGAATCCCTGTTCAATATGCAAAACAAATCAAGGGTAGAAAGATGTACGGTGGTCAAAACACTAACATTCCTATTAGGGTTAATGCTACTGGTGTTATGCCAATCATATTCGCATCTTCAATTATCAGTTTCCCACAACTACTATGCAGTATTTTCTGGCCAAATAGCAAATTCTATGCTTGGTACTCGCAATGGCTTGGAACAGGCAGTTGGATTTACATCTTATTGACCGGTTTACTAATTACATTCTTTGCTTATTTCTGGACTCAAATTACTTTCAATCCAGAGGAAGTTTCAAAGAGTATTCAACAAAATGGTGGTTTTATCCTAGGTATTCGTCCTGGTAAACCAACCGCAGATTATTTGAAAAAGATTTCAAATAGAATCACATTATTTGGTGCAATTTTCTTGGCTATAATAGCAATCGTTCCAAGTATGATATTTAAAGCCCTAAGTTTCACTGGTGGACTTGTTAGCGTGTTTAGCGCAACCGGACTACTTATCGTAGTTAGTGTTGCAGTAGAACTAGACAAATCGCTTGATAGTCAACTACTTATGAGAAATTATCGCGGGTTCTTAAATAAATAAGGTGGAAATATGAAGATTTGTTTATTAGGTGCACCAGGGTGTGGAAAGGGTACCCAAGCCAAACTCATTAGTGAGAAGTTTGGTTATCCTCACATTAGCACAGGGCAACTTTTTAGAGATGCTATTGCAAATGACACACCTATGGGTCGAGAAGTTAGAAAGTATATGTCCAAACTTGTTCCGGAAGAAATAGTTGTAAAACTTCTTCTTGAAAGGTTAGGACAAGACGACTGCAAAGAGGGTTTTATCTTAGATGGTTATCCTCGTACAATCAGTCAGGCTGAACTATTTGACAAGGTGTCGGGGTTTGATGTTGTGATTTACTTTAACATCGACCTTGACCTAACCCTTGATAGGATCAACAATCGTCGAGTTTGTACCAAGTGCGGTGAAACCTTGACACTTGATCAGGTTAAGGACGGCAAGTGCAGTAAGTGTGGTGGTGATGCAATCGTTAGGGAAGAAGATCAGAAAGCCCAAGAGCGTATCGAAACATACGTTGAGCACACTCATCCGCTTGTTGAATACTACCAAAAACACAATATACTAAAAACTATTAACTTAGACAAATATAAAAATCTTGATTACGAAAATGGTAGAGTAGCTGTTTTCAAAGAAGTAAACGAGATTTTAGAAGGCTTAAAATGTTAAATTATAAGTCAGAAGAAGATTTGAAGATTATGAGGATTGCTTGTAAGATTACGGGCGACACTCTTAAACTTCTTGAAAAATACGTAAAACCTGGAATTAGCACCTTGGAACTCGATAAAATTGCTTTCGACTTTATTAAAAGTCAAGGTGCTAAGCCATCTTTTAAAAATTACAATGGTTTCCCAGCAAGCATCTGTGCTTCAATCAACGAAGAGATTGTACACGGCATTCCTGCTAAGGACCGCATTTTGAAAGAAGGCGACATAATCAGTCTTGATGTTGGTGCTTGTTATAAAGGATTTCACGGAGATGCCGCTAGAACGTTTCCCGTGGGTAAGATAACACCGCAAAAAAAGCGTCTTATTAAAGTTACCGAACAGAGTTTCTTTGAGGGTATTAAAGATATCAAAGCAGGTTGTCATATAGGTGATATTTCTAGCAAAATCCAAAATTTTGTTGAGAAAAAAGGTTACTCAATCGTTAGAGAACTTGTAGGTCACGGGGTGGGGAGACATCTTCACGAAGATCCAGATGTTCCTAACTATGGTAGGTTTGGTGCGGGTTTGAAACTTAACGCCAACGCCACCATCGCAATAGAACCTATGGTTAATATGGGCGAGCGTAACATAACTTTTTCTAGCAATGGTTGGACTTGTTGCACCTTAGACGGACTTCCAGCAGCGCATTATGAAAACACCGTTTTGATTACCGAATCGGGCGTTGAAATATTAACATTGTAGGAGCGTTATGGAATTACAAATTGGCGACATAGTTATGGCGATTAATGGCAGGGAAAAAGGCGAGTTTTTTGTGATAAAATCTATCGCAAACGCTAGCGCACTGCTTGTTAATGGCAAAACACGTACCCTATCAAATCCCAAAACCAAAAATATTAAACACATTAAGTTTTGTAAAAAATCAAATTTAGACTTTAAAAATGTTTTTGATTGTGATATAATATACGAGATAAAAGTGTTTAAGCGAGGTTTTAATAATAAAGTGGAGGACAATTATTGTGGCTAAACAAGATGTCATTGAAACAGAAGGCGTCGTAGTTGAAGTATTAAGAAATGCTATGTTTAAAGTAAAACTTACAAATGGTTTTATAATTACGGCATATCTTTCTGGAAAACTTCACTTAAACAATATTAGAATTTTGGCCGGTGACCAAGTAAAAATTGAAATGTCATTATACGATTTGACCAAAGGTCGCATTATATGGCGAATGAAAAAATAAGGAGTTAGTATTATGAAAGTTAGACCATCTGTTAAAAAAATGTGTGATGGTTGTAAGGTAATTAAACGTAACGGAAGAGTTATGGTTATTTGCTCTAAAAATCCTAAGCACAAACAAAGACAAGGCTAATCTTAAATTTTTAGCCTTATTAAACTTAAAAAAAATCGCATAGTAAGGCGGCTGTATGTTTTTACATATCTTACGTGCGTTTAAAATATATTTTAAATTATTTATGGAGGAAAAAAATGGCTCGTATTGCTGGTATTGATTTGCCAAGAGAGAAAAGAGTAGAGATTGGATTGACATACATCTACGGTATTGGCAAACAAACATCAAACCAAATTTTAAAAGCAACAAAAGTAAACCCTGACACTCGTGTTAAGGATCTTACAGAAGACGAAATCGCTGCTATCAGAACTTACATCGAAAAACACTGTGTAGTTGAAGGCGATTTGCAAAGAGAAGTTTCTCTAAACATTAAGAGACTTCAAGAAATCGGTTGCTACCGCGGAATCAGACATAGAAAGAATTTGCCTGTTCGTGGTCAAAACACTAAACAAAATGCAAGAACTAGAAAAGGCCCTAAGAAAACTGTTTCTAAGAGCAAAAAGGATAAAAATAAATAATAGTAAGGAGTTATAAAATGGCTGGTGCAAATAAAGGTAAAACAACAAAAAAGAGAAAAGTCACCAAAAATTTAGATAAAGGTAGAGCATATATTCAATCGTCTTTCAACAATACTATTGTTACTATTACTGACGATGCAGGTAACGCTGTATCCCAATCTAGTGCTGGTGCATTGGGTTTAAGTGGTTCTAGAAAAAGTACACCATTTGCAGCACAACAAGCTAGCGAAACCGCTGCTAAAAAGGCTAAGGAACAAGGCATCAAAAGTGTTGAAGTTTTCGTTAAAGGCCCAGGTAACGGTCGTGAAACCGCTATTCGTGCTATTCAAACAGCAGGTATTGACATCACTATGATTAAGGATGTATCCCCAATACCTCACAATGGCTGTCGTCCACCAAAACGCAGAAGAATATAATAAGGAGAATGTAAAAAACTATGGCAAAATATACAGGTGCTGATTGCAAACTTTGTCGTCGTGAAGGATGCAAATTGTTTTTGAAAGGTGAGAGATGCCTTTCTAGCAAATGTGCATTCGAAAGAAGACCTAGCGTTCCTGGTGTTCATGGCGCCGCTAGAAAGAAACAAACTGAATATAGTTTGCAATTACGTGAAAAACAAAAAGTTAAAAGAGCATATGGCTTGCTTGAAAAACAATTCAAAAAATACTATGATACTGCTAACAATATGAAAGGTATCGTTGGTGAAAACATGCTATCACTTCTTGAAAGAAGACTAGATAACGTTGTTTATCGTATGGGAATTGGTGTTTCTAGAGCAAAAGCTCGTCAAATAGTAAACCACGGCCACATTATGGTTAATGGTGTGAATGTTAACATTCCATCTTACCAAGTTAAAGTGGGCGATGTAATCACTATTAAAGAAAACAAGCAAGATAAAGAGATGTTTAAAGAACTTAAAGATCTTAAAATCGTTACACCAAAATGGTTGGAGTTTAACCCTGCTAAGTTGACTGGAAAAATCAATGCACTTCCACAAAGAGATGATATTGATCTAAATATCCAAGAACACTTGATCGTAGAGTTGTACTCGAAATAATAAGAAATAGCATGAAAAGTTATGCTTTTCATTAAAAAATCATTATAAAGTGAGGAATTTTCGTATGATAGAAATCGAAAAGCCAAAAATTACTTGTGAAGAAACAGATAACGGATGTTTTGCAAGGTTTATTGTAGAGCCTCTTGATAGAGGTTTTGGAATTACCCTTGGAAACTGTTTGAGAAGAGTTCTTCTTTCAGCACTTCCTGGCGCTGCTCCTGTTGGTATCAAAATCAACGGTGTTCAGCACGAGTTCTCAACCATTAAAGGTGTTATTGAAGACGTTGTTGATATTGTTCTAAATATTAAATGTCTTGCAATCAAAACTTTTGATACTAGCAAAGACTTTACAACAGTTTTGCGTATCAACAAATATGGCGCAGGTGAGGTTACTGCTAAGGATTTTGAACCAAACGACCAAGTTGAAATTCTTAATCCAGATCAACACATTTGCACACTTGACGATGGTGCGAAATTCGAACTAGAAGTTTATGTTGGAAGAGGCAGAGGCTATGTTCCTGCTGACCTTAACAAAAAGGAAGATGCTCCTATTGGCTATATCGCTGTTGATAGTATCTTTACTCCTGTTAAGAAAGTAAACTACTATGTTCAAAACACTCGTGTTGGTCAAAGCATCGACTACGACAAACTTACAATCGAAGTTGAAACAAATGGCACAATGTCGGCTAGAGAGGTTATAAGCCTATCGAGCAAACTTGTACAAGACCACATCGGATTGTTTGTAGAATTGGTTGAAAATATGGCTGAAATGGATATTCTTGTAAGCCGTGAAGAGGACAAACAAACAAAAGTTCTTGAAATGACTATCGAGGATATGGACCTTTCCGTTAGAAGTTACAACTGCTTAAAACGTGCAGGTATCAGCACTGTTGAAGACTTAACTAAAAAATCAGAGAGTGATTTAGCAAAAGTTAAGAACTTAGGTAAGAGGTCGTTGGACGAAGTTGCTCAAAAACTTCAAAGCTACGGCTTGTCACTAAGAAATGATGAAGAATAAGGAGATTTACGATGAGAAAATTAAATAGACCTACTGATGAAAGAATGGCATTAGTTAAGAATCAAGCAACAAATCTTCTTTGGTACGGTAAAATTGAAACAACATTAGAAAAAGCAAAAGAAGTTCAAGCTTATGCTGAAAAGATTTTAACTTTGGCTATTAACACTTACACTGATACTGTAAAAACAGTTAAAGAATCAGTAGATGCTAAGGGCGCAAAAGTTAAACGCGAAGTTGTTAACGACGGTCCAAAAAAACTTGCTGCTAGAAGAACTATAATGTCTAAACTATATAATATTCAAGAAGTAAGAGCACCTAAGGAGAGCAAAGCCGCTTTCGTAAAGAGAACCGAAGACATTAAGTATCCTTTGATTGAAAAGATATTTAACGTTTACGCTCCAAATTACGCAAAGAGAGCAGAAACTCTTGGAACAAAGGGTGGCTATACAAGAATTGTTAAACTTGGCACTCGTAATGGCGACTGCGCTGAGATTGCAATTTGCGAATTAGTTAAATAATTTTGTAATACTAAAAAAAGCACGAATTTGACGTGCTTTTTTTGTTTTTTGCATAGTACTATGCAATTCTACAATATGTTGTGAATATTACAACCCATTATGGTGTGATTTTTCTCGGTGTATTCTTTTAGAATTTTTAGTTCTACTATTGCGTCATCGTAGTTGTTTTGCTTAGTGTACTCCACAAGACGTGTCATTGTATCGGTTAGCATTCCGATGTCTTTGTGATTAAACATCAAGCATAAGAGTTGCTCGTTTTTGTCCCAAGTATCTTCAATAGCTGTTGCTTTGTCCGTAAGGAAAGTAATATCATTTTTGTTTTCCTCGTATAGGGGAATGAGCGCGCCAACATCGGAGTCGACTTTCACTATAAAGTCGTTTACTACAAAACACTCAACAATTGCCAAGGCAAATAATAGAATTGCGATAACTAAAACCATTATTGCACGTTTTACCATTTTTTATCCCCCTTGTAATCAGTTTCGAGTGTTTTAAATTGTCCTACAAATGGCTGGATATACATTTTCCCTTGCTGATTGATGGTGGCTAAGACTACATCTTTTATTGATTTAATGTTAACCTTTTTCAGTTGCTTTTGAAGGAATTGCTCTGTTATTTGCGACATTTCGGCGTTGCTTTTTAGAATTTTGCCTTTGACAATAATCATAATTGGAAGTGATGCATCTTCTTTTTCAATGCCAATATCACACGCTGTAAGTGGGGCGTATGGGGCACGAGGAATAACAGTGAGAGTGCCATTAGTTTGAAGTATGGCATACAAAACCTCTTCAAGATTAAAGTAATTACAACCTCTTAAAGCCTCTTGTAGGTCGTTAAAATTCATATTAAGTTTTTGTAGTGCCTTAAAATCAACGCCGTCCGGGCTTATTAAAATAATTGGCTTGCCGTTAAGAAGTTGTCTAAAAAATGTGCTTTTTCTGCTTAGGAAAGACAACAAAAAATGCAAGCACACAAGCGCAAACAACGGAATTATTCCGTGAATAAGCGGAAGTGCGGTTTCTGCCATAGGAATAGTCGCCAAATCGGCAATAACCAGAGTTATGACCAACTCAAAAGGTTGCATTTCTCCGATTTGACGCTTTCCCATAAGCCTTATTAAGAACAAAACAATTGTGTATATAATTATACTTCTTATAATAATCGTGAATGTCATATTATAAGTTTTTGTGTTTTATGTTAATTTATGCATAATTTAGTTGTGGTTTTTCTTAAATTTGTATAGTAAAATGTCCAAATTTACTAGGTTAAAACTGTACGCAAGCACCACAAACAATATTGTAAGTACTGCGCCAGATAGCATTAGCGCCACAAACGAGCCAAAGATGATGGAGAATAGCGGATAAATCCACGTGGCAAACAAATATAGTAATACCGAAACAATAAGGTATTTTATAATTAAAGTGTAGTTGGATTTGTATTCGGTTTTGCGTTTTATTTTGATAATGTTAAGAATGCTAACCACTCCTGTTTGAAGTCCCATTCCCACTAAGATAGCGTAAATTCCAATAAACTTAGGCAACATAAATATACTTGCGACGATAAATATTGCGCTTATTGCGTGACTGAAAAACACGTATTTTTCGTCCCCAAGCGAGTTAAGAATTGAAGTCGTAATTTGCGATAATCCCATAGGAAGGGTTAGCCAAGCGGAGTATTCTAGATAAACGCCCGCTTGTGTGTTGTTAAAGAGTATCTCACAAATTGGAATTCCAAGCGCCGAGAACACTGGTAGAAACATAAAACAACAAAATAATGTAAATGCGATACTGTTTTCGATTTGCGATTGAAGTTTGCAAATTTTATTTTCCTTTTGTAGTATCGACAACTTTGGCACCAACGCCATTGCAAGTGCGCCGACAAGTGTGGTGGGAATTGTGATGATTGGAAACGTCATTCCAAGGACAATTCCAAGTTGGCTTAGTGCTTGGTCTGAGGATAATCCGGCACCAACAAGCATAAGTGGTAAAACTATGGAAATAAGGGGCATTAGCAAACTTCCAGCAACTCGAATCGCGTTAAGGGGTGCGACCATTTTGACCATCGGTTTAATATATCCCCTAGGAGATACAATGCGTCCACCGCCTCGTCTAAAAAATAGGTATCCGATTGCCACACTTGCTCCACACGCAAGGCTCATAGAAAGTCCTGCTGGGAGATTGATGTTGGAGATGCCAATGTTAAATAGAATAATACAAAATACAATCTTTAAAAACTGCTCAATTAGTTCGACAATACTTGCCTGAGCATACTGTTCTTTTCCCCATAAAAAACCTCGAATTGGAGCATAGAGTGCTGAAAATACAAGATATGGAATAAGTGTAAGAATAACAGTGTAACTGCTAAAATCGGCAAAAATTAGGTTAAAAACATTTTTAAAAATTAGGATAAAAGAGACCACAACAACGCATAAAAAAGTTGCGATAGTTAGCCCCGCTGACACAAACTTATTGGTGCTAGCCTTATCCTTGTCCACGGAAAATTCGGCGGTTTTGCGCGAAATAGTAAGCGGAATTCCGGCTGTAAGGATTGTGATAAAAATAGAGCATATGCTTATCGCCACGGAGTAAATACCGAGTTCTACTGTCGTGATTTGGCGGGAAAGATAAACCCTAAAAACAAAACCCAAAATGCGGGTAATAATGCTAAAAATAGATAAAACAGCAACTGCTTTGAAAATTGATTTGATAATATCACCTCATAAAAATAAATTTACATAAATATAATATTGTATTGAAACTTAAATTATTGCAAAATTTAGCAGAAAAGGTGATAAAAATGGAAAAAGTTAAGGTTTTAAGTCACGCCGAAGAGGGGTGTGAATATATAGAAAACATAGGTTGGATAAAAAACAATTGTGGTGTTAAAATCCTAGAAGATTTGACATATACAGCACTAATTAAAAATAGCGAAGTTGTGCCCTCGGATAGGGTGCTGGCGCAGGAGGGAGATTTCACCCTTGTGGAGCGGACTGACGGAAACATCTACACCGTAAAACCACTTGATACTATCGAAAAAATATCAAAGTCATTTGGTGTTTCACCAGACTTAATAGTTTCAAAAAATCACTTAAAATCAACAAAACTCTTCATAGGGCAGGTTTTAAAAATATAAAAAAAGCAAAGTAATTTTACTTTGCTTTTTTGCTTTTATTATTTTTCAGATTTGTCAGAATTTTTAGTTTCTGCTTTTTTCGCTTTGTTTTTTTCGCGTTCTAGCTTTTCTTTTTCTTTCTGCTCTTTAAGGCTTGCTTTGTATTCTGCTTTACGTTGTTTTGCCTCAGCCTTAGCTTGACGATATTCTTCCCAAATCTGTGCTTCTTCGCGAGCAATCTCTTCGATTTCAGCATCAATTCTTGCTATTTCTGCTTTAATAAACTCTTGACGTGCAAGATATTTTTCTAAGTGAGCAAGGTTTTTATCCTTAACAGCATTAACTTTCTTCTCATGTTTATTAAGTTCAAGTTGTTCTTTTTGTTCGCTTCTTTCAAGTTTTTTGATATACGCGTTGAATTCTTCCTCTTCCTTAGCAGTAAACGCGTTTTTATCTTTTGCAATTTTTTCGTTACGCTCTTTAAGTGCTTGTTCTCTTTCTGCCTTAACAGTATTCTTTCTTGCGGTAATTTCGGCTTTGATTTTTTCGTTTTCTTCGTGTCTAATTCTTTCTTGTTCTTCCGCCTCAGCCTTAATCTTGTTGATTGTTTCTTCAATTTCTTGAAGTTGTGCTTCAAGTTCGCTAATTTGTTGTTGACGAAGTGCAATTCTTTCGCGTCTGTCTAGGTCTTTATCAAGTGTTTTTGCTCTATCGTAAGAAGTTTTAACTTTCTTAGAACGTTTCCAATTAACCTTACGAAGTAGAGTACCTACAACTGCTAGGATAATTGCAACCGAAGTAACTAGGGCAGTAACCACATACCAGTTGAATGATCCAGTAAAACTGTCGTCGGTAGTATCATCAGTTGTGTTGTCGTCGTCGGTAGAGTCTGCGTTAATAGTAACTTTCTTTGTTTTTGCTGTATCTAGGTTGTTTACAATTGTGTTGAATGCTTCCTCGTTTTCGCAAGTAAGTTGTTCAAGAGAAATATCGTCCACAATTATATAGCCGTTGGTGTCTTTTAAGAAACCAATATTAAGTGTAACAGATGAGTCTGCTTTTGCTTGGATATAGAAATTGTATTCTGTCCAGCCGTTTGAATAAATCTCTTTGATTCTCTCGCTGAAATTGGAACCACTAACTTCTAGGAATGCGCCATCTCCATTTAGTGAAAATGTCTTAACCCACAAAGAAACTTTGTAGTAAGAACCAGATTTTACGCTAAGTGCGCGGTTTGTTTTAACATAATATTCGCCATTAACGCCATTGTTGTTGTGTAAAACTAATGCATTGTTGCCCGAATGAGCGGAGTACACGTTTGAAATCTTGTTGTAAGCACCGGCGATTTTCTCATTTTCGGTAAATCCGTTTGCGAAAGATTCGTCGGCAATGTCGTTTTCAAAGTTGTATTTTTCGCGGTCAATTTTTGTAACAAAACTGCTACCATAGATGTTTGGAGTAAAGTCGTTTGCGCTGGTATCAGTATAAATGCTTTCTTTTACCTTCTCTACAACTACATTGTCAAAATAAGCGTATTTTGCGTCTGTTCCGTCATTGTCAAGTGAGAACTCAATAGCGTAATCGCTTTCTGCGGTGCTAAGTTTAACTAGGGTAGTAAACTTGGTCCAGCCATTTGTTTTGATGTTTTTAACGCTTGCAATGTAGCCGTCCATATTGTAAATTTTGAATCCTGCTCCACCTTGTCTTGCATTGATGTAAAAACTAATGGAGTAGTAGGAGTTTGCTTCGCTTAGGCTAAACGATGTGCTTGTATATGATTGAGTGCTTTTGAAAATGCTACCCAACATCAAAACGTTGTTGTTTGCGTCGTTGTCTAGATCGGGACGAGAATCAGGATTGTAAGCGGATTTCGAACCGTTAATTGCCAAATCGTCCACATTAAACAATGCGCTGTTTGTATTGACTACACCACCCAAAGTTGTTTTGTCTGCGCTTTCGCTAACTTCATAAGTCCAAGAAGCAGGAGCAAGAGGGAAGGTGTTTGAATTTGTTTTGTTTTCTGTAATATTGAAATCGTGATTTGCAACTGAGTAGTCGCTGTTTGTTTGATTATAATTGAAGGTGGTGGAATTGCTTTCGCTAGAACCACTTGTGTACTGACTATAAGAAATTTCTCTCATTCTAAGGTCGTCGATGTAAACATATCCGCCTGCTTTGGTTGTGTCGGAACCTAAGCAAATTTGCAATTTGCATGTTGTGTCAATGTAAGCGTCGCCGTAAATGTAGAAGGAATATTCAACCCAACCATTTGATGAGTTGGAGCCCTTAGTGCAGTTTGTTGCAACAGTGATGGTTGCAGAATCAAGTGTTCTATCTTCGGTGGTGTTAACAAGTTTTAGAGCAGGAGCGGTTGAAGCAGAACTATTTGACCAAGCCCAAACACTAAGTTTGTAATAGGTTTGACGTTTAATGTTGATGTCGTTTTTGGTTTGAATTGCGGTGTAAGCGTCTTCGGTGTTAGCGATAAACAGTGCGCCATTATCTTTCGATCTTAGGTTTTTACCGCTTAAATCGGTCAATTCGTCTAGGTTTGCAAGTTTAAATCTGTAATCGCTTCCGAAACTCGAAGTATCAACGTTTCCGATGATTGCCTTGTTATTGTCGAATGAAACCAAAGACCAGTCCTCGCTCCAATCTGTTTCGAATGTGGGGTTTGAGATAACACTAACTAAACCTGTATTGTCACGCAAATCAATCAAGTTTTTGTAAGCAGTTGTTGCGTAATTTTCGGTAACATTATCAAAAGAATTGCTGTCAAGTTCCTTAACTTCAATTTCGTTAAAGAAAACTGTTCCAGTAGTAGACTGAGTTTTGCTACCTAGCCAAAGTTCTAGTTTTAGAGAACTCTCAGCGGTAAACTCATTTGTAGCGATATAGAAAGTATATTCGCCCCAGCCGTTGTTAAGAGCCTTGCCATATTGAGATTCAACCATCTCAAACTTTGCGTCTTTACTAGAATCACTAAATCCCGATAGATACATAGAAGCGCGAGTGTCGAAGTAGTCGGCATAACCAAGTTTTTTAAGGTCGTCGCTTATTTCGCGGTTGTCGCTAGTAATTGTCTTTAAAGTGATTGTAATAGCATAGAATGAATTTTTTGATAGGTTAAGGCTAGAAGAAGATTGGGTGTATCCAAAGTTTCCGCCCGCGCTATATGGAGCACTTAAAGATAGCGAGTAGTATTTGGAAGAACTGCTGGAAAGTTTTTCTGTTGTAGGGACCCCAGGGTTTGCCAAAACCATATATTTTTTCAAATAACTATCTGTGGTGCTGTTGCTATTGAAAATGCCACCAACCATATCTTCGCTGTTGTATTTACCTTGACCGGTAATCCTTGTCCAGCTGGTAGGAGCATAAGGCGCACTGCCAGAATAAGAAGTGAATGTCGCGTCATTGATGTAGGAGGATGTTATGTCCACGTTGTATGCAAAAACATCTTTTGACCCTACTGAAAGCCCTGCAAAAGCGCCAAGTAAAAGCCCAATTGCCACAACAAAACACATAATTTTCTTTTTTAGATTTTTAATGTAAGATTGTTTGATCATTTTGTCCACCTTTTTGTAATTAACTACATGTAATTATACACTATTAGCACCAAAGTTTCAAGCAAATTTAATAAGGTAAATATATATTTATTTACTATTAGATATATATAGTAGTCGCATATGACCAAATGGAAAATTTTTCCATTTTTATTAGTATGAATAAATTTAAAAAATTTAGTCATAAAAAAATAAAAACCTAAAAATTTACACAAGTTAAGAATATGAAAAAAGCAAATTTCCCAATAAAATTTATGAAAATAGATAATGGTGTTGCAATGGAATTAAGTACTATGCAAACACCTAAAAAAGCCCGAAAAGTAAACGTTTTTTGGCTGATTATTGCTGGGCTAATTATAGGTTTTGTGAATGGCTTTTGGGGCGGTGGCGGAGGAATGATATGCGTGCCGATTTTGGTAAACCTGCTTGGACTTCCAGAGAAAAAAGGGCACGCCACAACTCTACTTATTATGCTTCCACTTTGCATCGCAAGTTTTGTAATATATCTAATTAAAGGGAGTGTGGAAGTACTCACTGCCGTAAACGTGGGAGTGGGCTTTGTAATCGGCGGAGTACTGGGCGCGTTAATACTTAAAAACATTAACAATCTAGTGCTAAAACTTATATTTAGTCTAGTTATTATTGCGGGAGGAATAAAATTACTTTTATGAACATTGTTTGGTTTGGACTGGCGGGGGTCGTTAGCGGAATTATTGCAGGAATGGGTATGGGCGGAGGCACGCTTCTTATCCCTATTTTGAGCATATTTTTGGGCGTAGAACAGCGAAATGCGCAAGGCATAAACCTTATTGTTTTTGTGCCAATGTCGATTGTTGCACTTATTATCCACTGCAAAAACAAACTGGTCGATTTTAAGGTGGGAATTCCCATTATGCTAAGCGGAATTGTGTCGTCGGTTGGCGGGTCGCTTCTTGCTATGGGAATAACAAACGGGCTACTTAAAAAACTGTTTGGCGGGTTTCTTTTGTTGGTCGGCGTGTGGCAAATAGTTACGATATTTATCCCTAAAAAAGAGGAAAACAAAAAAGCCCAAATTAAATTTGTAGCACTTGTAAAATTTGATAAATAGTATTTGGCATTTGCGGTGCAATTTGATATACTATGGTTAGTTAGAAAAGGAGATAAACCATGGTTGTAGATAGAAACAAGTGTATTGGCTGTGGTGCTTGTATGGGAGCATGCCCAGTTGGAGCAATCACAATGGAAGATGGCAAAGCAAAAATCAACAAAGACATTTGCATCAAATGTCAAACTTGTGTGGCTGTTTGCCCAGTTGAAGCGATTTCAAACGACTAAGAGCGGATAGGGTTATTCGCTCTTTTTTATTTTAAAATTTTGCACCAAAATGAAAAGTTTAGGTGTACAAAGCCCGAATTATATGTTATAATGCTAGTAAGTTAAAAGACTTTAAAAAAAGGAGATGTGACGCTTGGAAAATATTGCGATTATTCTTTTAAATTCTGATAATGTAAAGATGCAGTTTGTGCATATAAACAAAAACAAGTCCTTCGCTCCGTACAAAACAGTGTCTATGCCTGTAAATCTAACTAAGGACTTCTACAACGATTACTTATTTAAACCTGCTGTTATTAAGGATGTTGTGTCTATTATGAAAGTTTATAAGCAGATGATTGACGCCGAAGAGATAAAAACAACTCTTTGCTATGCGACTTGTTTGCTAAACGATGCTAAAAACAACAATGGCGTGCTTAACGAAATCCAAAACGTAACCGGTTTTACATTCAATGTAATTACTCCTGAGGACGAGGTTAATTTCATTTATAGCGCGGTTATAAATACATTCAACAAACCTAAGAGTTTGATTGTTAACATCAATAGTTTTAATACAACATTCATTTTGTATAATAGAAGAAACATTCTAGAAACCAAGTTTATCCCAATCGGATACGAGACAATGTACAACAAATTTTACGCGCAAGGCATAACGACCGACGAGTTTTGTGCAAAGGTTAGAGAGTATTTCACTAATGAGATAAAAGACCTTGAATTTGCAAACACTCTTCCAGACGAGTTTGAGATAATCGGCGTTGGGAATATGTTTAACAACCTCGGTATTTTGGCTAGAAAAGCCACAAAATATCCGCTTGATATCGCTCACAATTATCCTGTGAGAAAAGAGGACTTTGCTAAGGTTTATGGTGTTTTGAAAAACCAAGACATTACAAAAGCGACCAAAATTAAACAAATTACAATTGAAGATAGCAAATATCTAATGACTGCGTTTACTATGATGGACGCGTTCTGGGCGCTAAACAACAAGGACACAATTGTTATTAGCAGAACAGGATATATGGAAGGTGTTGCACTTAATTACGCAATTCCTTTGACCATTGAAAAACCAATAAGTGATACACTTGGATATAGCCTTCAAACAATCAATGAATACTACGACAATTCAAGCCCTTCCGCTGTGCACAATTACAATTTGTCGATGATACTATTCAAACAACTTAAAGTTTTGCACAAACTTGGCAGGACATACATTAGAGTCCTAAGAATTGCAAGTTATTTGTACAATTCTGGGCTTCGAGTAAACTATCACGACAAAGAGAAAATCGCGTTTAACATTATTCTAAATAGCGAAATCTATGGCGTGTCACACTCGGAGATTGTTATGGCTAGTTTCGTGGCAGAACTTTGTGAGTTTGATAATTTTAGCCTTGTTGAATGGGTTAAATACAAAGACCTTGTGACTGAGGACGACTTGCAAGCGGTTAAAAAACTTGCGGTAATTCTAAGAATTGCAGAAGGTCTTAATGTGACTGGCTTTGCAAATGTTGTGGATATAAACTGCGACATTTTGGGCGATAGCGTTATTATGAAGACTATTGTTAACGCTGATGCGTCGCTAGAAATTAAATACGCAAGCCTTGTAGCAAGCGAATTCAAAAAGTGTTTCAATAAAAATCTAGAAATTATTTAAAGGATAATTTTCATATGACTAAGTATAACATTGCAATAAGTTTGGGTTGTACTAATACTAGGATTTTAAAATCGGGAGTGGGCGTTGTTTTAAACGAGCCCACTTTACTTTTAATTGACCCAAAAGATAGGAAAAATCCTGTTAGAGCGGTGGGTGATGAGGCTGTGAAACTAAGCGTAAATAAGCCCGAACTTCAACTTGTTTGCCCTATGAAAAATGGCGTGATTGCCAATAAGGATTTTGCTAAAAAACTGCTTATCAAATTCCTTGAAAAACTTAACGAAAAGAAGTTTTTTAGAGGTAATTTGTTGTGGTTAACACCTACAAGTTTGTCGCAGACCGACAAAAATGAGTTTGTTAACCTTGGGTATTCGCTTGGATATAAAAATGTGGATACAGTGCAGAGCGCGCTAGCAAGTTTTCAGGAACTTGAAATTGATAACGATAATAAGCGTGCTCATATGCTTATCGATTTGGGCGGAGATTCTACTGATATTTCAATCGTCCTAAGGGGTAGAATTATACAAGGTTGTACAGTTGACCTTGGTGGCAGAACCCTTGACTTGGAAATTGAAGACTATTTGAGAAGCGTTTTCCAGATGAATGTGCCCGAAATGTATGCCGAAAAGATTAAAAAACAAGTAAATTCTATGCTTCCAAATGACCAACTTGGGTGCGATATAACAATATTGGACGAAAATGGACTTAGCAACGAATTGTCAATTAGCGCACGCGAACTTAGGGAAATTTATGTTGGATTTTTTCTAAAAATATGCGACTTGGCAAACAAAGTGCTTAGTATGTGCACAAATGATATCATCGGAGATATCGGCAAAACTGGCATATATTTAACGGGAGGGCTTGCAAATATAACGGGGCTTGATAAATTCCTAAAAAGTAGACTTGGTCTTCCAGTTTATGTCGCAGAACGACCAGAGTATACATCAATTTTTGGCGCTGAAAAACTTGTAAATGAGCCAGAAAAACTTGAAAAAC
Organism: uncultured Clostridia bacterium; assembly: GCA_934757825.1. Lineage (GTDB taxonomy): Bacteria > Bacillota > Clostridia > Christensenellales > UBA1242 > UBA11490. Next base: position 45,149 of record CAKVLP010000001.1, on the reverse strand, counting down.
TAATGGCTATGAATTAAGAAATAAAATGTAATATTTTAGACAATTTTAATATGTTTTATCGGAAAAAAAGTAAAGAGGCTTTAAGTGATTTAAAGTCGCTTTACTTTTTTTAAGTCTGGCATTATCCTACTTATAAATAGGAGAAATTATGGCAAGAAAAATTGTTATAACAAGTGGGAAAGGCGGTGTCGGAAAGACAACAATTTGCGCCAATCTTGGCTATGCGCTTGCGACGGACGGGCTAAAAGTTCTTTTAATGGACGCCGATATTGGGTTAAACAACCTTGACGTGGTTCTGGGTGTGGAAAATAAAATTGTATACGACCTTGTTGATGTCATTTCTGGTAGATGTCGACCAAAACAAGCACTAATTCAGGATTTCTTTGTCTCCAATTTATATATTCTTCCAAGTAATCAAATGTACCTTAATTTTGATGTGTCGGACAAATTGTGCGGAATCCTTGACCAATTAGACGATTTTTTTGACTACATTTTGATTGATTGTCCGGCTGGGATTGAGGGTGGTTTTTCAAGGGCGATAGCGTGCGCAAGCGAAGCGATAGTTGTCACAACTCCGCATCTTTCTGCTATTCGCGACGCTGACAAGGTTGTTTCGATACTTGCTAGCAAACATATTTCACTTATTGGTACAATTGTAAATAGGGTTAGAGGCGACCTAGTTGTTGACGGTGAAATGTTGGCGGTGGAAGAGATAGGCAAATACCTTAAAACAGACATTTTGGGAGTTGTTCCCGAAGATGATTTTATTACATATCAACTTATGAGTGCGGGGCAATTGTCAAAACGAGCGGGTGCATATTTGGCGTTTGGAAGTATAATAAAAAAACTTCACTATGGCAAAGATGAGGTTTTTGATTGCACTAAAAAATATAAAGGCTTTTGGGGAAGTTTGAAAAAGAATATAAGGAAGTGGGTGTAATGGAAAATGCTGTTGCGATAAATAGGATTAACAATCTGATTAAAGCGGACAAAAAGGATAATCCCTTAAAACTTGTAAAGTTGTTAAAAAGTGAAATTGTCTTTGTTTTGCAAAATTATATGGATATAAAATTTGATGATGTAAAACTTGATATAGGGATTGACAACAACGGAAAATATTTAGTCAATTTTACTTGTGAAGCGGATAGGGTGTTTATAGTCCAAACTGTGTTGTAAAATTTTGTAATTCTTTTGTGGCTTGCTAAAATAGCAAGTCATATTTTTTTGTTTTTAGAAATAAATATTTATTGAGGTTATTATGAGAAAAATAAAAATCGTTGCGCTATACAAACACAACATTGTGTATAAAAATATTAAGCATTATGATATTAAAACTTTTGTGGCTTCAAGCATTTTTTTGCTTGTGGCTTTGGTTTCAATTTTTGCTATAAATACTGGCACTGTTTTGTCTAAATCTTTAAGGGCTGCCAACCCTATAAATGAGTTGTATCACGATGTGCAAATTGCCACATTTGTGAGTGGCGAAAACCTTAATTTTATAGTTCCTGTAAAAAGTGATGATGTGGAAAATTTAAACACTTCACTAAGGTTTAAAGTGGGTAGTAGCATTATGGTAATTGCACCTGCATCAGGCGAAGTTGTAGAAGTGGGAACCGCCGAACAAAAGTATATAAAAATTAAACACGGCGATAACCTATTCACTATAATAAGTGGTATTAAAGTTTGTGGAGTGACTAAGGGAAGTGTCGTAAAACAAGGCAAAGAAATTGCCACGGCAACCGAGGGTGATACAATAGAATTTGTGGCAATTCAAAATGGAAAACAGGTGTCTGGACTTTACTTGTATAAGAGTTTTATAAAATGGGATTAAGAATAAAAGTACATTACACATTTTATATATTTTTATTTTTCGTAATTTATTTTTGCAATTTTTTTATGTTTTTTAACTATTTTATTGCACTTTTTATTCACGAGTTAAGTCACTATTTATTGTCAAGAAATAGGGGTGTATTGTCAGAAACTATTACAATATATCCATTTGGATTTATGCTTGGCGTCAAAAACAATAGTGAAAGCGGTTTGAAAAACTTTTTGATTTATTTTATCGGACCATTTGTAAATATATTTATCGGGCTAATTTGCATTGCCATTTGGTGGTATTTTCCAATGTCGTTTTATTACTTAAAGGACTTTGTTTTTGTGAATTTTATGCTTGGCTTTTTTAACCTAATTCCCATTCAACCACTTGATGGCGGAAACATTTTTTTGCTTTTTTTTAAGAATAAACGCGCCAAGGAAAAGGTAAGCAAGGGTATGAAAAAAATCGCCTTGATTTTATCGGTGGTCTTCTTAATTTTGTTTGTTGTTTCTATTTTTTATAGCATAAATTTTTCGTGCTTTTGCATCTCGTTTTTCTTGTTTTCGGCGGGGCTAAGCAGTCCAATCACATATGATGATGTGAGTAAGTTTTTGCCAAAAGATGTAAAGGAATGCAGGGTTTATGCTGTAAGTCGTAAGACAAAAATTGAGGATTTAAAAAATCTGTTTGACCCTACTAAATTTGTTCAGTTTTATGTGCTTAATGATAAGAATAAAATCATAAAAATTATGTCCCAAGAAGATGTTTCAAAGTTGCTATAAAACTTTATTTTTGATTTTATTTATGCTATTATATTTTATATGGTACCAAAGAAGAGATTGTTTAATATCCGAATATGCTTTGCTATGTTTGTCGGAATATTTTCCGGCATACTTTCTTTGTCGTGGATTTTTAATATCGTTTTTCTAAATATATTTAATCTTTTTCAAAGCATATTTGTGCTTATCTTTTTTGCGGTATTCGTGTTTTTATTTTTCGTTATTTTTTATAAAAAAGTCGACTTAAAAAAGTACTTAAAATATGTAGTTGCATTTTTAATTTGCTTTGTAATCGGAGTGGGCTCTTTTGGAATAAAGTTTAGTATTATTGCAAAGTATCCAACATTCAACGGCGCGCAAAGTATTACTGGTACGATTTGTGGATATGGTTATCAAGAAAATAGTTATAAAATAATCCTTACCAATGTCAAGGTAGGGGGAACTAAATTAAAAAGCAAGGTCGCGGTTTATGCTTATCTAAATGGCGATGTGCCAAAAACCATTTCGCTTGGCGACGGGGTTTCGTTTAGTGGCAAAATCGAAAAAAAGAGCCTTTGCACAACAACTTTAAACTTTGATACATATTCAAGCAATCAAGTTTATACTTGCCAGACAACAATCACAAACATTGCCTTAACGGATAAAAAACCAAACTTTATCTACGCTTTTCAGGACAAAGTTAGGCACTTGCTCGACGATAATCTAAACGAAGATAATAGCATATTTGCATATAGTGTTTTGTTTGGCGAAAAATCGCGCATTAGCGACGACATTAGGAATGCGTTTAGTTTTGCTGGTTTGTCGCACATCTTGGCGGTCTCTGGTCTTCATGTGGGTTTTCTTGCTGGGCTTATTTATTTTATAATTGGGCTATTTAAAGGAGGTCGCAAAACCAAGTTTTTCATCACAACTCCAATACTTTTATTGTACTGTGTGATGTGTAATTTTACGCCAAGCGTTGTGCGCGCAACGATTATGTCTACGGTCTTTATGTTTGCCGACTTGATAGGAATGCAATATGATCCGCTTAGTTCACTTAGTTTTTCGGCCGTAGTGATACTTATGTTTTCGCCACTAAGTCTATTTAACCTTGGCTTCCAACTATCTTTTATGTGCGTATTTGTAATAATTACGCTTGCCAACAGAATGTCAAAGGTGCTTATCAACCGTCTTCATTTTCCTAAATGGGTTGCGCAGACCTTTGCAATGTCGTTTTGCGTAACTCTTGGCGTTCTTCCACTATGTGCAAATGTTCTGGGAGAAGTGTCCATAATGAGCATTTTTTCAAATATGGTCGCAATTCCGCTTTTTGCTGTGACATATCCGGTGTTGGTAATTTGCGTGCTTTTGGGCTGTATTTGGGCAAAACTCGGAATTTTACTTGCAGTTCCGGGGGTGTTTTTGCACGCAATTTTGATTGTTGTTAATTTCTTTGCTGGCTTAAATTTTTCACATTTTAGGCTTTACAACCTCGGCTACTTAATAGTCTTTGTGTTTGTGATTTTATGCTTGATTTGCAGATTTATGATAATAAGATTAAAGACAAAAAGTATTATTTGTTTGTCTTTAGCAATAGTGTGTAGCGTATTTCTTATTTTCGGTGCCAAATCAACTACCTACAAAACATATTCAATGATAACGTGCTATCAATACAATAGTGTTAGCGCCGTTTTAACAACAGCCGATAACAAAAAAATCCTTGTTGGCTACGACGATTATTCGGTCGATGGCACATTATGGCAAGCAAAAATTGCTCGCTTAGATAGTTGGATTTTGCCGGTAATTGAAGTCAATAACATTGAATTCTACGAAGAATTTTTGCAAAAATACAAAGTGAAAAACTTGGTTTTGCCTCGTGAAAACGGCTTGAACTCGTACGCTATAACAAGGCTTGCGAAATATACAAATATCCACAACGCCGACGACCAGACGGCTGGTGGTTGTGGTGTAAAGTTTTTGACCTACAATGGCGTGTGTGGCGGGGTGAAAATTGACATAAACGGCAAATCGCTTTTGTTTATGCCGAAAACAACTCGCGCGACATTGTCTGCTGTAAATAGATACAATTTGAATGTGGATTATTTAATCATAAACTCCTGTAAACATGATATCGATAGTGAATATACAATCGGGTATAAAACATTGATTTATCATAACGAAATTGGTTTTGACAACGACAAAACTAAAATTTGTATGGAAAATAAAGATTACTTTGTGGTAAAATTATAGAGGAGTGAGTGGTTATGAAATTTGCGGAATTAAAAAAGAGTTTGAAATCAAACATTGAAAATTGTTATTTACTAAAAGGCGACGACCCATTTTTGCTAGACAAATCGTATCACTTAATTTACGACGCCTCCGAAATGACTATGGACGACCTTAACATCAATAAATTTGAGGAAAATGTAGATTTTGATGCGGTTATAAAAGCCCTAAATACGCTTCCAGTTTTTGCAAAATATAGGATTGTATATGTAAAACTTGCTGGCAAGGATTTCAAAAACGAAAAGATGCTCTCTAAGTATTTTGAGAACCCAAACCCAAGTGCAATCTTAATTGTGGATAGTGGGAATGAGGACTATTTAAAAACGTTATCCAAAAGCTTTACACTTGTGGATTGTAATAGGCTAAGTAAAGACGTGGTGTTCCCGTTTGTTGCGAGCGAATTAAAAAAGTACAACAAAACAATCGCTAGGCAAGCGTGCGAAAAACTTTGCGACTTTACAAACAACGACCTTTCAAAAATAGCAAACGAGTTGCAAAAACTTGTGGGTTATGTGGGCGACAACGCCGAAATAAACGCCGATGACGTGGAAAAAATGGTGACTAAAAGCACCGAGTTTCAGATATACGAACTGACCGAAGCGCTTGCGAGGAAAAATAGCAAAAAGGTCTATGAAATATTGGAAATTCTAAAATCCAGAAAAGACGAGTTTCGAATGCTTCACGCCCTTATCTACAAGCATTTTAGAAGGTTGTTTTTCGTGAGCATAACCAAGGAAAGTAGGTCGGATTTGGCTAAAATGCTTGGGGTGCAAGAGTACGCAATCACCAAGGCGCAAGAACAGGCAAGGCTATTTAGCAAACGTCAACTTAAAGAAATAAACGACATTTGCATTAAACTTGATTACGACTTAAAAAATAGCAACATTACGGTCAATAACGCAATTGACTTGTTGGTGCTGAAAATACTAAACTATAAATAAAAAAGGTTTGTATTAAATGTGAAAAAATAAAAAAAATAACGCTATTTTGCGTTATTTTTTTCTGTTCCAATCTTTTTTTCAAGGTCGTTTATAAATTCTACAAAGTGCGTAACATCGGTAAACTTGCGGTACACACTAGCAAAGCGAATGTAGGCGACCTCGTCCAGTGTTTTTAGCCTTTTCATAACCATTTCGCCAATAGTGGACGACTTAACTTCTTGTTCTAGCGAATTTGCAATTTCCTTTTCAATTTCGTCGATAATTTGGTCGATTTGCGCCATTGAAACAGGTCTTTTCTCACACGCTCTAATTATTCCGCGCTTAACTTTTTCCGCGTCGAATTGTTGACGACTGTTATCGCTTTTAATCACCAAAATTGGTGCGGTTTCAATCGTCTCGTATGTTGTAAATCGCTTTCCGCAACCAAGGCATTCGCGCCTTCTTCTTATGCTGTTGTTTTCGTCGCTGTTACGGCTATCTAGTACCTTGCTTTCGGTATGACCACAAAATATGCACTTCATTTGTAATTCCTCATTTTTCTCCATTATACATTAAAATTGCTTTGTTGTAAATGGATTTTAAGCGTTTGATTTGGGCTTTGGGTCGGGTGGACGGTTTTCTTGCCCGCCTTTTGATAGAGCGTTAACAGATGGGAGTTCCACCAAAATTATGTCGGTGCCAATTTTTCTTATGCACTTGTAGGGGATAAAAATGTCGTTGTTGTTTTTGAAAATGTTTAAAAACGATTTTTCGCACGGAACAACCAGCCCCGTGATTCTAGCACACGTGCTGTCGAAAATTAAGTCAATAATGTTGCCAAGTTTTCTGCCGTCGCACATATTCACGACTTCTTTTGCCCTAAGTTCGCAAAACGATAACTCCATTTTAACCCCAAAATATAATTTGTTTTGTAGTATATATGCTAAAAAATCTGATTTAATGACAAAAATCTACAAGTTTCACCCCACATATATAAGGTAAAACTTCACAAACTACTACTACATTGGAGGAGTTGTATGCCTGTTTATTTTATAGTCGTGGGGTGTTTTGCTCTAATTATAATGTTCTTTTTTGATTGCAAAAAACTCAAAAATCTGACCTTGTTTGTCGCTTTAATCGCGCTATTGGTCGGGTTTTTCGTGGGTGAGATTAGGCTAAAAAATGTTAGTATCAACATTCCGTTTTTGATAGGAGCGGTGCAACTTTGCGTCGGATTTATTTTGTCAAATCCCCATAGAAGGGTGTGGCGGGCGCTTGTGTGTTCACTCGGTTTTACGCTGTTGTACTTGTCCATTAACTTAATATCGGTCGGTTTTAATGTCTTTTTTGATGTGGTTCCAATCTGTATAGTGGGGCTTGTATCTGGAATTATCGCGGGTGGAAGCGGAATGCTAATCGCAACAGTTACACTTATGCTATGCGAAATTGTAAATGCATTTGTAATGATAGAACATCTTGGATTTTGGGCTTTATATAGTCAAGATTTCGTGTTTTGCATAGTACTTGTTTTAAGTGGGGTGTTTGTAATAAAAACATTGAAACATTGTGTCTTAAAAATGGCGAGCAAGAGAAAAAGTCGCGTTTAATCTTAAAAAATTGGGTTGTCAAAAATATGGAGATAATCCATTTTTTTGTTTGTTTTTTACTGTAAATAATATATAATATAAAATATTAAGGAAGGTACATTATGGAAAAACCATTGGTAGCGGTTGTTGGACGACCAAATGTTGGGAAAAGCACATTTTTTAATAAAGTTTGCGGAAAGAGAATAAGCATTGTTAAAGACGTTCCGGGTGTTACTCGTGACCGTATTTTTGGCGACGGCGAGTGGTGCGGATACGCCTTTTCTATTGTGGACACTGGCGGACTTGATGTTAAGGAAAAATCCGAGTTTCAGAAAAATATAACAAAACAAGCCGAATTGGCGGTTGAGGTGGCTGATGTTGTTATCCTTATGGTTGACGGCAAAGACGGGCTTACAAGCGCCGACTACGACGCTGCTAATTTTTTAAGGAAATACAATGTTCCAATTGTTTTGGCTGTAAACAAACTTGATAATTTTGACCAGACCAAAACACACGAGTTTTACGCGCTTGGTCTTGGCGAGCCAATTGGCATAAGTGCCGAGCAAAGCAAGGGCATTGGAGACTTGCTTGATGTTGTGGTTTCTAAGTTTAAAGTTAAGGTTGACCCTGAAAAGGATAAGGACAAAATTAAGGTTGCCATTGTGGGAAAACCAAACGCCGGCAAGAGTTCTATTATGAACCGCTTGATTGGAGAGGAGCGCGTAATGGTAAGCGATGTGGCGGGAACTACGCGCGACGCAATCGACATTCCGTTTAGATACAACAACAAGGACTTTATGCTTATCGACACCGCGGGCATTAGGAAAAAACGTTCCATTGCACCTGAAAGTGTAGAGTTGTATAGCGTGTTAAGAGCGTTTGAGGCGGTTAGACGCGCTGACGTTGTGCTAATTGTTGTGGACGCAAAAGAGGGTCTTAGCGAACAAGACGTTAAGATTGCTGGATTTGTGCACGAAGAGGGCAAGCCTAGCGTTGTTGTTATGAACAAATGGGACCTTATTGAAAAAGACACCAAAACTATGGATAAATTTAACAAAAAATTAAGCGAAGACTTGAAGTTTATGGATTATTATATTCCTCTTTATGTGTCGGCGCTTACTGGGCAAAGATTTAGCAAAATTATGGAAACTGTGGAACTCGCTTACGACCATTCGTGCTACCGAATTTCCACAAGTATGCTAAACGACATTTTGCAAAACGCTGTATTGACTGCCGAACCTCCAACAAAAAACGGCAAAAAATTAAAGATAAATTATATTACACAAGCGGATATTTGCCCGCCAACATTCATACTATTTGTTAACGACAAAAATTTGATGCACTTCTCATACGAGAGATATCTTGAAAACTGTATTCGAAATGCTGTCGATTTCAAAGGTACTCCTATCAAACTTGTAGTGAAAAATAAAGGGGAAAATAATGAGTAATGCTTTAAAATTCGTTATTGCTATTGTGGTTTCGTATTTCTTAGGAAACTTTACATTCGCAAGGTTTCTAGCAAGGACGAGAAACAACGACGACATCACGACACACGGAAGTGGAAACCCAGGTACGATGAATATGCTTAGGACTCACGGCGTGTGGCTTGCCGTGTTGACGCTTATTTTCGATGCGGTTAAATCGGTTGTTGCCTGCCTTCTAACATTCCTTTGGTTTGGTGGCGAGGGCGGTGGTCAACTTGCAAACATCGCAATGTATTCGGCTGGTCTTGCTTGCGTAATTGGTCATTGCTACCCAGTTATATTCAAATTTAAAGGTGGCAAAGGCGTCGCAACAAGTCTAGGAATTGTGTTTGTGGCACACCCAATAATTGGGCCTATTATAATGGCTTGCTTTATAGTCGTGTTTTTGCTTACAAAGACCGCAAGTTTGTGTAGCATTTTAAGCGCAATAGCGTATGTCGCTATTGATAGCGTAATGCTTTTACAAAAGGGCTATTACGTTTCGTTTATATTGCTTCTTTGCTTGCTTGGGCTAATTGTGTACGCCCATCGTGGAAACATAAAAAGATTGTTTAACAATAGCGAGAGTAAAATTGAAATTAAAGACGCAATCCAAAAAGATAAGGATTATGCCGAACAACAAAAGAAAAAGCGCCTAAGTTTGCTAGCGTCTCGTCGCGAGAAAAAACGTAAAGAAATGGAACAAAAAATGGCAGAACAACAAAAGACTGATAACGTTAAAGAAAATCAAACGGTTGAAAATGCGGATAATTCCCAAAATGTAATCGCAGATGATAACAAACGAGATAATAAATAAAGCAATAAACACCTTATTTGCAGCGAAAGTGGCTGTTGCGGATAAGGTTTTTTTTAATGTCAATTGGTTTGTTTTAAAGTCTTAAATATGCTAAAATAACTTTAAAGGAAAAGGAGAGAATATGAAAGAGTATATTGAAAAGGAAATAAAACTAAAAATTGACAATGTTGAAAAGGTTTTGGCCACCCTAAAACAGCACGGGGCACAATTTGAGGGTGGCGCATTGGAGCGTACAATAAGGTTTGACACCGAAAACAAGGATTACGAAAAGGCGGGCAAGTTTTTTAGAGTAAGGTCGGGCTTTAAAAACACGGTTACATTGAAGGAAAAAATTGCTGGCGGAGACAAAAACGTAAGGGCGCGAAAAGAAACCGAATTTGAGGTGGAAGACATTGATAAAATGGCGTACATCTTTGGAGTGTTGGGCTTAAATTACAGTATGACTATGGAAAAGTACCGTATGCACTGGAACTATGGCGGTTGTGATGTCACGCTAGACGAACTTCCATTTGGCGTGTTTATGGAAATTGAGGGCGAGGAAAGCGCAATTAGTGAGGTTTGCAAAAACTTAGGACTGGACGAAAATAAAAAGATTTTGGTGACCTACTGGGAACTTTGGGCTGAAATAAGTAGCAACAAAGACATTGTGTTTAAGCAAAATCACAAATTCAAATTAAAGTAATTATAGTTAAATTAAAACAACCTTATTTTTTAGTAAGGTTGTTTTTTAACGCAATATATTAAAATATGAGAGATTTGTCGTGCGTTTTTCGTTGTATTTATTGTAATATCTTAAAACTCTAACACATATAATTTTGTATAAATCTGTTGGAGGGAGTTATGAACAGTTACGACATTTACAAAAACATAACCCAACGAACAAATGGAGATATATATGTTGGAGTGGTTGGCCCTGTGCGAACTGGCAAATCCACCTTTATAACTAAATTATTAAATTCGTTGGTTTTACCAAATATGAAAGACAAAAACAACTTAGAGCGTACAATTGATGAAATGCCTCAAAGTGGTGACGGCAAAAGCATTATGACCACCCAACCTAAGTTTATCCCAAACGAAAGCGTTGAGGTGACCTTACAAAACGACATTAAGATGAGCGTTAGAATGGTGGATTGCGTGGGGTACTTGGTTGACGGCGCAATCGGACACATCGAAAACGACAAGCCAAGGCTAGTTAAAACGCCGTGGAGCGACAAAGAAATGCCTTTCGAACAGGCTGCGGAACTTGGAACATACAAGGTTATCGCAAATCACTCGACAGTTGGTGTTTTGGTTACGACAGATGGCAGTATCACCGACATTGCTCGTGAGAGTTATGTGGTTGCTGAAGAGAAAGTGGTGGCAGATTTAAAGGATTGCAAAAAACCTTTTGTAATCGTGCTAAATAGCGTGCACCCAGATAGCCCAGAAACTAAAAACCTAGAAAAATCCTTGGAAACAAAATATGGCGTTGGCGTAGTTGCGCTTAACGTTAAGGAAGCAACCGACGAGGACATTAGCAAAATCTTTGGCAAAATTCTTCAAGAATTTCCAGTTGTTAGGGTTTGCGTTAAGATGCCAAAATGGATGCAAGTTTTGCCTTACGACCACCCACTTATTCAAGAAGTGTATACGTCAGTTAACGATGCGGTTGAAAATATGTCAAAATTAGGCGACTTTGACGCCGAGTTTACATTGTTTGCCGATAGTGATAAATTTATGCCTCTTACTCAAAAAACAATTTTGGCGGGTGAGGGCAAGGTTGTGCTAGAAGTTGAAGCGAAACCAAATTTGTTCTACGAGGTACTAAGTGAACAATGTGGTTGCGACATTAAAAACGAGTATCATTTGGTGTCGTACATCAAACAACTTACTGTTGCAAAACACGAGTACGATAGACTAAAAGATGCGCTAGACCAAGTAAAAACAAATGGCTATGGTGTGGTTTATCCTACAATGGCAGATATGAAACTTGACGAGCCAAAGATGGTAAAACAAGGTGGCAAGTTTGGTGTAAAATTAAGAGCAACAGCACCAAGTTTGCACATTATGCAAGTTGATATTGAGACCGAAATTAGCCCAATTGTGGGTAGCGAACAACAGTCGGAGGAAGTGGTTAAAGGTATGCTTAACGACTATCAAACTAATCCACAAGATTTGTGGGAAACCAAGGTGTTTGGCAGAACTTTAAGTTCACTTGTAAACGACGGACTTCAAACAAAACTTGTAAATATGCCACAAAATGCCCAAGCGAAAATGAGAAAAACATTGGGTCGAATTGTAAACGAGGGCAAAGGCGGAGTAATCTGCATATTATTATAAATTAAGAAAAGCAATCAGTTTTTGATTGCTTTTTTATGAATAATTACTTGTCCAAATACAAAATATAATACTATTAAAAAAGGAGAGTAATTATGGAAGAAAAAATTTGTAAATGTGGCACAACACAAAGTGCAGGGTGTTATTGTTGCACCAATTGCGGTCAAGAGGTAAATTTGGACGAGGGGCAAACTCTTCCACCTTGCCCACGTTGCAACAACAGAACATTTTCAAAAAAATAATATTTAAAGCCATTTATTAGAGTTTTGCATAGTACTATGCAAACCGCCGATAGGTGGCTTTTTTGTGCGAAAAAACAGAGCAAAATAGTTTGCCATAAAAGAATATGGTGTGCTATAATAGCCCTATGAAAAAGATAATTGTAATAAGCGATTCGCACGGGAACAAAGAGTGCGTAAATAAGGTGTTACAGCAGGATTTCGACTATCTGTTCTTTCTTGGCGACGGACTGAGCGACCTTGGCACATCAATTTATGATGATAGGGTTAAGGCAGTTAAGGGTAATTGGGATTATAACGAGACCGCAAGGCAGGATATTGTTATGCAGGTTGAGGGTGTTATGTTTTTCTTGACTCACGGACATATGTATGGCGTGAAGGAAACAATTTTCAGGCTTTACGATAGAGTGAAGGAACTTAATCCAGACGTTGTTTTGTTTGGACACACCCACAAATGCGAAGACTTTGTGTTTAACGGCATAAGGTTTGTAAACCCGGGCGCGCTTAGCGCTAGACGTGGCGGACTATACACTTACTTAATCATCAATGTTGAGGGCGACAAATATTATATAGAAAAGCATAGTTTTTAAAAATTTTTGTTGACATTGTTACTGCAATTTGTTATTATATTGTTGCGTTTTAAAACGATTTAAAGTGCGGGTGTAGTTCAATGGTAGAACTCCAGCCTTCCAAGCTGGTAGCGTGGGTCCGATTCCCATCACTCGCTCCAATGTGCGTCAGTAGCTCAGTTGGATAGAGCATCGCCCTTCTAAGGCGAGGGTCGGGGGTTCGAATCCCTTCTGACGTACCATACCTTTTAAGGTAAAATAGTTGTGTTGTGGTGGGTATAGCGCAGTTGGCGCGACTCGTAAAGAAAAGTTGCCAGTGGCAAGTTTTTAGACAAAGCGGGGAGCGACGAAGAGACTGAGAGAGCGACCGGAAGACCGGGAGGGCTACCATGACGCTGTGGCTGTTGTGACAGACCAAGGCTTGCAAAGGCTACTATGTATATGGTGGGTATAGCGCAGTTGGTAGAGCGTCAGATTGTGGCTCTGAAGGTCATGGGTTCGAATCCCATTACTCACCCCATTTATTACTTAAAAGACAATTGAATATTTATATTGGGGTGTAGCCAAGTGGTAAGGCACGAGACTTTGACTCTCGCATTCGTAGGTTCAAATCCTGCCACCCCAGCCATTTTAATTTTTTAAAAACAAAAAATTAAAAAATTTGTACAATTGTATTGCAAAACATTCAAATTTGTTATATAATGCAATCGTTACAAAAAAATATGGCCCATTAGCGTAAGATCGCGCGACTCGTAAAGAAAGATTGCCAGTGGCAAACTTTTAGACAAAGCGGGGAGCAACGAAGAGGCTGAGGGCGCGACCGGAAGACCGGGAGGTCTACCGTGAACGAAAAGAAATACGACAACTAAGGCTTGCAGAAAAAAATAAACTAAATATGGCCCATTAGCTCAGTTGGTAGAGCACATGACTTTTAATCATGTTGTCCCGCGTTCGAATCGCGGATGGGTCACCACGTGCGGGTGTGGCGAAATTGGCAGACGCATCAGACTTAGGATCTGACGGGAAACCATGGGGGTTCAAGTCCTCTCACCCGCACCAAAAAACCCTTCGAATAGAAGGGCTTTTTTTTGTGAGAATTTATATGACTTTAAGATAAAGTGTGTTATAATACAAAAAAGTGGAGAGTTGTTTTATGAAGAGAAATAAATTATGCTTAACCTTTTGGGTTGGACTTCTTATTTTTAGTATACTCTTTTTTACAATATGGTGTTATTTTTGTCTTGCTATTGATGATGAAAATAAAATAATTGATGTTTTTCTTATCTTAATGTTTGTAATTCCTTGGGGGATTTATAAAATTGTGTCGTATTCCATTAAGATTAAAAATGATAGGTCGGAAAACACTATTTTAGAATATGATAAAGATCTTTTCAAAGTATACAATTCAGTGAAAGATGATGAATATACGGAGCCTAATTCGGTTTACTTTGTGAAAGATGGCGTAAGATTTTCGGCGAAAGGCAAATATGGCTTTGTTAAGAATTTTATTGGTATAAAAGGTTATCATTTTGGTTTTGCTATTGAGGGCACAAAACTCGCTGAACGCCCAGAAGACTACGAAGATACTTTGGACTACGAAGACTTGCTGTTTAATATTGATTTGGCATATTTTGAAGGCGAATTGCTCTCAGAACCAGAAAATGATAACGGCATAATTGTGGAAGATATTTCGAATCTTAAAGGGAAAACAATAAAGATTCAGTTAGATGATGGCTATATTGCCGACATCTGCACAACCGATATTGATGAAATTGATGAGGGTGAAATTAAATTTGTAGAATGGAATGAAAATTCAAAAGTCATAAGGTTTAAATTGCTGGTGCAATACGGATTGTACGATGTGATTGTCGGTAATGTAAATTTAACAGAGGACAATAAACGCGCAGAATGATTTTTGCAAATTATAGATTTTAATTTGTAAGTGGGCACACAAAAAACACTCAAAACTGGTTGAGTGTTTTTTTGTATCGGCTAATGTTTTATTTCTAATTTTTCTAGACTTATTGAACCATTTGATTGAATAATTATGGCTCTTGTTTTTGTCTTGTTTATAAATGCGCCTTTGTGCGGTATTACAAAAACTTCTTTGTTGGTCTTTAAGGCATAAGTAATATCAATGTCTGGATAGAAATCGTACTCATTGCAATCATAATTACCGAATGTTGTTTTGCTCTCGGTGTAATCGCCGTTTAACATACAATTAAGTAGTGATATTCTATCGCACGAACCTATATCCATTTCTTGCACATTGTTGCATTTGTTGAAAATCGGCGTTTCTTTCATATCAATTACTTCTTGTGATATGTTTTTAATTGCAAATAAGTCTTTTAGTTTTATGCTCTCATATTTTTGATTTAATGCGTTTTCTAGGCAAGAGAAAACGTCTGTTTTGTTTGTCAAAACCGCAAGTCTAACTACTTGGTTGTTTTTATAAAATACGATGGCATTATGTTTGTTTCCAACTATTATTTCTGGGCTGTTTGAACTTATAATGCAGTTGCAGTTTAAAATAACCTTATATCTATCGAAGGGGATAGAGTTGTTTTCAATTCCGTCAATAAATGCGCCATTTAAACACTCGTAATGATTTGGATATTGTTCTGTCCATACATCTGTGGATTTTATTATCATATAACTGCTCCTTAGTTGATGTGTTTAAGTATTTCGTTTGGATCGGCTTCAATTAAGAATAAATCTTCGATTTTTTTAAACCCGATTCTTTCATACCAAGAATAGGGCATTCCGTTTTCTCCGTGATAAGTTGTTCCGTTTACACATTTAATATTGTATTCAATTTTGGCGGTTGAGACCAAAGTTTTTAAAAGTCTTGATGCGATCTTTTATTTTCTTCTTAAATATTTAGGATAGTGGTTTTTTATTTGACCGTTTGAAACTTTTCCCCAGCCGATAGGGTTGTTGTTATGGGTTAGAAGAGTCCAACCAGTTGTGTCAGAACTCGTGGAAAGGGCTACGCCGGCGATATAGCCTGAAAACTCTTTGTCTGTGAGTGATATTGTCTTTGTGGTAAGCGGTTGATTGTAGATGTTTTTATCGGATAGTGAAGTTACTGGTTTTAGTGCAAGGGCGAGATTGTGACTAGGTGTAAAGTTCTTGTTTTTGTCGATTTCGCCTAAATAAAGTCCAGCCATTTGTATCTTTAATCCGTCAAGATTTGGCGTCGCTGGTGGCGCTAGATAGATGTGATTGTTAAAATCGAGCATAATTCCGTCTGTCAATGTGATTTGTGTTGAGGATAAAAACTTTTCGATAATCTGCTTGTTTGATTTGCCGATGTTGGACTTTAAAGGCTTTATGCTAGTTGGCTCACTTTCCTCTGTGGTGTGTTTTTGCATTTTTGCGACAAAATGACCCTCGCCGTCTGCCAAGTGAGGGAAAATCCTTACGGTCTTTTCAATGTCGCTTAGCCCACTTATGGTGTTGGATTTTAGCCCTTTGGAAAAATGTGTGTGGTTAAGGTCAAGTAGAGAAAACTCGGGATTTTGTTCTAAAAACTTTTCCACAACTTGTTCGTCTTCTTCTGGCGAAAATGTGCAGGTGGAGTATACGAGAATTCCGCCGTCTTTTAAAGCGGATTTAATAGTGTTTAAGATGTCAAGTTGACGAGTTGCGCACATCTTAACATTTTCCTCGCTCCATTCGGAAATTGCTTCGGGATTTTTTCTAAACATTCCTTCCCCAGAACAGGGTGCGTCTACTATTACTTTGTCAAAAAAGTTTTCAAAACGCTTTGCAATATTTTCAGGAGTTTCGTTAAGCACAACTGTGTTTGTGATTCCCAACCGTGAAATGTTGTCGGCAAGCACGACTGCACGTTTTGGAATAATCTCGTTTGAGATAAGTAGCCCTTTGTTTTCCATAAGGCTGGAAAGTTGAGTGCTCTTTCCGCCGGGAGCAGCGCATAGGTCTAGAACAATCTCGACTGGTTTTGGGTCGGCAAACTCGGCGACGCTCATTGCGCTTGGCTCTTGAATATAATAAAGCCCTAAATCGTGATTGACGCTTTTGCCTGGGCGTAACTCTTCGGGAAAGTAATATCCATATTTTGCCCAAGGGATAGGGAGTAGACTTGTAAACAAGTCGCGAGTATTTTTAAGCGGATTGAGTCTTAGTCCTTGGTGGTTTTCTAAACTGTACGAATCTAAAAATGCAGTGTAGTCAGGACCTAGCATTTTCTCCATTCGTTCTAAAAAATTTTGTGGTAAATTCATTGTGAAATTTCCTTATCTAAAATCTTAAATATATTTTATAATTTTACAAAATGAATTGCAAGCCATATCTTATAAAAAAATAAAATGAGGTATTCACAATCAAACAAATATATGATATACTAGCTTTGCAAAGATAACAGGAGATGTAACAATGGGTGGAGAGGTTTTTATATTTATAGTGATTATGGCAATTTTTGTTGCTTCAAAATTATGAGTTGACTTGTGTAAAAAGTCTGCTTCATTTGTTGTTTATTTTTTCAATTTGTGCTACACTTTAAAAATGAATATGTGGGTGTACCTCAGTTGGATAGAGGGTTCGCCTCCTAAGTATCGACTTGGACAAAATAAAAATCGCCAAATACCCCTAAAACACGGATATTTCTCAATCACACAAAATCAACTCAACCACAATTTGCACCCAAAATGCACCAAAACTACTAAAAAGCTTAATATGCAGCCGTAGCTCAGCTGGATAGAGCGATCGCCTCCTAAGTATCGACTTGGACAAAATTAAAACCTCTAAACACTCCTAAAATACTGACAATTCGCAGATAATCAAAAATCACACAAAACCAAAGTTCACCAAAAGTTCACCCGACCACAACGAAAACCTCAATATGTGGATATAGCTCAGCTGGATAGAGCAATCGCCTCCTAAGCGATAGGTCGGCAGTTCAAATCTGCCTATTCACACCAATTTCTAAAGAAAAAAGACGCTATTTTACGGCGTCTTTTTAAATCATATATTTTCCAAATCTGTTTCAAACATAACTTCAAGAATGCGTTTGGCTGTAGATATCATTGTTTCATAACTCATTACATTGATATGATTAGTTTCCAAAAGAGATAAATCTGAAGTATTGTCACGTAATTTTTGTATAGCCTGGGTTCCGCAAATAAAATATGCTTTTATGTCATTAGGCTCATAAGTTTTACCTTCAGTTTCTTGAATTTTTTTGCATATTGCTCTTCTGTATTTAAAAATTTGGTTTTGAGCATCAACAGCATCTGGAGCAGAATACTGTGTTTTCTTTTCTCTTTTTAATTCAACGATTATTGGCAACCTTTCATCCGATACTTCTAAGATAATATCAGTTCTTAATTTTTCTGGATCTGAATTATTTATTCCTAAATATTCATACCATTGTTGTGTGTAAATCGTTTTATGATTTTCCCAATGTGGATTAATTAACCATGGATTCTTTGCTAATAGTTCTTCAAATGCACTTTCAACTTCTTCTTTTACCATAAACTCTTTAAGTTTAGAAATTACAGCAAGTTTTCCTTTGACGCTATCTCTTAATCGTAAAGAATGATTTAGCTCATTTAGATTAAATATTGTTGAAATATAATCTACTAATTTCTGATCATCAACAGATTCTTGTTCAAGTAATTTTTGGAATTCTTCATTGTTTACTATTTGAATTAAGGCTGAAAACAGTAAGTCTGCGAGCCTTTCCTGTTTTTCAATATTAATTCCTGGTTGGTCAAAAAGTCTCTGTGCGTATTTATTAAATCTTTTCCGCGATGGTTCATTTAATCTCTCATAATATTTTTTATTTTCAGGTTTTTCTATAATTCGTGCAATATATTCTTGTTTTGATAAGTCTCTGTCTGCACGCATATCATCCCAAGAGGCAACGATGTTCTTTTTAATGTTTTCTAAATAATCTTTTAATTCACATACTTCGGGAGCATCTAAAAATAACCCCTCTCTACTACTTAATACCACATCCTCGTCTAAATCAGCAATGTAATTTGCATTAACTTCTCCAATAATATAAGCATCAGCTATTCTATCCTTCTTTGAATTTCTTAATATATCTTCATCCACTAGCTTTCCATTAACATAAATGCTTATTCCACGGATTGCAACTTCATCTGAAACTTTCAAATCAGCAGGAATTTCAACAGAAGCGATCCAACCCGAAATATTTTTAGAAAAATCATCTTCTTTTACCAAATATTTATCTGGAGCATTTGGGAAAATAGCTTTTACCCAATTTTTTTCTAACCCAAAATAATGAACATTTTCTATTTTTTCATAAAAAAAGTGCTTTGAAAAATCAATATTTATCCTCGTATTATCATTGAATATGCTTACTTCAAATTTGCCATCATTTAATATTGTGGTTATAGAAAATCTTTGAGATAGTAATTTACTTAAAGAATCCAACGTTGATTTTGTTATTTCTCTTTTTAATTTTGGGAAATATATTATGGTACCTGTAGCAATATCATCGAAATCATATTCAAATTCTTGATGTATATCATCTAATGAGTCAACATACTCAACAGGGATATTAACCTTAGCTTCATCTGTTTCTAGCAAATACTTATTTAATATGATCTTTTTCCAAGATTCATCTGTATTACTTTTTGTATACAGAATATACTCATCTGCGAGACTAAATGCAGAAAATTTTCCAATACCTTTTTTCCCCATGTATGGCCTTGTCTGCATATCATTTGGCTTTCTTATATTAGTATCTTTTGCTTTTCCTGATGTAGCATACCTGTTTTGAAATTCTTCATCATTCATTCCTATGCCATTATCAACAATTATTAATGATTTATTTGTGTAACATAAGTCACATTTTTTTGCATAAGCATCCCATGAGTTAGCCACCAATTCGGCAATAGCTGGAGGATTAGTTGTATATAAATTCCTACCAAAATGTCTAACCGCACCAAAAGCAATTTGAAACTCCAAATTCGTTAAATGTTCTTTTGAATCTTGCATTTATAATTCTCCTTTTATTTCTTTTAGAATTTGTTCAATAATATATTGCAGTACGTCAACGACAACACTGTTGCCAAATTGACAATAACAAGTATTTATTTCATCAGCAAGAATGAAAGTATCAGGGAACCCCATTAACCTCGCACACTCTCGCGGCGTTAATTTTCGTACTACATTATTGATTAGATACATTCCAGTTTTTCCGCCAATTCCGCCACCTTGGGAAGAAAGAGTTATAGCGTGTCCAAGAGGAGAATAGATCCTTTCTCCTTGTCTCCCTTTGCCAATCTCTCCAATTCTATTTAATGAGTTGATTTTTATTTGAACTTTGTTATCATAAACATTAATATCTTTTCTGTTTACAACAAATTTGTTAGTGTTATCATTTTCCAATACCGAATTTAATTCAGTTATTTTATTGGTTTTATTTGGAAATTGAAAATTGTTAATTTCTAAATCATTCCTAAATGCCACAAAATAAATGCGTTTTCTAGCTTGTGGTATTCCATAATCTGATGCATTTAAAACTTTGCTATAGATTTTATATCCAATGTTTTTAAAATCATTTTCTATTTGCTTTAATGTCTTACCATCATTGTGTGTCTCTAAATTTTTTACATTTTCCAACAGTATTAGTTTAGGTTTATGGTACATTGCAATATTTACAACATTTTTATACAATTGCCCCCTAGGATCATCTAACCCTTTTTTTTTGCCCGATATACTGAAGCTTTGACAAGGAAACCCGGCACAAATTATATCATGA
Source organism: uncultured Clostridia bacterium (assembly GCA_934757825.1). Classification (GTDB taxonomy): domain Bacteria; phylum Bacillota; class Clostridia; order Christensenellales; family UBA1242; genus UBA11490. The sequence continues at coordinate 24,617 of CAKVLP010000001.1, read as the reverse complement.
TCTGGAATATCCTTAGGTTCAATCTGAGTTATATCCCCAGAAACTTTTATATTAAAGTTTTTTTGATATGTATCAATTGCTTGTTTATCTATATCGGAGGCAAAAACACACTTTGCACCATAAGATGTGAGGGCTAAATTAAATCCACCAATACCACAAAATAAATCTATAAACTTATAGCCCTTAAGTTTTTTATGTTTAATATTTATCATATTTCCTCATTTATATAAATTAATTTAAATACATTATAACATATTTTATTCAAAATAGTATTTGTTTTTGTTATTTATTCAAATATTTTATTTATTATCTCGCTTGCATGAATGTCGCTGTTCTTCAAGAAGTGGCTATAGAAGTCGCTGGTGGTTGAGGCTTTGCTGTGACCAGCTCTGGCTGATACCGTTTTCATATCTACACCTGCCATCAATTGCAATGTTATGTTTGTATGGCGAAGTGAGTGAAGTGTAACGATTGGAAGTCCTGCTCGTGCAAGAGATTTTTGGAGCCATACTCGTAGCAGTCCTGGGCAGATATCTTTGCCGTCTTCTGTGCAGAACAGTCTATCTGTGTCGCCAAGTCTATCCCCAAGATACTTCTTTTGATTTTGCCACCAAGTTTCATACTCGTGTAAGTATTCAATCAATTTATCTGGCATTGAGATCGTGCGTTTTGAGTTTTCTGTTTTGGGTTCTTTGGTGATAATTCCAAATCCAACTATATCTTGAACAGATCTTGCTATCGTCATTGTTTTGTTTTCGAAGTCTATATCTTTCCATTCAAGGCCAGCAAGTTCGCCACGTCTTATTCCCATAAAGAGTGCTATCAGCAAGGCAATTTTCCATCTTGGGTTATCTAGTTTATCTAGATACCCAGCTAGTTGCTTTGCTTCTTTGTCGTTAAGAATCTTAACTTCTTTTTTGTGTCCTTGAATTGGCGCTATGTAATCACGAGATGCAAAGTTGTGCTCAACCAATCTTTGTCTTTTTGCATCGGCTAGAATTGTTGCCAATGTTCGCTTAAGTTTTAGTATAGTTTCTTTTGCGTATGGACGACTAATTACTTTAACATCAAACCACTCATCAAAGTTTAAGTTGAGTGCACTACATATTGTTTTGGCGCTATCAATTCTTATACCGTTGCCGACTGTAGCTGAATAATAGATTGATCTGGAGATGCCACTATTTCTAGTAGCATCAACCAGTTTTATGCAGTGAGATTTTAGATACTGAGTTAAATCTCGTTTGAGGATTGCATATCTTTGTTCATATTTCTTTGCCATCATTTCATCTAGGAAACCTTGCACCATGACTGGTGTTATTTGGTTGAGTTTAATATTTCCAAAGTATGCCTCAAACTTTCTAATATTGTCTCTGCCTTTTATGTAGTAGTTTAACGATCTAGTGTTTTTAATCTTTTCTAGCCACTTATTGGCATAATCTATAAAAGTTATGTCGTTATCTACTGCAAGCATACCGTTTAGTTGCTTTTTGAATTTATCTTCAAAGTCCAAGCAAACTCTTTGCAACTCCTTCTTGGCTTGAATTTCGGTTAATTCGTTTGGTTTTCTCCAACACATTGATTTCGCCACAAATTGTCCAGTTCTTAGATCTTTTGCTTTTACTTGTATTCTATATGATATTGATCCGTCATTTAGCTTTTTCTTTCTAACGCAAGCCATTTTATTTCTCCTTTTATCTAATAATTACTTGTTCCATTGGTAGTTCATAATCTTTGCTCTGCAAGAAGGCAAGCAGTGAATCGTAGTCAATTAGCACTTTCTTTCCAGTTTTAATTGATCTAATTTTGTATCCATCTGCCAACTTTCTTATTAAGAATTCACTTAGTCCAGTGTTTGGATCTTCTTGTTTAATCATTTGTAATGTTTCTTTAATTGTTCTTATTCTTTGCATTGTTCCTCCAGGTGCTGTCACTACCTGGACTTGTATTCTTATGCGAAACAAAAAGTACCGCAAAAGAGTACACAAGTCCAGTGAAACAGCAAAATTTATTCAAAATTAAACCTTATATCTTTGAATTCTTTTTACTTTGTTTCTATTTGTCTTTGTATTCTTGTTCTTTTGGTCAAAATCGTGCCTTCTTTGATTTTTTAGCAGTCCACTTGATAATTTATCCAAGTCAAGATTTATCGCTTTTAAAACTTGAAATGACGGCTTATGTTTTCACAAAATTGCCGACTGAAATATTACATGTTTGGACTATTTTGAATTAGATTTGATTATTTTTGATTTTTATTTTGAAATCAAAAAGTGCAAAACATCTTTATTTTCCTAACTTTTTAATAAAAAATTTGAATTATTTTTTGATTTTTGATTTCGCGACTTTTTGTGTGCGACTGCCGTCCCGCTCTTTATAGGGCTTCGGCTAGAGATTTGACCGCCCCTGGGGGTTATTTACCCGCAAGTTCTTTAATTGTTTCATCAAAAGCATTTTTGAACTTTTGACCATATTCTTTGGCAAGAATTCTAATGTTAGTTACATCAAATAGGATATATTTATCCGTAATTTCATCTATGAACACTTTATCTTCAATAAAACCTCTATAAAGTGTTTCTCCAAAGTGTAATCTAAGTTTAGCTAAAAGATTGTTATAAAGATTGTTCTTATCCAAATCATTCACGCGCGCGTTATTATGTATTATTTTAATTTTTTTAATATCATAATAATCTATTGTCAGCAGTCCGTTACCTGCATCATTGAAGCCAATTACCGATAGGTCAAAACCAGTAGGTAACTTGTTGCCGAATAACACATCAAAATCTACTTCAAGATACATTTCTCTTTTAAGTTCGGAAAGCCTGTTTAAGACGCCAAGCTTTTCGAGTTTTGTTATGATATTTCTAATTTGTCTTTCCTTAATACCTAGTATTGGCAAGTCATCCATTATCTTCTTGTAAGTTAGTTTGAAATACCACTTTCCATCAAGTCTTTTGCTTCTCATATTTCCACTACTAATAAATTGTTCAATGTAATCGAGTAGTAGGATCTCTTTAAGATTTAATCCCAGTCTAAGCACTGTTTCTTGCGGAAAGTTAAATATTTTTGGTCGCATAGATCACATGCTCCTTTTGTATAATTTTAGTTTTCATTTTTATCTCCTTGTTTTAAATTTTTGCATTCACAAAGATTGATCAATTCTTTGCTTTAGCATATATTTTAACGAAGTCTGCAGTCCTTCGGTAAAACCTGGTTCGGTTTGAAAAATATGTGAGAGCGTTTAGCTTTAACCATTTTTCGATGTCATTTTAACAACTACGCTAGTTCACCATTTGACCTAGCGGGAATTATTTTCAAGAAAATTTTAACAATCTCGTGGCACCACCATTTGGTGTAATGGAACAAATTTTTCAAAAATATCTTAATTTTTTTCAATATAACAACATTTGTCATATCGGGATTACTTTCTAAATAAATCTTATTTAAGTCCGTTTTTCAAACACTTTGTACATCGCGATCCAGTTTTTATAATCTTTCGCTCCTTTTATTTAATTCTAACATTGTCAATAGCCCACCATTTGAACCATTGAGATAAATTCTGCCTACATTTTAATAAACCCACACAGACACCATTTGCCCACACGGAAAGTATTTTTTCTTTTTTATTTTAAAACCCCCGTTGTAAACACATTTTTGACATCGGGAATTTTTTTTGATTTTTATACCAAAATTTTACCAGGTAGGGTATATCACTATTTGATATATTTAAAATATTTTTTTAAAATTGTAGTTTTTAAATTCATCTATTTGACGACATAAAAAAAGAGACACTTTTTCAAGTATCTCTAAAAAAATATTGATTTTATATGCAAGGTGTCACACTTATTTTAATGCTAAAACCCTTTATTTATCGGCATTTTTGCCTATGTGTGACACCTTATATCTATATTTGGGTTTATATTCCTTATACGAATAAAAAAACGGGCTTCTAGCCCCGTTCTTTTTATTTAAATAATTTTGCTTTTCATGATATCTGTTGATGCCAACATCTTATATTTCATTTGGCTTTCTGATGCTAAAAGTTCAGCGGCTTCTTTCTTCGCTGTAACAACAGCGTCTTCCAGTTTGTTGTCGCCTTTAACTTCAATAATCTCATAAGTATTATCATCTAACTTTGCAATGAAATCTGGATAGTAATGGCGTAATGTGTTTGTTTCAGGATCAATATAAGAAATCGATAATCCGTTTTGTTTGCCAGTAAACATACCTGTAAAGTAAACTTCTTTTACTTTGTCGCTATCTAGATATTGCCAAAAGCATTCTTTTTCTGGTTTTGAATCAAAACAATAATTGTCTGTATGGAAAGATTTGCTTTTATTCTTTCTTGCATCTAAATCGTTCATGTTAACAAGTAAATCCTTGTCGCATCTAAATTCGTAATACTCTCCATTAGTAGGTTCTGACAATAGATTGACTTCTTTTTGCGAAGACTTAATCTTACTTTTAATTTCATATAATATATTAAAAATGCCTGGTATCACAATATCATATAACGTCTCATTATATGAATTAACCAAATCTAAAATGTAGTCAACACCTTGTTTACATGAATCAAGTATTTTTTCGACCTGCAAACAAGGTATATTTAAATATCTTGAAATCTCTGCTACTAACATAAATTTAGAATAAGTCTTTTGATCAGTAACAATTTCTTGTCGTTTTTCTAAATGTTCACTAAGTAGTCCCTCTTTTGAATATTTATATGATTTATATTTTTCAAGTAATTCATCTGTTACATTAATTGAAAGTGGAGTATCCTTATTTAGAGAAACTAGTTCATATGTTTTTTCAATATGATTAAGTTTTATTTTTCTTATTGGAGGCACAATCCTAACTTCGACATCAACTTTGTTATCATCTTTTGGCTTCTTTATATCATCAATTGATACTTTAAAGTTTGCTTGCAACTCAGCATTTAAAATATCTCTATTTTCTTTTGATAGATAAACTTTAGCTGTTTGCTGTATGTCTGTAATTTTTCTTAAACAACGCATTGTGGCTTGAAGGACAAATACTTTTGACGATGGGCTTCTGTACATTGCAACACTGAATAGTGATCGACAGTTCCAGCCCTCAGTACCTTTACCTACCAGTAATATTACTTGTTTTTCTGCGCCATCTGTACCTACAACATCAAGATTTTGAAAATCAAAAATGTCTTTATCTTTTGTGATTTTTTCGGCTCCAACATTAACTAGAATTTTGCTTGTTGGTTGACTTATTTCAATTAGAGCCTCTTCAACTGCTGGTTTAATCTCTTCCATTAGTTCATCTATTTTTGCTCCAAATATTGCGATCTTAGGAAGGAGACCTTCATATCTTTTTTCGCCGTGTGTAGCGAAGAAATCTTTGATTACACGTTTGATAAATTCAGTGGATTTAACATTTTCATAAGCTTCATCATCAACATTTTTTAGATAACCATTATAAATTGCACCTTTTAATCCATAGTAATACACAACTTCAGGAAGAATTGAATTGCTCACATATGGAGTGCCTGTATAGTTATAGCAGGCAACTACGCTTGTTCCATTGTCTTGAAGAGCATACGCCAATTCATTGATAGTTGTACGCAAACTTGACTTTTCATTGTTTTTTATGAATGCTTTCTCAAGTTCTTTACCAAACATGTGATGTGCTTCATCAACATAAATACCAATTTGAGGAAGTCTTGTTAATTTCTCAAATCTTTGGTTGATCATAAGTTCTCCAGAATCAGAAATGTCTGTGAAATCATAAAGATCATTCATTATGTCTTTAGCTTTTGAATTTATTGTATTTTTTACTTCAAAAAGTTTGTCCATTGCTGTTTTTTCTTTGTGGACTTTCTTAAGGAGTATCTTTTGTGTGTTCGAAATTATGATATTAAAATCTGAACCATCGACTGTGGCCAAAGACAGGTCAGTATCATATAAAAAGTGAAATTTGATATTTGAATCAAGAACTCTTGCATATTCCTTAGGAACAACAAGAGATTTGTCAAATGTTTGAATTTCTTTTAAAGATTGTAAAACAGTTTTATCCGGAGCAAAAACAAGGGCATTATGACAAAATCTTGGATCTTTTGGATATTTGTCTGCAAGCAAAAACTCATAGAAAATACAAGTTGCCATCAATATGGTTTTACCCAATCCCATTGTTAGAGCATAGATATAGTTTGGATACTGTTCTGCATTTTTTTGCATAGAATCAAAAACTCTACGGTATTCCATTGCATTTAATTCATACATTGATTGTTGGCCGTGATATGTGACAGCATAATATGACGCATCACTAAAAACGCCTTCTCTTCTATACCACTTATTGAAAATATCATAAATCTGTTGATTGTTCAAGAATTCTTTTATAAAGACATACATCTCCAAAGCTTCAAACTGAGGCTTTCTCAAAAAAGCTTTTGGGTTTATGTCTGGATCGTTGTAATCAAGATACTTTCTAGAAATATCTTTGTAATTTCTTCTTATTTTGCCTTTATGAGATTCATAGTATTGTTTTAATGCTTCAAAGAAAGAAAAGAAATTATCACTTACTTGTTGATTTCTTTTTGCCATACTACTTAACCTCAACTTCTAAAGATTCAGATAATAAGTCTGTAATTTTAACCTTTATTCTTTTTGCACCAGCAGGTATATCGTATTCACCTTTAACAAATTCATTTTTATTTGGAATATCTATAATTTCAGGATTAAGTACCTCGCCATCATAATTAAAGTCTATCATAACCGATTCAACAAGTTGTTTCCAATTTTCAACATCTTCTTTTTGGAAACTTAATTTTTGAAGGAGGTTCATTGGGTAGAAGTTTTTGATGATAAGTTTACCGTTCTTAATTTCTATATCTGCTTCAGAATCTCTCTTGAAAGTGAACTGAGACTTGTCTCTAAGAAGGTCAATGATTTCAATATCCAACTTATAGTTGGCCAAGTCTTGTTGCAAAGTTGCTTTTAGGTCAGATTCATGCCCCATACATACAAGAGTAATTCTTTCTACTGGAGCTGTTGGATTTTCTTCCTTTCTTTTTTCCCAAGTTTTGTAAGGTAGATTAGCCTTGAGAGACTCCAAGTCTGCACGAGTAGCAATTCTATTTACAGGCATAATATAAACCATTCTTCCATCTTTTTCACCATCATAGATTACTGAAGAATCAAACTTTTGAATTTCAAGAGCTTCTATTATCAAATCTTTTGCTTCGACAGGATTTCTAAATAAATCGTAGTTATTAACATTATAGACTTCAAAGCCCGTTTTTTTGTAATCTTTTACAATTTTCAACAATCGTTTTGTTGCTATTTGAATTGCTCCTAAATTAATATCTGCCCCTATATAACGTCTATTCATTTTAATTGCTTGAGTAATGAAACTTCCTGATCCCATGAAACAATCAAGAACTAGGTCATTTTCATCAGACGAAGCTTTTAGTATTCTTTCCATTAATTCTTCTGGTTTTTGAGTTGGGTATCCAGTATATTCGCTACCCATATTGAAGACACCTTTTATTTGCCACACATCTGGGCATCCAACCATTCCCCAATATCCAATTTCATCCTTGCCTGTTTGACCGTTTTCAGAATCATCTTTCAATGAAGGAACAAAATCATAATATCTTTTAATATTAAATTTATTAAATTTATGTTTTCCCTTATTTTTTGCATAAACTAATATGTTATCGTGCTTTTTAGCAAATTCATTAGCGCCCTTACCACCCATAAAATATTGCCAAATAACTTCATTAATAAAATTTGATGGCCCGAAAATTTCATCTAAAATACATCTTATATGATGAACTTTATGCCAATCACAATGAACATAGATCGTACCTTCTTCCGAAAGCAATTCCCTTAATAACAACATCCTTTCATAAAGGAATTGAAGATACTCATCATTAGTCCATAAATCTCCATATTGTTTTTCCTCAAAAACAGATGGATCGTTATTAACCGAATTTTTTCTAATAAACACCTTTTTTTTATAATCTGCCTTACTATCAAAAGGTGGATCTATATAAATCAAATCAACCTTACCACGATAGTCCTTAAGAAGATGACTCATAACTTGTAAGTTGTCGCCCCAGAAGATCTTGTTAATCCATCCAGTCTCATCTTTCTCCCCATAAGTTTCTTTGAGTTGGGCAGGATAGTACTGTGTACTCTTATAAGGCCTTTTACCCATCCAATGAAGTTCAGGATAACCTTTTATAACTTTTTTGGGTTCAAACTCAAATGATAATTGTTCGTTTTCCATACATTTATTCTCCCTTTTTTTGTTGTAAGTTTGCACTGATATCGACGCCAACACTTACTTCTTTTTTGCTATCAACTTTTGAATCAGTTGAGTTTACATTGCTATTTTTTACACCTTTTATTGTTGTAGAATTGTCGGTATTTGTAATGTTATATGTATTAATAACAGGAGTCTTTTCTTCCTTTGGTTTTTCATTTGTATATTCGATTTCATCTAGTTCTTTTGTTAAAACAATATTACTTTCTTCCGTTTCTGGAATTGTAACTTGGTATTGATATTTGATGGGATTAATTCTAATAATGTAATACTCATTATTTTTCTCATCAGATATTTTTGTAACTTCATTTGATTTTAAATCCGAATCCAACCTAATTATGTGATCTCCGTGATTTAAAAGTCCAGTGAAACTTTGTTTTTTGCCATTACGGAAGTAAACAGTAAAAACCAGAGCATTTTTCTCAGCCTTAAATTTTTCATTTAAAATCTTTTGCTGTTCTTTATTTTCTTTATGCTCTTGAATCTTAGAATCAATTTTAGTCTTGATTCCTTTCGCTGTATCTGCAATTTTATTGCCAATGTTTTTAAAAAATCCCATAAAATCTCCTTAATTTCTACGCTAAAAGCATTATAGCACACTTTTTGTCCATTTTAGTGTACTTTTCCTAAATTTTTTTGCAAAAATATCTAAAGTCACAGTTCGAGCACAATTTTTGAGAGCAAGATCTTTCTGAAAACTCTTTTTTCTGTATTTTATCTACAACACGATCAAAGTTTTTAATTGTCTCGGAAATGCCTTTCTCATTTCTCTTGAAAGAAATCATTGGATTGCCACTAGTTTCACCTGTGTAGTAAATATGAGTTTTTGAAACTTTTTGGCCAGTGCGACCTTCAATAATATGTGCATATACCTCCAATTGATGTTTGTAGGTTTCTATCTTATCTTTTTCAGCAAAAATATCAGGTTTCTTTTCTGCCTTGAAGTCAACTATCTCAAGAGTGTTATCCGCACCTTGAACGAGGTCAATTTTGCCCTTAAGAATATACTTGTCTTTAACAAGACTTACTTCAACCTCAGCATCCTTAACTTTTGACCAATCACCATTCTGTCTATCTACATAGGCCATAACTTGCTTCAAAGCGCTATCTCTCTGTGCTTGGCCTAAGAAAGTCTTTTCTTTAAGTGATATAAGCACATAATTTGTATCTAAAAGTGATTTTATGTTTTCTGGATTGATCTCTTGTGTTTTGTTGTTTAATGCTAATTTATGTATATCTTCAATTGTGGAGTGGACAAGAGTACCATAAACAGTAGAGCCAACTCTAACTGGTGTAAAATCAAATTCTTTTAAAAATTTATATTGCATAGGACAATTTTTGTATACAAGAATATTTGACGTGAATGCATAGGTTTCTTTGAGATTGGCTTCTTTAACAGCATCAAATTTCTGATCACTATTTAAAAAGTCTTTGTTGTATTCAGAGATTTCCTTAAACACGTCTGCAAAGTATTTACTTGGCTCTGATCTACTAGAAGAACATGCAGATAAAACAAGCATGTTTTGTGCTCTTGAAAATGCTGTATAATATAATCTCCAGAAATCATAATACTTAATAGCTTCACTTGGTTCAAATGGTTTTCTAGAGTAATAGTCCTTTTCTATTTCATCCATAATAGGATTACTATTATCCCTAGGAACAGAATATAGCGAACCCACAATTACAACAGGAAACTCCAAGCCTTTAGATTGATGAATGGTTAAGAAAGATACACAATTGCTAGGGGCATATTCTTTTTCATCTTCATATTCATCTATACCGCCGGCAATTAAAAATCTTAAATAATTGTTAAAAAGTGAAGTTACCACATAATCCATATTGTTTTGAGTTAAAACTGACAAATTGTGGAAATATTCAAATTTATTTAAAATATCAGAAAATGTAGATAGGTTACGGACAGCTCTTGTATCATTAACACCAGTTACTTCCACATCAATTATTTTACTAAACATTGGGAATTGCATTAATTGATAGAATAATGCAACGATACCATAGTTGAAATCTGTTAAAGTAAGATGATCTTTTGCTCTAAACTTTATCCAAGACTTGAAATCATTATTTTCTTTATTATTAAGTTCTCTATAAAATTCTTCTACACAACTCAAATAATAATTTTGTAACTCTGATTTAAGTAAATCTTTATACTCTTCTTTGGCTAGAGCATTATAGTAATTAGGGAATAAAATAATCAAACAACCAATAATTCTTTTAATTTCTGACCTTTGGAAATACATATCAGATCTAGGAGAATAAACTGGGATTCCATTTTTCTCTAGGTATTCGGCCAGTTTTACAGCTCTATCATGTTTTACTGATTTAAATAGGAATGCAATTTGATTTAGGTTTGTTATTTTCTTTGTAGACAAAAGATCTTTGATAAGTGTCAAAGTTTTATCACACCACAATTCAAAGTCATCTTGCTTTATTTTTGAAACGCTTGTGCCCATATATAAATTAGGTTTGCATGCTCTAATTTGTTTGTCAAATCTAAATTTGTCCCAGCTAAAGCCAAACAGCTTGCTTTCAGTTTGTTGCATATATTTGTTATAAAAATCAACTATTTCTTTTTCAGATCTATAATTTTTCACCAAATTAAATTGATTAATGTTTTTAAATTTCGATGGAAATTCGAGGATGTTTCTAATTGTTGCTCCTCTAAATCTATACAAACCTTGATCGTCGTCTCCAACCACACACAAATTCTGTGTAGGCTCTGTAAGTTTTAAAACTATCTTTTCTTGGATAAAGTTCGTATCTTGATATTCATCAACCATTACATATTTTATATTTTCTTGAATCTCTTTCAAAATTTCATAATTATTTTCTAGTAAATTATAGGCAACGACCTGAATATTTGAAAAATCCAAATAATTATTTTCAGTCATTAAATTAGTATATTCTTCAAGAATTTGGCCGACTAATTTCATACTCTTTTCTGGGCTTTCTATAAGAATATTATAGTCAACAAGTTCTTCACTTAAATTATTGCAAAACTTAACAATCCTTTCGGTTTCATACCAACGGCCACTTTCTTTACCAAATATATCGTAGTAATTTTCTAATCTTCTAAATTTATTAATATTTTGGTATATAAAGTATTTTTGCTCAAAATCATCAAGCACTCTAAAATTTTTCTTTAACGTTGTAAATTCTATGTTTTCTTTTATTAGCCTTAAACAAATAGAATGGAATGTACCAATATACATTTCATTTATGTTCAAAGATATTCCGTAATTAAGTAATTCATTTGAAATTCTTGTTATTAATTCTTTTGCTGCCTTTTCAGTAAAAGTTACCATCATTATATTTTCTGGTTTAACTTTCTTTTCAACAATTAAATATACAGCCCTTTTAACAAGAGTAAAAGTTTTTCCTGTTCCTGGGCCCGCAATGATCAAAGACGGGCCTTCAGTGCATTGAATTGCTTTTTTCTGCTCTTCATTTGCATTTCCAAAATCAAATTGCATATGTGTATCCTTTTGTATTATTTGTTTATATTGTAGCACATAAAACACCTATTTGCATTATTTTACATTAAATAAATTAAATAATAATTGTTTATGAATTATGAATAATTTTTCATTATTCTCTCCAGTTAATGCAATAAAACTGTATTTTCTGGAGAAAAACATATATTTTTTATGCTTATTTGCTCCAGATAATTGAGTTTTATACAACTTTCTGGAGAAAATCATATATTTTCGACCAAATAACTTGCAAAAGAAATATATTTACGGTAAAACACAAACGCCTGGAGGTGGATCATGAAAAGAATTGTTGAACTTGTCAATATGAGTTTCAAAAACTCGCAAGAATATTTTAGGCAAACCATTGATATTCAACACATTAAGGCTGATTTCGTTGAAACATTATCAGCTGAACAAAAGCATATATTTGATGAATTGTTGTCAAGTATATACAAACTTCACAATCTAGATATAGAAGAAAATATCATTCATACCTACAATATTTGCAAAGAGGTTTTTAAATTAAGATAGATCTAACCCTTAGGAGACTTGCGGGCAATCCATTGATTGGTGTGGACACCATGAAGCAAACCATTGATTACTCTTTAGGAGGTAAAGGTGATAAAATGAAAGCGAGATTTGTTTGTGATATTACTAATGCGAGATTAGCAAGGAACAAAATTGATCGGAGTGAAGGATTTGTAGCTAAGTATGTAGTTGAAAGAGTCATATATTTGGCAAGAGATTATTTTATATATTTTAGGGAACATTTGCTAGAAGAAAACCCTAATATCGTTGCACATAAACACGCAATGTATATTGATAACAAAGGTTGTTTTCATGTGATTATGTTTTGTTGTTTACATAGTGACATTATGCTTTTGGTTTACAGCGATGGCAAAGATTATGCTAAATATGTTTCTATAATTTCAAATGGAGGTGAAAAAGTTGAACCACGTTTTGCAACTAGTAAAAGATACACTAGAAAACGAAAAACTCAGTGCAGAAGAACAACTGCAATTAACTAAAATTTGCGAATTAGAAGATGAGTTCGTAAAAGATTTTTCAAGAGAAAAATGGATAGAATATTTTAATTTAGACATAGAAAAAGGTCAACTTGTAAACCTACAAATTGACCATGTTGTGGAGATTACTTATAATATTTGTAAAAAGCTGTTTATGAATTCTTAATAAAATTGATTAAATTTGGTAAATTTAATGTTACCAAGTTTTTAAACTCCTTTTCAAATCTTTGTTTATTTTCTGGAGATAGTCTTGACAAATCGTTGTTAAAATCTTTTGCAGATTTTGTAAATTTTGCAATAAATTCTTGATATTCGCATTCTAACTCTGTTGAATTTTTCATTATTATGCTCCTTTTAAAGTATTTTTTATTATTGCGATTATTTCTTCACATTTCTTTTTGGATAGCCCAAAATCGTGGGCAATTTGCATTAAATCACTCTCGGTTGGCTTACCATTCAAGTTTACACTCATTTCGTGTTCTGGCTTATTTGGTAAGGATGTTATATCGTATGCAGGTGACAATTTGTATCCTTTAAGATTTTCATCATATAGGAATGAGAAATTTTTGCTATGATCGTCTCTGTTTTTATAGAAGACATTGAAGCACATACGTCTAAAAGCCTCATACATATCATTTTCTCTATTTACACTAATTTTTGAAATAACTTGAAATAAATGTCCATAATCCAGATTTGGCAATCTATGAGTTGTCTCAAGTAGTGCAGATAATGATATCATATGAATTTTTTTGTTTTCAATTCTATCAAATCTTTTTGCTCCAAAGAAGCCACTGCAAATTTTAGAATCAAATAATTTAAACTCATTAACATTTATCCCACATTTCTTTGCAAGTTGGTTGGCATTAAATTCTTTTTCCCCAATATTTTTAGGATCTATTTGGCAAGGAAATTTTACTATCCATTCTTCATCATTGTAGGTAATATGTGCTTTGGGTCTGGCACCACCGCTAGATCCACCTAAGTTAAAAATGCTATCTAGGTCAACATTTTCAGCATCATCGTTTAGTATTTTTTCAGCCTCAGTTGCAATTTCATCTAAGCTATAATCTTCGCTTATTGCTAGTATAGTTCTATTTGGCTCATATTCTAATGCGCCTAAACCATTCCTGTTTATTATAGATAATTTTTGAAGTGGAGAGAGTCTATCAAAGCTAATGCCATACTTATTTAGCATACGCCTAACAAGAAGTTCACCCCAGCCATCAGGCAATGAATCCCAAAACACGCCATATAATCCATTAAATGTTGGTTTATCACTAATATAAATTTCATTAGATAATGGCAATGATATTGGTGAGATTGAAAATCCGTTTTTTAACCATTCATTATCATATTGAAAAGCAATGCTTCCATTTTTTAATTCAGCAAGATAACCAACAATCTTTCCGTTATACTTAACATTTAATTTTTTTACCTCTTCAATATTCATCTTAATACTCCTTTAAGTCTGAAACTAGCTCATTGCTAAAAAGCATATTAAAATCTGCAAGAGCATTTAATACACTTGCAATCTTCAAAAGTGAGTTAAAAGATATTTCTCCAGAACTTTCGAATCTTCTAATAGAAGCATAACTTACACCAGATCTTTGTGAAAGTTCTTGCTGTGTTAGTTTTAGTTCTTTTCGTCTTTCTTTAACTCTTTCTACTATTCCACTTAAAACACCTTGTTCTGTTAGTGTGTGGACAAAATTGTTTAAATCATATTTATTTTTCATACTGCTCATATTTTAGCACTTTTATTTATTATTGTCAATAAAATGCTAATATATTAGCAATTTAATTTTAAAGAAATTTTTAATAGTTGTTAAAATGTTGCAAATGCACCCAAACTATAAATACCCACAAAAGTGCACCATTTGTGCACCGTAGATTTCAAAGGGTTTGAGTAAAAGATACAAAAGTTAGCCGTTTTGGTTAATATACTGCACAATTTTGGCTAAAATTTTGATAAGAATTTCGATTTTTGATTATACAAACGCTAATTTTATAATTTTCCATTGCTCCTAAGCGAAACGCCGGCGGTTCGACTCCGCCCACTCACACCATAGGCTCAACCTTATAAGGGTTGAGTTTTTTGTTTTTTTAAGTGAAAAATTCTTTTTAAGCTGTGTGAAATTTACCAAGGGTTATTATGAACTTTTTAGGAGGTTAAGGGTAGTTTTTATATGATAATATATTTTCTAAAAATATTTTTTTAAAACTTTTAAAATATATTAAACAAA
This sequence comes from uncultured Clostridia bacterium, assembly GCA_934757825.1. GTDB lineage: Bacteria > Bacillota > Clostridia > Christensenellales > UBA1242 > UBA11490. Next base: position 9,569 of record CAKVLP010000001.1, on the reverse strand, counting down.
TATATATTGTCAAAAAGCAGTGACTTATTGTCATAAACCACATAATATATTTAATATGTGTTGTGAAAATATGACAATAATATATGATATTGTGTAAAAATTTGAGATGTAAAAATAATTGAATTTTATGTGATTTTTTGCAAATTTTTTAATTCGTTTTTCAAAAACTAAATATTGAATATTATTTAAATTATGATGCTCGCGTTTTTAAAATTTAGGGTAAAATTTTATGTAGATACTAAATAAAAAATATGTCGAAAAAACAAATTTTTTTATGTTGTTATTTGTTATATAATAGTGTATAATAAATTTAAATACAGGCGCGCGAGCGTCTAGATTTGCAAATGAAAAGAGAGTGGAATTATGTTTACAGCTCAATTACTTATCTTAATTATTTTGTCGGTAGTGGCGATCGGATTGATTGTGTTTTTTAAGTGTTTTAAGAAATGCAATTTTTCGGATCGCTTTTTTAAAATCCTTTCTTATGTAACACTTGCATTGTTTGTTGTGTGGTACATGGGTGGACACGAAGCAGCAGAAAGCATTGTTGAATTGGTGGACGGCGCTTTGCCTGGTAAAGTTGAGACTGCTTTTTCACTTATTGCAATTTGGTTAATGTTTATGAATGCGTTGATTGTGATCTTGCATTCTTTCTTTAAAGTTGAAATTATTTCCAAAATTATTAAATATGTCACACTTCCTACAACGCTATTTTGCATAGTTATGTTTAGGGGGATGACGCTTACATTGTTTGGCGCAAATATTTACACTTCTGCTTTTTCATTTGAAAGCGTGAGATTGATTCTTATCAGTCTTCAATTGGTCGTGGTGCTAGGCTATTCATTGGCAATCTTTTTGCAGACACCTTACAAAATATCTTGGAAAGATTTGATATACATGGTTTTAAGTGTTGCGGGTATGATGATTTGTGTTATGCCGGCATATATGCTTAAAGCATTGTTTGGATATTTCCCAAGTTATATGTTAATAAAAAAGTTCAGCCTATATCACAGGTTGTTTATGTACGTAGGAATCATTGTTCCTATTGCGTTATATTTCATTTTTCGCAATAAAAGTAAAGAGGTTATTAAGTTCTCTTTAACTTATTTGGCGGTTGGCGCGCTTATTGTGTTTTCGCTTTACAGAAAATACGATTCATTTATGAATATCACAAGTTGGCCACTTCATCTTTGCAACACTGCTATGTATATTTTGGTGATTTGTCTTGTGTTCAAAACAGAGAAGTTGTTTTACTTCACATATTTTATAAACGTGCTTGGCGCGTTCTTGGCGATGGCAATTCCTAATTACAGTGATACATACAACATTTTTAGTCCGGGACTAATTGTGTTTTGGGTTAACCACTGGATTGCGTTCTTTGGCCCACTACTAGTTGTTGCGCTTGGCGTGTACCAAAGACCAAAACTAAAACAGTTTATATACTCGACAGTCGGATTTACGGTTTACTTTGTTTTGATTTTGTTTATAAACGCGTGGTTCTCAAACTACGGCGAAGTTGACTTCTTCTTTGTAAACAGCGACTTCATCGCCGAAAAACTTGGCACCTGGGCAGAGCACCTTAGAGACGCACAGTGGCAGTTTAGCATACACACAGCATCGAGGGAATTAAAATTTGTGCTGTATCCACTTTACCAGTTTTTGTTCTGGCTGGTGTATGTGGCGGCGTCGCTCGGAATGTGGTTTATCTACGAAGCGGGCTATGAGATGTCGAGACAGTATGCGGATATGCAGTTGAAGAAAAAACTTGAAATTCAGCAGAAAATGGAATTGATACAAATTTTAGGCGGAAGGAGTGAGGAGGAACCTATGGACGAGAAAAATGTGGACAAATTGATACTTAAAAACTTTTCAAAGAGATACGGGTCGAGCGACGTGTTTGCCGTGAAGGACGCAAACCTAGAAGTTCACGCTGGCGAAGTATTTGGATTCTTAGGACCAAACGGCGCGGGCAAGAGTACAATTATTAAGAGTGTTGTTGGCATTCAGCCAATTACAAGCGGTCAAATCTTGGTGTGTGGATACGACGTTGAGAAGCAGTCGGTTAAGGCAAAACAACAAATCGGATTTGTGCCCGACCACTACGCATTGTACGAAAAACTTACGGGTAGAGAATATGTAAACTACATTGCGGACTTGTATGACGTAAGCAAAGAGGATAGAACAGCGCGAATTGATAAGTATGTAAAACTATTCGAACTTGAAGGCGCGTTTGACAACCAAATTAAAACATATAGTCACGGAATGAAACAGAAAATCACCATTATGTCGGCGCTTGTGCACAATCCTAAAATTTGGATTTTGGACGAACCGCTTACAGGCCTTGACCCACAGAGCATTTTCCAGGTTAAGGAGTGTATGAAACAACACGCCAAAGAGGGCAATATAGTGTTTTTCAGTAGTCACATCATCGACGTTGTGGAAAAGATTTGCGATAAGATTGCCATTATTAAAAAGGGCAATATTCTATGCACTCGCTCGGTAAAAGAGGTTGAAGAGCAAGAGGGCGGACTTGAAAAGTTCTACCTTGATAATATTAAGGATTAAATTATCTACTAATAATTATATTTATATAAGGAGGCAAAATGAATAAACTAAAACCGCTAATAATGATGCAACTTAAAGACAAAATTGACTTGTCATTTTTGCGCTCGAAAAAGCAAACAATGTTTAAAGTGATATTCGCCATACTTGGCTTTGCGCTTGTGCTTGCATTGTCGTACGTTTTGTTTTACGTGTCGCAGTTGTTGCACTTGTTTTCGCTAGTTGCGGTTACACCTATAAGTGTTGTGGTTGTCATAATCACAATAACCCAAATTTTGTCAATAATCAGTTGTTCGGTAGGACTAATGAAATCCTTTTATTTCTCGCCCGACAACCCAGTTTTGCTAACAATGCCAGTGTCTAGTATGCAGGTGTTTTTGAGCAAATTTATTGTGTATTTTCTAAACGAACTTATGAGGAACTTCTACTTTTTGTTCCCGATTTTGGTGGCGTATGGAATGACCAACGGATATGGCTTTGGATACTATCCTTGGCTAATTTTCTGCATAATTTTCCTATCGATGTTGCCAGTGGTAATTGGCGCGTTCTTGTCAATCCCTGCAATGCTTGTGTCTATCTTCCTAAAACGATTTAGGTTGATTGAGATACTCTTGCTTGTTAGCGTTGTTGGTGGCTTGATTTGGCTGTTGTTTAAAGGGATTTCTCTAATTCCTGAAAACATAGACTTAGTCGGGCAATGGGGTATGATTTCAAATAGGATACAAGACTTCTTGAGAAATTTCTCCGCCACATTTGTGCCTTTTGCGTGGCTAACACAGTTTGTTGTGGGCTCGCGTAGCGGATTTACTCTGCATTTGTTGTCAATTGACACATTGTATATCTTCCTAGGCATTTTAGGGGTTATTGTTGTGATGCTTGGCGCGTCGCTTCTTATCGTAAAACCATTGTTTTTAAAGATGTCTTGCAAATCGTTTGAGTATCGAAGAAAAACTATTTTGCACGCGAAAAAAGACTGCAAACGCGGAGCTTTTGCCTCGTCGCTTATGGTTGATTTCAAGCGAAACCTTCGCACCAGTAGCATACTTAGCAACACAATTATTGTGTTCTTTATGCTACCAATTGCGATATTCTTCTTCGATAAAATTTTGAGTTCTATGAACACTCGTCTTCTTGGTCAGCATATGAGTTATTCGTTTAACTTGCTTCTAATTTTACTAATAGTTTTGGCAAACAACACCACGCTTGCGTCGGTGTATAGTAAAGAAGGGCTTGCCGGGCTACTTAACAAAACCCGCCCAGTAAAGCCAATTACGATACTTCTTCCAAAACTAATTTGGCAAATCGCATTTTCTAGCGTGTCGGTTGTGATTACAATTATCATTTTCCAGACAGTTTTGCCAATAAAACCAGTGGACATGTTGTTGTTTATATTGATGGTTTTGTGCCTAAACCTTGGCCATATGCTTTGGAGCGCCGAACTAGACTTTATGAACCCAATGTTCCAAATGTATCAGACATTCGGCGAATCGTCAGCAAACAGCAACGAAACAAAAAGCACCATAAGTGCCTTCGGAATTGCGTTTTTGATGTTCGGTATATCGCTGTTCTTGTTTGAGGATAACTATAATCTTGCTTGGGTGAAATTGTTTGCATTGTCGCTAGCATTTGCCGTGTGGCGCGTGTGGTCGTTTGGTGCAAAACAAAACATCTACTACAAGGAAAAGGTGTAGGAGGTGTAACATATGAAGAAATCTGTTGTAATGCTTATTTTAGTTATCTATGTTGCATCGGTAGCGGTCATTGGCGTATTCGGTATGAAGAGCGTTTTGTACGACGAAAAGATTTACATTGAAAAAATCACGTGTATAAACGAAGAAGCCAAAGATGCCGAGGTTACTATCGACGGCAGAACGTTGACAATTCAAAAGGTAGTTATTGACTACAAAGAGTCGGAAGAAACAACATTCTGGATACAATGGCGCGTTTTCCCAGAGGACGCTTCATTTAGACGTGTGGAGTTTGTGTCGGGAAACGAAAATGTTGCCACGGTAGACGGGCAGGGAATTGTAAGGTTTATCAAAAAAGGTACGGTTACAATTTACATAAACGCACTTGATGGTAGCAAAATACAAGGTATTGTAAAAATAACCGCTTGGAAATTTAACTAAGGTTGTAAGGCCCGCTAGGGTTTTATAATATAGCCAAAATCTAAAAAATAACGAGTAATTTCTATGGTTTTTGGCAAAATAAAATATAAGGAGAAACAAATGAAAAAACTTACAAAATACTTATGCTTAGCAATTATATGTGTTGGTATGTGTTTTACTCTTGTAGGTTGTAAAGCAAAACTTAAAGAATTTGCTTTAAAAGAGGGTACTTTTAACCAAACATATATGGTTGGCGACGAAGTTGACACCAGTACAATTGTAATGGTTGCAACTTATACTGATAAAACTACCAAAGAAGTTAAAGCCGACGAACTTGAAATTTCTGACGTAGATACCACAACCCCAGGAATTAAAAACGTTATCGTTAAATGGGGCGAAGAAGCGGAGGCTACTATTAAGGTAACAGTGTATAACTCTGTTGAGGATACATACATCATTACGGGTTTTGAAGACCCAGCGTTCATTAGAAACTACAAGAATGCAATTAAAGGTGTTGATACTACTGGAATGAATGCTGAAGAAGTAGTAAATGCAAAACGTAATGAGTTCTATGATAGAACAGTGAGTTACAAAGTAGGTAATGACAACGCCTTTGTATTTATGCCACAAATTGAGGCATTTGTTAATGCTGGTGATGCTGATACTATTACTCTTAACAGATACACAAGTTCGGTTGTTGTAGAAGAATATGTTGGTGGCACTTGGGTAAAAATATTTGATAACACCCTTGAAACACCTCTTACAAGCGATCTTGTATCTGTAAATAATGCAACACAAGAATTCAAATTTGCAAAAGAGGCTGCTGGTAATAAATTTAAACTTACAGTTAGACCTCAAAATGCTGATGAGGATATCCCAAGCATTACTTTTGAGTTTGAAGTGGTAAATGGATTCAATGTTCAATCTATCGAACAACTATCTGTAATTGACAACAACGCACATACTTCTGCAAACTGGGCAAGCATTAAGTCTGCAAATGGTCTTACAGGTATTGATCCTGATGCAGTAGTGCTACACGGAACTTTCAATATCACATCTGATATTCTTCCAAATGCATACAAGTATGTACAAGGTGATATAGACATTCCTGCTGATGCAAACAAAACTGACCCAACAAAGGACAATTACATTTATGGTTCGCTTAGGACTTGGATAAGTGTATACTCTCACGTAGTAGCCCCAGACAAAACATTTACAATCCATGGAAATTACTCTACAATTGACGCGACAAAACTTCCAAGAGTAGCAAATGAGACAATCGTTGCAGAAGGTCGTAATGAAGGTCACGTAATGCTATTTGGTCTTAATGGTGACAACCATAATGAAGGTGACAAACAAGTAACATATGCTGGTGGTATCAGCGGTAACGTTGTTATTGAAAACGTCAGTTTTAAAGGTAACAGCGGTAGAAGCGAGGATAAAAGTAGCAAGGGTGGTATTGGTCTATTTAATGCTAGCGCAAACATCGCTCAAACCAACTGTATCCAAAACGGCTTTAATGTAATGTATGTTATGCATCATACTCAAATAAGCAACGATGTTGAAGCAGTTAAAAATCAAAAATCTGTATTTACAAGAGTAAAATCTTACAATGCACACGACGACATGATTTTCATGTACGGTTACAAACAAATTGACCTTGTTGATAGTGAGTTTATCGGCGCAGGTGGTCCTATTGCAATGGTATGTCACCATGATTCTGATGGGTCTTGTGGTGGATTTATAAGCAACCTTGATGTAATCAATTCTACACTAGAATCTTGGGTTACTGGCACTGAGGCTTGGTTCCAAAGATATAGTGCGGTTGAAACAGCAAGACAATTGATTGGACTAGATGCTTTGATGCGTGGTGCTACACAAAATACAAAAACAATTACTAGAACTGTTAAAATAGACGGTAGAGATACAAGTCTTGTAAATTTTGCTATAATTATTATGGATGCTGACAATGCCTTTAAACCATTGGGACAAATTAAGGGTACTGTAAGAATGTTTGATAAAGACCAAAAACTTACAAACGTAGCAGATGTGTACAACAACCATCCAGAAGTAACTGCTGAGCATCCTGAAAATGCATTGTATCCAGCAAACTTAATTACTGCGGCAGAAACTGCAAATGCTTCTGCAAAACAAATGCCTATTTTCCAATCTGCCGGTTTTGGCGCATATGGAACTGATGGTAAAACATTGATTGACTTTGTAGGTTCTCAAAACCCTAACAATGCAAAAATGTTTGTGCAAGGTGACTGGATGAATATTTATCAACCTATGGATGTTAGCAAAACTTCTCGTATGTGCATCATAGCAGGTTACGAGGCTATCCAGAAATAATCTCAAAATCGAAAAGATTATCACTAAAAAAGACCCTAAAATAGGGTCTTTTTTGTGGTTTTGCATAGTACTATGCAAAGTGTGTGTTATCGTAATATTATAGAGTCTATAATTATCCTTTGATTTACTTCGTTTGCCACGTCCTCTGGCGATAGTTTTTTCTTGTTTTCAATTATTTTTACCGTGCTATTTACGTGGTTTCGTGTTTTTAGATGATTTTGTTGGTGGGAGACTATGGCTTCGGGATATGTTTCCAAAAGTAAATCGTCATAATTTGCCATTGTGGACGATATTTGTCTATCTAGTTCGGGATTCGCAAGTATTTTAGATTCTTTTCTGCAAAAGTGTTTGAATGTGCAATATGCGAAAAGTTCGGACGCATATGGCTTGTACATCTTGATTAGGTCATTAAGTGTTTCGGAATTATCTAATACAATGTGCGCGTTGTTGCAAAGTGTTTCGTACCATACAAGTTTTTCTTCGCGGGAATATTCCGATGGCGTTTTAAGGTCAAAGTAGGCGTTGTGAAGGAGATTTTTAAATGGTAAATCTTGATAAAGTTTTAGGTTTGTGTGTTCGCCAGTAACTATATCGTGAATGCTAGCGTGAAGTCCCTCGTGATATGCTACGCTCAATGCGTATAGCCCTGATTCGTTTAGAGTGGCGTTGTCTATGAGCGTTATTTCTTCGGGTTTAGAGTGGCGATAGTAGCCTCGTACTTTGTCGTCTAAGTCTGGCTCGGCATCGGTAATAACTACCTTTCGCGACTCTCGTTCAAAAAGTTTTGCATTTTGATCTTCGTATTCTTGCAAAAGTTTTGTTTTGTCGGCCTTTTTTAATCTAAACCAATTTAAAATTATCTCAGATTCGATACTTTGTTTCATAATTTTCCCTCTTATTGTCAAATTGTACCATATTTTTTGACACATTTCAATAGTGAATTTTGCTATTATTTTTTGTGTGTTTAGTCCATATTTTTTGCGTGCAATTCTTTTTAGCCTATGCTATACTTAGTCAAATGGAGGGCGTTATGGGCAAGTTGTATTTTAAATATGGTGTTATGGGGTGTAGCAAAACCGCTAGTGCCCTTATGTGCAAGTTTAATTACGAACAACAGGGATTTAGCGTGCTTTTGCTGAAATCCGTGCTCGACACGCGCGACACGTTAAAAGGCGAGATTGTGGTGCATTCGCGTATCGGTTTGGAGTGCAAATGTACTGCGTTTACAATGGCTGACAACTTGCTTGACATTGTGGCTAGGGAAAGTTGCGGTAAAAAGTACGATGTGATTATGGTGGATGAGTGCCAGTTTGCGACCGAACAACAGGTCGAGCAGTTAAAGGAATTGTCGCTTACTTATACGGTGCTTTGCTATGGACTTCTTACCGATTTTAGAACACGCCTTTTTGAGGGAAGCAAAAGGCTGGTCGAACTTGCGGACAATTTGCAAGAACTTAAAAGTATGTGCAAGTGTGGCAGAAAAGCCACAGTTAATGCCCGTTTTGTTGATGGCGTGCTTAACACTGATGGGGAAGTTGTGGCAATTGAAAACCAGAACAGCGTGACCTACAAGCCGATGTGTTATACGTGCTACAAAAAGTTGTTGGACGATTTAAAAACCGATTAACGATTTTTAAAGTAAAATAAAGCAGAACAATCAAAACATTTAAAATATAGAACTCAAAAATGCGTCTAAAACTATTCGGGCTTAACTAAAATGTCGGTTTTTTGACAGAAGTCACTTTTGCAGTTTTGTACTATTTTTAACATAGGCTAGTATATTATATGTTTTGTTTTGTTTTGTTTTGTTTGGCGCCCGTACTCGCATTTTTGGATTTGCGTGTTAAATAGTAGCGAGGGGGCTTTTTGATTTGCGAGATAAAAATTTGTCAAAATATAAAAAACTTTTGTTAAAAATATTGACATGCTTTTTATAATTTGATATTATTATATCGCAAATGTTTTGGGGGTATAGCTCAGCTGGCTAGAGCACCTGCCTTGCAAGCAGGGGGTCAAGAGTTCGAATCTCTTTATCTCCACCATTTTTTTAAATCGCCTTGATTTAAAACGACAGTTGTAAAAGTCGTTAAAACAAAATATATAGGAGTGTAGCTCAGCCGGTTAGAGCACCACCCTGATAAGGTGGGGGTCGGTGGTTCGAGTCCACTCACTCCTACCAGATAAAAAGCAAGTTTTAAGTAACTTGCTTTTTTGTTGTAATAGAGCGGTGGATATGGACTCAAACCACCTCGGTGGTTCGGTGTTGTCACACCCGGACCGCGGATAAACCGCTCCCGACTTGTCGCCATGAATGCTCATAGCTGGCTAAAAATATGCACACAGGCATATTTTCTTAACGCGTCGTCCCACTCACTCCTACCAGAGATGAGTGAGCATATGCTTACTCTTTTTTTACCGACCCGCACCTGTATACGAGCGAAGAGAGTGTAAGTCATTTAGTTGGTGGGAGACTCACTCCTACCAGATAAAAAGCAAGTTTTAAGTAACTTGCTTTTTTGTTGTAATAGAGCGGTGGATATGGACTCA